>NZ_JAKSYJ010000108.1 GCF_022829365.1 Methylobacterium sp. J-077 | reverse complement strand
CCTTGCGCCAGCGATAGTACGTCACCTCGGTCACGCCGATCGCCCTGATCGAAGCGGCGACGCTCTGTCCTTGTGAGACCAGCACGTCGACCTGACGCAGCTTGCTCACGATCTCCTCGGGCTTGGGTCGTTGGGCCATCGCTTCCGTCCTCTGTCGGCTCAAAAGCCATACTTCAGGGCGGACCACTTCAAAGGGGGACGATCAAGATCGCCGACGGATCGTCGGCAAGTGGCTATCCGACCAACATTCAGATCTTTAAGGCCCTCTGCCCGAGCCGGGCACCGCTTGAGGAATGAGCGGCATGTACAAGCTTCGCTGTCTGATCATAGGCGGCGCCATAGCCGCGCTCGCCTTACCCAGCGGCTTGGCTCTAGCCCAGGTCCAGCAGGAGGCCTTCAGCTACCCGGTCGGCCTCGATCCCAGCGGCGACAACTTTTTGGCGCTGCGCAGCCTGCCGAGCGGCACCCAAGGCGTCCGTCTCGCGCGCCTCGGACCCGATACCCTGTTCACCGAACTCGGCCGCCAGGGCGGCTGGGTCAACATCCAGCTGCCGTCCGGCCAGAC
>NZ_JAKSYJ010000104.1 GCF_022829365.1 Methylobacterium sp. J-077 | reverse complement strand
GAACCAGCCGGCGAGGCGCAACGCTTCGTTGACCGCTTAGATGTAGGTTTTCTTCAGCGACCGGGCTCAGCGCCCGAACACTGGCAGAGCAGCACGGTCCACGCCCCCGGACGTCGTGCAGCCCCACCAGCATCGTCGCGTGAAGGCCCGTCCCCGTCGACCTGTCGAGGGCGGGCCTTCTGCGTTTCGATTGGGCTTAGTGGACCTTCTGCCCCTGCGGTTGCTCGGGTGCTGGCGACTCATCCTGCAGTGATGCTGCGATCTGTTGGCCAAGCTCTTTCAGGAGGGCGTCGATCAACAGGCGCATGCGACCTGAGCTGGCCGCATCCAGGGTGCGGATCAACTCGCAGGCCTCGATCGCCCGATCAGCGATACGCTCCAAAACAGCCCCCGACGTCTCGAAAGCCGCGAGGAAATGCGCCGGGCCATCGAGTTGTCCATCGGTCCGGCTGTCAGTGACGTCGATGACGATCCCGCGCCCGAGCATCCGTCCCTTGGTATCCCGCTCGTAGTGACCGCGCGCGAGCACCCAGCGCACGATACCCGGCTCCGGCAGGATGCGGTGCTCCCACACGAACAGTCCGCCCTCCTCGCGCACACTTCGGCTAAGCTCCGGGTCCTGCACGACGTCTTCCGGGTGGAAAATCGACATGAGGTGCGCGCGCGAGATGCCTTCGGTGACCTCAGCGTCGAACAGCCCGAACATCCGAGCCATGACCGCATCGCCCCGGATGCAATCGGCGTCGACGTCCTCCTCCCACAAGCCGATGTCGAGGGTCGTCATCGGCAGCGAGGCAGCGGACAGAGCGTTATGCGATGACCGACGCGGCATGCAGTTCCTGAGCCCTTCACAAGCTGGAGAGGGACCAAGATCACAACTTTCCGTCGCACTGCAATAAGCACATACAACCCTATGGGTCACAAATGTGCTAGGTCGTGGATGAACGAGCGCTATGACGGTGACCGCCGCGACGTCGGCCTCCCTTCAGTAGACCAAGCTGCTGCGACACGTGAGCGCGAGCGCAAATTGCGGGTTTTGAGGCGGATCAGCGACGCCTTGGGCAGACCGGTCGAAGACTTTTACAAAGCCGAGCGTGACGTTCTTCCAGACACGTCAGGCGGTAAGACTCAAAGGTGAGGGATAGGGCCTGCCCGCACTTGCCCCGGCGCCGGTGTCTTGGCACGCCGCAGCCGTGAGGCGGCCGGCGTGGATTTCACCAACGGCGGCGAGCCCGGCGTGAAACTGCGCCGGAAGGATCCAGCGTGACTGTCGAGCCCCCTCCCCGCGAACGCCTGCCCGAAGTCCGCCGCCTCACGGAAGCTCTGATCGATCAGGTCCTTGAGGCCCAGATCGTAGGCCGTCCAGTTCCGCGGGAGCAGGGCGAAGCGCTGATCAAAGCCGCCTTCTTCCTGCGCGATTGCAATCTGCCATCATGGCCGATGCTCGCCCAGGCGCTCCATGGCTTAGGCCAGGACGACGACGAGACGTCGCTGACGGCGCCTGCTGAGGATGAGGCGCTGGAGGATATCGACCTGCGTGGGCTAACACGCTTCCTTGCTGAGCTCTGGAGAGAGAAGGGCCAGCCATGACCGCCTCCCTTGAGTTCATCCCCGATAACAGCGGTGGGGCCGGGATCCGGTTTCGGAAGCGGAAGGGATAAAACTGGCGCCAGGTTCGTTAGGCCTCGACGAATTGCCCAGGTCAGGGACCAAGTATGCGCAGCCTCATCCTCGCCGTCAGCGCCATCGCCCTTGCCGCCCCTGCCTCAGCGCAGGCGCCCAACCGCGGCAACGCGGACCTACAGACCAACTGTGCGGGGGACGCCCTCGCGTTCTGCGCGGGTATTGATCCGAACAGCCCGCAAATGGACGCCTGCTTCAAGAAGAATATGAGCCGGATGTCCCCAAACTGCCGTCGTGCCATCGACGCCTACGAGAAGGCCGGCGGCAAGTAGCCACTCGACCTCTCGGTCACAGCCCGAATGCCGCGGAGGGGTCGAGCCTCGGCTCCGTTAGCAGAAGGGATAGATCGCCGAGCCAAGCCGTTAGCGCACCGACGAATTCCTTTGGCAGGTATCCAATATGCGCAGCTTCCTCCTCGCTTTCGCCCTCATCGCTGTAGCGGCCCCTGCCCTCGCCGCTCCTGACGCCTCCGCCTCGAAGCGTGGCAACAAGGACCTGAAGACCTATTGCTCGGGCGATGCGGTCACCTTCTGTAGTGGCGATGATCCGGACAGCCCTGAGATGGACGCCTGCTTCAAGAAGAACATGGACAAGAT
>NZ_JAKSYJ010000103.1 GCF_022829365.1 Methylobacterium sp. J-077 | reverse complement strand
TACATCCTGATCCACGAGAAGAAGCTGTCGTCGCTGCAGGCGATGCTGCCGGTGCTCGAGGCCGTGGTCCAGACCGGCAAGCCGCTGCTGATCATCGCCGAGGACATCGAGGGCGAGGCCCTGGCCACACTGGTGGTGAACAAGCTGCGCGGCGGCCTGAAGGTCGCGGCCGTGAAGGCGCCGGGCTTCGGTGATCGCCGCAAGGCGATGCTCGAGGACATCGCGATCCTGACCAAGGGCCAGATGATCGCCGAGGATCTGGGCATCAAGCTCGAGAACGTGACGCTGCCCATGCTCGGCCGCGCCAAGCGCGTGCGGATCGAGAAGGAGACCACCACGATCATCGACGGCGTCGGCGAGAAGTCGGACATCGAGGGCCGGATCTCGCAGATCAAGGCGCAGATCGAGGAGACCACCTCGGATTACGACCGGGAGAAGCTGCAGGGGCGTCTGGCCAAGCTCGCGGGCGGCGTCGCGGTGATCCGCGTCGGCGGCGCGACCGAGGTCGAGGTCAAGGAGAAGAAGGACCGCGTCGACGACGCCCTCAACGCCACCCGCGCGGCGGTCGAGGAAGGCATCGTCCCCGGCGGCGGCACCGCCCTGCTGCGTGCCAAGAAGGCGGTCGCCGAGCTGAAGTCCGACGTCCCGGATGTCCAGGCCGGCATCAAGATCGTGCTGAAGGCCCTCGAAGCCCCAATCCGTCAGATCGCCCAGAACGCGGGCGTCGAAGGCTCGATCGTGGTCGGCAAGATCACCGACAACACCTCTTCGGAGACCTACGGCTTCAACGCCCAGACCGAGGAGTATGTCGACATGATCCAGGCCGGCATCGTCGATCCGGCCAAGGTCGTGCGCACCGCTCTGCAGGACGCGGCTTCGGTCGCCGGCCTGCTGGTGACCACCGAGGCCATGGTCGCCGACGCGCCGAAGAAGGATGGCGGCGCCCCCGCGATGCCGGGCGGCGGCGGCATGGGCGGCATGGACTTCTGAGTCCAAGCCAACCAGGGAGATGATGAAGGGGGGTCGCCGCGAGGCGGCCCCCTTTTGGTTTGTGGCGTGGGCTTTTCGACGACGATCAGGATCGGGCGTGAAAGCCGCGCGGCAGCCCGAGGTTGGATCGACCGCCGCGGCGCCAGCCGATCTTGACAATGTTCCTATTTTGTGCTCATTAGCCGTCACCTGTCCTTCGGTGCTTCGGGAGCGATCCCGGGGCGCTCCTCGGGGGTCCGTTCGGTGGCTGACCGGCGGGCTCGGAGGACGGGGCGATGCCCGCGTCGGTGG
>NZ_JAKSYJ010000101.1 GCF_022829365.1 Methylobacterium sp. J-077 | reverse complement strand
GTCGGCCTTCTGCCGGCGGCGGTGTCCACGGGCATCGGCTCGCAGGTGCAGAAGCCGCTGGCGCTCGTGGTGGTCGGCGGCATCATCCTGGCCCCGAACCTGATCCTGGTGGTGGTGCCGGTGCTGATCTCGCTGTTCTCGCGGCGGCGCCCGAACCCGAATGCGCAGGCGCGGACCGAGCATCGGGTCGCGGCATGAGCCGAACGGGAGCGGCGCGGGCCGGGCGTCGTCACGTGGCCGGGGCGCCACAGCGCGGCTCCGGCGTGCAGGATCGCGACACCGTCGGATTGACTCGGCGCTCCGCCCGGACGCTCTACCGAGGAAGGGGTTTCGGGGGCATGATGGTCGAGTTGGCGCCGAAACGGTGCGGTCGTGCGGCTGCCGTGCTGGCGGCAGCGCTGTGCCTGTCGGCCTGCGCGGTCGGCCCGAACTACGTGCCGCCCGAGGCGCCGCCGGTCGGCCGCTACACCAAGGAGCCGCTGAAGAACCCGTCGGCCGCCGACAACATTCGCACCCGCCAGGGCGGCTCCGCGGACCAGAGCTTCGTCTCCGGCGCCGACATTCCGGGCCAGTGGTGGACCCTGTTCCACTCCAAGCCGCTCAACCAGCTGGTCGAGCAGGCACTGGCCAACAACCCGACCCTGGAGGCGGCGCAGGCCTCGCTGCGGATCGCGCAGCAGAACGTGCTCGCCCAGAAGGGCACGCTCTACCCGAGCCTGACCGCGACCCCGCAGGCGCAAGGCGTTCTGGCGCCGGGCCTCGACCTGCAATCGCCGCTCAACAACCAGACCAACTACCTCTACAGCCTCTACACGCCGCAGGCGGTGGTCTCGTACAATCCCGACGTGTTCGGCGGGAACCGGCGCCAGATCGAGTCCCTGGAGGCCACCACCGAGAACCAGCGCTTCCAGTTGGAGGCGGCCTATCTCAGCCTCACCGGCAACGTCGTCACCGCCGCCATCCAGGAAGCGGCCCTGCGGGCGCAGATCGACGCCACCCGCAAGGTGATCCAGGCGCAGACCGAGGTGCTGCAGCTGTTCAACAAGCAGCTCTCGCTCGGACAGATCGCCGGGGCCGACGTGGTCCAGCAGCAGGCCGCGCTGGCGCTCTCGCAGCAATTGCTGCCGCCCCTGGAGAAGCAGCTGGCGCAGCAGCGCAACCTGCTCACCGCGCTGGCCGGGCGGCTGCCGTCCGACGAGGTCTCGGAGACCTTCCAGCTCTCGGCCCTGCGCCTGCCGACCAAGCTGCCGGTGAGCCTGCCCTCACGCCTCGTGCAGCAGCGCCCCGACGTGAAGGCGGCCGAGGCCCTGGTCCAGCAGGCGAGCGCCGGCGTCGGCGTCGCCGTGGCCAACCGCCTGCCGCAATTCAGCCTGACCGCCACGGGCGGTTCCAGCGCGGTGCGGCTCGCCCAGGTCACCAATCCCGGGGCGGCGTTCTTCACGATCATCGGCCAGGCGACGGCGCCGATCTTCGATGCCGGCACCCTGTTCCGGCGCCAGCGGGCGGCGGAGGAGACGCTGACCCAGGCGCAGGCGCAGTACAAGGCGACGGTGATCACCGCCTTCCAGAACGTCGCGGACGCCCTGCGGGCGCTCCAGGCCGACGCCAAGGCGGTGGCGGCCGCCGATGCCGCGGTCAGCGCCACCAACCAGAGCCTCGGGCTGATCCGCAAGCAGTACACCGCCGGTGCCGTCACCTCGACCCAGGTGCTGATCGCCCAGCAGGGCTACCTCTCGGCGCTGGTCACCTCGGCCGGCGCCCGCGCCACCCAGTACGGCGACAGCGCGGCCCTGTTCGTGGCCCTCGGCGGCGGCTGGTGGAACCGCAACGACGTGGCCCCGCCCCCGCCCGAGACGGACCCGCTGAAGTTCCTGTGAGGCGCGCCCTCGGGCCTCACACGTCCATCGCGATGGCGTCCTGCAGCATCTGGTCGGCGGCGCTCATCACCTTGGTGTTGGCGGTGTAGGCCTGCTGGGTCTCGATCATCTTGGAGAACTGGTCCGAGATGCCGGCATTCGACTGCTCCACCGAACCGGCCGCGATGGTCGCGCCATCGAGCCCGAAGCTCGGCGTCCCGGACCGGCCGTTGGCCACGTAGGTACCGCCGTCGAGGGAGGTCAGGTTGTCCTGGCCGCCGAACTGCGCCAGCGTGAGCGACCCGAGCGCCTGCGTGCTGCCATCCGCGGCCGTGCCGGTGAGCGTGCCCGCGGGCGAGACCGCGAGGCTCGCCAGGGTGTTCGCCCCGGTGGGGACCTGGACCGGCGCGGTGGCCGAGGGGCCGGCGAACAGGTAATAGCCCGCTCCGTTGACCAAATAGCCGCTCGAATCCGCCGCGAAGTCGCCACGCCGGGTATAGCCGGTCTCGCCCGTGAAGGTCGGGCTCTGCGGCGTGCCGGTGTTCGACCGCACCACGAAGTAGCCGTTCCCCGAGATGGCGAGGTTGGTCGAGACCCCGGTGGACTGGATCGTCCCCTGGATGCCGAGGGTATCGCGGGTGCTGGTCGAGACGCCGCCACCCGACTGGGCCTTGGCCGTGGTCTGGGCCAGCATGTCGGCGAAGCTCGTCTCCGTGGTCTTGAACCCCGCCGTCTGGGTGTTGGCGATGTTCCCGGAGATGTTGTTGAGCGCGAAGGACTGCGCCGAGGCGCCGGCCACCGAATTCGAGAGCGCGTCGTAAAGGCCCATCGGGGTCTCCATTCCCGAGACCGGCCCAGAAAACCGATCCTATCCAGGCCTATAGACGCGCAGCATGGTTAATCGCCGGTGTGTGAGCGACTGTTGCTGGCCGGCTCACGCCCCGATCACGCTCAGAACAATCTCCCGCCGATGCGGCCGGTCGCGGTGCTCGATCAGGTAGATGCCCTGCCAGGTTCCCAGGGCCATGCGGCCCTCGACCAACGGGATGCTCAGGGCGGAATCCGTGACCAGCGTGCGGATATGGGCCGGCATGTCGTCCGGCCCCTCGGCGCCGTGGACGTAAGGCGCGCCGCGCGGGGCGAAGCCGTCAAGGGCGGTCATCAGGTCGGTCTGCACGTCCGGGTCGGCATTCTCCTGGATCGTCAGCGAGGCCGAGGTGTGCCGGCAGAACACCGTGACGAGCCCGTTCCGGATGCCGCTGCCGCGCACGAACTCCGCCACCGCCGCGGTGAAATCCGTGAAGCCCTGCCCCTGGGTCGCGATGGTCAGGCGCCCGCTCGCGTGGCGCTCCACCGCGCCGGAAGCCAGGAGCTCGACGGAACCGATCTTGCCCTGCCTCATGCATCCGTCTCCGTCAGCGCGGCCCCCGGGGCGATCTCGCGCTCGCCGCGGGCCAGGATCCGTTCCAGCACGTCGATCCGGTCGGCCTCCGCGGGGGGCTTGTCCCAGCGGATGCGGCTGACCCGGGGAAAGCGCATCGCCACGCCGGATTTGTGCCGGGTCGAGCGCTGCACGCCCTCGAAGGCGATCTCCAGCACGAGGCCCGCCTCGTGGCCATGGGTGACCTCGCGCACCGGTCCGAACCGCTTGGTGGTGTTGTTGCGGACGTAGCGGTCGAGCTTGGCGAGCTCGGCATCGGTGAAGCCGTGATAGGCCTTGCCCACCGGCACCAGCTCGTCGCCGCCCTCGGGTGCCTCCCGCCAGACCCCGAACGTGTAGTCCGAGTAGAACGACGAGCGCTTCCCGTGGCCGCGCTGGGCGTACATCATCACCGCGTCGACGATATGGGGCTCCCGCTTCCACTTCCACCAGGGCCCCTTCGGGCGACCCGGCAGGTAGGGGCTATTGCGGCGCTTGAGCATCACGCCCTCGATCGCGTCCGCGTCCTCCCCGGCCCCCACGGAGGCCGGGTCGGCCCGGGCGGCGGCGAGCGCCTCCCAATCCGCGAACGGGACCACGGGGGAAATGTCGATCCGGGCATGGTCGAGGCGCGTGACCAGGGCCTCCAGCTGCGCCCGGCGGGTCGCGAACGGCTCCGCCCGCAGATCGTCGCCGTCCAGCGTCAGCAGGTCGTAGGCCCGGACATGGGCGGGGAACTCCTCCAAGAGCTTTCCCGTCACCGCCTTCCGGTTCAAGCGCTGCTGCAGCACGTTGAAGCTCTGGACCCGGCGCTCGCGCAGGATCAGCAGCTCGCCGTCGAGCGTGCCCGTGAAGGTGATCGCCTCGGCGAGATCCGGGAACGCCCCGGTGATGTCCTCGCCGGTGCGGGAATAGACCTTGGCGACCTGGGCGCCGGCCCGGTCGCGCCCGCCGACGAGCTGGACGCGGATGCCGTCCCATTTCCACTCGGCCGAGAAGGCCTCGGGCTCGAGCTTCTCGAGATCGGCCTCCTCCTCGATCGGATGCGACAGCATCGGCGGCCGGAACGGGGCCGGGTTCAGGGTCTCGGGCCGCTCGGCCCGCCCCTCGACCCAGGCGAACAGCGTCTCGAACGGTGGGGTGAGCCCGTGCCAGACCTCCTCGACCGCATCCGCCTCGTGGCCGCCCAGCGCGCCGACCGCGGTCTTGGCGAGCCGCGCCGAGACGCCGACGCGGAGATTGCCGGTGACGAGCTTCAGGAGCGCCCAGCGCCCGGTCTCGTCGAGGGCGTCGAGCCATTCGGCGAGGTGGCGGGGCAGTTCCCGCTTCGGGATGGTCGCCAGGGTCTCAACGACCTCGGCGAGGGTCGGAACGTGCGGGGGCGGGTTGTTGTGGCCGAGACCAGCCGGCGCATCCCCTCCCCCCTCTGCGGGGGCTACGAGGTTCGCAGAACGGTCGGTGTAGGGCTCGACGTGCCCCCTCTCCCGTGCGGGAGAGGGTTGGGGTGAGGGGTCAGGTCCTTCCGGAGAGGTCGCAACCCTCACCCTGTCCCTCTCCCGCACGGGAGAGGGGACCTGCGCCTCATCCGGCGCCGTATGAAGATCGGAGCCCGCAGAGGGGGGAGGGAGATCCCGCGGCGCCGGCCAGATCAGCGCCGTGGTCTCGGCCAGATCGCCGACATAGTTGTGCGACAGGCGGAACAGCACCGGATCGATGCGCTCCTCCACCAGGCCGCGGATCAGGGCCGGCTTGGCCTCGCGAAAATTGAGCGTGCCGGTCATGGCGCCCAGCGCGTAGCCGCGCTCCGGGTCCGGCGTGCGCGCGAAAAAGTCCTGGAGCAGGCGCAGCTTGGCGTTGCGGCGCGGCTCGTAGGCCAGGCGGTCGAGGAGATGGGCGAAGTCGTTCACGCGGCCACCTCCGGTTCCGCAGCGTCGGCCGGGGCCGGCTCCGCCTCGCCGTCGTCGCCATAGCCCAGCAGATGCAGCGGCTTCGCCTTGATCCCTTGCGTCCCGCACCAATGGACCAGGGCATCCTCCTGGCCGTGCGTCACCCAGACCTCGCCGGCGCCGGTCTCGCGGATCGTGCGGCACAGGTCCGGCCAGTCGGAATGGTCGGAGATCACCAGCGGCAGCTCGACGCCCTTCTGGCGGGCGCGGGCGCGGACCCGCATCCAGCCCGAAGCGAAGCACGTCACAGGATCGGGGAATTTGCGCGACCACAGGTCCTGCATGGCCGAAGGCGGGCAGATCACGATGGCGCCGTGCAGGTCCTTGCGGTCGGCGGCCACGACCTTGGGCGTGTCGCCCAGGGGGATGCCCTCGCGCTTGTACAGCTCGGTCAGCTTCTCCATCGCCCCGTGCAGGTGGATCGGCCGGTCCCAGCCCTCCTCGCGCAGCAGCGCCATCACCCGCTGCGCCTTGCCCAGCGCGTAGGCGCCGACGATGTGGGCGCGCTCCGGGAACAGGGCCACCGACGCCATGAGTTTGCGGACCTCGTCGCGCGTGTCCGGATGGGTGAAGACCGGCAGGCCGAAGGTCGCCTCGGTGATGAACACGTCGCAGGGCACCACCTCGAAGGGCAGGCAGGTCGGGTCCGGCGCCCGCTTGTAGTCGCCCGACACCACCACGCGGACGCCGTCCCGCTCGATGGCGATCTGGGCCGAGCCCAGCACATGGCCGGCGGGGGCGTAGCGGACCGTGACGTCGCCGACGCGCAACGCCTCGCCGAGCCGGGCCTCCTGGCGCTGCCGGCAGAAATCCTCCCCGTAGCGCACCGCCATGATCCGCAGGGTCTCGGGCGTCGCCAGCACATGGCCGTGGCCGGCCCGGGCATGGTCGGCATGGCCGTGAGTGATCAGCGCCCGCTCCACCGGCCAGGTCGGATCGACGTGGAAGCCCCCGAGCGGGCAGTAGAGGCCCTCACGGGTCAGGGTGAGGAGGTCGCTCGCGCGTGTCGGCATCGGGCCCGTTGCTGCCGGTGGAATCCGCCGGTGACCCCGGTATATAGAGCGCTCTCCGCCGAGATGGCCGCCGGTTCGGCGCGAGAGAGCGCGCCATTTCGGTGCCCCGACCCGGCAGACGCATGGCCGCACAACACAGTTCCGGCGATCTCCTGGCCGACCGCCGCTATCGCTACGCGGAGGCGTGCTTGGCCGATGGCGATTTCCCCGGGGCCGCGGATCTCGCCGCGCAGGCGCTGGAGCTCGCGCCCCGCTACGCGCCGGCCTGGCTGCTGCTGGGCCGCGCCCGGGAGGGGCTGGCCGCCCAGGGCGACAACCCCGCATTGCGGGCGGCGGCGACCCGGGCCTATGCCTGCGCCCTCGACATCGACCCCGACGATACCCTCGGCGTGCGGGCGCACCTCGTTCGCCTCGGCGAAGGCGGCGGGCTGCCGGCCCTGTCGCCGGCCTATGTCCGGGCCTTATTCGACGGCTACGCCTCGCGCTTCGAGCGCCATCTCGTGGACGGGCTGGGCTATGTCGGCCCGCAGCTCGTCCTGGATGCGCTGCCGCCCGAGCCGGAGCGGTTCGACGCGGCGCTCGATCTCGGTTGCGGCACCGGCCTGATGGGCGCGGCGATCCGCGACCGGACTGGGCACCTCACCGGGGTCGATCTTTCCCCCGGGATGCTGGCGCTGGCCCGGCCCAAGACCCAACACGGCCGGCCGCTCTACGACCGCCTGGCCGAGGGCGATCTCGGGGCGTTCCTGGCGGGCGAGCCGCCGGCTTCCGCGGATCTGTGCCTGGCCGCGGACGTGCTGATCTACGTGGCGAACCTCGCCCCGGTACTGGAGCAGATCGCAAGGGTCCTTCTGCCCGGCGGCCTTGCGGCTTTCACGGTGCAGTCCCATGACGGCGACGGCGCGATCCTGGGGGCCGACGGGCGCTACGCCCATGCGGATTCCCACATCGCCGCTTCGGCCCGCCGGGCCGGCTTGGACATCCTGACCCTGCATCCCGCCGATGTCCGGCGGGAGGGCGGCCGGCCGGTGCCGGGCCGCGTCGTTGTGTTGCGCCGCACTGCGGCATGAAAACGCCCGGCTAATCGTCCATTGTCAGTCGGCCGCCTCAAGCGCGGCGGTGGAATCGGGGATCGGCATGGCGGATATCGGCGGCGGGAACGATGGTGGCGCACAGGCGCGCAAGCCCGACCTGCCAGCGGACCGCTCCTTCCCGGCGGATCCCCGGACGCGCATCTTCTTCGCCATCGCGCTGGCGACGCTCGCGGGCTGCGCCGATTCCATCGGCTTCCTGGAATTCTCGCAGCTGTTCATGTCGTTCATGTCGGGCAACACGACCCGCTTCGGCGTGGCGGTGTCCAACGGCGACTGGGAGAACGTCACCCGGGTCGCCAGCACCATCAGCCTGTTCTGCTTCGGCGCTTTCCTGGGCACGCTGATCGCCGCCTGGATCGGGCGCTGGCGTCTCGCGGTCCTGCTGACGCTCCAGGCGCTGCTGCTGGCGGGCGGCCTGCTGATGCCCTGGGGCAGCTTCGCCTATCCGCTGCACGCCTACCCGATCGTACTGGCCCTGGGGCTCCAGAACGCGACCCTGCAGGACGAGGGCGGGCGCTCGCTGGCACTGACCTACGTCACCGGTGCGGTGGTGCGGTTCGGAACGGGCTGCGCCAACCTGCTGCTCGGCACGGTGGCGCCCTCGTTCTGGATCCAGGCGCCGCTCTGGGCCGGGCTCAGCACCGGCGCGATCCTGGGCGGCCTGCTCGACATCCGCTACGGTGAATCCGCCTTCCTGTTCCCCGCCGGCCTCGCCGCCCTGCTGGCGCTGATCGCGATCGCGCTGACCATCGCCAAGCCCGGCAGCACCCTGGTCGCCGGCTCGGCGCCCGCCCCCGACGCGAGCCCGAAAGCGCAGGTGATCGACGCGATCCACTGAAACCGGCCCGCTGGCCTTTCGCCGAGGCCGGCGGGTCAGCCGTCCGAATCCCGGTAGCTGCCCCGGCCCTGCTTGATCACGGCGCGGCTCTTCTTGGCGCCGATGCGTCGCTCTTTCGAGCCCTTGGTCGGCTTGGTCGCGCGGCGGATCGGCGGCGGCGGCTTGGCCGCCTCGGTCACGAGATCGACCAGCCGCTGCAGCACGTCCGCCCGGTTGCGCTCCTGGGTCCGGTGCCGCTGGCCGGACAGGACCAGGACGCCGTCCTTGGTCAGGCGCCGGCCGGCGAGCTTGTACAGGTTCGCCTTGACCCGCTCGTCGACCGAGGGCGAAGCCAGGATCGACCAGCGCAGCTGGACCGCGGTCTCGACCTTGTTGACGTTCTGCCCGCCCGCCCCGGAGGCGCGCATGAACGACAGCGCGATCTCGTCGTCCGCGATGGCGATCCGCGCATTCACCCGCAGGGCCATGGCGACCTCCGGGATGCGGTCGCCCGGGTCCGTCGGCCGGTACGCCGGACCAGCGGCTCCGGCGCGGAGCCGACGTTCTCGGACGTGTGAACCGGAGCCACGATCGCCATATCCTCTCGTACCAGCCCGGCGGCTGCGCCGGACCGGGGCTTCCGAGTTCAGGCGGCCTCGGCCGGGGTGCGGGCGCGCAAGGCCAGGGCATGCAGGCCGCGCCCGAAGGCATCGTCCAGCAGGGCGTTGACCAGGCGGTGCCGTTCCACGCGGCTCTTGCCCTCGAACGCCGAGGCGACGATGTCGAGCCGGTAATGGGTCTCGCCCCCCGGCCGCGCGCCAGAATGGCCGGCATGCAGGTGCGATTCGTCGATCACATCGAGGTGTGCCGGCGCGAGTTCCGCGCGCAGTTTCGTCTCCATCCAGCCACGAAGGGTGTCGTCTTTACCGGTCTCGTCAGCCATCGCGCCCTCATCTCAATTCGCCGGGATCCGTCAAGCCCGATCCCGCGCATGCGTCATCAGGCCCGGTGCCCTTGTGTCTCCGGTTTGCCCCCTCATAATCGGCCCGTCATGGATCTCAACTCGCGGCTGTTCGACAGCATCCGGATCAGAAAACCGTCCTGCGACGAGCCGAAGCCCGCGGCCGACGGCACGTGCGAGGCGCAGGGCTGCACGCAGCCAGGGCTGCACCGGGCTCCGAAGGGGCGGAAGGCGGAAGGCCAGTACTGGCGGTTCTGCATCGACCACGTCCGCGCCTACAACGCCAGCTACAACTACTTCGACGGCATGAACGATGCCGCCGTCCAGGCTTTTCAGAAGGACGCGATCATCGGGCACCGCCCGACCTGGGCCATGGGGGTGAACCCGGCCGGCCAAGGCAAGCCGGCCGAGGAGCCGGCCCGGGACTGGGCCTATGTCGATCCGCTCGGCATCCTGCGCGGGGCCGGTGTCGAGGGACGGCGCCGCGCCCGCCAGCCGGAGCCGGAAAAGCCCCGCCGCACCGCCACGGTGCGCCGTGCCCTCGACGTGATGGGTCTCGAAGAGGGGGCGGACGGCCCCGCCATCAAGGCGCAGTACAAGGCGCTGGTGAAGCGCTTCCACCCCGATGCCAATGGCGGCGACCGCTCGTTCGAGGAGCGTCTGCGCGACATCATCCGCGCCCACGACGTCCTGCGCGCCGCCGGCCTCTGCTGAGCGGCACGCGTCATGCACGCCGATCCGGTCGCACGATAGGGCAAACCGCGCGGCGTGACCCTATATGGCGCTGGTGCCGGTCAGTGGCGCCGCACGGCGCCGCCGTTTAAAGATCGAGTCCGCCCCGCGGCGGATGCCCGGCTCGACGTTCTTCCGTGCGGATGCTCCCCTCCTTCCGGCCGGGGCTTCCGCGCCTCACGAGGTCCCGAATGCTCTCTGACGACACGCCCGCCGCGCTGCCCGACCGCACCGTTTCCGTCCGCGAGGTCTTCGGCATCGACCTCGACCTCAAGGTTCCGGCTTATGCCGAGCCGGAGGAGCACGTTCCCGATCTCGATCCGGACTACATCTTCGACCGGGAGACGACGCTGGCGATCCTGGCGGGCTTCGCGCGCAACCGCCGCGTGATGGTCACCGGCTATCACGGCACCGGCAAGTCGACCCATATCGAGCAGGTCGCCGCCCGGCTGAACTGGCCCTGCATCCGCATCAACCTCGACAGCCACGTCTCGCGCATCGACCTCGTCGGCAAGGACGCGATCGTCCTGAAGGACGGCAAACAGATCACCGCCTTCCAGGACGGCATCCTGCCCTGGGCGCTGCAGAACAACGTCGCCCTTGTGTTCGACGAGTACGACGCCGGTCGCCCGGACGTGATGTTCGTGATCCAGCGCGTGCTGGAGCTGTCGGGCCGCCTGACGCTGCTCGACCAGAAGCGCGTAATCCGCCCGCACCCGGCCTTCCGGCTGTTCGCCACGGCCAACACGGTCGGCCTCGGCGACACGTCGGGCCTCTATCACGGCACCCAGCAGATCAACCAGGGCCAGATGGACCGCTGGTCGATCGTGACGACGCTCAACTACCTGCCGCACGACCGTGAGGTCGACATCGTGCTCTCGAAGGCGCTGCACTACCGCAACGACCAGGGCCGCGACATCGTCAACCGGATGGTGCGCGTGGCGGACCTGACCCGCAACGCGTTCATGAATGGCGATCTCTCCACCGTCATGAGCCCGCGCACGGTCATCACCTGGGCCGAGAATGCCGACATCTTCAAGGATGTCGGCTTCGCCTTCCGGGTGACCTTCCTGAACAAGTGCGACGAGCTCGAACGGACCCTGGTGGCCGAGTTCTACCAGCGCGCCTTCGGCAAGGAGCTGCCCGAGAGCGCGCTGAACGTCGCCTTGAGCTGAACCGCATGGAGGACGCGATGGCGCATCCGGCCCAAAGCGAAGCGATGGCGGCGGCTGCTCCGTCCGCGCGGGGCCGCACGCGCTACGAGGACGACCTGTACACCTGGGTGCAGGAACAGGTGGCGCTGTTGCGCGCCCGCCGGTTCGACGAAGTCGATGTCGAGCTGGTCGCCGAGGAACTCGAGGATCTGTCGAAGCGCGAATATGCCAGGCTCTATAGCTGCCTGCGCGTGCTGGTGATGCACATGCTCAAGTGGGATCAGCAGGCGGAGCATCGCACGCCGAGCTGGATCTACTCGATCCGTGAGCAGCGCCGTCGCTTCGATCGGGTCCTCAAGGGTAGCCCAGGCCTCAAGTCCCGGCTCGATGAGGCCCTGGCGGAGGCCTACCCGGACGCCCGGGACTGGGCCACCAACGAGACCCACCTCCCACCCGACGAGTTCCCGCCAGATTGCCCCTACGCCTGGGACGATCTGCTTCAGCGCCCCTTCGACCTCGATTCGGTGAAGACGTAGTCCCGTATGTCCGTCACCCTTCAAAAAGGACCTGTCCGGACCCGCGGCAGCAGCGGTGCCGATCCCGTCAACAGGGAGGACGCCGTGGCGCATCCGGCACAGACGCACGGGCCTGTTCCGGTGGCTCCTGCCGGGGACCGGACGCGCTATGCGGACGATGTCTACACCTGGGTTCAGGAGCAGGTCGCGCTGCTCCGCGCCGGCCGGGTGGACGCGCTCGACCTCGACAACATCGCCGAGGAGCTGAGCGACGTGGGCTCGGAACAGTACGACAAGCTTGAAAGCGCGATCGAGGTGCTGTTGGCGCACGTGCTCAAATGGGACCACCAGCTCGAACGTCGTAGCCGAAGCTGGTCGCTGACAATTGCCGAGCAGCGGGTGCGGATCGACAGGCAGCTGCGCAGGAATCCAGGACTCAAGTCGCGCAGCGTCGAGGCTGTCGCTGAAGGCTATCGGCTCGGTCGGCTGCGGGCCGCCCGCGAGATGAAGCGCTCGCCCAAAACACTCCCCACGGAGTGTCCCTACACCTGGGACGACATTCTGAATCGCCCCTTCGAATTCGAGGCCGACCGGTAGCCCCGCATGTCCATCTCCAACCGCAAGCCCGGCGAGCGCCGCGAATCCGTGGCCGAGCCCCTGAAGCGCTCGGTGGCCGGGTGCCTGCGCGCCATCGCCCGCCGGTCCGAGGTCGAAGTGACCTACGCCACTGACCGGCCGGCGTTGACCGGCGACAAGGCCCGGCTGCCCGAGCCGCCGCGCAAGCTCTCGGCGCAGGATGTCGCCGTGCTGCGCGGCAATGCCGACGCCATGGCGCTGCGGCTCGGCTGCCACGACATCGCGGTGCATCGCCGCCTCGCCCCCGAGAACGCCGCCGCCCGGGCGGTCTACGATGCGGTGGAACAGGCCCGGGTCGAGGCGATCGGCTCGCGGCGGATGACCGGCGTCGCCAGCAACCTCACGGCGATGCTGGAGGACCGCTACCATCGCGGCGGCAAGTACGAGACCATCACCGACAAGGCCGACGCCCCCATGGAGGACGCGGTCGCCCTGATGGTGCGCGAGCGCCTGACTGGGCAGCAGCCCCCCGAGGCGGCCTCCAAGATCGTGGAGCTGTGGCGCGCGCATATCGAGGCGAAGGCCGGCCCGAACCTCGACGGCCTGATCGGGTCGATCGAGGACCAGCGCAAGTTCGCCCGCTCTGTGCGCGATCTCCTCACCTCCCTCGACATGGCGGACGAGACGCCGTTCGACGCCGAGGATGACGAGAACGACGACGAGAACGACGCCCAGGACGACGAGCAGAACCCGAGCGAGGGCGATTCCGAGGAGAAGAGCCAGGGCGAGCGCGCCGAGATCGAGACCTCGGAGGAGGCCTCCGACGAGATCGAGGAAGGCGCGCAGGAATCCGCCGACGCACCGTCGGGGGAAATGCCCGACGAGTCCGAGGATGCCGAATCCGAGGAGGCCTCCGAGGCTTCGAAGCCGCCGACGCGCCAGGGCAACGAGGCACGCGGTCCCGAATACCGGGTGTTCAACCCCCGGTTCGACGAGATCATCCACGCCGAGGAGCTGTGCGACGCCGACGAGCTGTCGCGCCTGCGCAGCTACCTCGACAAGCAGCTCTCGCACCTGCAGGGCGTCGTCGGGCGCCTGGCCAACCGGCTCCAGCGCCGGCTCTTGGCCCAGCAGAACCGCGCCTGGGATTTCGACCTGGAAGAGGGCCAGCTCGATCCGGCCCGGCTCGTCCGCGTGGTCATCGACCCGTACCAGCCGCTGTCCTTCAAGCAGGAGAAGGACACCAATTTTCGCGATACGGTCGTCACGCTGCTCCTCGACAATTCGGGCTCGATGCGCGGCCGGCCGATCACCGTGGCGGCGACCTGCGCCGACATCCTGGCGCGGACGCTGGAGCGCTGCGGCGTCAAGGTCGAGATCCTGGGCTTCACCACCCGGGCCTGGAAGGGCGGCCAGAGCCGGGAGGCTTGGCTCGCCGCCGGCAAGCCGCCGAACCCGGGCCGCCTGAACGACCTGCGCCACATCGTCTACAAGTCCGCCGACGCGCCCTGGCGCCGGGCCCGGAAGAATCTCGGGCTGATGATGCGCGAGGGGCTGCTCAAGGAGAACATCGACGGCGAGGCCCTCGACTGGGCGCACAAGCGCCTGCTCGGCCGGCCGGAGCAGCGCAAGATCCTGATGGTGATCTCGGACGGCGCGCCGGTCGACGATTCGACCCTGTCGGTCAACGCCGGCAACTACCTGGAGCGGCACCTGCGCTGGATGATCGAGGAGATCGAGACCCGCTCGCCGGTGGAACTGCTCGCCATCGGCATCGGCCACGACGTGACCCGCTACTACCGCCGGGCCGTGACGATCATTGACGCCGAGGAACTGGGCGGCGCCATGACGGAAAAGCTCGCCGAGCTGTTCGAGGAAAACAACGCATCCGCGCCCACCGGCCGGGCCCTGCGCGCGGCCGGCGGACGGCGCTGACGGTTTGCCGGAAGCCCGGCGCGTCCCTCAGGACGCCTGCTGGGCGAGCGGCGGGAAATGCAGGCCGCCCGCGATTCGGTTCCAGGCGTTGATGGTGGCGATCGCGACGGTCAGCAGCAGCGTCTCGTCTGGGCTGAACAGCGCGTGGGGAAGCGCGGCGGAATGGGCCGGCGCGGCACCATCGGCCATGCGCGTGAGCTGCTCGGCCCAGGCCAGGGCGGCGCGCTCGCGGGCTGAGAAGCCCGGGTGGTCGCGCCAGACGGTGATCCCGTCGAGGATCGGGTCGGCGATGCCGAGGCGGCGGGCCGTGTCGAGGTGGAAGCCGACGCAGAACGCGCAGCCGTTGATCTGGGAGACGCGGATCTTCACGATCTCGCTCAAGCGCTTGTCCAGGCCGGCCTCGTCTACGGCTCGGCCGAGGGCGAGCAGCGCGGCCAGGGCCGCCGGGACCGAACGCTTGAACGCGTCGTACGAAAAGCCTGCGTCCTCACGCAGCGTCGCCTCGGACATGGTGTGCCCCCGCCCTTCACGCTATCATCAGAGCACGAACAAGATATCAGAGCTCTGATAATCGACAAGGACGGCTGCCATGAGCGCGCTGCCGGAGGCGGGACACGGCAAGCGCGGCGTCGACGGGCATCTGGGGTATCTGCTGCGGCAGGCCGCCCACGCCCATCGCCAGCGTGTCGAGCAGCGGCTGAGCGGCCTCGGCCTGACCCTGCCGCAATTCTCCGTCCTGACCATGCTGGCCGC
Source organism: Methylobacterium sp. J-077 (assembly GCF_022829365.1). Taxonomy (GTDB): domain Bacteria; phylum Pseudomonadota; class Alphaproteobacteria; order Rhizobiales; family Beijerinckiaceae; genus Methylobacterium. The sequence continues at coordinate 22,051 of NZ_JAKSYJ010000101.1, read as the reverse complement.
CTATCCCGGCCACAGCAGCGCGGATCTCGCGCGTCTCGCCCTCGTGACGCCGCAGACCATGAGCGTCATCGTCGCCAACCTGATGAAGGCCGGCCTCGTCGCGCGGACACCGCATCGGGTCCATGGCCGCATTCAGACGATCGCGCTGACGGAGGCGGGCGAGACGATGCTCGCAGCCGCCAAGAAACGCGTCTATGCGCTGGAAGCGGACATGCTGGCCGCCCTCGCCCCCGAGGCGCAGGCGGCGATCCACCAATGGCTCACGCGAATCGCGCAGCCGGACGCTGACTAGGAAAACACGGCCCGCCGCAGGGAAGCGCAAACCGCCGCGGCATGTCCTGCCGCGGCGGTTTGAATCGTCCGATCGGTGGAAGCGCGGAAGCGCCCGAGATCAGGCCGCGACGGCCGGGGTCTCGGAGAGCTTCTTGTGGATCTCGCGCTTCAGCAGGCGGGCGGTCTGCGACAGGTCGCCCTCGCCGGCCTTGATCAGGAAGGCGTCGAGACCGCCGCGGTGCTCCACCGAGCGCAGGGCGTGCGCGGTGACGCGCAGGCGCACCCGCTTGCCGAGCGCATCCGACTGGAGCGTGACGTTGCACAGGTTCGGCAGAAACCGGCACTTGGTCTTGTGGTTCGAGTGGCTCACGAGGTGGCCGACCTGAACGGCCTTGCCGGTGAGTTCGCAGCGGCGCGCCATGATGACTAAAATTCCCGTCTCGTTCCGCTCGAGAAGACCCGATCGCAAGCGGCGCGATCATCGTCGCAGCGGGCGGCGCCCGATACGTATTCCAGGTCCAGCGGAGTCCTGTTGAAGGCGCGAGCCTATAGGCGACCCGGCCCCGATGCGTCAAGCTCCGCACGGTCGAACCTGTCGCGTGCGAGCCGGCCGGGCGCCCAACGGTCTGTTAACCATGAGGCCGGGATATAACCGTCATCGGCTCGACGCAGGCCAGCGCCGCGCCTGCACCGAGAGCCCGTCTCGCGAGATCGTCTCGCAAACGATAATCTTCGCCCGCGTTTTTTGGGATGCGATCCGGATCATGAGCGCCACGCCTGTCCGTCGGACGATCAAGCCGCTGACGATGCGCCTCCTCGGAACCGTGCTCGCACTCGCGGCGCTCGGCGTGCCGGCCGATGCCGCCCGCCGCGCGAAGCGAGCCGCCGCCGCGGCACCCGCCACGGTGACGGTCGATTACGGCATCAACCTCGCCGGCCTGCCAATCGGCACCGCGCGCCTCGCCGGCAGCTTCGAGCGCGACCGCTACCTGATGGACGTCTCCGCCACGCTGACCGGTCTGGTCGGGGCGATCACCGGCGGCAAGGGCTCGGCCCGGGCCTCCGGGACGTTTTCGGCGGCGCCGCAGCCGGGCGCGTTCTCGATCGCGACCCACACGGCGAGGTCGGGAATCGCGGTGCGCATGGCGCTGGCCCACGGCAATGTCGTGCAGGCCGAGATCACGCCGCCCCTGGTCGACATGCAGGACCGGGTGCCGGTCACGGCCGCCCACAAGCGCGGCATCATGGATCCGGTGAGCGCATTGCTGATGCCGGCCCAGGGCCGGGGCGAGCCGCTCGATCCGGACAATTGCAACCGGACCCTGCCGGTCTTCGACGGCGCGACCCGCTTCAACGTCGTGCTGAGCTATGCCGAGACCCGGGCGGTGCAGAAGCCCGGCTATGCCGGCCCGGTTTTGGTCTGCACCGCCCGCTACCAGGCGGTGGCCGGCCACCGACCCGACCGGCCTGGGGTGAAGTTCATGGAGGACAACCGCGAGATGTCGGTCTGGCTCGCCCCCGTCGAGGGGACGCGGGCGCTTATTCCCCTGCGCATCTCGGTGCTCACCACGATCGGCACCAACATCATCGAGGCGACCCGCTGGACCCAGGGCGCCGCCACCGGGTCCGGCGCCAGCGTCGCCCAGGCGAGCCTGCCCGGGCAGTAGCGCCCGGCCGCGCTTTGCCTTTGACCGGCGGCCCCTTTCCGGGCATCGCGTGCGCCGCGACAGGGAGGAGGCAGGACCATGGCGAAGGGCTACATCATCGTCCGGATGACGGTGACCGATCCGGAGACGTACGCGGCCTATGCCGAGATGGCCTCCGCGGCGATGCGGCTCCACGGCGCCAAGCCCCTGGTGCGGGGCGGCCGCTATGAGGCGCTGGAAGGCGAGGCCCGGCCGCGCAACGTCGTGCTGGAATTCGACTCCTACGACGCGGCGCGGGCCTATTATTTTTCGCCCGAATACCAGGCGGCCAAGGCGAAGCGCCTGCCCGCCGGCATCGGCGAAGTCGTGCTGGTCGAAGGCGCCGAGTGAGGCGGCCGGTTCAGGCGGCGAGCGGCGCCCGGCCGTAATTCGTCGCGTACGCGTTCTCGACCGCCGGGATGATCTCGACGATCGTGAACCATCGGTCCCAGAACGCGGTCTCGCGCAGAGCCTCGACCACGCCTTCGTAAGCATGGTGATCGCTCGCCTCCCAGACCCACAGGTCGGTGACGCGGGCCGTGCAGAATTCGGCATCGTAGAAGCGCAGTTTCACCGTGTCGGCGTGGCGGCGCAGGATCGGTTCGAACACCGCACGCAGCTTGGCGAAGCGATCGTCGATCGACAAGGCGAGCCATTCGGGCGCCGTCTTCACCAGCATGAAGACGGTGAGCTTGGGATTGAAGGTCTGATCGGACATGGACGCGACCGCTCCGTGGGTCTGTTGGAACGCCCGGATGATGCCTCCCTGCGGCCCGGCGCCGAACTCGCGTTCATGACCGGCCGGACGGCACACGGGCCGGTGCTCAAGCCCCGGAAAAGCCCGGAACAATCCCGGTCCGCCGTGACGGTGCGGACGATTCTCGAAGGCGCGGCTCGCGTTCTGGAGGAGCGGGGGCTGGCCGGCTACACAACCAACGCCCTGGCCGAGCGGGCCGGCGTCTCGGTCGGTTCGGTCTACCAGTACTTCCCCGGCAAGGAGGCGCTGACCGCGGCCCTGGTCGCGCGGGAGACCGGTTTGCTGATCGCGGCCGTGCAGGCTGCCACGGACGCGGAGACGCCGGAACGCGGCCTGCGCCGGATCGTGCAGGCGGCGGTCGCACATCAGCTGTCCCGGCCGCGCCTCGCCCTGCTGCTCGACCGCGAAGAGAATCGGCTCCAGCTCGCCGACAGCCTGGACGCGGCCTACCGGGCGATCGCGGGCGCGCTCCTGGCCCTGCTGGCCCGCCTCGACCCCGCACCGCCGGTCGAGGCCGAGATTGCGGCGGGCGACCTGTTCGCGCTCGTGCGGGGCATGGTCGATGCCGCCGGAGAGCGCGGCGAGCGGGCCGGCGACGCGCTGGAGCGCCGGGTCCTGCGGGCGATGTTCGGCTATCTCGGGCTGCCGTCCGCAGCGCACTGAAAATCTTTCCTTTTCCGGGCGATGATCCGCGCATGCGCGCGCACCGCCTCCGAATCGCCTTCGCCCTCGCTGCCCTCGCCGGACCGGCCGCGGCCCGGCCTCTGACCGCCGGGTCGGCCGATGCCGGCTGCGGCGGCGACGCGTTCTCGTCGGCCCAGGTGATCGAGCACCAGCCGCCGCGTCACGGCCCGCTGGTCGCGGTGCCCGACACCCTCTGCGCCGACCTCGCGCCCCAGCCCGGATCCCCAGCCACGCAGATCGACGTCTATCCGATGATTATGCCGCAGGTTGGCAGCGGCCCGGGTGATATCCCATATGGGAGAGGTCCGATGCGGCCCGACCGTCCCTGACGCGACCGGCCGCCGAAAAACCCCCTGCCCGCGCCAGACGGCGCCGCGCCGGCCTTCCCGCCCGAAGGAACCGCCGACCATCGACGCGCCGCTCCGCCCCCTCCCCCGCCGGTCCCTGCCGCGCGACGTCCGCGCCCGCGGCGTGACGGCGGTCCTCGGGCCGACCAACACCGGCAAGACGCATCTCGCCATCGAGCGGATGCTCGCGCACCCGACCGGCATGATCGGGCTGCCCCTGCGGCTGCTCGCCCGCGAGGTTTATCTGCGGGTGGTCGCCAAGGTCGGGCCCGAGAAGGTCGCGCTGGTCACCGGGGAAGAGAAAATCAAGCCGGACCGGCCGCGCTACTGGATCTGCACCATCGAGGCGATGCCCCGCGACCTCGACGTGGCCTACGTCGCCATCGACGAGATCCAGCTCGCCGCCGACATGGATCGCGGCCACGTCTTCACCGATCGCCTGCTCTACCTGCGTGGTCGGGAGGAGACGCTGCTGATCGGCTCCTCGACCATGCTGCCGCTGGTCCAGTCCCTGATCCCGAACGTCCACACCACGACCCGACCGCGGCTGTCGCAGCTGAGTTTCGCGGGCGAGAAGCGCTTATCGCGGCTGCCCCGGCGCACCGCGATCGTCGCGTTCTCGGCGGAGGAGGTCTACGCCATCGCCGAGCTGATCCGACGCCAGCGCGGGGGCGCCGCGGTGGTGCTGGGCGCGCTCTCGCCGCGCACCCGCAACGCCCAGGTCGAGATGTACCAGGCGGGCGACGTGGATTATCTCGTCGCCACCGACGCGGTCGGGATGGGGCTCAACCTCGATGTCGACCACGTCGCCTTCGCGGCGAACTGGAAATACGACGGCACCCGCTTCCGCAAGCTGACCCCCGCCGAGATGGGCCAGATCGCCGGCCGGGCCGGCCGCCATCTCGCGGACGGGACCTTCGGCTCCACCGGGCGCTGCCCGCCCTTCGAGCCCGAGATGGTCGAGCGGCTGGAGAATCACGATTTCGACCCGCTGCGCATCCTGCAATGGCGCAACCCGGATCTCAGCTTCGGCACCCTGGAGGCGCTCCAGGCGAGCCTCGACGAGCACCCGCGCGAATCCGGTCTCACCCGGGCGCCCATGGGCGAGGACCAGCAGGCCCTCGAGATCCTGATGCGCGAGGACGACATCCGCGACATGGCGCAGAGCCAAGCGACGGTGCGGCGGCTCTGGGACGTCTGCGGCGTGCCGGATTACCGCAAGGTCCACCCGCAGGTGCATGCCGACCTGGTGGCGCAGCTCTACCGATTCCTCATGAAGGGCATGGCCGGACGCATCCCCGACACGTGGTTCGCCGAGCACGTGGCGATGATCGACCGCACCGACGGGGACATCGATACGCTGTCCCGCCGGATCGCCCAGGGGCGGACCTGGACCTTCGTGGCGAACCGCCCCGATTGGCTGCGCGACCCTGAACATTGGCAGGGCGAGACACGTCGGGTAGAGGACAGGCTGTCAGACGCCCTGCACGAACGCCTCGCGAGCCGCTTCGTCGACCGGCGCACAAGCGTCCTGATGCGGCGCCTGAGAGAGAACACGATGCTCGAAGCCCAAATTTCCGCCGACGGTGACGTCACCGTCGAGGGTCAGCATGTCGGTCACCTGCATGGATTCCTATTCGTCCCGGATGCCAGCGCCGAGGGGCACGAGGCCAAGACTCTGAGGAGCGCAGCCGAGAAGGCGCTCGCCGGAGAGATCGAGGCCCGGGCCGACCGCTTCGCGGCGACCGCCGATGCCACCCTCGTGCTCGCGCATGACGGGACGATTCGATGGACCGGCGCCCCGGTGGCGAAGCTCACCCCCGGCGAGAAGCTGTTCGCGCCGCAGATTCGCCTGCTCGCCGACGACAGCCTCACCGGCGCGCATCGCGAGAAGGTCGAGGCCCGCCTCGATGCCTGGCTGAAGGCGATGATCGTGCGCCTGCTCGGCCCGCTGATGGAGCTCGAGACCGCGGCCGACCTCGTCGGGCTGGCCAAGGGCATCGGCTATCAGGTGGTCGAGGCGCTCGGCGTGCTGGAGCGCTCGAAGGTCGCCCAGGAGATGCGCAGCCTCGACCAGGAGGGGCGCGGCGCGCTCCGCCGGCACGGCGTGCGCTTCGGCGCCTACCACATCTTCCTGCCGGCCCTGCTGAAGCCGGCGCCGCGGACCCTGGCCGCCCAGCTCTGGGCCCTGCGCAACGGCGGCCTCGACCAGCGCGGCCTCGACGAGATCGCGCATCTCGCCGGCTCCGGCCGGACCTCGATCAAGGTCGATCGCGAGATCGCCAAGGGCCTCTACCGGGCGGCGGGCTTCCGAGTCAGCGGCGAGCGGGCGGTGCGGGTCGACATCCTGGAGCGGCTGGCCGACCTGATTCGCCCGGCCATCGCCTATCGCCCCGGCACCACGCCGGGCGCCCCGCCGGACGGCACCGCCGACGGCGACGGCTTCGTGGCCACCGTCGGCATGACCTCGCTGGTCGGCTGCTCGGGCGAGGACTTCGCCTCGATCCTGAAGTCCCTGGGCTATTCCCTGGAGGCCCGCCCCGGCCCGGCCATCACGGTACCGCTCTTGCCAGCCGCCGCGACGGCGCCGGTCGTGGTCACCCCCGCACCGGAATCCGCCCCGGAGAACGAGACCGGCGCCACCGGTCAGGACTCGGCCGGAGAATCCACGGGCGACGAGGCAGACACCGCCGCCCAGGCTGCCGACGCGGAGGTCTCTGGCGACGAGTCATCGGCTTCGGAAAATGCGGAGCCCACCCTTGCCGCCGAGGCAAGCCCTGAAAACGCATCCGCTCCCGCTGCCTCGGCGGAAGCCGAGCCCGTCGAACCGGCTGCCGAGGCCGAGCCGGAGGCGATCACCGCGCTGCAGGCCGAGCCGGAAGAAGCTCCGGCCGAAGCCGCCCAGGCCGCCGAGACACACGATTCGGAGACGGTCCAGTCCATTGGGACGGCCGCCGAGCCGGAAGCAACCGAGATCGCGTCCGGCTCCGAATCGGTCGAGCCCGAATCCACCGATGCGGAGAGCGAAGCCCCGGCGGAGCAGATCCTGATCGAGGTCTGGCGCCTCCAGCGCCATCAGCGTCCGGCCCATCCCCGGCCGCAGAATCGCCCGCGCGGCGCGGGTCGCGGGCGCGACGGTGCCCAGCAGGGTCAGCACCAGGGTCCCGGTCGCCCGGAGGGCGGGCGTCCCGATCAGCGGCGGGCCGAGGGGGGCGAGCGCCCCGGCAACGACGGCGGCCCCCGCGCCGAACGCGACCGCGGCCCCCGTCGCGAGCGCTTCGAGGGCGGCCGCCCGGAACGTCGGGACGATCAGCGCAATGCCGAGCAGCGCCATTCCGCCCCGCGGCCCGACCAGCGTCCGCCCCGGCGCGAGCGGGCTCCGGATCCGGACTCGCCCTTCGCCAAGCTGGCTGCGCTGAAGGCGCAGCTCGAAGCCGGCGACGGCGGGAAGCGCTGACGCCCGCGGATGCGGGAGGGTCGGCAGCGGCTCGACAAATGGCTGTGGTTCGCGCGGTTCGCGCGGACCCGATCCCTGGCCGCGCGCCTCTCCGAGGACGGCTTCGTGCGGGTAAACGGCACCCGGGCCGAGAACCCGGCCAAGGGCCTCATGATCGGCGACGTCGTGACGGTGGCCGCCCCCCACGCGACCCTGGCCGTGCGCGTGCTCGGCCTCGGCGAGCGGCGGGGTGCGGCCCCGGAGGCGCGGCTGCTCTACGAAGATCTGGCCGGCGTCCAGACGGGGATCGCCCCCCCGGAGTGATGAGCCGGCGCCACAGAAGCTGGTCGAGGACCGGGTCGTGCCCCCCTGGGACACCCGCGCGCTTGTCAGCCCGGGAGGCAAGGTCTAGAGCCCTTGGCTTCCGAAAGACTTGGTTCGACGCCAGGTTTTGCGGCGCACCATCGCAGCGCCACCTGGGCGTGCGGGCCTCCGAGGCTCCGCCCCGGCAGACCAGAATTTTGGGACGAAGACAGCCGATGACCTACGTCGTCACCGACAACTGCATCAAGTGCAAGTACATGGACTGCGTCGAGGTGTGTCCGGTGGACTGCTTCTACGAGGGCGAAAACATGCTCGTCATCCATCCGGACGAGTGCATCGATTGTGGCGTCTGCGAGCCGGAATGCCCCGCGGAGGCGATCAAGCCCGATACGGAATCGAACCTTGAGACGTGGCTGAAGCTCAACGCCGACTACGCCAAGAGCTGGCCGAACATCACGCAGAAGAAGGACGCTCCGGGCGACGCCAAGGAATGGGACGGCGTCGCCGGCAAGCTCGAGGCGCACTTCTCTGCCAACCCCGGTTCAGGCGACTAGCGCCTGACTCCCACGCGGGAAATGGCTTCGGAACAGGTCGGAGCTGAACGCTGCCGTCACCGCACAGAAATTGGATAACGGATCGCCTCACGATGTTGCGATCCGTCGGCGGTCCGACCGGTGCCTGTGAATCGCGGCCGAAACCGTGGCCGACCTGCGTCGAGCGAAGCCCTGAGCCGCGGGCAGGTCATTCCGCTCCGGCTTGGCCGGTGTAAAACTCTTTCGAGGCTGCGCCCGGACCGCGCGCGCTTCTTCAGGGATGCTTTGATCTGCGCGCCGGATTGTGGTACACAATCCGCCTGCCGTCGCTTGCGCCAGACGTGCTCCCTCGAACCGAAATGCCTTTCGCTTTCGTGAATTAGAGGCGTGGCACGCGAACGACCGCCGAGGGTGACTTCGGCGGATGTTCCGGTGTTTGCACGGTCGCGCCGGGGAACGCCCGGATTTGCGCTTCATCGTGCGCGGATCCCGGGAACGGCGAGGCAAACCGGGTATCCCGCCCGGAAGAACACGGTTTTGCGCGGCGCGGAGCGTCGCGCGCCAGTGGAGGCCCTTCTCGCATGACCACAGCCAAGAAGACGACGACCGCAGGCCGGCAAGGCTTCAAGACCGGCGAGGCCGTCGTATATCCGGCCCACGGCGTCGGTCGCATCACCGCGATCGAGGAGCAAGAGATCGCGGGCTACAAGCTTGAGCTGTTCGTCGTCTCGTTCGAGAAGGACAAGATGGTCCTGCGTGTTCCGACCGCGAAGGCCAACTCCGTCGGCATGCGCAAGCTGGCCGAGCCGGACCTGGTGCAGAAGGCCCTGGACGTGCTGACCGGCCGTGCCCGGATCAAGCGCACCATGTGGTCGCGCCGGGCCCAGGAATACGAAGCCAAGATCAACTCGGGCGACCTGCTCGCGGTCACCGAGGTGGTGCGCGACCTGTTCCGCTCGGAGGCGCAGCCCGAGCAGTCCTATTCGGAGCGTCAGCTCTACGAAGCGGCCCTCGACCGGATCGTGCGCGAGATCTCCTCGGTCAACCGCATCACCGAGACCGAGGCGCTGAAGCTGATCGAGCAGAGCCTCGCCAAGTCGCCGCGCCGCGCCAAGAGCGAGGCCGAGCCGGAAGCGGAAGCCGAGGGCGAAGGCGACGGCATTCAGGAAGTGGCCGCCTAAGGCGCCCTTCCTCGTCGACGAGACGAAGCCCGGCCTTGAGTGGCCGGGCTTTTTCTATTCCGGCGCATCGGATCGCTCGGGCGTGTCGCTTTTTCACGCCGGTTCGGTGGGGCGGGGACTGGACGGCGCGGCGCAGAAACCCATGTGACCGCGACGGAACACGGAAACGTGGCCGTCCGGCTGGCGCACTGCGAAGACCTGCGGCGGAACTTTCCTGTTTTGCCTTCCGTTGTCGGTTGCCTGGCGCCACCCACCGGTGACGCCCTGCGGGCTGGACGCTCCGTTCGGCGCCGCAACAGCACTCGGCAACAAGAGGCAGGCGGGATGGCTGATATCGCTGGAATTCGTCGGCAGTTCATTCGGACTGCCATGGAGGCGCCCTTCCTGGCCCGGGAAGAAGAGCGCGGCCTCGCCGTCCGGTGGAAGGACAACCGCGACGAGCGGGCCCTGCACCGCCTGATTTCAGCCCATATGCGCCTCGTCATCGCCCTGGCGGGGCGTTTTCGTCACTACGGCCTGCCGATGGCCGACTTGGTGCAGGAGGGGCATGTCGGCCTGATGGAGGCCGCGGCGCGGTTCGAGCCGGAGCGGGATGTCCGGTTCTCGACCTACGCGACGTGGTGGATCCGGGCTTCGATCCAGGACTACATCCTGCGCAACTGGTCGATCGTTCGCGGCGGCACGTCCTCGGCCCAGAAGGCCCTGTTCTTCAACCTGCGCCGGTTGCGCGCCCGGCTGATGCAATCGACCGAGGAGCATGTCGGCGACGAGATCCACCGCCGCATCGCCACGGCCATCGGCGTCTCGCGCGACGACGTGGCGCTGATGGATGCCCGCCTCTCGGGGCCCGACATGTCGCTGAACGCCCCCGTGGGCGAGGACAACGACGCCTCCTCCGAGCGCATGGACTTCCTGGTCGACGGCGCGGCCCTGCCGGACGAGACCGTGAGCGCCACGGTCGACGGCGAGCGCCGCCTCAGCTGGCTGCAGCAGGCGCTGACGGTTTTGTCCGAGCGGGAGCTGCGCATCTTGCGCGAGCGGCGCCTCGCCGAGGATCAGGCAACCCTCGAGGCTCTGGGCCAGCGTCTCGGCATCTCGAAGGAGCGGGTCCGTCAGATCGAGAACCGCGCCCTGGAAAAACTCCGCCGCGCCCTGGCCGACCGCTTCCCGGCCGCCACCGGCAGCCCGCATATCGGCTGAGCATTTTGTGAGACGGTTTTCTTTAAGCGAGCCCGGCCCGGTAGGCCGGGCTTTTTGCGTTTTCAGAGCTGCTTTTCCATCAGGATGGCCTGTGAAGTAACGCGCTTGCCCTGAAACGGTTTGGTCTCGCCGGTTGGGTCGAACCCCATCCGCGTCCAGAAACCCTGTACCGGATTGGTCGCCACCACAGCCAAGCGTAGGGTGTGGACGTGTAGGTTCTTCCGAGCGAACCGTTCCGTCGTTTGGCACAGCGCCCGGCCAAGGCCGGCTCCTTGTGCGCTCTGGCGGATCGCCAGGAGCCCGATGAAGGCTGTCCCCGCGGTCGGATAGCCGTCGATGAGATGGAGAAGGCCGATACTCGCGGCCTCGCATTTTGCCAAGAACGCGTGCCTGTTGCGTGGTTCGCATCCCGGCGGGAGCGCTGTCACGAATGCGGATGCGGCATCCTCCCGTCGCGGCACGCCATCGATCCGCATGGAGTAGGCTGTGAGGTCATCGAAGACGGTGTCCACCTCACGCAGATCGTCCGAGGTGACAGCCACGAGCGATACGGGCGACCGACACGCCATCCGCTTTCCTCCACACCAGGGACTGCAAGATGAAGCAGCAGCCCAGAGGGTTACGCCCCCTGCACCGCCGCCCCGCGCCGTTCCCGCCGACGCCGGCGGCGCCCGGGCTCGGGGGTCGCGTCGAGCCAGATCACCAGCGCGAGGGCCATGAGCGCGGGCACCCCGAGGGCGAGGAACGCGCCGGTCCAGCCGAACAGCGTATAGGACAACCCACCATACCAGCCCGACAGGGCGCCGCCGACGCCCTGCACGGCGTTGACGCTGCCGAGCGCCGTCTGGGTGCGGCCGGAGCCCCAGGTCAGGTCCGCCACGATCACCGGCACCGCCACCCCGACGATGCCGGAGGCCACGCCGTCCAGAACTTCGGCAGAGATGAGCCAGACCGGATCGTCGATCAGGCCCGAGAGCACCGCCCGCACCGGCAGCACCGCGAACGCCACCATCAGGAGCTGACGCCGGCCGCGCCGATCCGCCAGGGAACCGGCGAACAGGGCCACCGGCACCATCACGAGTTGGGCCACCATCACGTAGCGGGCGGTCCAGGTCGTGGCGTCGGCGGCGGTGGCGACCAGCTTCTGGCCGAGCAGGGACAGCATGCCGCCGCTGCCCAGGTTGAACAGCGTCAGCGCCACGGTCAGCACCAGCAGGCGGCGGTTGCCCAGCACCTGGCGGATGCCGCTGCGCCGCGGCTCGTCCTCCGCATCCTCCTGCCAGCCCACGGCGCGGCGGCGGTTCCAGGCGCCGGCCGGCGTCGTCAGGGTCGCGACGATCGCGGCGACCGCCATGCCGCCGAGCACCCAGAAGGCGATGGCCGGGCCGAACGTGCCGGTGCCGAGGCTGATGCCCCCGGCTGCGATCAGGATGCCGACATGATTGAAGGCTTGGTTGCGGCCCTGCTGCTTGGGGAACCCGTCCTTCCCGACGATCCCCAGGGTCAGCGCCGCTACCGCCGGCAGCAGCAGTGTGCCGCCGGCGGCCGCGAGCAGCTGCGCCACCAGGACCGCGGAGAAGCTGCGCGCCGGCAGCAGCAGGAGCGTGCCCGCCAGGATCGCCGCGCAGGCGAGCGCCACCAGCAGGCGCGGGCGTGGGAAGCGATCGACCAGCGCCCCGAACGGGCCGCTCAGGAACAGCGTTCCGAATCCGACCAGGGTGATGACGAACCCGACCCGCGCCGGGCTCCAGGACGCGGCCTGCGCCAGCCAGGTCCCCAGGAACGGCCCGAGGCCGCCCTGGATGTCACCGATGAACAGGTTGATGAAAGCGAGATGCGCGGTGGGACTCATGCGATCCAGGTCTGGCGGCGGGCCCGGGACCTGGACTCCGATCTCGTTACGGTCAAGCCCGGGTCGATCCGCCCGCCTCCCGCATCGTCAGGAGTCCGGCGGCCCGTACTGCATCAGCCCGTCGCCGAACGACCAGTTCTCGGGGGCGACCTCGACGAGGTTGATGAACACGTCGGCCGGCCTCACCCCCGGCTCGCGCCCGAGGTTGCGCGTGATAGCGGCGTAGAGCGCGCGCTTCTGGGCCGTCGTCCGGGGGGCATTGCAGGTGATCTGGATGATCACGAGACCGTCGCCGCGGTGGATGCCGAGATAGTCCGGCCCGTAGTGGAAGTTCGCCGTCTCGTGCTCGTGGACCACGGCGAACAGATCGCCTTCGGGCACCACGAAGGTCTGGCGCAGGGCCGCGTAGAGGCCCTCCACCAGGGCGGTGCGGTGGGCCGGGTCGCTGCCGGCGCGCAGGGAGATGCGGATCAGGGGCATCGCGTTGCGCCTCGCTCATAGACCGCGCAGGACGGCGAGGCCGGGAGCCGCGAGATAGGCGACCTCGGCCTGGGATCGCGCATCGGCCGAATCGGCGTGCAGGGTGAAGCGCGTCAGCCGCCAGGAGGTCGGATCGAGCCCGACCACGCTGGCCAGGATGCCGGGGCGCCCGGCAATGTCCCGGCTCCGGGCCCGCTCGGTCTCGCGCAGGCGGTTCAGATCCGCGTCGGGATCGACCTGTCGCATCTCCTCGGACAAGGCCGCGGTGGTCGCAGCGGCGCTAAGGCTCACGTCGAACGGAAGCCACGTCTCCACGTGCGGGCGGCCGAAACCCTCGATCACAGCCCGGAAGCCCGGCCCGGTGAGGGAATCCACGACAGCACCCGCATCGCGCCATAGGTAGAACGAGCTGTAGGCGTTCACCGTAGCGCCGCGCGCCCGCTCCTCGATTGCGAAGGCCTTCAAGACGAGGCCGGGCGTCGCGTCCCAGGCGGGTGCGCGTTCGGCGATCCGCGCACGGATTCGGTCCATCGGATAATCGGCCGGCAAGCGGTGCCGGTAGCGTGCAACAAGCATCGTCCTCTCCTCTGTCGCGCCGACAGAGTTGCAGGCGGCCATCATAAGAGCGAGATATCGCTGGGAATATCTCTGATAACGGACGCTTGTGATGCTGCCTCGTCCCCTCGACCTCGACGGCGTCCTGGCTTTCGTGCGGGTGGTCGATCTCGGCAGCTTCACCCGCGCCGCCGAGGCGCTGGACACCTCGCAGGCGGCGATCAGCCTGCGCCTCAAACGCCTCGAGGATCGGCTCGGCGAGCGCCTGCTCGACCGGACGCCCCGGCACGTGGCGACGACCCGGAAGGGCGAGCTGTTCCTGCCGGCGGCGCGGCGGCTCTTGGAAGCGCATGAGAGCGCCCTGTCGGAGATCACAGGCGACGTGCCGGCCTGGCTGTGCCTCGGCATCAGCGACCACGTCGCCGGCCCGGACCTGCCCGCCCTGCTCCGGCGCCTCGGCCTCGACAGGGCCGGCCTCATAACCGAGGTGCGGATCGTCCCGTCACGGGACCTCGCTTCCGCCTTCGAGTCCCCGGGCGAGGGCGGCTACGACGGGGTGATCCTGCGGACTGAGGAGAAGCCTGAGCGCGGCGGGACGATCCTGGCGCAGGAGCGCCTGGGCTGGTTCGCGGCGCCGGATTTCCCGGCCCCGCCGGCGGGTGAGCCCCTGCGGCTGGCAGGCCTGTCAGGACCCTGCAACGTCCGGGCGGCGGCGGCCCGCACCCTGGACGCGGCCGGCCTGCCCTGGACGGAAGTGTTCGTCGGCGGCGGCGTTCTGGCTGTGGGCGCCGCCGTCACGGCGGGCCTCGCCATCGCCGCCCTGGCGCCGAGCACCGCCCCGCCAGGGGCCGTGGAGATCGGCGCGCGCCTCGGCCTGCCCGCATTGCCGCTCACCTGGATCGTGCTGTGGTCCCGGAGGCTCACCGGGCGGCCCGCGGAAGCCGTGCGCACGTTGGCGGCGGCCTATCGCGGTCCTGGCAGCCGCTGACGGTTCTCACGATTTGCCTACATCAGGTGCGAGTTGAGTTCGAAGGCCAATCAGAGCGACGCCGGAATCAGTGTGGGACGCTACCGCAGCGCCCTGGAAGCCCGATCCCGTACGGACCAGCATCGGGGAAAGCCTCGCGACACCGCAACAGGACAGACTCGCGGTTCGGCGTTGTTTTCAGGATCGACGCCATCGCTCGAAGGCGCAGCGGTAGGCAGGACGGGACGATGGTCTGGGCAATCGTCGATGCGATCTACGATCGTCTAACGAGTTCCGACCCATTTCCTGGATGGTCGTTCGTCTTCGGCATTACGGCTGGCGTCATCATAGCCGTCGCGATCGAGTGGTTCGGCCGATGGCGCAAGAAAGTGAATTCGGACGACGCCCTACGGAAGCTCGACGCCAAAAAGCTCAACGAGCACCTGAAACTGTTCGGCAGCTTCACCAATACGCTTGGTGCGGCCATCATTGGCGCGGCCTTCATCCTCCCCTACATTGGGAATCACGCATCGCCCGATCAGGTGTCCGCGTGGGGGGTTGGCGCAGGCGCCCTCCTGCCACTTACAGGACAGATCATGCTACGGTTCGTGCGCAGCGAGAGTTGAAGATGACGAACACGTCCCTGCTATTCCTCCTGGTTGGCGGAATAATCGGCGGTGGCTTCGCGTACTTCTTCCAAGCCGCGCGTACCTTCGACCGCGAGCATGGGCCGAAGCAGGATGGGGAAGTGAAACGCTCGGTTTGGGCCGCACACAAGGGCTGAAGCGGCATCTTATCGAGCGCGCACGTCTGCGCCAAAGGCGGATGCCGATGCCGCGTCGACCGGTGCGTCACGGCGAAACCTCGGAACCGTCCCCGATGCGATCAGGGACGGCTCGCAGAATGCCGGAACGCCTCGGCTCGTCAGGAGGCGAGCGGTCCGCTGGCGCCCTGGGCTTCCATGGCCTTCTGCCGGTAGAGGGCGACGAAATCGATCGGGTCGATATACAGGGGCGGGAAGCCGCCGTTGCGAACCGCCTCGGCCACGATCTGGCGGGCGAACGGGAACAGCAGGCGCGGGCACTCGATCATCACGGCCGGGTGGAGCTGGTCGGCCGGGATGTTGACCATCCGGAAGACGCCCGCATATTTCACGTCGAACGCGAACAGCACTTCGGCCTGGATCTTGGCGTCGCCCTCTAGCGTCAGCTCGACCTCGAAATCGGTATCGGAGAGCTGCTGGGCGGTGACGTTCACCTGAATGTTGATCTGCGGGCCGACGCCTTCTTTGGGCTGCAGCGAGCGCGGCGCGTTCGGGTTCTCGAAGGACAGGTCCTTCGTGTACTGCGCCAGCGCGTTGATGGTCGGCGCGTCGCCCTGCGGCATGCCGCCGCCGTTGCCGTTGGCTGCCGGAGAGTCGGCCATGCGGATCATCCTTCTCGAACGGCCGGCAGGGCCGGCCCGGGTTATCGCGGCGGAAGCCGCTGAACGGCACCGCGAAGCGGCCCGGAAGGCAGCGCCGCTAACACGCGGGCCGGGCACGGACAAGCAGCAGGCTGGCGTGGCGCTGGCGGCGGCGGTGTCCGCGCCCCATATCGGTTGAGGCACGGAGATCGCGGCGTTCCGCACCGATACAACCGGCTCGCTCCTTGCGCGCTGGTCGGTTATGAGTCGCTGAGACCCGCGAGCGCTTTGCCGGCGCCGCACCGCGCACGACCTCGGCAAGGGGCACGAGGTCCCGCCGCGGCCACCATCGGATCGGTGATGCAGGACAGCTTCGACGTTACGACGATCATCTTTCTCGCGCTCGCCGTCTTCGTGATCTGGCGCCTGCGCTCGGTCCTCGGCCAGAAGACCGGCGCGGAGCGCTCGCCGTTCAAGCCGGTGGATCGCAGCCGGACCGAGCCGCAGGCGCGCTCCGAAGGCGACAACGTCGTGCGCCTGCCCGGCGCCGACCGGGTACAGCCCGCCCCGGCCCAGGCCACTGTTGCCGCCCGCGACTGGCGCGGCATCGCGGAGCCCGGCTCCGAGATCGCCCGCGGCCTCGAGGCCGCCGTGCAGGCGGAGCCCGGCTTCGACCCGCGCGCCTTCATCGAGGGCGCGAAATCGGCCTACGAGACGATCATGATCGCCTTCGCCAAGGGCGACCGGAAGACCCTGCGGGGGCTGCTCTCGAAGGAAGTCGGCGAGGCGTTCGAGCGGGCGATCGCCGAGCGCGAGCGCAACCGGCAGACGCTGGAGACCACCTTCGTATCGATCGACAAGGCCGAGATCGTCGCCATCGAGGTGCGCAACCGCGTGGCGCAGATCACCGTACGGTTCCTGTCGAACCTGATCACCGCTACCCGCAACGCCGAGGGCAAGGTCGTCGACGGCAGCGCCGAGACCGTAGTCGAGGTGCCGGACGTCTGGACTTTCGCGCGCACCCTCGGGTCGCGGGATCCGAACTGGCAGCTCGTGGCCACCGAGGCCGGCGCCTGATTTCGTGACACCGTTGCAGTGCCAAACCTGCGTGCCTGGTCCGGAGGTTTCCCGACCGCCCTCGCCACCCTCCTCTTCGCGACGTTCCTAGCAGGTTCGGCGCCGGCCGCCCCCGCGGTGGTCGGCGGCGCAGTCCTGACGCCCGTTCCGTTCGAGGCCCTACCGGGCTTTCCTGGGCCCGATGCGGCAGCAGCGCTCGATGCGTTCCGGCGGGTCTGTGCCGCGCCCGCGCCGCCCACGCCACAACCGGCGGCGGTTGCCGGCGACCCAGCGGCCCTGTCGGCGGCTTGCGCGGCCGCGGCCGGTGTCGCGCCCGAGGCTGCGGCTGCGTACTTCCGGGATCGGTTCGAAGCCTTCCGCGTGGTGCGCCCCGGGGCCGAGCGGCCCGGCTTCCTCACGGGCTATTTCGAGCCGGAACTGGAGGGGTCGCTCACCCAGGGGCCGGACTTCCCGACGCCGGTGCTCGCCCGGCCCGACGACCTCGTCTCGCTGGCACCCGGCGAGACTCGGCCCGGCCTCGACCCGGCCTTGCGCGCCGCCCGCGCCACTGCGGACGGGTTCGGACCCTATCCCGACCGGGCCGCCATTGAGGACGGAGCGCTGGGTGCGCGGGCGCAACCGATCCTGTGGCTGCGCGACGGCGTCGATCTCCTGGTGCTTCAGGTCCAGGGCTCGGGCCGCGTCCGGCTGCCTGACGGGCGGGCGGTGCGGATCCTGTATGACGGGCGCAACGGCCAACCCTACACGGCGGTGGCCAAGCTGATCGTGCAGGAGGGCCACCTGCCGCTGGAGGGCCTGACGCTCGACCGCTGGACGGCGTGGCTGCGCGGGCATCCCGAGACCGCCCGGCGCCTGATCCGCGCCAACGCCTCCTACATCTTCTTCCGCCTCGCCCCCGTGGAGGATCCGGCCCTCGGGCCTCCCGGCGCCGCCAACGCGCCGCTGGCGCCGGGCCGCAGCCTCGCGGTGGATGGTGCGCTCTGGCGCTACGGCCTGCCGTTCTGGCTCGCCGGGCCCCTCCCCGGCGCCGCGCCGGGCGAGACAGGGCGTCTCGTGGTCGCCGCCGACACCGGATCGGCGATCGTCGGGCCGGCCCGGGGCGACCTCTTCGTCGGCACCGGGGCGCAGGCCGGGATCGCGGCCGGAAACCTGCGCGACGTGGTCGGCTTCGTGGTGCTATTGCCGAAACCAATCCGTGGGCGCGCGCCGTGAGGCCGCCGCGCCGCACGCGCCGGCTGACCGCCGGGGAGGCAAGGCTCTGGAGCGAGATCGCCAAGCTGGTGACGCCGCTGACGGGCCGCGCGACGCCGCCCTCCGAGGCCCCACCGGCGCCGACCGCGACCATGCCGCCACTGGCGGCGCCGATCCTGAAGCCGACGGCGATCCCGGCGGCCAAGAAGCCGCGTCCGAAGCCGCCGCCCAAGCCGTCGGCGGCGGCGGCTCTCAAGGTCACCGCCGCGCCCTACCAGGCGCCGCCCCAGAGCCACGCGCCGCCGTCCGGGCTGGAGCGGCAGGCCAAGGTCGGGCTGCGCCGGGGGCGGCTGGCGGTGGAGGCGCGGATCGACCTGCACGGTATGGTGCAGGCGGAGGCCCATGCCGCGCTGACCGGATTCCTACTCCGGTGCCGGGCCGCCGGGCATGCCTACGTGCTGGTCGTCACCGGCAAGGGCGGCCAGGACAAGGGCGGCTCGGCCTATCCCGATGCCTTCGCCGAGCGGGGGGTGCTCCGGCGCAGCGTGCCGCACTGGCTGCGCGGCGCGGAGCTGCGCGGCATCGTGCTGGGCTTCGAAGAAGCCGCGCGGCATCACGGCGGCGGCGGCGCGCTCTACGTCAGACTTCGGCGGCGTTGAGCGCCAGGCTTCGCGGGCTATTCGCGCGGAGGGGCGGCAAACCGCGTCGGGTCCGCCATGTTGCGGTTCTCTTCGAACGTGTCGATATCCGGACCTCGCCCATGGTCCCACGAAAAAGTCCCGAAGAAAATGCCGGAGCTTCCCGAGGTCGAGACGGTGCGGCGCGGCCTGGTACCCGCGATGGTCGGCGCCCGGTTCAGCCGCGTCACCTTACGCCGGCCGAACCTGCGCTTCCCGTTCCCCGAGCGCTTCGCGGCGCGGCTGGAGGGGCGGACCGTGATCGATCTCGCGCGCCGGGCGAAGTATCTCACCGCCGCCCTCGATTCGGGCGAGACGCTGATCATGCATCTCGGCATGAGCGGCCGGTTCGACGTGGCGTTGCCCGACGGCAGCAACCTCTCGCCCGGCGATTTCTATCTGGAGGGCGCGCAGGGCACGCCCAAGCACGACCACGTCGTGATGGCGATGAGCACCGGGGCGACCGTCACCTACAACGACGCCCGCCGCTTCGGCTTCATGGACCTGGTCCCGAGCGAGACCCTGGCAGCCTGCCGCCACTTCGCCAACATGGGCGTCGAGCCCCTGGATGGGCTGACCGGGGCGGTGATCGCCGGCCTGTTCCGGCACAAGATCGCACCGCTGAAGGCGGCGCTGCTCGACCAGCGCCTGATCGCGGGGCTCGGCAACATCTATGTCTGCGAGGCCCTGCACCGGGCGCGCCTCCACCCGGAGACCCCGGCCGGCCTCCTGGCCAAGCCCGACGGGCGGCCGACGCCCAAGGCCAACGCCCTGGCCAAGGCGATCGTGCAGGTGCTGCGGGAAGCCGTGAAGGCCGGCGGCTCGACCCTGCGCGACTACGCCCACACCGACGGCAGCGCCGGCGCCTTCCAGCACGCCTTCCGGGTCTATGACCGGGTCGGCGAGCCCTGCCGCCATCCCGGCTGCGGCGGCGCGATCACCCGGATCGTGCAGGCGAACCGCTCGACCTTCTTCTGCGCGACCTGCCAGCCGCCGGTCTGATCGCTCCGCTCTTGCGGCGCGGAACGGCATTTTCGCCACAAACCCGGCTAGGGTCGCCGATCTCGATGCGCGCACCCGGTTGCGGGCAGCCGGTCCCGGCCCGCGGCGCGAGACGGGTCGCTCGGTCGCTGGTTTTGCATCATCGTCTTCCCGGAAGCCGGCACCCGGCTTTCGGGATGATGCTCGTGACAGGAACGCGATGTTCTTCCGCCGCTCAAAGACGCCCGCGCCCGAGAGGATCTCACAGGATTCGATCGCGCAGGATCCGGCCGACGAGCCGGCTCTGCCGCAGCGGCTCTCGCCCCGCTCGCCGGGCGAGGCGATCAAGCCGACCGCCGCGCCGCCGCCGCCGGAGAAGCCGGTGCGCGAGCGCAGCGGCCTCGTCGGCATCGTCAGCGGCGCCCTCACCTTCGCGGTGGTGATCGCCATCGCGGCGATGATCGGGATCACCCTGTTCCAGCGCCAGGTCCGCGAGCCGGGGCCGCTCACCACCGACAAGGTCGTGGTGATCCCGCCCCATAGCGGCACGGGCGAGATCGCCGAGGCGCTGAAGCGCGAGGGCGTGATCGACCATACCGGCCTGTTCGAGTTCGCCGCCCGCTTCGGCGGCCGTCCGGCGCTCCGGGCCGGCGAGTACATGTTCAAGGCGCATGCGAGCATCGCGGACGCCCTCGACACGGTCACCACCGGCCGGCAGGTGCAGCACGCGATCACCTTCCCGGAGGGCCTGACCTCCGAGCAGATCGTCACCCGGCTCAACGACAACGACATCCTCGCCGGCGAGATCAACGAGATCCCGCCCGAGGGCTCACTCCTGCCCGACACCTACAAGTTCGAGCGCGGCGCCACCCGCCAGCAGATCGTCAACCTGATGCGGGCCAAGCAGCGCGAGGTGCTGAACCAGATCTGGCTCCGGCGCAGCGCCGACGTGCCGGTGCGGACCCCGGCCGAGATGGTCACCCTGGCCTCGATCGTCGAGAAGGAGACCGGCCGGGCGGACGAGCGCCCCCGGGTCGCCGGCGTGTTCATCAACCGCCTGAACAAGCGGATGAAGCTGCAATCCGACCCGACCATCGTGTACGGGCTGGTGGGGGGGCGCGGCACCCTCGGGCGCGGCATCCTGCGCTCCGAGATCGACCGGCCGACGCCGTACAACACCTACGCGATCGAGGGCCTGCCGCCGGGGCCGATCGCCAATCCCGGCAAGGCCGCCCTGGAAGCGGTGGCCAACCCCTCCCGCACCAAGGACCTGTACTTCGTCGCCGACGGCAGCGGCGGCCACGCCTTCGCGGATTCGCTGGAAGGCCACCAGCGCAACGTCGCCCGCTGGCGCGCCGTCGAGAAGAGCCGCCAGGCGCCGCCGGCGGATTCGGTCGACAAGGTCGAGCCGGGCCCCGACCCGAGCGTCCCCGGCCGTGCCTCGGCCTTCGCGCCGGGTACCACGTCGAACACCAACGCGGCCTTCGCCCTCGAGTCCGGCACGCCGGGCACGCGCGCCTTCGACGCCTCCGAGGGCACGCGGCTCGATCCCCTGAAGAACCGCAGCTACGATCTCGGCTCGCCCAAGACCGTCCCGGCGCTCGCCGACCCGACGCCGGCCCCGCGCGGGCGGCGGTAGCGCGGTCTAAGGCGCGCGCGATCGGTTGAAGCGATCTCCCGTCCACGGCCTGATCCTGAGAGGGCGTCGGTCTTTCGGTTCCGCACCTGCGGAAGACGACGTGGCGTTTGTCGGACAGTCCAGCCTGGCACACGCGCCGAGGCGGGACGACGCCCGCGGGTTTCGGGCCGGGCTCGATGATAGAGCGCGACACGCCCCCTTTCCCATGCGGGAGAGGGCTGGGGTGAGGGACCAGGTCCATCCGGAGATGGTTGCATCCCTCACCCTGTCCTTCTCCCGCGCGGGAGAGGGGACCCGCGCCTCGTCCTGGGTCACAGGCCCGTCCCGGACCGCTCGGGTGTTCGGCTCAAGGGCGGTCGAGGGACGACCGATCGAAAGACTGACAGCCTCTGAGGCGGCGTAGCGAAGCGAAAGCCTCGAACGAGCCCTTCAGCCGGCGTCGCGATCCCCGGAGAGCACCTTTGAGTCCGCTGACGCGGCACCTCAGGATCGGTGAGTGGCTGCGATGTCCGCTGCTCTCCGTGGCTTCGAGGGCAGCGAAGCAAGCTGGGAGAAGAAATCTGACGGAGGAACCTCATGCTCTGGGTCCGCTTCCGACCCAACTCGATCGCCTGGGGCGCCATGGGCGCTTCCTGGAATCGGCCATTGGTTTGCTACCGGGCAACTTCGGCTCGGGGTGGCAATCGGACGTTGACCTTTCGCCGCGAAGCGGACGTTCTGTCTCCAACCCTTCTCCGACGTTCGGGGGAGTGGCCTCGGGACTATCGAGGTACGGATGATGGGGCTGTCGAGGTTCCAATGCTGCGGC
>NZ_JAKSYJ010000095.1 GCF_022829365.1 Methylobacterium sp. J-077 | reverse complement strand
GGATGCGGCGACCTTCAGCCCCTCGACCCGGTCGGTCGTGCCGGCAAGCATCTTCAGGCTGCCCAGGAATTTCTCGGCGTTCGGCGCCTGGAAGACCTTGCCATTGACCATGATGAAGTTCTGGGTGGTGCCCTCGGCATCGGGCAGGCGCTCGCCCTCGACGTCCAGGACCTTCAGGGCGAGGCCGCGCGGCAGCGAGACGGCGTCGGGAAGGATGTCGCCGGCGTTGGTCGACATCCGCATGTAGACCTTGTGCTCGCCGGGCTTGGCGAACAGCCCCTGCGCCAGTTCCGGCGGCAGGTTGTGATCGATCCGCAGCACGCCCTCCAGGATGCCGTGCGCCTTGGCGTGGACGGAGCGGACGGCGTGTCCGGAGTCGTCCGCGACCGTCTGCAGGATCGTGTCGAAGGTCTCGTTCAGTCCCTCGATGGTCTTACCCTCGTCAGGCTTCACGACCTCGACATCGGGGCTGTAACGGACAGGCGCTGGCAAGGCTCTCAACTCCATCAT
>NZ_JAKSYJ010000093.1 GCF_022829365.1 Methylobacterium sp. J-077 | reverse complement strand
GGGTCGAGAAGGCGAGATGGATGTCGGCCCGTCGCTCGTAGCGGATGGCGAGGCGGCGGAACTTGGCGAACCAGGCCAGCGTCCGCTCCACGACCCACCTGTGTCGGCCCAGACGTTGGCTGCTCTCGATCCCGCGCCGGGCGATGCGGGGCTGGATGCGACGGCGGGTCAGCGCCTGACGACAGCGGCGGTGATCGTAGGCCTTGTCGGCGTGCAGCTTCGAGGGCCGCTTGCGCGGCCGTCCCCAGCATGAACGGATCGGCGGGACGGCATCCACGACCGCCTCCAGCATCCGGCTGTCATGCACGTTGGTCCCCGTCAGCTTCAGGGCGAGGGGAATGCCCTTCGCATCGGTGAGGACGTGGCGCTTCGTGCCCGGCTTGCCCCGGTCGGTCGGGTTCGGGCCTGCCGCCGGGCCCCCTTTTTTGCAGCGATGGAGGCGCTGTCGAGGGAGGCGCGGCTGAAGTCGATGCCGTTCTGGCGTCCGAGCCGGTCAAGCAGCGCCTGCTGAAGGCGGTCCCACACCCCGGCCTTCTGCCAGTCGCGTAAGCGCCGCCAGCAGGTCATGCCGGAGCCGCAGCCCATCTCCTTGGGCAGCAACTCCCACGGCGTGCCCGAGCGCAGCACGAACAGGATGCCGGTCAGCGCCGCGCGGTCAGATCTTCGCGGGCGACCGCCCTTCGGCTTAGCTGTCTCAGGCGGCAGCAGCGGTGCGATCTCGGCCCACAGGCCATCGGGAAGAAGCGGTCTCGCCATCTCCCCTCAACGCGCCGCAACCGGTTTTGTTAGAGGCTCTTAGCTACCCACGTTTGTTGAATGGGTTCATCGAGACGTGGGCGACGCCTCGATTGCGTCGTTTAAACCGCGAACTTCAGGGCGAACCGCTCGGCGCCGAGGCGCTTCTGAATCACCTGCACGACGTACTCGGCATCCCGGCCGACGGCGCCAAAGCGCCCCGAGCCCCAGGTGTTCAGCCAAGGCAGGCCAATGAAGTAGACGCCGTCCTCGTTCGTGACGCCGCGCTTGTGCTTGGGGCTGCCCGCGCCATTGAACACGGACGCGTCGAGCCAGCGGAAGTCCGGCGTGAAGCCGATGCACCAGACGATGCTGGTGATGCCTGAGCCTTCGAGGGCGAGGTTGGTCACGGGCTCGCTCGGCTCCCAGACGGGCGTGTAGTGCTCCTGTGCCGGCGCCTCGACGCGCTTCTCGGCGATGTACTTGTCGATGGCCGCGTTGATGCCGTTGTAGGTCCGGTCGGCCTGATCAAGCGAGCGCTTGAGATTGTCGCGGAAGCGCAGACTGCCGGCGTCGTAATCCTCAAGCACGCCGTAAAGGGCCATCCCCTCGGCGGCGAAGCGGCGCAGGTCGATGTCCCGGCCACCATCGCGGCCGGTCACGTAGTGGTTGGTGTTGTCGCGAACGCCGTCGCACAACGGATGGTTGTCGACGGTCATCTCGTAGTAGCCCATGTCGGCGAGCCACGTGACGACGTCGCGGCCGCGGTAGAAGCGGGCGCAGCGGGGCGCGTCGCCCACCGCCAGGTGCACCTTGCGCCCGGCGAGGTGCAGGTCCTCGGCGATCTGCGCGCCGGATTGCCCCGAGCCGACCACCAGCACCTCGCCCTCAGGCAGCTGGGCCGGGTTGCGATACTGGTTCGAGTGGATCTGAGTGATCGAGCCAGGCAGCTTCTCGGCCATGCGCGGGATAATCGGCGTGTGGTAGCCGCCGGAGGCCACCACGACCTGGTCCGCGGTGTAGTCGCCGTCCGAGGTCTGTACCGAGAAGATGCCGTCCTCGCGCCGTTCGACGCGGGTGACCGCGACACCCTCGCGGATCGGCGGGTTCACCTTGGCGACGAACGCCTTGAGGTAGGCGACGATCTCGTCCTTCTTCATGAACCCGTCCGGGTCCGGCCCGTCATAGCGGTGGCCCGGCAGGTCGCACTGCCAGTTCGGCGTGACGAGGCAGAACGTATCCCAGCGCTGGCTCGCCCAGGTATGCGCAGCGGTCTTCTTCTCGAAGATAAGATGTTCGATTCCACTCTGCTTGAGGTGGTAGCTGACCGAGAGGCCGGCCTGGCCCCCGCCGACGATGGCGACGGGGACGTGACGGGGGGTAGAGGTCATGGCTCTCACTCCGTGATGCTTAGGCAGCCGTGTGGGCTCAGGGCTCAAAGGACTCGACCGTGACTTGGCCGTCGGGGGCCTGCCGCTTTGCGGCGGCCTCGATGCGGGCGACCTGGTCCAGGGCGGAGGAGCAGGCGAACCCGTATTTCTCCCGCACCCGCTCGCTTGCGATGTTGAGGGCGGTCCGGGTCTTCGCGACGAAGTCGTCGAGGGCGTAGCTCTCGCCCGGTGTGAGGAAGTCTTTCACGACGAGGGAGGGCGAGTAGCAGGCCTCGCGCCGGCCATCGGGCCAGCGGATGTGGAAGTGCATCTCAGGCATGGATCGGCTCCCGTTCGACGCGGGCGCAGGCCGCGTAGGTAGCGAGGTGACGCTCGGCGCAGGCCTGCCAGGAATGGGCGGCGGCCCGAGCCGCACCGGCAGCGCGCAGGCTTGCTCGCGTCGTCGGTGCCAGGGCGGCCGCCATGGCGTCGGCGATGTCACCGGGATCGCCCGGGTCGACGAAGAGGACGTCGTCGGTCCGGAGGTACTCGGTGAAGGGCGGCTGCCGGGACACGATCGCTGGCGTGCCGCAGGCCATGGCCTCCAGCACGCAGAGGCCGAAGCCCTCTTTCCAGGAGGGAAAGGCCAGGACGTCCGCTCGGCGATAGAAGGCCGGCATTTCCTCCTGGGAGACCGGACCGGTAGCGATCACCGCCTCGCCGTGCCCTACCGCAAGCCCGCATGCGCTCAGTGCGGCGCGGCAGCGGGCGTCGTAGGAGGCGTGGTCGAGGAGTGATGCGCCGCCGACGACCACGAGTTGCGCCTGCCGGTGGCGTCGACGCAGAAGCGCGAAAGCCTCGATGATCCCAGCCGTGTTCTTGCGCTCCTCGAAGCCGCCGACGCTCAGGACGACCGGCCCGACACCGATGCCCCAGCGCTCCCTCACGATTGCGTCGGCTTCGGTCGGTGTCTCTTGGAAGAGCGTTAGATCCACTCCGTTGCCGACGACGCCGATCTCGGCACCGAGATCGTCCTCGATCAGGTCGGCCCACGTGCGGCTGACACAGAGCAGGCTCGTGGCCTCATGGATCGAGCGATCCTGCCACTGCGCGAGCACTGGGTCGGAGAAGCTATCGACGTGGTGGATTGTGCGAACGAAGCCGGGGATCAGGCGGCGGTGCTTGAGCGTCGCGAGGGCATTGCCGCCGATGCCGCAATGGGCGTGGAAGACGTCGAAGTCACAGGCGGCGGGCGACGCGAAGTGGCGCAGGTAATCGTCGATGCGAGCCCGCACGAGGTCGACCGTCGTGCCGGCGATCGGCTTTGCGGCCACCGATACCGTCGGGCAGGCGGCAACGCGAAAGAAGCCGCGCCCGGACGGGTCAGGCGCGTGGACCACCGCCTCGTGTCCGAAGGCGCAGAGCGCCTCGGCCAGCGCGAGGCAGTGCGCGACGCCGCCGCGCGGGTTTGTGGAGTGGGTCAGAAGGGCGATGCGCAGGGCCGTCATGAGGCGGCCCCCGCTCCATCCTGACCGCAGCCGATCAGCGGGCCGGCGACGAAGTCCCACACCATGACTTCATCCCCCGCGCCGCCACGGACCCGGGCGACCCGGCTCGCGTCTAGGCGCCCGATCCCGGCGGCAGCGATCCCGCGCTCGGCGAAGCGCGCAAGCACGGACGGCGTGCGGTCGGGACGCACGCTGAGGAGATAGCCGAAGCTCGGAAAGGCCGTCAGCCAGCGCGCGAGCGGGACGTGCTCGGGCCGTGGGATCGCGTCGAGTTCGATGAGGCCGCCGACGCCCGAGCATTCGAGCAGCATCAGCGCCGTACCGACGACACCCGCCATGCTGATGTCCTTGGCGGCGCAGGCCAAGCCATCCTCGGCGAGGCTCGGCAGCAGCGCGAGATCGCCACGCAAGCGCTCACCCGGACTGCCGGTCGAGGCGTCCCAGTATGGGTGGGGCTCGCGGAAGCGGCCGCGTAGGTCGATGGCAACGACGAGGTCGTCCCCCGGTGCGGCATCGAAGCTCGTCAGGAGGCGCGGGCCCGCCCGGCCGAGTACGGCGACCGCGAGGTTGCCGCAGGCGGCGCGCGTATTGGTGTGCCCGCCCACCACCGGAACGCCGTAGAGGGCGGCCGCATCGGACAGACCGGCCAGGATCGGGTCCGCCCCCGCCGCATCCCGGCTCCACAGGGCATCGACCACGGCGAGCGGGCGCCCGCCCATGGCCGCGACGTCGCTGAGGTTGACCATGATCCCGCAGTAGCCAGCGAAATACGGGTCGGCCGCGACGAAGCCGTCGAGGAAGCCCTCGATGGCGAACAGCAGGTGGCCGTCGCCATCGGGGATAGCCGCGCAGTCGTCGCCAACTGGCACCGCCACGTGGCGGCTTCCCAGCCCCAACCGCGCGACCACGGCGTCGATGTCGCGCTTGTGGCCGAGGCCGCGGGCGTCTCGGATCTGACCGGCTAGGGCCTGGATATCGAGAGCGACCGTCATCACGCGGCCTTGCGGAAGGTGACGAGGCCGTGCTCGGGGTCGTGCATCGGCGGGTAGGCCGCGAGGTCCGCCTGCATCAGGTGATGTGGCCGCCCGTGAAGGTCGACCGCGTCGAGACTTGCCCAGTGCAGGGCTTGGAACAGCGGCACGTTCCGCTCCTGCACGTGGGCGAGGAAGCGGGTGCAGCCGCGGGCATGGGCCGAGGAGACGGCGACCTGGATCAGCCCAGTGCCGAGGGCGGCGGCGCTGCGGAACGGCTTGGCGACGGCCAGGCGAGAACCCCACCACTCGCCGGGCCGCTCGACCATCTCATGGATGCGGACCGTGCCCACGACGGCGTCCGCGTCAGCGCCCAACGTCGAGAGGGCACAGATCGGGATGGCGTGCACGTCGATGGCGTCGCAATCATCGTCCGCGAAAATGCCCTGCTCCGTGCAGAAAACCTGGCGGCGCAGGGCCGCGCAGGCGCGACGCTCCCAGGGGGCGATTGCAAACTTCACGTGGAAGTGGCTCGGCCGGTACGGCGGGACGGGTTCGAGGATCATGCCGCTACCCCGGCGCGCTCGTAGGTGGAGAGCGCCGAGCAGGCGCCGCAGCGGCCGCAACCGGCCTTGATGTCGGTCGAGCGCAGGTCCGCACCGGCCAGCATGTCGGCAAGTGGCTGCAGGATGTCGTGCATGAAGTCGGGGCTTGGCGCCGGGTGGCTCTCCAGCGGGGTGCCGGAGATCGGCACGAACGGTACCACGAAGGGATAGACGCCCATCCCGATCAGGCGCTCGGCCATTGCCAGGATCGCCTCCGGCGTGTCGCCCAGGCCGGCCAGGATGTAAGTCGAGACCTGGCCCCGCCCGAAGACCGGCACGGCCGCCTCGAACGCCGCATAGTACCGCTCTAGAGGCACCGACGCCTTGCCGGGCATGATCCGGGTCCGGACCTCGGGCGTGACCGCTTCCAGGTGCATGCCCAGCGCGTCGATGCCCGACGCCTTCATCCGCTCGAACCAGCGGTCGTCATCCGGCGGCTCGCACTGGG
This sequence comes from Methylobacterium sp. J-077, assembly GCF_022829365.1. GTDB lineage: Bacteria > Pseudomonadota > Alphaproteobacteria > Rhizobiales > Beijerinckiaceae > Methylobacterium. Next base: position 207,271 of record NZ_JAKSYJ010000093.1, on the reverse strand, counting down.
CCTGGATCGGCAGGTCGACCGCGGCCTTCACCGCGAAGGCGCTCTCGCACAGCACCGAGGCGCCCCGGTCGGTGGCGTTCGGCGTGCCCGTGGTCATCACCATGTGCTTCACACCGTCGAGCAGCACGGCGGCGCGGGCGACCTCGGCCAGCTGCTCCGGGCTCTTGTGCGCGACCGTGCGGCCGGCGGCGAGTGACTGGCCGATGGAGCAGAACTGGCAGGTCTTGGCCCGGCTCGCGTAGCGGATACAGGTCTGCAGCACTGTGGTGGCGAGAACGTCCCGGCCGTGCAGTACGGCGATCTTCGAGTAGGGCACGCCGTCGAAGGTGGAGAGCCCGTAGAAGCGCGGTTTGCCCGGGAAGGTCGCCTGCCCGATCACCACGCCGTCATGCTCGATCACCGAGATGCCGTCCGCGTCCGGGCGGCGCACGAGGAATGGCGAGTCGAAGGCGGTCTCGGTATGGACCGGGACCATCACAGTGCGGCCCGCGATGGTCATGGCCTTGTGGTCCGAAGGGCCGGCGCCGCCGCGGCGGCTCGGGGCTCCGGCCCGGCTGTCGGCCAGCCTAACCCCGTAGGATTGCAACGCGTTGATCAGGCGCTCCGTCGGCATCCCGACCAGGCCCAACACGACCGGCGGACAGGAGGGTCGGTTCGTCAGAAGCGGGCTGCTGCTCATGATCGAGGCTCCGGGAGGCGGTCTGGGCGGCGGTGTGCGAACGGGTCGGCTGGTGCACGAACGAGGCCGGGCGGTCGTCGTGGAGGAGGCTGAGGAGCTCGGGGCGGGCGTAGTGGCCGACCGAGTCCATCATCCGCTTGCGCTTGGTCACCAGCGCGAGGTCCATGTCGGCGATCAGGATGCCCTCGCCGGGCCCGAGAGGGTCCGCGAGATGCTTGCCCTCGGGCGAGACGATGGCGGTGCAGTTGCCGCCCCGGCAGGCGCCGCGCAGGCGCTCGTCCGGGCAGACCTGCGCGACCTGTTCGTCGGTGAGCCAGCCGGTGGCGTTGACCACGAAACAAGCCGCCTCCAGAGCGTGGTGGCGGATCGTCACCTCCATCTGGTCGGCGAAAATCTGGCCGACGAGCGAGCCCGGGAACTGCGCGGCGTGGATTTCTTCGTGGCGCGCCATGAGGGCGTAGCGGGCCAGCGGGTTGTAGTGCTCCCAGCAGGCCAGCGCTCCGACCCGGCCGACGGCCGTCTCCACCACGTCGAGGCCGGCGCCGTCGCCCTGGCCCCAAATCATGCGCTCGTGGTAGGTCGGCGTAATCTTGCGCCGCTTCAGCTTCAGGCTGCCGTCCGCGTCGAAGATCAGCTGCGCGTTGTAGAGCGAGCCGTGGTCGCGCTCGTTCACGCCGAGCACGATCACCGCACCGTGGCGGCGCGCGGCCGCCGAGACGGCCTGGGTCACCGGTCCCGGCACAGCCACCGCGCTCTCGTAGAGCTTGAGGTGCTCCGCGCCCTGCTGTGCGGGCGGCAGGACGAAGGAGAAGTAGGGGTAGTAGGGGACGAAGGTCTCGGGGAAGACCATGAAGCGCGCGCCCTTGGCGGCGGCCTCGTCGATGGCGTTGAGCACGCGCTCCAGGGTGCCGTCCGCCCGGTCGAGGTCCGGCGCAATCTGGATGGCGGCAGCCCGCACGATCCGGTTCTCTGACATGGGTGATCCTCCAACTCTGACGGCGGCCACATCGCCCGCGGCCGCCGGATGCGACACCCCGGTCGCCGGGCCCGAGGGGCCGGTCAGACGGTCCAGGTGTCGATGATCACGGCGTTGTCGCGCTTGTGCAGGAGGATGCAGTCGAGCACGTCGAGGGGGTTGATCATGCGGATGCCCTCGATGAAGGCAGCCTCGCCGTGGCCGTAGAGCGCTTGGGTGGAGAACCGGCAGGCATAGACCTTGCCGCCCTCGGCCATGAATTTCTCAAGCTGGTTGTTGAAGTTGAGATGGCCCGGGAAGGCCTCGTCGCCGAGCCGCGGGAAGCCGCGCTGGACACCCAGCGTGATGCCCGGGCCGTAGAGAAGGATCGAGGTCTCGAAACCCTTGCGCTGGAGGCGCGTGGCCTGAAGCAGATTGACCAGGCCGATGGAGCCCTCGAACGCGACGGTGTGGAAGGTGACGAGCGCCTTCTGGCCCGGCTCGGCCTTCACGTCCTCGAAGACCTTCTCCTCATAGTCGACCAGGAAGTCGCCCTTCTTGTGGTGTTCGCGGTTCACGGCAGGCATTTGTTTCGCTCCTCGGTGGATTGGGCCGCCACAAGCGAAGCTGCCGACGGTCACACGCCAACTATGGCAAGCGGTGTGCCAAAGGCCGTCGATCAATAAACCAATCAATGCTGCTTAGTAGAATGCATACAATTTTGCGTTCGAACTGATCGGCGAAGGACCCGTTAGTTTTTAAAACAACGCTCGCTCTACAAGCACAGAATGACTATCTTCTAGTCAGCGATTGCCTATTCGAGGCTCATGGATTGATGGCATTGTATGGATGGCGTGACCTTAGATCCTGAAATGCTGTCGCGGTACGGCGCTTGCTAGCCATACAATCGAACATTGATTGCATGTTGGTGGCGAAGGCTCGGAGCGAATGAAGGCGACTGAACGAGCGGGACGAGCCAACCCCGATAATATGGTTCTTGGGACCTGGACGCCGGACCTGAAGCGCTGGGGTAAGCCGCACTACCTCGCTATCGCGGAGGCGCTGGCGGAAGACATTCGGACGGGCCGTTTGATGCCGGGCACGCGCCTGCCGACGCAGCGGGCGCTGGCTGGGGCGCTCGACCTGAACTTCACGACGGTATCCCGCGGCTATGTCGAGGCGCACAAGCGCGGCCTGATCGAGGGGCGGGTCGGCCAGGGCACCTTCGTGGTCGATCCGGCCCGCGCCGCCCGTTCGGGCGGGGGCGCCAGCACGCCGCGGGTCGGGCCGGTTGACTTCACCATGAACCTGCCTCCCGAGCCCGACGCACCGGCTCTGCAAGCGCGTATGAAAGCTTCCTTCGCGGAGCTCTCCGGCGACCTTGCCAACCTGCTGCGCTACCAGGGCTTCGGCGGGACCGATGAGGACAAGGAGGCGGCGCTGCGATGGCTGAGGGGCCGCGGGATCGACACGACGCGGGAGCGCCTGCTCATCTGCCCGGGCGCGCACAGCGCACTGTTCAGTGTACTAGGCCAGGTCGCCCGGCGAGGTGACACCATCTGCGCCGAGCGTATCACTTATCCGGGCATTCGCGCGCTCACGGCCCATCTGGGACTGCGTCTTATCGACTTGCCGATGGACCGCTACGGGGTCGACCCCGACGCGTTCGCGGCCTCCTGTACGAAGGTCGCTCCGAAGGCGATTTACCTGAACCCCCTGCTGCAAAACCCGACCACGGCGACCCTGCCCAAGGCCCGACGGGAGGCCATCATCGCGGTGGCGAGGCGCTATGCCGTCAGCATCATCGAGGATGATGCCTACGCGCGTATCTGCCCGGCGCCGCCTCCCAGCTTCGCTGAGTTAGCGCCGGAGATCACCTATTACGTGGCCGGCCTGGCGAAGTGCCTCGGCGCCGGGCTTCGCCTCGCGTACCTCGTAGCCCCCAGCGCCCGAGCAGCCCTTCCGCTCGCGGGCTCCCTGCGCGCCGCGACCGTGATGGCTTCACCGATCTCGACCACGCTGGCGACGCGCTGGATCATGGACGGCACGGCTGACGCCATCGTGCAATTCGTCCGGGAGGAATCGGCCGAGCGCCAGCGCATCGTGACCTCGCTGCTCCCGCCCGGGACCTACACCGCCGACCCGCACGGCTTCCACGTCTGGATCACGCTGTCGGAGGGCTGGACGCGCTCGGCCTTCGCCAGCCAAGGTCGGTCGGCGGGCCTGGGCGTTGTCGGAAGCGACCCGTTCTGCGTGGCAGGTACACCGCCTGAGGCGGTACGCCTCTGCCTGGGCGGCCCAGCGACCCGGCAGCAGATCACGCACGGCTTGGAAGTGCTCGCCCACGCGCTCGAAGGATCACCGGCGCTGGCCTCCACCTACATCTGAACTGATCGGTACCCATGTCGGAAGCACAGAAGGTCGCTAGGGCGTCCCGCAAGCAGTCGTGAGCCGGTCACCTCTAAAGGCCGGCTCAGGGCGCTGAGCAGTCTTCACCTCTGGTGCGGAAAGCGGACCTCGGCTTCGCTCCCGTTATGTTACGCGGCGCCTATGAATCTTGCGCACCGCACGTAGTTTCGGATCGCGCTCGTTCGTCAAAGCTCAGACACGGCGTAACAAGCGCTACGTGAGGTTCAAACCTCCATCCGAGAGCAAGATTTCCCCGGTAAGGTAGTCCGACGCCACCGGCAGTGCGACGGTCTGGGTGTCGGCGAAGATGGGACCGAGGTGATCCCGCAGCAGTAGGTAGGAATTGCCGCGGCGGAACGCGGTTTGAGCGACCCGAGTGGTGTCGTCAGGCACCAGCGGGAGCACGGATTGCGGGCGGAGCGACATAGGAAGCCTCCGGGCGGAACAGCCACCCTACACCCAGGCTACCGCCGCTCGGAATTCGCCAACAGGGTCCGATCGCTTTTCCGACATAAGCCTGACGTTAGTTGGAAAGCCCCACGACGGCCTCTTTTTGTCGGCAAAGCGTGTCGGCTTTTCAAGCATCGGTAAAACGCTCTCGAGACCGGCAACGTCTGGTTTGAGTTATCGCTCGCCAGAAAGCAGACCTGCAGCTTTCGGCCACGACCAGCCGTCCGGCGCGGCACGACTGCTCCTCGAAACCGGACGGCGCAACCGACGCCCCCTCCCCCTGCCGAACAAACTACGCCTTGCCTCGTGCCGCTCGGTGCGCCAGCCGGAGTTCGGCTACCTTTTGCGACTTGCCGAGCGCGCCGCGCGAGTAGCGCTGTGTCGTCGAGGCCTGGCTGTGAGCCGCGGCCGAGCGGATGTGATCGAGATCGGCTCCGGCGTTCTCCGCCTCGGTGATCGCGCCGGCTCGCGCGTCCATGTTCCAGACCTCGTTCGGGATACCAGCCGCCCTCGCCACGATCCGCCACTCACGTCCGTAGGCCGACTCGGCGTACGGGCGTGCGGCATTCTCGTCGATGATCAACGGCCCGTGCCGCTGTTCGACCGGCGCGCGTTCTAGCAGGTCGAGCACCAGCGGGCATAGCTTCAGGTCGTGGGCCGCGAAGGCTCCGGTCTTGGTCGTCGCCTTGCGGATGATCAGGTCGGCCGAGATGTCCTCCCAGCTCAGCCCCCTCCCCCACTCGCGGCCGTTCAGCACGAACGCGTCGGGTACAAAGGCCGAACCCTCGGGGACGGGGGCCCACTCACCGATCACGTCCTTCTGCCGCATAGCGGTCTCGAACTGCAGGGCGGTGCCTAGGGCGAGCGACGGCCGGCCCATCTTGATCGCCTGCGGGATGAAGGCCTCGACGTGGTGCAGCTCCATGACAACCCGACGCCGAGCCGACTGTGGGAAGCGGGCGTGTCTCAGGATGGTGTGGAGCCTCTCGCAACCCGGCAACTCGGCCATGACGCCATAGGAGCAGAGTTCCCGCAGCTTCTTGATGAGGCCCCAGGCCTTGCGCACCCGCTCCGGTCCGCCCGGCCTGGCCGAGCGCTTGGCAACATCGTACCAGCGCTGGACGTCGCCGATCTTGATTGCCGAGATCTGGCGGTTGCCAACGGCCCGATCTAGCTGCCGGAGGACGTAAAAATCTGCGCGCTGGCTGTTGTGCTTCAAGCGACGATAGGGGCTGGCCGGGTCAGTCTGGTAGCGGCGTGACAGGCTGAGGATGGTGCCGTCAAAGGCGGCCTTGTCGCGCCGCTGGCCGGAGAGGTGGGCCAACATCTCAGTCTGAAGCCGTATGCAGGCACCCTCAATCAGCAGACGGTGATCCGGCTCGTCGAGATCGTATGGCAGGCGAACCACAGAGGGGCGAAAGCCGGCCTGTACAGCCTTATGGGTCGCGAACCAGTAGATGCGGTCGGCACCCTTGGGGTTGCGCCGACGCTTCAGGCCGGGCGCGTCGAGATGAGAGGGCATCGAGATCTTCCGAGCCATCAGGCGCGAGTGCCGCGCTAACGGACAGACCATGTCGTGTATGGAAGTAAGCGCGAACCGCCGGCCAGTACCGACCACCCATCAAGGGATCGATGCGTGGCAGTCCGTCACGCTCGAGAACGTAGGCCTTCGCGGCCCATTCCTGCAGTGTTTGGCTGAGCCGCCGGGCGATCTCGGATTCGGACGGAAATAGCCCATCGTCGCGGACGCGTCGGCTTCCACGTGTCATGTATGCCATCTACGGATTGGAGCGGGTTGCTTGACGCACCCGCCCCTCTTGAGGTCCATCGAAGGCGGCCAGGCAGATCGTTTTTGCGCCTCAGCTGCCTAGGTCGTTGATCAGGCCGTTGCGATCATTCGGACTACGCCGCCTCGGCCATGTTGCAGCGCTCGATAAGCAGCTTTTTCAGCTCTAACGCGTCTGCCGCTTTGAGCTTGACGGCCAGCTCGTGCCGGTCGATCGGGGCTTCGCTCATCAGCATATCAGCCGCGTTATGCGCTGCCGTAGCGGACTCGTCTTTTCGCGCGCCATCCCGGGTCCCCCCCTTAAGCTGAAGCACCTGGCCCTCGTGAGGCTGCCTCTCGTCGCTCATCACGACACCTGCCGCGCATTCGCTGCTCTCGTCCGCTATCATCGGATCGCCGGTGCTGTCCGACATTGTCGCGCCATCGTCCGCCGACTCGTCGCTGACTTGAGCGGTATGCGATAGCGATGAGCAAGACCCCACCTCGGTTGTCGAAGCGGGAGCTATCTCGGCAGCCTTTTCCGAAGACGACTCGTCGATCGCGGGGCTCGGAGATCTATTTTTGCACACCGCGTCGAGTTTGCCTTTCAGTTCAGTCAGATCGATCGACCTACCCGCCTGCTTTTCCTGTATGACCCACTCGATGAGCGCCTTCGGCGTCGCCTTCGCCGCGAGGCGGATGAGCAAATTGAGCGGTATGTCGCAGACGCAGTCGCGAATGTCGTAAAAATGCTTAGCGATCCTCATTAAATGCTGGATCATGCGACGAGTAACCTCGGCAGCGTCACAGATCTCGTCAAATTTACCTTTCTTGCCCCGGCACACCTTCTTGATCTCAATCAAAGCCTTCCCAACCTCGATCGCCGTTGCCGTCTCTTTCCGCTGCATGCGCGCTATGATCGCGATGTTACCCAAAATGTTCTCGCGCTTGTCCAGCGGGAAATTTTCGAGGATTTTGTCATACCTCTCGCTACCATCGGTCAGGTTTGCATTCGGCACGTAGGCCGTATCGTCGTTCGACACAGGATCCTCCTCTGCGTGAGCAGTGATCGGTCGCGCGGCACAAAATTGTCGCGGAAATGTATCTATCGCCCGAATAGATCTATGATCTTAAGGCGTCCGAACCTTCACTGATTTGGGAGGTCTAATCAAAAAATATCAAAAATCATCAAGTTTTTCGACATTTAATCAGCCGCGTTGACAACCAATTAAGATCGCGCGTACCGCTATGAGACCATCCGCCATGTCGATATGCCAGAATGTGACTGGGAACCGAGGGAAAGAGTAGTTATGAAGGGATTGGGCCGCACAACGCAGCGTAGGCTTACTACCTCGGAATTCAGGGGCATCTTACGACCGCCGTTGCTCGCAGAAATTTTGACCGCTGCAGAAAAACAAACGGGTAAGTACATTAATTGTGGCTTCAGTGCTGAGCAGGTGGAGCAGCTCGAACAGATTTTTCCGACCATTCCACCGTCAGCATGCCATCGATTAGATAGCCTTGTATATTTCTGGAGGATGGAGCGGGACGACACAGAAAACGACACCTCGCCTGTTGAAGCCCGGAAAAACACTCAGAAACTAAGCCAGGCACTTAAGTCTACCGCAGACTCACTCGACAAATTGCTGGCAAACCGAGTTGCGGAGTCGTATACAACAAATGACTATAACGTTCTTGTGAATGCAGTTTCAGTGATGAGAACGGCAGAGGTGGTTCTAGTCAATCGCTTACAGCAGATTCGGCGCCAGTATGGTAGAGCAGGCCGTCGAAATGAATATGCTGAGATTTTCACTGCGCAAGCTCAACACATTTTAGATATGGACGGTTTGTCACTTATATATTTCGATCAGAATTTTCAAAAATTTAGGCCACGCATCGAATTACTAGAATTCCTATGTGAATGTGCCGCCTTCAGGAAGCTGGAAGATGGAGAGCCCGAAAATCTTAAATACGGCGGGCTGATAGATAAGCTTAAACTTCAGTAATGAAGCACAGACAGATTTCAGTGAACAATATTCCAGGCGATAAAGATTTTCTGATATAGACGGAGTCATCTATCTTTAAGCAAATTTGGGGGGTTGTTATGATGTAAACGATGCTGCTGATTCCGCGCCGCTCCCCCGCGCGCTTCTTGAACCGCACTACACGGAGCAGGTGCGGAGCGATCTTCGCAAAATGTCCGTCCATCAGTCGGAAATGGTCCGTCAGCTCTCAGCGCAGGATCGGTCAAACAGATCACGCCACAGGCGTTAGGGTTGTGAATCAGTGCTAAAGAAAAACGAAATGCGTTTCGTTTTTGGCGTTCGAGCGATCCATCAAGTTGAATCAGTTGGCCAATTTACCACATTTCTCTGCCCAGTCCTCAACTTTAGCTTACGCATAAATCGTAATTACCCACCCCTGTGGTGGCGTGATTTGGGCGCTGACGGTTTTGAGGATGGTGGCGAACGGGCTGGTACCGGTGAGGCGGGCGGTATCGACGACGGTGCGGATGGCGGCCTCGCCCTCGGCAGCCCACATCGCGCGGTAACCGTTAGTCATCTTGCGCTGGATGACGGAGGGACGCAGCAGCCTCTCCGAGACGTTGTTGGTCAGCTCGACCGAGCCGGGGTGGGCGAGGAACACCAGGTGCTAACCGCGGGCCCGGCCGATCTTGGCTTGCAGATCGCGGGTCAGGTCGCAGCGGCTCGATGTGACGAGGATGGCCCCGAGTTGTCGATCCAGGCTCCGGCGCTTGGCGGCGCGTGTCGAGGTGGCCAAGGTGGTGACGCGCTCGGCCAGAGCGAACACGGATTGCAGCCAGAGCCGCAGGCGCCAGGGCACCGAATCGTCGCTCGCCTCGACGACGTAGGCGACGTCGCGGGCGAGATGGGCGAGGCAGGTCTGGTGTTCGGCGGCATGACCCTGCTGGGCGGTGTAGCGATCCGAGATCCACACCACCGGTCGGTGGCCGTCCATCATCTGTCGCACTACGACAGTGCCCCGCGTCGGCGAGGCCGTGTGCACCACCGCGTCGGCCGCGTGGAACACCCAATGGAGGGCGTTGCTGCCCTCGATCCGCACGCCGGTCTCGTCCGAGGCGACCACCGCGGCCCGGCGTAGCGTCGACACGGCCTTCTCGCGACCGGAGCGGAAGCGGCCCTGCGCGCGCTGGAGCAGGTTCATCAGCCCGCCCTGGCTGAGCGTCAGGCCGAACAGATCCGACAAGGCCGCCAGGAGCCGTTCGTACGACAGCGCCTGAAACGTCTAGAGATAGGTCGCCACCGCATGCAGCCGCGGGCCGAACGGGCCGCCATGCGCGGCCTCCGGAACCGGCGCGACCACGCGCGCCCCGCAGGTCGGGCACTGCACGGCCAGCCGTCGATGCTGAGTGACGACCGGCATCACCGCCGGCAGCTCGATCCGCTCGGAGACGTTGACGACCTCGGCAGAAAGATCCTCGTGCAGGGCGCCACCGCAGCACGCGCAGCGGTCGGGACGATGCTCGACGACCGCGTCGGGATCCTCGCTCATCACGCCGTTGTGGCCTTCGTGCCCGGGCTTGGCCTGCTCGCGGCGCTCCTTACGGGCGGTCGACGGTGGCTTCGAGGACGTGCGCGAGATCTTGTCCGGACGTTGCAGCTGCAGCACCACCTCATCCTGAGCCTGTCGAAGGATCGATCAGCTCCTCGCGGCTCAACCGCTCAAGATCGCTGCGCCCCATCCCACGAAGGAATCAGCGAAATCCAAACTCTGCAATAGGGGAACACCCGCACTATGCCAGCCGCAGTCGCCGGATACCCCCTGTGTAATTACCCGCCCATAGGCGTCCTTTAGATATAATACTATCAAACTTTGACCATTATTTGTGGTTTCTATCGTTGCAAATCAGGCGTCAACACAGATAAAGATTTTTTTGTCAGCGATGAGAAACGGATTTCTTGCTGTTTCGAAAATAAAAACGACACATTCTGAAATGTGAACGGTTTCAGCAATATTCATCCGCGTCAATCGTACGGCAGATGAAATACGGAGAATTATGATATCATGAACCAAGACGAGATCTCCGACATTGAAAAAATCCCGAAAACGCGGCCCATTGGGTCTGAAACAACGATCGACCTCCCCGAACTCAATTTGGATTCCTGCATAGGTCTGCTTGCACAGGCGATCAAGGATAGAGCGGAGGTCGGCTGGTCAGTCGGATCTGTGACGCTCACGCCAACAGCCGCGTCTAGGGACAGAAGACGGATTCCGGACGTGGTCCGTGATCCCGTGTTGAAGGTCCATTTTCGTCTCAGCATCTTCGCGAATCGCGGGCCCCACCCAGCCAACAGGAAAAGGAGGAACGTCTTACCGCTGCTTATCGGCGCAGCCGATCTCCCGAACGCGTCGGAGAATCCGGACGAGGTCAACTCCGATCCGGGAGAAGGTCTGCGCTACCGCGGGTTGCTCGCGATGCCCCCAGGCCCGCTAGGCAATCTGCCGATGCGGCAGCACGTGATGAGGCTGGACGAGTTCATTCGTGAAGGCACCGGCGTCGAGCGGGTCGATTTCGAGGCTGTCGATCCGACGACGATCTCGGACGCGATGTGGAGCTGCTTCGAAACGGTCTGCCGGGGCTCTCTCAAATTCGAAGAGGCGCTCGTCGCTCTGCCCAGAGCATGGCGTGCACCGGTCAGCTGACGAGCCGCACAGTCAAACTTGGCGCCTATATACGCCGATGCTTTACCTTTGGGCACCCAAACTGAGGGGGTCCTAACCAGTAATACGTCGATAATAATTCTCGAACGGGACATTGATATGAACGATGTCGACAAATCAAAAACGATCGACGATGATATCGAAGATCTTAGCCAGACAGGTACGTACCTCGATGAGTATGATCCGCGAGCTCGATCGATGATCGAAAAATACGGCTACGGGGATACTTCGATCTCAGCCAAAGACGCAATCAATCGACTGATCCAGTCGTTCGTTCTCTGCGCCGAAAGCGGCGAGAAACAGATCGAGTTAGAGATCTCTGAAGCCAAGACGATGTTCAGGAATCTATTCTGGAGCCGAGATCTCGACTTCGACTAGTAGCCCTTGCGCCCGCCATACCGTGAGGTTTGGCGGGCCGCAACAACGATCCATCACGCGATCTCGGCCTCAGACCGCAAAAGGTCTGAGGCCGAGATCGCTTGGCGGGTCAGCCAAGCACCGATCAAACGAGCCACCAAGAATTCTTAGCTTCAGCTCAGTGTAGTAACGCACGGGCGCGGTGCATGGTCTTATCTCGACGCCTGCGTTGGTCCGCGTGAGGCAGGTGACAATCATATACTAATTATCTTCCGCTAGAGCAAAAATTTGCCAGAGCTTTGATGCCTTCAGCGTTTTACCCCGATACACGGCGTATTTGCCCCTATAATCGTCGAAAACCCAAAAATTACCCCTCGCTGCTTGGGATTAACTATGACCACCACTGTGAAGCGACTTGATGTCGCCTTCAATCCACTCCTCATCGACAAAAATATCGCCGGCGACGCGGGATTGTTCTCGCACGGGTTTGAGAACGTGTCGGTCACTCCCGGTGAGTTCGCTGAGCGGATTAGGCGCGGTCAAGGGTATTGCGCTCAGCTAAAGGGAGCCCGGAATGAAGCCAATTTCCTGGCCACCAACGTCGCCTCGGTCGACATCGATCACGGCCTTACGATCGAGGACGCGCACGACAGCCCCCTCATCCAGCAGCACGGGCTGCTATTCTACACGACGGTGCGGCATACACAGGATCATCATCGTATCCGCGTGCTCTTCGAGTTGGGCGTGACCATCACGGACTCGCGCGTGATGAGAAGGATCAACCGCGGCCTCGCGCGACGTCTTGGTGGCGACATGGCGGCCACAGACCCCGCCCGGCTCTTTTACGGCCACCGCGGAGCCCAAGTGTGCCACGTCGGCGGCACGATCGGTCCGGAGCTCATGAAGGAGCTGATCGCCGACGCGAACCTGCCCCTCGACACCGACCTGTCCGCCACGGAGATCATCAGCCGGCGATCCATGGTGGCGCTGCGCCTCAATCAGGAGCTACAGCTAAAGGACGGGCGGCAGATGCCGTTGTGTGACGTGCTGCCGAAGACCTCAGTACATTGCCCCGTACACCCGGACGAGACCGCAAGCGCCTTCATCATTCAGAACCGCGACGGCGTGAACGGCGTGTACTGCTCGACCTGCGCGAAGAGCTACTGGCCTAAGATCCTGCGTAGTGACGACTACGATCCCGACGCGTTCGTCAACACGGCCCGTGCCATCGCGGGTGCCGCCGCGGCTCAGTCGATCCCGAATGCTCAGCCGGACGGCCGCGCGGCCACCCAGGGGCCGTTCGCTGGTTGCCGGGTCCGCATCGTCCGCGGCCAGGCGGCGCCCGCCGTCTTGCAGCCCGGCATCACGTTCGTGCGCAGCGACAAGGGCACCGGCAAGACCGAGGCCCTCAAGAGGCTGAGCAAGGACGTGAAGACGGTGCTGCTCGTCGGCCATCGGCGCTCGCTAATCCGAGGCAGCTGCGGGCGGCTGATTTTGCACTGCTATCTCGACAAGACCAAGCAATCCGGCACAGCAAACGGGCCCACGACCTCCCTGCGTCCCTTCCTGAAGGCCGACGATGAGGACTAGGCCAAGAAAGCCCGCAAAGACGAGGCCTCACCAAAAGCGCCGGAAAACGCCCAAACGATTCGGTATCTGCGCCGACAGCCTGCATCTGCTCCAGGCTAACGAGCCCTTCGAGATGGTCCTCATCGACGAGGCGGAGCAGTTCCTCAGCCACTTTTTCTCCGACACCATGGTCGGCCGCGGTAAGCAGGATCGACACTTCAAAATCCTGCGTGAGTTCGTGCGAACGGCGAAGTACGTCGTCGCACTCGATGCCGATTTGGCCTATCGCACCACAAATACGTTGGCCCGCATGGTCAGCGTTCCGGACGCGGACGGCGTACTGCGTCCGAGCAAGCCTAGCTATCTATGGATCAACGAGACGCCCTCGCCTGACCGCAAGTTGATCGAGCTCTACGAGAGCAAGGAACATCTAGCCGAGGACCTGCTGCAGGCGATCGCCGACGGCAAGCGCTGCTTCGTCCCCGCCAACTCAAAGAACCTGGTCGTCAAGCTCGACGCGATCATCCGTGAACGGTTCGGCGAGACCAGACGGGTGATCATGATCACGAGCGACACCAGCGGGAGGCCGGAGGCGCAGGATTTCATCGAAAACGCCGCCGCGCGCGCCCTCACCTACGATGTCATTCTGTGCTCGCCCTCGCTCGGCACGGGGGTGGACATCACGTTTCCGGACAACGCCCAACGCGTGGACCTGGTGGTCGGCTTCTGCGAGCCGGAGATCAACACGCATCTCGACTTCGACCAGCAGCTCGCGCGCGTCCGGAACCCCGGTACGATCAAGGTCTGGATCACGTCCCGGCGTTCCAACTACGAGACGCACCTCGACGTAGTCCGGCACGACATCTTGCGGGCCGGGCTTTACAAAGACCTGCTCGACGGCTTCGACGACGACGGCAAACCACGCTTCCTCGAGGATGATCCGCTGATCGAACTGGCGGCCCTGGTCAAGTCGGACGAGCGGATCTCCAAGAACAACCTGCGGGGCAACTACATCCGCTACAAGGAGGCCCAGGGCTGCACCTTCGTCCATGTCAGCAGGGATCCCGAGAGGAGCTTCGGTGGTCACATCGCCCTGAAGCTTGGGGCAGGGCTGGCCGAGGAGGAGCGCGTGGCCAAGATCCTGGCGGCGCCCGTCCTGACGAAGGTTGAAACAGAGAACGTTCGACGGCAGATCGACGCCGGCGCGGTCGTGAGCGAGGCGCTTCAGTGGTCCTACGAGGCCACGAACTTCAAGCTCTTCTACCGCGCCGAGGCGACACCGGAGCTGATCCGGCTCGATCGTGACGGCCGGCTTAGGCAGCAGGTCCGCTTGTTCGAGAAGATCGCCCGCCTGCCGCCGGAGGCCATGCCGGCGGACAGGAGCGCACCGTTGCACAGAGACCTGAGCTTCGTCGGCGACACCGAGCAGGACCTCGCGCCGGCCCTCGTGCGGATCCTCCGCCTGATCCCGCTCTGGCGCGAGCATCCGCACACCCGGATCCCCCACCCCGAGGGGCAAGCGGAGATCGAGCGTGGCCGCCTCATTCCGCCGATCGACGCTTGGCTGCAGACGCAGGACGGTCGTGTGGCTGGATCGTTCGATCCGGAGGCGGTGATCGAGACCGCCAACCTGCAGGCCTTCGCACAGTTCATGCTCGACAACAGGAAACCGCTGGAGAACCTGTTCGGTTTCGAGATCCGCTCCGACCTCCGGAGGAAGCCTATGCAGCAGCTTGGGCAGGTGCTCAGGCTCGTGGGGCTCGCCCTCACGTTGATCGACACGCGGAAGGTCGCGGGCCGCAAAATCCGCAGCTATCGCCTTGAGGCCTCCGCATTCGCGACTATGACCGAGATCATGGCCCGCCGCGAGCGGATGAGGGGGTGGGCCTTCCTGGTCGACTATTACGGGTCACACATCGACCCGTCGGACCAGGACGACTTCAGCGACACCGAGGCGCAAATCGAGCGTGCGAGGGAGTTCCTGCGGGGGACAACTGGGACATTTCAAGAAGAAGTATAGGATCGTCTATAATGAAACGCCCCGTTGTCCCCTCAGCAGAAGGTCGGTTGGGTCCCGGGACAACCGGGCGCATCACAAGAGGAGGGATGATACAATCTCCAATAAAACGCTTCGTTGTCCCCACCGGTGGCTGAGAGTCGGGGACAACCCGGATCATTACAAAAGGGGGAGATAGACGGTCTCTATAAAAAGCACCGGGTTGTCCCCCGCTACGGGGGAGACTGGTCCGAATTGGAAGCGCCCACCGTGTTCGACGCTCCCGGCGGAGGTCTTGAGGACCTCGTACGTCGAGGCATCGACCGACGACCTCGATAGTCAGCGCCCATCTTCTCTATCCCGAGTGCGACACTCCCAGGTCGCACCCGATGATCATTCGGTCCTCATCCTCCACAGCGTGATTGGGTTCCGCGCGACCCCATGATCTCATCGAGCAGGTTTCGTACGCACGTGCAGCATCCTTCGTTGGCCGCGACGCGAGAAGATCCGCCATCCTCGGTGCACCGACCTAAGGTCGGTCTGCCTCGGTCCCATACCGTCGCCCGGGACCGAGACAGAGGATAATTGGATAAATAGCTCACCGGCCCTCTGCCTTGGGTCGTGAGGGATCGAGGACGACGTGAAGATCCAGCTTCGGACACGCAAGAAACGGCGCGAGCCGGTGTTGCGGGCGCTGACCTTCAAGGACCTGCATGCCTGCGACAGACGCAAGGGATCGGCGGCAGCCCAGGTCTCTCCGGTCGTTACCGTTCCCCACACGGCAGGACAGGGCATCGACGCGGCCGCTTCACAGCACGGTCGGGACGTTGTGATGAACCATGTCCTGGTCTGAGCGCAGTTTAGCTCGCGGTAAGACCCTGCCGGCACATCCCGGCATCCGGAAAGAACCAAGCCGGGACCGGCGCGCACGCGGACCAGCCTTTCGACAGCATCGCCGCCGTGCTCGAGAACACGGGCAACTACCGCGTGCTGGGTCCGCTCGAGCCGCTGGTCGATTGCGCAGAACCACCAGACAAGCCGACCTTCATTGGCCTCGCCGTGGACGTCGAGACGACCGGAACCGACTTCGCCGCGGACGAGGTGATCGAGTTCGGCATGCTCAAGTTCGAGTATGGAGCCAGTGGTCGCATCTACCGTCTCCTCGACACCTTCAACCAACTGCATCAGCCCAGTCGCCCGATCCCGCCGGAGATCAGCCGGTTGACCGGCATCACCAATGCCGACGTGTCCGGCCATCGGATCGACGAAGCGGCCGCTCAGGCCATGGCTGCGGACGCCGCTGTAGTGATCGCGCACAACGCCAGCTTCGATCGGCAAATGTGCGAGTCTCGATGGTCGATCTTCCGCGAGAAGAAATGGGCCTGCCCTCTCAACCAAATTCCCTGGCGGGCAGAGGGCACGAGGGCCTAAAGCTCGGTTATCTGCTGACCGACCTCGGCTTCTTCCACCGTGGCCATCGCGCCGTTGATGACTGTCACGCTCTGCTTCGGCTTCTCGCCAGCCCACTGCGCAGCTCCGGACAATTGGCGATGAGCGCGCTACTCGCAACCGCGCGGCGCCCCACCGTGAGGCTGTGGGCAGAGGACTCGCCTTTCGAGACGAAGGAGGTCCTGAAGGCACGCAGCTACCGTTGGAGCCAGCGTCGGCGGAACTGGTACGCGGACCTTGATGTGGCGCAGATCGAGATCGAACGCACCTTTCTCAGTGAGAAGGTGATCGGTCGCCCTGTCCCCAACCTTCCGTCAGACAAATTCGCCGCAAATGATCGGTTCTCGGCGAGGGCGAATCCAGAGCTCTGATCTCCGTTGCGTTTGAGGTGCCGCTCGCCTTTGGGTTTGGCAACCAGATCCAGCTCAAGTACTGGATTTGCATCAAACTTTCGCATCACAATTTTGAAGACACGATCCTGAATCGGGGACCAGAAACGTACCTTCGTGTGCGTGACGCGATTTGGGTCTTCCCGCTGCTTAACCTCGATCGCCAGCGGCAACCGCGTCTCCGCGCCGATGAAGAGAGCATCGGGATAAATAGAAGCACGGGTCCCATGATCCGGTTCATCATGCACATACCAACCGGGTCCGATCCCCGGGGCTTGTGGCGGCTCCAGTCAGTCCACCGTCTCGTCGGCCTATCCAAGAGGTCGGGGTGTCTGGCCATATCATCGTTGAGAAGGTCCGATTGGACCAAGACGCTGGCAGAAGACCAGCACGTCGCCTTCGAGTTCCCCGATCAGCCGAGGGCAGCCGCCGCCGTATCGACCGTGTAGGTCGAGTGAACGAGCACGTAACAGGGCAAAACGTACGGCCTGTCCTGACCGAAAGGTGTGCTGATCGCGTGTATCTTGCCGGGACGCCACGCAGGTCCTGAGGGTACAGCTCTCCCCTGGTAGGGTGAACTGTACCCTCCGAACACCCGGCAGATCTTCGTTCAAGATGACAAACCAGAGACGGCGAAGCATCGGCCGAGCGCAGCGAGGTCGATCAATGATTCGGAATGACCACGCATTCTCTTCCAGGTCTACTTCGTCATGGATCGAGATTGATCTTGCTGTGGGTCGCTTCGCTCTACACAGGCTCGCTTCGCTCGCAGATCTCCTTCAATTACGAGATCGAAGGATGATCCTGGATCGCGATCGCATCCTCACTTGTTCCGCGTGATCGAATCGCTTCTTTTGATCACTCCAGGAGTGACTGCCCTCGAGGAAGAACCTCACGCTATTACGACGCTTCAGAACAGAGAATTTAGGCAAGCCTAATCATTCCACTTCGCTGACATTATGATTAACGCAACCCGCCTGCCTTGACCGAAGAGAACGTCGCCGATTCGCAGCAGCCAATACCACTCGCGTTGAAAGTAGTGCAGCAAGGCCGGAAGAAGCTCACCTGCTGCTCCTGCGGAGCGTTCCAGCAGGCCCCTCCCCCATTCGACGTCCTGCCGTGGGGTTTCACCGTTTTGAACCTGTTGGACTTGGCAATTTCCGAGATCACGGCAGCACCAGCCCCGGAAGCAACAGGCGGAGTGATACGTCTGTCACGGCGAACCGGAATCCTTTCCGAGCCGCAGGCACGCGTGGCCGGTTCTCGTCTACATGCCGACGACACGTTGGCGCGGATCCCGCCCGAGGGTAAGACGACCTCCAAGTGGCCGTACAGGTCCGGTACTGGCCGAAAGCGGCCGGTCCGCTTTGGAGGGGGCTTGCTGGAAAAACGGACAGCGTCTTACCCGATCCAATCCGCTCATTCCGTCGAGGACGCGAATTTGCCGAAAGCTGTCGGGCGGCATTGTGGGCGAACGTGCCCAGTACCACGGCTGGGCTTTGTCCTCGCCCGGATTCGGAAAGCTCGATCTGGATGAGGCCTGGGAGGCAGGTGATTCCAAATAACCCTGTCAACGAACCTGACACCGCCTCCTGCCCCTCCCCACGGGAAAGGGGCCGGCACCCGGCCTTGCGACAGTGTGTTTCAAGGCCAATCAAACATTGTCTTGTGAATACTTAAGCTCTGCTCAAGACATGGGTGACGAAGCGGGCGATGACGTCGGCAGTTTCTGCCAACGCTTCTCGATGTGGGTGATGCCCAACATTCGGCATCTCACAAATATTCAGCAGACCGGCGGGGCAAAGTCTGCGAGCGGCAGCAATCTGAGCCTTAGTTCCGTAAGCATCCTTCGTCCCCTGGATGATGACTGCCGGGACGGTCCATCGCGTGAGGGCTGTCTCGATTGTCCATCCGCGCCGAGCCGGATCCAACCAAGCGTCGTTCCAGCCGCGAAAGGCTCCCTCGACATCGGTATGCCGACGGCCGAGACGGACCTTCAGATCGCCCTTGTCATAGGCGTCCCGGGCCCGTCGGGCCCCGGCCAGCGTTGCCTCCTCGACGAAGAAATGGGGCGCGATAAGGACGCCGCCCCGCACGCGGGTGTCGCCCTCCGCCAACGCGAGGGCCGCGATCGAGGCGCCATCGGAATGGCCGATCAGCAGGCCGCTTCGCAGTCCCGCGAGGTCGAAGACCTGGGGAAGTATGGTGCAGGCTTCCTGTTCGAGAAAGTCGGCCCGGCGGGGCAGAGGCACTGGACTCGAGGCCCCATAACCCTGCCGCGAGAAAGCCAGGACACCGCATCCGGTCTTCTCGACCAGAATTTCCGGCAGCAAGCCCCACTGCGTGGCAGAACCGAGACCCTCATGAAGCAACACCAGCGTCGGCGCCAAGTCCGGCTGCGGACCGACGAAACGGTATTCCAGCCGTAGGTCGGCCACCGCAAAGGTGCCGAACGTGTCGAGAGGGATCATCCCATCTCCACCATCATCCTCTCCGCGATCTTTTCCGCAATCATCAAGGTCGGGACGTTCGTGTTTGCGCTAGGAAGGCGGGGCATCACCGATGCGTCGGCGACGGACAGGTTCTCGGTTCCGATGACGCGCCCCCCCGGATCGACCACCGCGCCGGGATCGTCGGCCCGGCCCATGCGGCACGTACCGCTCGCATGCCAGACCCCGAAGACGTTGTCCCGGACAAAGTCGTCGAGAGCGCCATCGTCCTGGAGCACTGTCGCCCAAGCGTGGCCGCCTAAGACGGCGCGCAGCAGCGGGGCGCGCAGCATGGCCGGTGCATCGAACACGGGGGCGAGGAGGCCGGTGAGCCGCCGGTTGCGAGGGGAGACGGCGCTCAGCCGGCGGATCAGCGGCGAATAGTTCGCGGGGAATAGGTCGTCTGAGCGGGGGTTCAGCGTGGGCGAGACCACGAGGTCGCGGAGCAGCCGAATCCCCGAGGCGAGGCGTTCGAGATCGCGGCGATCCGAGAGCAGGCCGAGGTCGATGTCGGGCGGGCCGGACGGGTTCGCCGGATCGAGACGCAGGCGCCCGACCGAGTGCGGCTGGTTCACCCAGAGGAAGTAGAGCGCGAGGCGTCCGCCGAGGGCGTGCCAGCCGGCACGGGCGGAGGCGGTGAGATACATATCGGAGGCGCAGCCTCCGGGATGGCAGGACGTATAGCGCAGGGCCAGCAAGCTCGCGCGCCGGAAGGTCTCGGGCAGCCGGAGCGAGCGGGGAAGGACCTGGGCCATCGTCAAAGCGGGATGGTCCCGCAGGTTCTCGCCGACGCCCGAACGATCCAGCCGGACGGGTATCCCGCAGGCGGAGAGCGCATCGCCCGGGCCGATCCCGGCACGCAGGAGGAGCACCGGCGATCGAAGAGCGCCGGCGCACAGGACTACGGAGGCGGCGCTCACTTGCTGCTCGGATCCGTCGCCCCGCCGCAGCACGGCCCCGGTCGCGAGGCGCCCGTCCATCACCAGCGAACGGACCTCGAGGCCGGCGGCGATGGTGAGATTCGGCCGGGCCCGCGTCCCCACGTCCAGATACGCGGCGGCGGCCGAGACCCGCGCGTCGTCCCGGTTGGAGAAGGCCGGCGGGAAGATCCCGTCCTCGAATTCGCCGTTCTGATCGACGCGCCGGGGCAGCCCCGTCGCATCGAAGGCGCGGGCGACCGCATGGGCGAAGGGGGGCCATGCGGGCTCCAGGATGCGCCGGATCGGGAGCGGCCCATCATGGCCGTGCAGCGGACCGCCGCAATCGAGGTCGGTCTCGAGCCTGCGGAAATACGGCAGCACGTCGTCCCAGGCCCAGCCCTCGGCGCCGAGCGCGGCCCAGGCCTCGTAATCGCGGGGCAGCCCGCGGTTGGCCGCCTGGACGTTGATGCTGGACGAGCCGCCCATCACCCGGCCCTGCTCGTAGGCCCGCCGCCGCGTGCGACCGCGGGAGTCGCGGGTGACCGCCGCGTCGAGCCCCGGCCAGATGTAGGTGTCGCCATGGAACAGCGGCATCGGATAGCTGTCGAGGATCTCCGCCGGCACCCGGCCCGGCGGTGTATCGATGCCGGCTTCGACGAGGAGCACCCGGCGCCGCGGGTCGGCGGAGAGCCGGTGGGCCATCACGCAGCCGGCAGAGCCCCCGCCGACGATCAACACGTCGACCGTTTCGGGCAAGGCGTTCACGGGATCAGCCGATCGCCGCGCGCCAGTCGGCGCCGGACGCGAGCACCGCGTCGAGATCGACCTCGGCCTCGCCGGGAACACGGATGCGCTTGAATTTCATGGGGGGCGCGTCGAGCGGAACGGTCGCGTCGAGACCCATCTTCGCGCCGACCCCCTCGCGGCCCGAGGGATCGAGCTTCGAGCCCTGGGCGTGAGGGATGACGACGAGGTCTCGGTCCGCCTGGAACCGCGTCGAGACCGCCCATTCGACTTCTTGTGGGGCGTGGATGTCGACATCCGTATCGACCACGACGGCGTGCTTGATGTCGTAGTGGGCGGCGAAGGCCCCGAGCAGCACGTTCTTGGCCTCGCCCTCCTGCGTCTTCCGCAGGCGGACGTAGAGGTGGTAACGGCCGACTCCCCCCAGGGACAGATGCACGTCCTCGACACCGGGGAAGCTGCGCTGGAGCGTCGCGAGGATCGTGGCCTCGCGGGGAATCGCCCCCAGCAACAGATGCTCCAGACCGCCCCCGACGATCATGTGGAAGATCGGGGCGCGCCGGTGCGTCACCGCATCGACCCGCATGACGTGCCGCTTGGCCCGCTCCCCGTAATATTGCGGGAACTCCCCGAACGGCCCTTCGGGCTCGCGGATTTCGGGCAGGAGGCGGCCCTCGATCACGATCTCTGCGTTCGCCGGAACGCGCACGCCGTTCGTCAGGCACTTGACCACGTCGAGGGGTTGGCCGGTGAGCGCCCCGGCGATCTCCAACTCGTCGTGGCCGAGGGGCACGATGGCCTGGGATGCGAGGAGGCAGGCGGGATCGACGCCGACCACGAGGGCGACTTCGAGGCCCCGGCCCTGGGCCTCGGCCTTGCGGTAGAAATTGTCGGTATGCCGGGGCAGGACCAGCACGCCGATCCTGTCCGGACCGCTGATCTGGCAGCGCAGGATGGCGACGTTCTGCAGGCCGGTCTCTGGGTCCCGGGAGATCATCAGGCCCGCCGAGATGTAGGGGCCGCTGTCGTGCTCGTTCAAAGTCGGCACCGGCAGGAGCTTCAGGATGTCGAGTCCCTCCCGGTGGACGACCTCCTGCGCGGGGGCGGAGTTGCGTTCGTGCCAGGGGAGCGGCTGGGCGGCGGCCTGCTGGAAATGGGCGACGAGGCGATCCTGCGTGGTGCCGAGGGCTTCCGCCATCCAGGCCCGGCTCGACACGAGGCCCGAGACGATGGTGCCCGGATGCCCCCCGGGCTGCGGAAACAGGCTGGCCTGCCGGCCGTCGAGGCGGTTCGCCACCGCTGCCGCCTCGTGGCGCAAGCCGATTCCGGGCCGCGCGATGGCGAGGCGCCCATCCCCGGACAGCCGATCGAGCCAGTCGCGGAGGGAACGAACGGGAGTGGGCGCGTTCATGCTGTCCTCACGGCGGGGTCATCTCAACCAAGTTTGCCAGGGGAGGAAGCGTTAAGCCCTTCCCGCAGGCGGGAAAAATAACGATTGGTGATGCCGCCCATCAGCCGGTTTGAATTGCGCCGACCAGCCCGCACATGGTCCTCTGGCGCGTTGCTCGTGTCGCCCGGGTCCCGTGTATGGATCTCCGTCAGATCTCCTACTTCGTCGCCCTGTTCGAGGAGGGCAGCGTCACCCGCGCCGCGCAGCGGATGAACGTCGTCCAGCCCGCGCTCAGCATGCAGATCGCCAAGCTGGAACGGGAACTCGGCCAGCGCCTGTTCGACCGCCAGCCGAAGGCCATGGTGCCGACAGCCGCCGGCCGGACGCTGCACCGACTGGTCCACCCGATCCAGCGGGATGTCGCCGAGGCCCGGGCGGCCATGGCGCGCCTGTCCCAAACCGTGTCGGGCCGCGTCACGGCGGGCATCCTGTCGTCCCTGTCGATGAGCGTAATCCCGAGCGTCCTCGCTCGCTTCGCGACGGCCTACCCAGAGGTCGAGCTGTCGCTGGCCGATGGCTACAGCAGCACCTTCATCGAGGGCGTCGGCAGCGGCGCCCTCGACCTCGCGGTGATCAACCGGCCGGCCCGACGCCTCGGCCTCGTCATGGCACCCCTCCTCGACGAGGAAATGGTCGTGGTCGGCGGGCGCGACACACCGTTGCCGGTGCCCCTGCCCCTCCGGATGGCGGACCTCGCCGCCCTCAACCTGATCCTGCCTTCGACCCGCCACGGCCTGCGCGTCGAACTCGACCGCCGTGTCGCCGCCGCGGACGTGACCCTGTGCCCAAAGCTCGAACTCGACCTGCCCCCCGCGATCGCAGACTTCGTGGCGCGCTCGACGAGTTTCACTGTGCTGCCGAGCATCGCCGTCAGCCGACAGCTCGCCGACGGGTCCCTCAAGGCCTATCGCATCGTCGCGCCGCGCATCGCCCGCGAATTGGTGATCATTCACCATCCGCAGAAACCGCTCAGCCACGCGGCGCAGCTCCTTATCGGCATCCTTGAGGAAGAGTTGACCGCGGCGGCGACCGCACTCCAGGCCCATATCATCACCGGTTGAGCCCCCCGGACTGATGGCAGCGATCAGCCGACGTTATTCGACACGAGCGAGCACACCCCGATACTGTCACCGGAAACGTCGCCGCGCCCGTTGCGGCCGGGAGGAACGATGACACCGCTGCCCCTCGTGGTCGGCATCTCGGGTGCTTCGGGGGTGATCTATGGGATCCGTCTCCTGGAAATCCTGAGCGACCTCGCGATCCCGGCCCATCTCGTGATGTCGCGCTCGGCCGAGGTGACGCTGGCCCATGAAACCGACCTCAAGGTCGCCGACGTCCGCGCCCTGGCCGCCAAGACCTACGCCCAGGGGGACATCGGCGCCTCGATCGCCTCCGGATCCTTCCGGACCCGCGGCATGGTCGTGGCGCCCTGCTCCATGCGAAGCCAGGCCGAGATCGCGACCGGCGTCACATCCGGCCTGCTGACGCGGGCCGCCGACGTGACCCTGAAGGAGCGCCGCCGCCTCGTCCTGATGGTGCGGGAGACCCCCCTCCACACCGGCCACCTCCGCACCATGACGGCGCTCTCGGAAATGGGGGCGATCATCGCCCCGCCGGTTCCGGCCTTCTACGCGCGTCCGGAGAGCCTCGCCGAAATGGTGGACCATACGATTGGGCGGGTTCTCGACCTGTTCGACATCGACGCACCCGGCGTCCGGCGTTGGCGGAGCGGAGAAGGCTCACCGGCGCTCAGCCCTCCAGCGCCGTCGTGAGAACCCGCAGCGGTGCCTCCGGCCAGGTCCGGCCGAGATGAGCGGCATAGAGGGCCAGCGCCTCGCCGCCCGAACTCGCCGGCATATCCGGGACCGGCGCGGCCTCGAAGAGAGCCGCGAGGGCGAGGCGCTCCGCCTCGATCTCCGCGAGCTTAATCCGCTCCCGGAGCACCTCCGTCCCCTGGCCCGGCATGAGGTCCGACCGCATCGCCCGGCGGATCGCCCGTAAGGGAATAATCACCTGTCCGCGCCAGGTTCCGATCCGGGCTTCCGCTCCGGCGAGCGCCGAGGCGTCCAGCCTTCGTCCGGTCCTCCCGCACCAGATCAGGTACAGGAGCAGGGGCACATCGGCGCCGCCCTCGTCCTGGAGCGCGAGGCAGGCCGCGGCGACGCCGGGCCGGCCGTAGAACGCGCAGGCGAAGCTCCAGAGGGGATCACTCGTCATGGGAGGTCTCCGCCCGCGCAGAACCGTATCGTCAGGCCCGGTCGAGATTGCCCTGCGTCTCGTTGGTCAGGAAGGCACCGACGAGATAGACCAGGGTGACGCCGGTCATGACGACGGCCAGCACCATCGGAATCTGCGTCGGCCCGTCGGCGACGAGGGAGACGAGCGTCGGCAGCATGCCGCCGAGGGCGAAGCCGATGTTCCAGGTCAGGCCCGTCCCCGTGGCCCGCACCGCCGTCGGGAATTTTTCGTTGAGGAAGATCAGTAGCGGCCCGTAGCTGGCGTTGGCAATGAGCGCCAGCAGGAAGGCGCAGGCCGCGACCCCAACGAGGCTCGTCGTGTTCGCCATGGTCAGGAACAGGGCGGGAAAAGCGAGCAGGCGGATGACGCCCATTACGAGGAACGACCGTCTGCGCCCGATATGCTGGCTCAGTTCGCCCATGCCGCAGGCGCCGATCGCCGCCGCGACGTTGGCGCCGATCAGGATCATCGAGGCGGTGGCGTTCGGCACGCCGTTGACGAGCTTGAGGAGGGTCGGCAGGTAACCGGACGTGAGGTAGTAGGCCGCGCCGCCGCCGAAGGAGATGAGCGTCGCGACCACGAAGCTTCGCCGGTTGGACGGCGAGAACAGGGAGCGGATCGGAGAGCCCTCCGCCGGAGCACCCGCCCGGAGCGCCGCCTTCCGGGCCTGGAGATCCTTGAAGATCGGGGATTCCTCGAGATTGCGGAAGAGGATCAGGCCGATCACCGAGGTCAGCAGACCCGAGAAGAACATCAGCCGCCAGCCCCACTCGGTGAAGGCTTCTCCCGGCGCCATGAGCGAGACGATGTAGAAGACCAGAGAGGCAAGCAGGCCGCCGATGGCCGAGCCGCCACCGCCGACCGCCCCGGACATCAGCCCCCGCCATCGCTCCGGTACGGATTCCGTCCCGATCGTGTGAGACGCCGCGACCACGCCGCCGACGAAGATGCCCTGGACGAGGCGGAAGATCAGGAAGATCGCGGTGGCGAGCCATCCGATCTGGCCGACCGTCGGCAGGAGGCCGAATACTGCCGTCGACAGGCCGACCCCGGTCACCGCCACCATGAGCGCGCGGCGCCGGCCGAACCGGTCCGCATAGGAGCCGAACAGGGCCGAGCCGAGGGGCCGGATCAGCAGCGTGACCGCGAAGGAGGCATAGGCTCCCGCCAGCGACAGCATCGGCTTGTCGGCCGGAAAGAACAGGGCGCCGACTACGGGCGCCACGTAGAGCAGGATGAACAGGTCGAAGAGATCGAGCCCCCAGCCGAACAGCGAGGCCATGGCGGCCGTCGCCGTTTGCCGGCCCGTGGGCTTGGCGTGAGCGGGGGGATCGGATGCGAAGGTTGCGGCGGTCTGCATGGGGTTCCTCCGGGGGATGCGGTCGTTGCCGCGGTGGGGCCGGTTCGGGCTCTGGGTCGGGACGGGGGCCATTAGGGCGCGCGCCATCGTGTCCCGCCGGGGCGGGATCGAAGCGGTGCCGTGGGGGTCACGGGGGTGTGGGGAGCCGCCCTGCAGCCCCCCGGCGCGGTGGGTTTAGGAGCCGGTGAAACGCGGGGCGCGCTTGGCGTGAAACGCCTCGACGCCCTCACGGAAGTCGTCGGCCTGCCGCAGGCGGCTGTAGCAGTGTCCCTCGAGCTCGATGGCGATGGACAGGCTCGCGTCCTCGGTGTCGTTGAGGAGCTTCTTGGCAGTGCGCTGGGCGATGGGCGAGAAGGCGCGCAGCTCCTCCACGAGGGCGTCGGTGGCCTTCTCCAGGTCCGCGTCGGGCACGCATTCGGTGGCGATGCCCCAGTCGAGGGCCTGCCGGCCGGGGATGCGCTTCGAGCGCATCACGATGTCCTTCGTCCGCGTGATACCGACGATCTTCTGGAGCCGGGCCGAGCCGCCGGAACCGGGGATCTGGCCGAGCTTCTGTTCGGGAAGCGCATAGCGGCAGGTCTCGGAGACGATGCGGAAGTCGCAGGCCAGGGAGATCTCGAAGCCGACCCCGAACGTGTAGCCACGGTTGGCGGCGATGACGGGCTTCGAGCAGCGGGCCGGCGCCGCCATGTTCCAGGCGAGCTTCGAGACGTGTTCGGGCGAGGCGTCGAGGAAGCCCTTGATGTAGCCCCCCGACGAGAAGTGCTCGCCCTCCGCCCGCAGGACGATGACCCGCACGCGGGGATCCTCGTCCAGCGCCTCGAACACCTTCCTGATCTCGTCACGCTGGGGCATCGCGATGACGTTCATCGGCGGTCGCGCCAGAATCACGTCGGCACGCTCGCGCTCGGTGTCGATCTCGACGCGGAAGCCGTCGAGGTTCGTCAGGCGCGGGTCGATGGTGGGGGTGTCACTCGTCATGGGGCTGGGCTCTCGCTGAAATTCGTTGGGGGGTGTCAGGCGGCCTCGTGGCCTTCGGCGCGGGGCTCGGCCTCGCCCTCGGGCACGTACTCGCCGGCCACGAGCTGACGGCGCAGCAGCTTGCCGACCGGCGATTTCGGGATCTCGTCCACGAAGACGTAGCGGCGCGGCAGCTTGTGACTCGGCAGGCCGCCCGCCCGGCAATGGGCGTCGAGCGCCGCTTCGTCGGTGCTACCGCTCCGCTTGATGAAGGCCGCGACGATCCGGCCCCAGCGCTCGTCGGGCAAGCCCACGACGGCGACCTCGGACACAGCCGGATGCAGGGACAGGCGACTCTCGATCTCGACGGGCGAGACATTCTCGCCCCCGGTGATGATCATGTCGTCGACCCGGCCGGTGACGTAGAGGTCGCCATCGGCGTCGGCGAAGCCGGTATCGCCGGTGAAGTACCAGCCGTCGCGAAAGGCCTTGGCGTCGGCCTCGGGGCGATGCCAGTAGCCCTCGAAGGCTTCGTCGCCCTTGGCGATGACGGCGATCTCGCCCTCCTCGCCCGGCGCGGCGGTTCGGCCTAAGTCGTCCCCCATGGGCACGACACGCACCATGGTGTTGAGGCCCGCCCGCCCGGCCGAGCCGGGTTTCACCGCCGCCTCGTGGTTGATCGTGAAGGTGTAGACCTCCGAAGAGCCGTAATGGTTGACGAACAGGTCCGGCCGGAACGCCTCGGTCAGGCGGGCGAGCAGGCCGTCCGTCATCGGCGCTCCGGCGAAGCCGAGCTTGCGCACGGAGGTCGTGTCGGTCGCCGGGAAATCCCGGTGGTGCACGAGGTCGTGATAGAGGGTCGGCACGAGGTAGAGGTTGGTGATCCGCTCGGCCGCGATCAGCCGCAGCGCCCCGGCCACGTCGAAGCGCGGCAGGCAGACGAAGGTCCCGCCGATCAGCGACATGGCGAGGAGCGAGCGCACTCCCATCGTGTGGTAGAGCGGCATGACGCCGAGCGTCCGCTCGCCACGCCCGTAGAGGTTCTGCGCCACGTGGGCGAGCGCCGCCGCCCGCTCCGCCCGGTGTCGCCGTGGGACCCCCTTGGGCTTGGCGGTGGTGCCAGAGGTGTAGAGCATCAGCGAGATCGCCTCCGCGTCGACCCGGGGCGTCGCCGGGGGGCCTTCGGTGGCGGCGAGGTCGGCGAAGGCGGTCTCGCCGGGGCCGAGTGGCGTGCCGACGGCGATGCGCGGTATCCGCTGCGACGCCGCGCTATCCCGCAGGCTCCCGGTCGAGACCGGTTCGTAGGCGATGGCGCGGGCTTGCGCGTTCTCGATCGCGAAATCGATCTCCTCGGCCTTGGCCCGCCAGTTGATCGGCGTGATCACGATACCCGCGAACTGGCAGGCCCAGTGCAGGGTCGCCGCCTCGTGCCGGTTCTGAAGGACCGTGACGAGGTGGTCGCCGGGCTTCAGCCCGAGCCGGTCGAGCCCCGCGACCGTCGCGGAGATCACCGCGAACCACTCCGTGTAGGTCAGCCGGGTCTGCCCATCGACAAGGGCCAGGGCGCGGGGATCGCGGGAGACGCTCGCAAGGAAGCTGGTGCCGAGATCAAGCATGGGCGGCCTCCGGGGATGACGGGGCCGGGATGTCGCCCCTGAGTTCCGCAGCCGCCTCCAGGGCGGCCTCAATGATCGGCGCGTAGCCGGTGCAGCGGCAGAGATGGCCGCCGATCACTTCCGTGATCTCCCGGCGCGACGGGTTCGGCCGAAGCACGAGATAGGCATCGAGCGACATCAGGATGCCGGCGGTGCAGAAGCCGCATTGCAGGGCGTGCCGCCGCCGGAAGGCCGCCTGCAGCACTCCGAGCCGGCCGGGCTCCGGAGCCAGACCCTCGACGGTCCGCACGGCGCAGCCCTCAACCCCCACGGCCAGCGTCAGGCAGGCCCGGGCGGGCACCCCGTCGATGGACACCGTGCAGGCGCCGCAGACGCCGTGCTCGCAGCCGACATGCGTGCCCGTGGCCCCGAGCCCGTGGCGCAGGGCGTCGGTCAGCAGGGTGCGGGTCTCGACCTCGACCGTGGTCTCGCGCCCGTTGAGGGTGAAAGCCACCGTGTGACGGCCCTTCGCGTCTAGCTGTGGCATGGCACGGCCTCCTGATGGGTGTCGCCTCTTGCGGCCCTTGCCGCTTCCTCCAGCACCCGGCGGCCGAGACTCCGCACGAGGTCGCGGCGGTAGCGGGCAGTGCCATGGAGATCGTCCCCCGCGCCGAGGTCCCAGGCGAAGGTGTTCAGAGCATCGTCCAGCGCCGAGCCGGCGAGGTGGGGGAAGTCACGGGCGGTGGGCCGGTCCGCGACGCCGCCGACGGCGAGCCGCATCCGGGTGCCGTCCACGATCGCCGCGCAGGCGACGATGGCGTAGTCGCCGTGCCGACGCCCCACCTCGGCGAAGGCGGTGCCGGCGCCCTCCCGGCGGAGGGGATAGGCGATGGCCTCAATCATCTCATCGTCGGCCCGGTCGGTGACCATCATGCCGGTGAAGAAGTCCTCGGCCGCCACGCGCCGGACTTTCCGGCGGCTGCGTAGGTGAATCTCGCCCTGCAGCGCCACGAGGCAGAGGGGGATTTCCGCGCTCGGGTCGGCATGGGCGACGGAGCCGCACAGAGTCCCCCGTGCCCGGGTCTGGATGTGCCCGACCCACGGCAGGGCGGCGGCCAGCAGCGGCAGGTCCCGGGCAAGCTCTGGCCGGTCGAGCAAGATCGCCTGCCGCACGCCCGCCGGGATGACGAGAGCCCCCTTGTCGAGACGGGGCTCTTTGAGAGCGGGGATGCGCATCACGTCGACGAGCACGGTGGGCTTCGTCAGCCGCATGTTGAGCATCGGCATCAGGGACTGGCCGCCCGCGATGATCCGGGCCTCGGGGCCGTGCTGGCGCAGGGCTTCCAAGGCGTCGTCCAGGGACGTAGCGCGCAGATAGGCGAAGGGCGCGGGCTTCATGCGGACACTCCCAGGCGCGCGAGGAGCCATCGCAGGGCGGCCGGGAGGCGGAGCCTGCGCTCGCCGGACCCGCCGGCTCGGCGAGCCAGGGCCGTGAAGAACCCGCCGATGATCACCCGCGCGGCTCCGTCGAGGAGGCGCCCGCCCACCGCCGCGACCTTGCCGCCCACCGCCGCCTCGTAGACGTAGGCGATCCGCGTCCCCCCGGCGCCGTCGGGCTCCAGGGTCAGGCGGCCGGTGCCGCCGCCGCTGCCGAGGCCACCCGTCACCGTGCCGGTGAGCGTTACCGCCCGGGGCTCATCGAGATCGCTGAGGGTGACCTCGGCCTTGTAGCGGCCCTTCACCGGGCCGACGCCGAGGGTGACGTCGGCCTGGAACTTTGTACTGGAGAGCTTCCGCACCCCGTGCGAACCGGGGATGACGGAGGCGAGCACGTCCGGGTCGAGGAGCATCGCCCAGACCGTCTCCGGCGGAGCCGTGACGGCGGCCGAGCCCTCCCCGCGCAGGGTGCGGTCGCCCGCCTTCGTGGCGGGCTTCGGTGCAGAGTGGCCGGCGGGGGGCGCTCGTTCCTCCCCGCCCGCCGCGAGGGCAGCGAGCTTGGCGGGGGTCAGGGGCAGGTCGATGGCCTCGATGCCCAGCGCGTCGGCCACCGCGTTGGCGAGGCAGACCGGCGTCGACATGCAGTTGCCCTCGCCGACTCCCTTGGCGCCGAGCGGCGTGAAGGGCGACGGACTCTCGACGTGCAGGATGCGTAGATCCGGCACCTCGGTCGCGGTGGGCAGCAGGTAATCGGCGAAGGTTCCGGACAGGAAAGCGCCATCGTCGCCGTAGGAAAGTTCCTCGAAGACCGCCGCGCCGAGCGCCTGCGCGAAGCCGCCGCGCACCTGCCCCTCGACCATGCCCGGGTGCAAGATGCGCCCGCAATCGTGCATCGAGACGTAGCGATCGATGATGATCTTGCCGGTGACCCGGTCGATCTCCAGGCCGCAGATGTCGAAGATGAAGCCGTGGCAGAGGGAGGAGTTGATGTGGTCCTCGGCGTCCGGCGCCGTCAATTCCGGGGGTGTCCAGAACACCGTCTCGCGGATCACCGCGCCGAGATCCTCGGGCACGAGGCCCGGCGACCAGTGGCTCGTGGCGGCCACCCGCGCGAAGGGCAGGCCCGCGTCCGGGTTCAATCGCGAGGCGATGCGACCGCCCGCGAAGAGCAAGTCCTCGGGACGCAGGTTCAGCTGCGCCGCCGCGATCCGCGCGAGCCTGTCGCGCAGGCGGGTGGCGGCGAGGTGCGCGACCCCAGCCACGGCGGCAGCGAAGCGGCTCGCGTAGTTGCCCGAGGCGATGGACCACGCATCCTTGGCGGTATCGAGGTCGGCGGTAACGCGGATCTGCTCCATCGGGAGGCCGAGCACGTCGGCCACCACCTGGGCGAGCACCGTCCGGTGACCTTGCCCCTGGGGCACTGACGCGACCTGCACCGTCACCGAGCCGACGGGATCGAGGGTGATGGTGGCGGTCGATTGCGCGCCGTTCTTGGGCCCGGCCTTGGCGCGTTCCTCCGCCGTCAGCACAGTGGTGATGTAGCCCATGTTGGAGACGCTGGGCTCGACCGCCGCCGTGAGGCCGATCCCATAGAGGCGGCCCTCGGCACGGGCGGCATCCCGCCGCCGCTTCAGCTCATCGAGCCCGCCGTCCCGGGTGGCTTCGTCGAGGGCGCGCTGGTAATCGCCGGAATCGTAGAGGGCGCCGGTCGCGGTGCGATAGGGGAAGGCGTCGGCCGGAATCAGATTCCGGCGGATCACCGCGAAGGGATCGAGGCCCAGCGTCAGCGCGATGCGCTGCATCAGCCGTTCGAGCGGATAGTAGACCTGCGGCCCGCCGAAGCCGCGCACGAGGCCGGTCGGCGTCTTGTTGGTCAGCACCACCCGGTTGCGCACGGCGACATTGCGGATGGCGTAGGCGCCGGTGAGGTTGCCGTGCATCCGGTAGAGCGTGGCGGGTTCGGGCGCCCGCAGGTAGGCGCCGCAATCCTCGACCTGATCCCAGTCGAGCGCGGTGACGCGCCCATCTGCGTCGAAGGCGGCCTGGAGGGTCGTGACCCGGTTCGTGGCAGAGACGGAGGCCGAGAGGTGCTCCAGCCGATCCTCGATCCACTTCACCGGCTGGCCGACGAGGCGCGCCGTGGCGGCGATCAGCACGGCGTAGGGCGCGACGCCCTGCTTCACTCCGAAGCTGCCGCCGGAATCGGGGGGCGTGCGCAGGCGCAGGCGGTTGCCCGGCACCTTCAGCGCCCGGGCCACCACCGCGTGGATGCTGAACGGCCCCTGGAAGTTCGCCAGCACGTCGTAGGAATCGTCGGTGGGATCGTAGGAGGCGACGACGCCGTAGGTCTCCATCGGCGAGCCTGTGTTGCGCGGGTAGCGCACGGTCACGGACAGGCTGTGCGGGCTGTCCGCGAAGGCCGCCTCGGGCTCGCCGTAGCGGAAGCGGCGGTCGCTGACGCAATTGACGCCGACGCCCTCGTGCAGGATCTCGCTGTCGGGGGCGAGGGCCGACAGCGGGTCAACCACCGCGGGGCGCACCCGGTACTGCACCTCGATCAGGTCGCAGCCGTCCTCCGCGAGGTAGCGGTCGCGGGCGACGACGATGGCGACGGGCTCGCCGACATAACGCACCCGGTCCACCGCGATGGCGCGGGCATCGACGGCCGCCCGCAAGGCCGGGACGAGGCCGGTCGTGACGGCGTCGAGGTCCCGGCCCGTGACCACGGCGGTGACGCCGGGCAGCGCCTTGGCCGCCTGGACGTCGATGCCAAGGATGTCCGCATGGGCGTGGGGCGAGCGCAGGATCGCCGCCTGCAGCGTGCCGGGCCGCGTGCCGAGGTCGTCGATGTAGCGGCCGAGCCCGGAGAGCAAGCCGGCATCCTCGACGCGCTCCACCGATCGTCCGACATAGGTCGATGACACGATACCCAAGCCGCTTCCTCCGCCGGACCTCTCGATGGGGTCCGTATCTCGGGGAGAATGGCGACTCCGTGTGGGTGCGGCGATGCCGAGGCGTCTCGAGACTTACCGAAACGTCTCATTCTTTGATGACGGCGCCGTCAGGCAGCGGGCTGGCCGCCCCGCCGGACGATACCGCGGAAGATGCTCGGGGGTACGCTGACGTGGTCCCGGAAGAAGCGCGAGAAATGTGCGGGCGCGGCGAAGCCGAGGCGCATGCCGATCGCGGTGATGGGCTCCTCGCTGCTCACGATGGCCTCGACGGCCTGCTCGATCCGGATCGCGTTCAGGAAGACATGCGGCGGGGCCCCGGTGGATTGCTCGAACAGGCGGTAGAACTGGGCGCGGGAGAGCCCCGCCTCGCGTGCCAGCGCCTCGGTGCCCAGCATGGCGCCGGGCTCTGCTCGCACCCGTGCGATTGTGCGTCGGATGCGCCAGTCGCCAGCGTTGCGCCGGGCGGCGGCGCGGAGGGAGAGGGGCTCCTCGCGCCAAGCCGTGAACCGCTCGATCACGGCGACCATCAGGTTCGACAGCAACTCGTCCTGGATGTGGGAGGAAAGCGGCGTGTAGACCATCTCGGCGGCGAGGTCGTGGGCGAGCCGGCGAATCGTTGGTGTGACGGCGCCCGACGGTTGTCCGAAGAAACCGGGCGCCCCGCTCGCAGCCCAATTCCGCCGGAACGCGCCGAGCCAGTCGGGCTCGATGTACAGAGCCAGGATCATCGCCTTGGCCCGCTGGGGATCGTGCAGGTAGGCGTGGGTCTCCCAGGCGTTGATCAGGACAGCCTGATCGTCGGTGAGCGCGACAACCTGATCGCCGACGAGGAACTGCGTGTCGTCTCCCTCGACCTTCAGGAGCACGTGGCAATGCGGGTGCGCGTGGCGGACGAGGCTGCGGTCCATGTCGAGGAGCGCGACGCGGCCGAAGGCGCCATGGGCGATCTCAAGAGCCTCGGACATCTGCACTATTTAGCATGGTCCGCGGGTGGCAGCTAGATCGCCGCCGGGACCCCCGTCCCGTCAGGGCGCCGCAACCGGTTCGTTCCGGAGCGTGGTCCTCTTCCGGAGTTCGGCGGTACCCATCACCGCTAGGGGAATGACGAGGGCCACATAGGCGTTGTCGATTCCCCCGGGATCGCCGGCGAGGAACCAGCCGATCGTCAGGACGAGGGAAACCAGGATGCTGACGACGGCGGCCCGCGGGGTGCCGAAGCGCGGAGCGTAGAAGGCAAAGA
The DNA here is from genome assembly GCF_022829365.1 of Methylobacterium sp. J-077. Taxonomy (GTDB): domain Bacteria; phylum Pseudomonadota; class Alphaproteobacteria; order Rhizobiales; family Beijerinckiaceae; genus Methylobacterium. The sequence goes on along the minus strand of NZ_JAKSYJ010000093.1, from coordinate 173,162 downwards.
CGACCAGGACCGCCAGCGTCGCCCGCAGGGATTTCGCGAGGAAGGTCACCTTCAGGATATCCGGCGCGAAGATCGCCAGGGGAATCGGGATCAGGCCCACGAGCACCGTCATGCTGCGGACGAACCGCAGGGACGACGTCCCATCCTCGCTCCGACGGCGGGGATGATAGAAATCCTTGAACAGCAGGGTGGCGGCACCGATGCTGAGGGCCGAGATCGTGCCGAACAGCGACCCCGCCAATCCCGCCACCACGATGGCGGCCAGCAGATCGTCCATCCGGGCGATTAGGCCCGGCAAAGCCTGGATCGCGGGGATTCCCGGCAGCAGCGCCGCCGCGCAGACACCGACCAGGGCGGCGCCGATGCCGAACGGCACGAGCAGGAAGGCACAATAAAAGCTGGCCTGCCGCGCCGTGCGCCCGTCCTGCACGGTATTGATGGCCTGGATCACGTATTGCGTCGAGAAGACCGCGCCGATGCCGGCGACCATCCACGCGAAGATCTGTGACCAGCCGACCGTATCGACCGCGAACATCGCTTCGGGCACGCGGGCCCTCAGGTTCGCGAGGCCGCCGACCTGAGACAATCCGAAGGCGACGGCCGCGAGGATGCCAAGATACTTCACGACGGCATGGAGGACATTCGTGTAGATGACCGAGCGCATCCCCCCGACACTAACATAGAGCGTCGCGACGATACCCGTGATGACGATGGCACTGGTCCGATCGACATTGAGGAGACCTGCCAGGATCGTACCGCCGCCCGCATAGGTTGAGACTGCGACGATCTGAAGAGCGAAGATCATAATGACCGAGGTCGCGAGCTTGGTCGGGCGACCGTAGGCCTTATTCAACGCCCCGGAGATCGTATTCTCGCCGAGTTCCTTAAAACGGGGCGCGAGTAGGATGGCGTAAAGAACGAATCCGACGGCGAGGGCGAGGACGTTCCAGGCTGCCGACACCCCGACTCTGTAGGCCGTCTGTGTGGTACCGACGCTCGTGGCAGTCCCGATGAATTCCGACATCAACAGAAAGCCGATCAGGAACGCCGGATAGCGCGTGCCGCCGGAGGTAAAGCTTCCAGCGCTCTTCGCATGGCGTCGCACAGAGAAACTGATCAGCCCCATCGCCGCCATGTAGGCCAGGGTCAGGGAGAGAACGATCCAGTTTGGCTGCATGGGTGCGGCCTAACGGCGACGCCGTAGCGCCTGGGCGCCAAGGGAACCCAGCATGTTTCCTCCGAAATCATTCGGGGCCGCAGCTTTCCTCGCAGGAGCGAGAAGCAACGGCCATTACGGGGGAAACTAGATTTTGAAGAGGAAGCGGACAAATATTTTGATTTGATCGGCACCATCAGATTATCTGATTCAGCACGATAATCTATATAAAGCGCACCCTAAGCAGGGCGCGGCAGGTCAAGAAACATTTTTATATTGATTTGAATTTTTATTAAATCAATTTTACCGATTAAATAGATGTTATAGGTCGTAGTGTGCTCGAACACCTACAAAATTAGACAATCAAATGGGTCAAAATGTTATCAGAACGCATTTGTATCGACTTTACGTGGGATAGTCACTGAGTAGCACGCTAGCCGAGAAAGCTAACATACTCCTCGCGACCCATGTCTGCCATCTCGGGCGGAGTTGGCGCATCCCGATAGCGGTCTTTTGCGGCAGTTGAGCAAACTCAGCTTAGCTTGGGGCACGAAGGGGCGTAGGCCGTCAGTGACGGCGCAAGGGCGAGGCTGACCTCAACTATGGTGTCGTAGAAGGTCCACCGGGGGATTGTGCGCCTCGGAGCGAAATTCGTGAAGGTACCTGCGAAGCCTCCCTACGGCGATGCACCGTCGGATACATCGACAATCAGGCTATCGCTAAGCTGCCGATAGAACGTCTGCTTTTAGGTTGCTGCCCGGTTCGGCTGAGTGGCAGCAATGGGCGCGAAGCCGAACGTCTGCTTCCGGGCAGACCGCCAATTTCCACACTTGGCGCGGAACGGACAGCCGCCTCCCGACCCAACCCGGTCACAGGAAATGATCGGCGCGGCTCCCCAAAGCGGACATTCCCATCGGGGTGGAAGGTGGATCGCAGAATAAGATATACTTAAACGCCAGGACGCTGATTGGTCCCCAGGGTCAATCTCACTAAATGCATATTGAATAACATTTGAGAGATATTTTTTGTCTTCGAGCATCAAACGGCCTGGGCAGTTTCGGGCAAGTCCACTGAAGACATCGCGGGCCCCAAAACAGAGATTGGTTGCGGAAGCCGAAGATTGACCTGCAGCGTGGGATCGGAGCGGAATAGAGTTTTCAGGAAGGCCGAGACCGCCCTGATGCGGGGCGAGAATTGCAGGTCGGTGTGGACGTTGAGCCAGAGATCTCGAATCGTCGACAAGTCATCGTGCAGTACCGGGACCAGGAGGTCGCGTCCGGCAACCGCGAAGCTTGGGAGGAGGACGATGCCGAGCCCACCGGCGGCCGCCTGCTTCTGCGCGATCATGCTCGTCGAGTGGAACACGGTACGCCGATCCGCGATGATTTCGTCGAGCCACCGCACGCAATCGACCTGCACGAGGTCTTCGACGTAGGTGACAAAGGCGTGGCGCTCCAGATCCTGGATGGATCGTGGCGTTCCCGCCCGGTCGAGGTAGCCCGGTGAGGCGTAGAGCCCGAGCCGGAAGCGGCCGATCCGCTCGGAGACGAGCCCCTGCCCCGGTGGCTCGAAGAAGCTCAGGAAGAGGTCGGCCTCCCGGCGATTCACATAGACCGTCTGGGGCGATGTCAGCAGCTCGACGGTGAGGTCGGGATGCGTCTCGTGCAGGCGCACGAACCGCTCGGCGAGATAGAGGGAGGCGATGCCCTCCATCGTCGCGAGACGGACGCGGCCTCCGGCCTGCCCGGAGCTGGGAGTGACCTCCTCCTCCATGGCGATGATGGCGCTCTCCACCCGCTCCGCGTGGCGGAGCAGGCGCTGGCCGGCCTCGCTCAGGCGCAGGCCGGAGGGCATGCGCTCGAACAGGGAGACGCCCAGGGCGGCTTCCAGATGGGCGAGGCGCCGGCTGACGGTCGATTGATCGACCCGCAGCCTCTTGGCCGCTCCCGCGAGGCTGCCCCCACGGGCGGCATGGACGAAGACCTTCAGGTCATCCCAGTCGAGCTGATCGAGGGCACGCATGGTCTCGCGCGGCGCAAGAGTCGCGCCACGTCGGCGGCTTGGGATCCGTGCAAGGGCGCTTGCGGAATTGACCGCTTCAAGCGGCGGACAGGCTGCCTAAGCTCGGCCTCGAAAGGGCAATCCAGGAATCCCCGTTTCATGAATCCCCGTTTCAAGGCGGCGGCCATCCATGCCGCACCGGTCTTCCTCGACGCCACGGCGACGACGGACAAGGCGGTTTCCCTCATCCACGAGGCGGCCAGGGCCGGCGCGGCCCTCGTCGCCTTCCCGGAAACCTTCATCCCGGCCTTTCCGGTCTGGGCCGCCCTTGCGGCGCCGATCGACAACCACGACCTGTTCGCCCGCATGGCCGACCAGTCGGTCCTCGTCGACGGACCGGAAGTCGCCCGCATCCGCGAGGCCGCGAAGGCGGCGAGGGTCATCGTCTCCATCGGCCTCAGCGAGCGTTCACCCGTGAGCGTCGGCTGCCTGTGGAACAGCAACCTGCTGATCGGCGAGGGCGGCGACATCCTCAACCACCACCGCAAGCTCGTTCCGACCTTCTACGAGAAGCTGGTCTGGGCGGCAGGCGATGGGGCCGGGCTGCGGGTGGTCGAGACCGCGATCGGCCGGATCGGCCAACTCATCTGCGGCGAGAACACCAACTCGCTGGCCCGCTATAGCCTGATGGCGCAGGGCGAGCAGTTCCATATCTCGTCCTGGCCGCCGGTCTGGCCGACGCGGCGCCCAGCGGGCGGGGGCAATTACGACAACCTCGCCGCGAACCGCCTCCGGGCGGGCGCCCATTGCTTCGAGGCCAAGGTCTTCGGCCTCGTCACCGCGAGTGTGCTCGACCGTGCGGCGTTCGACACCATCGCCTCTTGCGATCCCCGGGCCGCCGAGGTTCTGGAAGGGACGCCGCGCGCCGCCTCGTTCTTCCTTGATCCGACCGGCGCCCAGATCGGCGAAGCCCTTCGGGACGAGGGAATCCTCTACGCCGAAATCGACCTCGCAGCTTGCATCGAGCCGAAGCAGTTCCACGACGTGGTCGGCTACTACAACCGCTTCGACGTGTTCGACCTCACGGTGAACCGCCGCCGCCTCGCCCCCGCGGCCTTTCGCGATCCCGGCTCCGCCCCGCCGCCCGCGGGTGTTTCCGCGCCTGTCCCCGGCGACGGCGCGTGACTTGCTGAGCGTTGCCTCGACCCCTGCCCGAGTGGAGATGTGCTATGATGTTCGACCGTCGCAAGCTGCTCCTCGGGGGCGCCGCCGGACTGATGCTGCCGGGCTTGGCCCGCGCGCAGACGCCCGCCGCGATCGGCACCTTCCCGGAGGGTGTCGGCGCTGACTCCGTCTTCGTCGGCCTCAACATGCCCCTGACAGGCGTCTTCTCCGGTGATGGCAACGACCTGAAGCTCGGCTACGAACTCGCCATCGCGCAGATCAACGCGGGCGGCGAGATCCCGGCCGCCTGGGGCCTGAAGGGCAAGGGCGTCCTCGGGCGCCAGATCCGCTACAAGGTCGCCGACACGGAGGGGAAGCCCAACGTTGCGGTGCAGGCGGCGACCCAGTTCATCCAGCGGGACAAGGCGATTCAGTTCTCGGGCTCCGTGAGCAGTTCCGAGGCCATCGCCCTCGAGGAACTTGCGAGCCGCGACAAGGTCCTCTACATGGTCGGCATCGCCGGCTCGAACGACGTCACCGGCAAGAACTGCCAGCGCTACGGCTTCCGCTCGCAGCAGAACGCCTACATGGCCGCCAAGGCGCTGGCCCCGGTGGTCGCCAAGGCGCTCGGTCCCAAGCGCAAGATGGCCTTCCTGGTGCCGGATTACACCTACGGCCAGACGGTCTACGAATCCTTTGCCAATTTCGCCAAGGAGGCGGGCTGGACACAGGTTCTGAAGGAGACCGTGCCGCTGGGCACCGCCGATTACAGCTCGGCGCTCCTCAACATCGCCAACAGCGGCGCCGACGTCTTCGTGAACATCTGCTTCGGCGCGGATGCGGTCGCCTCGACCAAGCAAGCCGAGCAGTTCGGCGTCCTATCGAGCATGAAGCTCGTCGTGCCGAACCTGTCCTCCTTCCAGGACAAGGAACTCGGCGCCGAACTGATGCAGGGCGTCTATGGCTCCTGCGATTTCTGGTGGACGCTGGAGGACCGCTATCCCCTCGCCAAGACCTTCGTGGCGAGCTTCCTCGACAAGAACAAGTATCACCCACGCTGGGGCGCCCACATCGCCTACATGCAGACCTATCTCTGGGCGCTCACGGTCGAGCGGGTCGGCGGGTTCAACCCGGTCGACATGATCAAAGCGATGGAGGCCTCGAAGAGCCAGCCCTACAACTCGACCATCGGCCGCGTCTATTACCGCGCCGAGGACCACCAGATGGTCCGACCAATCCCGATCCTGAAAGGCAAGGCGCCCGCCTCGATGAAGGGGCCGGAGGATTTCTACGAGATCGTGGACGTGGTCGAGGGCGAGAGCGTGATGAACCCGCCCGACCTGTTCGGTTGCAAGCTCGGCCCCTACACCTGAGGGACCGGCCATGCCCAACACGGTGGTTCTCCTCTCCCAGGCCTTCAACGGCCTTGCCCTTGGGAGCCTTCTGGCGCTCGTGTCCAGCGGGCTCACCATCATCCTGGGCACCCTGGGGGTGCTCAACTTCGCCCACGGTGCGCTGTTCGCCGTGGGGGCCTACACCGCCTTCGTGATGATGTCGGCGACGCATTCCTTCCTGCTCGCCCTGCTCGGCGGCTGCGCCGTCATGCTGGTCGTCGGCTTCGCCATGGAGCGGCTGGTGATCCGCCATTTCTACGCGAGGCCCGACGAGGACCAGATCCTCGTCACCTACGGCATCGGCATTGTTCTCGTGGAGGCGTTGCGCGCGTGGTTCGGGGGGAACAGCCAGCGGGTGCCGTTGCCTTCCTGGGGCGTGGGGGCGACCAAGCTCGGCTTCCTCGTCTACCCGACCTACCGGCTCCAACTGATCGGCATCGTCGCGGCGCTCCTCCTCGGCCTCTACCTCGTCCTCTACCGGACTGCGATCGGCCTCGTGGTGCGGGCGGGCATCGAGAATGCCGGCATGGTCGGCATCCTCGGCATCGACGTGCGCCGCACCTTCCTCCTCGTCTTCGGCATCGGAATCGTCGCGGTGGGGCTCGCCGGGATGCTCTACGCCCCCGTCGTCTCGGTGACGCCCGACATGGGTGCCAGCTTCATGGTGCAATCCTTCGTGGTCATCGTGCTGGGCGGGCTCGGCTCGTTCCCCGGCGCGGTGGTGGGAGGGCTGATCGCGGGCGAGGTCATCAGCCTGACGAGTGCCTTCAGCTCCGCCTATTCGGAGGTGATGCTCTACGGCCTGATGGCACTGGTGCTGGTGGCGCGCCCGCAAGGGCTGTTCGGCACGGAGGGCCGCGTCTGATGCCCCCTGCCCTCCGCCGCATCCTCCCCGAACTGGCGCTCGCCGCCTTCCTGGTGGTCGCCCCTCTCCTGCTGCCGCCGCTGGGCTTCTCACACGACCTGCTGACGCGGGCGCTCAATTGGGCGCTGTTCGGCCTCGGGCTCGACATCCTGTTCGGCCTCGCGGGCCTCCTCTCCTTCGGCCAGGCCGCCTTCTACGGGACGGGCGGGTTCGTCGCCGCCACCCTCCTCGTCTCCGGGACGGTGGGAAGCGTCTGGCTCGCCCTCCTGGCTGGGACGCTGGCGGCGGGGCTATTCGGCCTCCTCGTCGGCTGGCTCGCCGTCCGGCGCATCGGCATCTACTTCGCCATGATCACGCTGGCCTTCGGCCAGATGGCGTATTTCATCGAAAACTCCCCGCTCTCGGAATGGACCGGCGGCGAGAACGGCATCGCCGGGGTGCCCCTTCCGACAATCGGCTTCGGGGCGGGCGCGGTGCGGATCACCGCCGGGCTGCCGATGTACGCGCTCCTCGCGACCACCTTCCTCGTCGGCTTCGTTCTGGCCCGCCGCATCGCAAAATCCCCTGTGGGGCTGATCCTGCGGGCAGTGAAGGAGAACACCGCCCGCGTGGCGATGCTCGGCCACGACGTCCCGGCCTACAAGCTCGCCGCCTTCACCATCGCCGCGCTCTATGCGGGGCTCGCCGGGGCGATGCTCGGGCCGTTCCAGAGCTACATGCCGCCGGACGCTTTCGCCCTGGAGACCTCGGGGCAACTCGTGGTGCAGACCATCGTCGGCGGCGTCGGCACCTTGGTCGGGCCACTGGTCGGCGCGGCCCTCTGGCTGTGGCTGCGCGACAACCTGCAACTCATCCCCGGCCTCGGTCCGCTGTGGAAGCTCGTCCTGGGGCTCGCCTTCATCGGCCTCGTGATCGGCCTACGCCGGGGCATCTGCGGGGAGATCCTGCATCTCTGGAACCGCCGCCGGGAGGCCCGTCGCCTCCGCGCGGAGCTGGCCCGGACGGAGGCCATCGAGGCGAGCGGCGGAGCACCGGCCCGCGCCGTCCCGGCTGAGATCGCCCTGCCGATGCCGCGCCCGGCGGTGGACGGACGCAGCGCGCGCGGGGAGATCGTCCTTGAGGCGCGCGGGCTCGCCCGGCACTACGGTGGCCTGAAGGCGGTCGACGGCGTGAGCTTCACCGTGCGCCGGGGGTCGATCCACGCGGTGATCGGGCCGAATGGAGCGGGCAAGAGCACCCTGTTCAAGATGCTCTCCGACGAGGTGAGCCCGAGCGCGGGCGAGGTGCTGCTGTTTGGCGAGCGGCTAACCGGAGGCGGGGTGAGCCGAGCGGCCCAGCGGGGCATTGCCAAGAGCAACCAGCTCAACCAGCTCTTCCTGAACCTCACGGTGCGGGGAAACCTTCGGGTGGCGGCGCTGGCTCGGGCGCGGGGCGGCTTCCGCCTGGATCTCATCGCCCCCGCCGACGGACGCCCCGAGGTGGAGGCGCAGGTAGCGACCCTGATGGACCTTCTCGATCTCGGCGAGCGGGCCGGCACCCCGGCGAGCGTCCTGGCCTATGGCGAGAAGCGACGGCTGGAGATCGGCATGGCGCTCGCCACTAGCCCGAACGTGCTGCTCCTCGACGAACCCTTGGCCGGCATGAGCCTGTCGGAGCGGGCGGCGACCTGCGCCCTGATCCGGCGCATCGCGAAGACTTGCACGGTCGTCGTGGTGGAGCACGACCTCGACGCCATCTTCGACCTCGCCGAGCGGATCACCGTGCTGTGCGAGGGCCGCCTCCTCGCCAACGGCCCAACCGATTCCGTGCGCCGGGACGCAGCCGTCCAGCGCGCCTATCTCGGTACCGGCCCGGCGGAAGCCGGTGCCACCCTGGGGAGCGCCGCATGAGCCTGCTCGAAGTCGAGGGCATCGACACCCTCTACGGAGATTCCCACATCCTGTTCGGCGTCTCCCTGCGGGTTGAGGAGAACGAGGTCGTGGCCCTCCTTGGCCGCAACGGCGCCGGCAAGACCACGTCGCTGCGCACGCTGATGGGCGTGCTCAGCCCCCGGCGCGGCACGATCCGCCTCGACGGCAAGGCGATCCACGGGCTCCCGCCCTCGCAGATCGCCCGCGTCGGCATGCAGCTCGTGCCGGAGGAGCGCGCCGTGTTCGGCGGCCTGACCGTGGAGGAGAACCTCCGCGTCGCGCGCCTGACCGCCCCCAAGGCGTGGCCCCTCAACCGGATCTGGGAGATCTTCCCCCGGCTCAAGGAGCGACGCACCTCGCGGGGGCGCACCCTCTCGGGGGGCGAGCAGCAGATGCTCTCGATCGCCCGCGCCCTGGTCCGCGACCCGCGCATCCTCCTCCTCGACGAGCCCTTCGAGGGGCTGGCGCCGCTGATCGTTCAGGATCTGGTCGTGTTGACGAAGCGTCTGGCCGCGGAAGGGCGCACGATCGTCGTGGTCGAGCAGAACGTCGCAGCGGTCCTGAGCTTCGCCGACCGGGTCTACGGCCTCAACAACGGCCACGTCGTCTACGAGGGGCAGGCCTCCGCTCTCCGGACGGATCCCGCTCCGATGCGGAACTTCATGGGCTTGGCGCCGTGAGCGAGACCACGGACACCGTCTCGATGCCGCTGCTTACATCGAGCGATCACCAATTTGGTTCGGTCAACTAAGAGATGTTTGATCTTGCAGTTTGATGTCTGTTCTTGCTGCATTTTGCCCGAAAGAAGACCGGCGGGATCCAACCTTCTGCGTCGTTTGCGTGGACGCTGTGCGGCGCCCAACGATGGCCGAAAGCCGTCCGTCCACTTCCTGGCATGAGGTGGATCAAAACCGATGTTTCCGTTCGCAGCGTTTTACCGAAGCTTGAAATGCTGACACGCTTTCCCGACAGAATGAAGGCCATTCCAGAGCTTGCCAAACGGCGCATGGGTTCCGTCGGCAAAGCGATCGAATTTCCGACGCGTGCGGTTGTGCTACCTACCGTTGCGTTCCACTAGGGCAAGCTCTGTAGAACGGCTGCGCTGGAACTCGGTCGCGGTATTCGCGTAAGATCAAATCATGCTCAGGTCGCTCGACCTTCTAAGGCAAATTACCCCGGCCGCGTCGCTCATCGCCGACGACGACGGACATATGACCCTTGCCGGCGGTGGCTCCGGTTACACCAAGCCATGGCATTGGCATGACGGCCTTATGCTGCTGTTGCCCAGCCTAGGTGCTTTCCGCCTCAAACACGAGGCTCGGCGCGAAGGCGTCTGGGTATCTGAAGACCGCTTCGCCGTCGTTCCTGCCTCGCATGCTCACGACACGAGCACTCTTCGAGATAATCAAGCTCACATAGTCGCTTACGTTAAAGAAAACGCGCTCCGACGCATCGAAGCGAGCCTCGGTTCGTTAAGCCGCGTCCGAACCTCCATTCGGACGAGCGGTATGTTCCCCGTCACCCCCGAGATCCGTACGCTTCGCGCCCTCTGTCTCGACGGCACAGGTGATACGTTAGGCTCCGCGGCTGTCCGCGCCCACCTCTCAGCCGCATTACTCATCCGATGCCTAGCAGCCATCGAGCAGGGCCGACCTCTCCCCTCGGCATCCCGACACGGACACGGCAAGGCCCTGATCCGTCAGGCGAGAGCTATAATCGCTGCGCGTCTGGATCAGGACGTCCCGCTCGACCTGCTAGCTGAGCGCCTGGATGTCTCACGCCGCCACCTGACCCGCCTGTTCCACGCCGAAGTCGGCTTGTCGGTCGGCGCGTTTCACCGGGCCAAGCGTCTCGACGCCGCCAAGGACATGCTAAGAGCTACGGACTTACCCGTCGACGAGATCGCGTCCCGGGTCGGGTTCGAGAGCGGCTCAGCCTTGTCCCGCGCCCTGCGTCGGCGAGACGGTCAGGCAGCTACGGGAATTCGGGCATCCTCACGAGCTCTCGTGGCCCACTCGGTCAAGAAGTAAGGCCCACCCGGCCGCGCGGGCGGTCCTTGTTTCCTACAATGATCTCCGATGACGGCGCGGCCGAGGTCCTGCGCGCTGCGGGTTGGGTATCTCAGTCATGAGCGATGTCGAAGTCGAAGTCGTACGCGTCTTTACCTGCGGTGGCGCGGGGGGCAATCCTTGCCCCGTCGTGGCGGACGCCGGCACCTTAGACGCAGGCGCGATGCAGGACATCGCTCGGCGGTACCGCCACGAGAGTGGGTTCGTGCTACCGCCTGAGGACGACACACACGACCTCCGGTTCCGCTTCTTCGTGCCAAACCACGAGATGGAGATGTGCGCCCACGCCACCATCGGCACCCTCTGGGTGTTAGCCCGCCGCGGGCGGTTGGCGAGTGCGCCGGTGCGAATTGCAACAGTGAGCGGTACCGTCACCGGCTTCGTCCAGGCCCACGACGACGGATCGTGGCGCGTTGAGATCACCCAGCCAACCGGACGGGTCGTGCCGCTCGCATCGGAGCGTGTCGACACCGTCTGCGCCGCCCTGGGCATCAGCCGCGATGCTCTCGCCGATCTACCGGTGCACAACGCCGCCACCTCGCGTGTGAAGACCCTCATACCGATACGCTGGCCGGAGGGCCTGCACGCTCTCGCCCCCGACCCTGCGGCGGTCGAAGCCGCGTGTCGGGCCATCGGCTCGACGGGCCTCTATCCTTACGCAGTCGTAGACGGGCCGGGGCGCACGTTTGAGGCGCGGCAGTTCCCACGCTCATCCGGCTACCCGGAGGACGCTGCAACCGGCATCGCCGCGGCGGCGCTGGCGTTCGGTCTCCTGCACGATGGAACCGTCGAGCCCGACGATCGCCGCATCCTAATCCACCAAGGCCGCGCCATGGGCCATCTCTCGGAAATCTCGGTTCGTATCGGCTTCGCGGGTGACCGCGCCCTCGGCTGCTTGCTTGGAGGCGAAGTCGCCCCCGAGGACGAGCGCGGCTCCGCCAATGAAGGATCCTTCAAGTGAACGGCGCGATCCTAGCTCGCTTGGCGGCGGCCGGGCTGGCATTACCGCGACCGACAATGCCTGCCGCCAACTACGTGCCATTCACGCGTGCCGGCCCGCTGCTTTTCGTAGCTGGGCAGACCCCTGTACAGGATGGCGAACCCCAGTATTGCGGCATCGTCGGCGAGGGCATCACGATCGAGGAGGCGCAGGCCGCGGCGCGTCTATGCGCACTGAACGTTCTCGCCCAAGTCGACGTTGCCCTCAAAGGCGAACCCCTTCGAGTACGCTGCCTCCGGCTAGGTGGGTTCGTCCGCTGCACGGGCGACTTCATACAGCAGGCGCGGGTGCTAGACGGCGCCTCGGACCTCATGGTGCTCGCCCTCGGCGAAGATGGCCGCCACGCGCGTACGACGGCCGGGACCAACGCCCTGCCGCGTGGCGTGCCCGTCGAGGTCGAGGGAGTCTTCGAGCTGGCATGACCTTGTCGTGGCTCCCTGCAGGGGACGCCCGTGTCGGCCAGACAATCGGAGCGACCTAGAAACGGAAAAGGACATCGACGATGTATGCCCTGAAGAACGCGGCCGTCGCCGCGACGATGACGTTCGCGTTAGCTTCTCCCTCACTCTCAGCAGAAGAACTCACAGGCACACTCAAGAAGGTGAAGGATACGGGCGTCATCACGCTTGGGTTCCGGGACGCTTCGGTGCCATTTTCCTACCTGGACGGGGATCAGAAGCCAGTCGGCTATGCGCTTGAGATCTGCTATCGTATCGTTGATGCGGTAAAGGAGCGGCTTGGGCTTGCCAAGCTTGACGTCCGGCTCAACGGGGTGACGTCGGCAACGCGCATCCCACTGATCGCAAATGGCACCATCGACCTTGAATGCGGTTCGACAACGAACACGTTCGAACGCCGCAACCAAGTTTCGTTCACCAATACCGACTTCCTGACCGCGACGCGCTACGTGTCGAAGAAGAGTACCGGTCTGCACACCATCGATGACCTGCAGGGCAAGACTGTGGTCTCGACCTCTGGCACGATTAACCTACGCCAGATCAACGAAGCCAACATCGCGCGCAACCTCGGTCTGACCATCCTACCCGCCGTCGACCATGCAGAGGCGTTCCTGATGGTCCAGAACGGGCGGGCAGTGGCCTTTGTGATGGACGATGTGCTGCTGGCCTCTTTGGTAGCCGCAGCCAGGGATCCCGCTGCCTTCGAAATATCGTCGGAAGCCTTATCGAAACCAGAGCCCTACGCCGTCATGCTGCGCAAGGATGACGCCCCATTCAAAGCCGTGGCTGACGCCGCAACAGCCAAGCTCTACGCCGGTCCCGAAGGACAGGTGTTATACGACAAGTGGTTCACGAAGCCGATCCCGCCGAGAGGGATTAACTTGGGGCTTCCGATGAGCGCTGCACTGCGGAAAGCTTTTGCGAGTCCGACCGATAGCTTCGACCCAAGCGCCTATTGATCACCACTCAATTGCGCGACATCCAGATCCGGGACTGTCAACTCAGTCCTAGTTGGTGAATGATATCGTTTGAGGTGATTATTCATTCGGCTTGTCCGAAGGATTTTTAATAAGTTCCTTGAGCTTGCTCGACATAGGAAATTCAAGATTTGCTCCTCTTGGGGGGATAGGGCTCTCGAACCACTTAGCGTACAGCTTTTCGTACGCGCCGGACTTCATCAAATCGGTTAGAGTTTCATCGACGAGCGCCTTGAATTGTGGGTCGTCGCGTCGAATCATGAGGGCGTAGACATCGGATGGGTAAGCTTGGTCGAGGATCGTCAGCTTGCTAGGGTCCTTTGTATTTGCCCGTAAGCCAGCCAAGTTGATGTCGTCTTCTATGAATGCTGCGGCGCGCCCGGTTTCGACTAAGAGAAACGACTCGGCGTGATCTTTAGCGGACATAATGGTAAGTCCAAGGTTCTCGTTCTGATTAAGCTTATTCGCGAACTGAGCCGTGTTAGTCCCTGACGTTACGGCTACCGTCTTTCCCTTGAGATCAGTCGTGGAATGGATGTTTTCTGCAGTGCGCACCAGCCACCTGAACTGCGGCACGAAGGTGGAGACCGAGAACGCCACCTGCTTCTGGCGGGCAAGTTGATTTGCCGTCGAACCACACTCGATGTCGACGGTGCCGTTCGCAACAAGTGGCATACGAGTCGCCGAATTGACCGGATTGAACGCGACCTTGAGATCGGATGCGCCAATCTTGGCTTTGACGGCATCGACTACTCGGGCGCACAGGTCCACCGCGAAGCCGGTCGGCTTCTGCGCGCCATCTAGATAGGAGAATGGGACGGACGCTTCCCGGTATCCGACCGTAAACGTACCAGACTCTTTCGCCTTCTTGAGCGTACCCATGAGTTCCTCTGCCCTCGCTGATGGGTGCGGCCATAAACTGAGGATCAACGCCCCAGTCACGGTCGTCCAAGCCAAGTTCCGCATCGTCTTCTTCCTTTTATGAGATTTGCCCCAGCTCCACCGGCCGCGGCGGCCCCTGTTCAAGCGGCGGTGGGGAGGGCAGCGTCGATGGCGTCGCCAAGGCGTTCGACGACCGTGTCGACCGTCATCGCGTCGATGATGAAGGGCGGGGCCAGCAGAACATGGTCGCCTCGGGCGCCATCAATTGTGCCGCCGGCCGGGTAGACCGCGAGCCCCCGTTCCATCGCGGCGCGCTTGACCCGCGCATTAAGCTTCAGGTCGGGATCGAACGGCTCCTTGGTGCTGCGGTCCGCCACCAGTTCCACGCCAACGAACAACCCGCGACCGCGAATGTCACCGACGTGCGGGTGATTGCCGAAACGTTCAGTCAGCCGCCGCCGCAGATGCGCGCCCATGACCTGAACGTTGTCGAGGAGCCGGTCGCGAGCGACTACCTCCTGCACTGCGAGAGCTGCCGCGCATGCCATCGGGTGGCAGATGTAGGTGTGGCCGTGCTGGAACGACCCCGAACCTGCAGCGAACGCCTCGAAGATACGACCACTCAGCAGGGTCGCACCAATTGGCTGGTAGCCCCCGCCTAAGCCTTTGGCGATCGTCATTAGGTCGGGCGCGACGCCATCCTGTTCGCAAGCGTGGAGCGTGCCGGTGCGACCCATGCCGCACATCACCTCGTCGAGGATCAGTAGAATGCCGTAACGATCGCAAATCGCACGGATCTGCTTGAAATAATCAGCCACGGGCGGCACGGCGCCTGCGGTTGCACCCACAACCGGCTCGGCTACGAAGGCCATCACTGTCTCTGGGCCGAGCTCGAGGATTTTATCCTCCAGCGCTCCAGCGGCGCGTGCCGCGTAGGCGTCGTCGCTCTCGCTCACTTCCTGGTACCGGTAGGCGAAGCAGGGGTCGATGTGATGGGTTTCAACCAGCAGCGGCGCGAACGGAGCACGGCGCCACGCATTACCACCTGTAGCCAAGGCACCGAGGGTGTTGCCGTGATAGCTTTGGCGGCGGGCGATGATCCGGCTGCGGTTTGGCTGGCCGATCTCTACGAAGTACTGGCGCGCCATCTTTAGCGCGGCCTCGACAGCCTCCGAGCCGCCAGAGGTGAAATAAACGTGGCTGATACCGTCGGGCGCGCCTGTGACTAGGCGGTCGGCCAAAGCCTCAGCCGCATCGCTGGTGAAGAAGCTGGTGTGGGCGTAGGCGAGCTTGTCGGCTTGGGCATGGAGCGCTGCAACCACGTCGGGATGGCCATGGCCCAGGCAAGACACCGCTGCCCCACCGGAAGCGTCGATGTAGGAGCGGCCATCTGCGTCGTAGAGTTCGACGCCGCCGCCCCCGACAGCGGTCGGCAGCCGAGCGCCGATTGTGCGATGCAGGATGTGCGTCATACGCCTTCGTCCTTCAAAGTTGTTGCGAGCTTAAAGAGCGCGTTGTTTTCGGCTGCCGACCACCGATGGACGTCGGCGGTGTTTGGGACCGGTCCGGCGAACAAGCCGTCCGGTATCGAGCCCGGAAGCCGCGGAGGCAGGCGCTTGGCTTGCAGCAGCAACCAGGTCAGAGGGACCTACCGTCGAGGCTGTATTGGTTTCTCCGACATGATCGCCCTCATCCCGTTTGAGCGCCTTAGCGGTCTATGCTCCTGCCGAGCCGGGCGCAGTTGCTCGCCGAGGCACTCGGCATCCGAGATGATCTCATTGTTTCATCGTGTACCAATATGATCCATGCGTTGCAACATCATCTTTCAAAGGGTAAGGGGTTAGTATGAGCCAGGAGGCGCTTAGGGACAGGATCGTCGCCGACTACGGCGCGCTCTCGGAGCAGTTCCGTGTCGCGGCTCAGTACGTCTTGGACCACCCCAGCGACGTCGCGCTCCTGACGATGCGCGAACAGGCGCGGCGGGCAGGCGTCCAACCAGCCACGATGACACGCTTCGCGAAGCATCTCGGTCTGGATGGGTACGACCGTATCCGTGAGGCCCATGCTGAGACTCTGCGGACGGGTGGTTCTGGTTTCGCCGGCAAGGCGCGTGCCGTCGGACCGGGCCAGAAAGGCGCGAAATCCCTTGCCGCTGCCATGATCGCATCGCTCGCCGCGCAGGTCGCGAGCCTAGCGAAACCGGAGACGCTCGCGAGCTTGGTCGCTGCGGCGGAACTGCTGGCGGGTGCGAGGCGGGTCTACTGCGTCAGCCTGCGCTCGATGCATCCGATCGCTTGGCATTTCCACTACATCATGACGCTCGTCGGGGAGCGCAGCATCCTGCTCGATGGCCCGGGGGGGACGGGGCCTGACGCGTTGGGGCGGGCCACGGCGGACGATGTGCTGCTGGCCGCGACGGCGCTCCCATACACGCGTGCGACGGTCGAACTGGCGGAACACGCTGCCTCGCGCGGCATCCCGGTCGTAGCCATCACAGACAGCATCGTATCGCCTCTCGCCCGCCTCGCTCGGTACGTCGTCACAGCGCCGACCGAAAGCCCCGCGCCGTTCCACGCGATGTCGCCGGCCTTCGTGGTCGCCGAGATCCTCGCCGCTCTCGTGTCTGAAGCGGACGGCGAGGAGACGGTGGCCGCGCTCCAGCGGACCGACGGACATCTCGCGAGCCTCGGCATCCACCTGCAGCCGCGATCCGCTGGTCGACGGCCACGCTTGGGGGCGAGAGCCAAGACGAGCATGGCCGAAGCGACACCAGATGGGTCTAGAGGGGAAATCGAGCATGCGGGAAGCGGGATTTATAGGACTGGGCCAGATGGGCCGGCCGATGGCGATGAACCTGCTGCGAGTCCCGGGCGGCCTCGTCGTCGGCGCGCGGAAACCTGAGCAGCTCGCCGAGTTCGAGCGCTGGGGAGCCCGGACGACCACGCGCCTCTCCGACGTGGCCGAGGCGCACGTAATCTTTCTGTGCCTTCCAGACGGGGATGCGGTTGAAGCTGTCCTATTCGGCCCCGACGGCCAGGCCGAGCGGCTGAGGCCAGACACCGTCATCGTTGACACCAGCACGATCGCCTACGCGCAGGCCCTCGAACTCGCCGGAAGGCTCGCTAACCTGCGCGTCCATTTCCTCGATGCTCCCGTGTCCGGGATGGCGGCGCGGGCCGCCGATGGAACGTTGACGGTGATGTGCGGGGGCGATCCCAACGTGTTCGAGTCGGTCCGAAAACATCTCGACTTGATCGGGAACAAAATTGTCTACGCTGGGCCGAGCGGTAGCGGCCAACTCATCAAGCTCATAAATCAGCTGTTGTTCGATATCAACGCTGCTGCGCTCGCTGAGATCTTGCCGATGTCCGCGAAGCTAGGTCTCAATTCTGACCTGGTGGCGGAGGTCGTTAACTCGGTACGGGCCGGAGCCACGCGTCCGAATTCTTCATTCCGCGCATACTTCAGGGGCACTTCTTCGACGGCTACTCGATGGCACACGCCTACAAGGACCTGGTGAGCGGTGCAGGCATCTCGGCAAACCTGTGTGTGCCAATGCCCGTCCTCGCTGCGGCTACTGCGACTTATCAGGCCGCGCTGCTTAGCGGTCACGGCGACAAGGACAAGGGCGGGATGGTCCGCGTCTTTGAGGATCTCCTCGACGTTCGCTACCGCAGCCACCCCGCCTGCCCCTGACCCTGATTAAGGATCGAGGTACCCAGATGACCGATGAACCGCATGGCCTCGACCGGGGCCTAACCAATTACGGCGACCGCGACTTCGCCCGCTACCTGCGCCGCTCCTTCGCCCGCTCAATGGGGATCTCGCGGACGCTGCTTGACAAGCCGGTGGTCGGCATCGCCATGACGCCGTCCGGGTTCAACAACTGTCATCGCAGCATGCCCGAGCTGGTGGAGGCCGTCTCGCGGGGGGTGCTGGCCGCTGGGGCCCTGCCGCGGCCATTCCCAACCGTGTCGCTGGGCGAAGTTTTCCTTAGTCCGACCAGTATGATGTACCGCAACCTGATGGCCATGGACACGGAGGAGATGATCCAGGCCCAGCCGATGGATGCGGTCGTGCTGATCGGCGGCTGTGACAAGACGGTCCCGGCCCAGCTCATGGGCGCGGCCTCTGCGGGTCTGCCGGCGATCCAGGTCGTGACCGGCCCGATGTCCACCGGACGCCATCGGGGCCAGCGGCTCGGCGCCTGCACGGATTGCCGGGGCTTCTGGGCCAAGTACCGGGCCGGGACAGTGGATGCAGACGAGATCGCCGAAGTCGAAGGCCGGCTCTCCGTCACGGCCGGCACCTGTGCGGTGATGGGCACCGCCTCGACCATGGCGTGCATCGCCGAGGCGCTCGGCATGTCGTTGCCGGGCACGGCCGCGATCCCGGCGGTGCATTCCGACCGGCTGGTCGCCGCCGAAGAGACGGGACGGGCCGCGGTGCGCCTGATCCAGACCAAGATCACCCCAGCCCAGGTCATCACCCGGGAATCCGTGGAGAACGCGATCCGGGCCCTGATGGCGGTGTCCGGATCTACCAACGCCATCGTGCACCTCACGGCCATCGCGGGTCGGATAGGCATTCGGATCTCATACGAGCGCTTCAACCAGATCTCGGACGAGACGCCGGTGCTGGTCGACCTGAAGCCGGTGGGCGAGGGCTACATGGAGGATTTCCATGCCGCCGGCGGCATGGGTGCGCTGCTGCGTGAACTGCGCCCGCTCCTGCATCTCGGCACCGTCGATGTGGAGGGCCGTACCCTGGCCGAACGCCTGGATGAGCCGCCCGGCTGGGTCGACCGCTCGGTTATCCGGGCCTTCGACAATCCGGTCTCGCCGGTCGGCGGGCTGGTGGCGCTCACCGGCAACCTCGCCCCCGAGGGGGCGATTTTTAAGCGCGCTGCCGCGACGCCGAACCTTTTCGAGTCCGAGGGGCGTGCGGTGGTTTTCACCGGCCTCGAGGACCTGAGCCGGCGGATCGACGATCCCGAGCTCGACGTGGGCCCAGGCGACGTACTGGTGCTGCAGAATGCCGGCCCGCACGCTGCCGGGATGCCGGAGGCCGGCTATCTGCCCATTCCGAAGAAACTCGCCCGGGCGGGGGTGAAGGACATGGTGCGCATTTCCGACGCGCGAATGTCCGGCACCGCCTTCGGGTCGATCGTTCTGCACATCGCCCCCGAAGCCGCGATCGGCGGCCCGCTCGCGGCGGTGCGCGACGGCGACAGGATCCGCCTATCGATCCGGGACAAGCGGATCGACCTGCTGGTCGAGAATGATGAGATTGCTCGTCGGATCACGGACCACCGACCGCCGCCGGCCCCGACCCGGGGCTACAAGGCGCTCTACCGCCGCACCGTCACTCAGGCTCCTGAGGGCTGCGACTTCGATTTCCTCATAGGTAAAAGCGCACCGAGCGGTGGGTAAAGCTTCGCATATCAAGCTAAGCCCCTCCACAGTGCTTGGTTGTGACGTACGTCGTTCCGATAGGGCCTGCTCCTGTGGGACGGTCTACAATCTCGGCCGAGCCGTTCCAAAAGGTGTCTGCGAAGTTTGGAACGCCAAAAAGACCGACATTTTAGATCCGTGTGGAACGCCGCTGTGCAGTGCCTTTGATCAGGATCGGTCGCGGCGGGGCATCAGGTTGCCTGCAAGCGGACCTTCCGAACTTCAGAGAAGGGTCGACACCGGACGGATGATTACCTGGACCTGAATGTCCGCTGCCAGGCGGTGGGTTGATGTCTGCTCATGGCGCGAAGCCGCGGTCTGGAATGGCAGGGTTTGGCCGATTGCTGCCAGTCCGCTTCGGAGCGAGGCTGCTGGAAAAGCGGACGCGCGGCTTGCGACCCGATTGAGCCGTTCAACCCTGTGCCCGACCCTCCCAAATGCGGTTGTTAGAGCATGTCAGCTCGTCACGTTCAGCGCGTCTGCGGCTTTCTGTGATCCTCAGACCTGATCGCCCAGCAACCCACTCGCTAACCGCCGGAACGCGGTGACGGCCTTGTCGCGGACCGCGGATGGATCATCGGAAGCGGCGACCCAGAGCGCCGCACTCAATGCCGCACCATTCAAGAGACGCCCCGCCGCCTCGACGTCGAGGGCGTGCACGACGCCCTCGTCGATCAGCGACCGGATGGTGCGCATCGTGATTTGCAGGCACGCGTTCTCGCCCGGCCACTTAGAAGGATCACCGAGAACGGCGGGGCCGTCGAGCAGCATGATGCGCTGTATTTCGGGCTCAACCGCCATCTCGATGTAGGCCGTCCCGTCGTCGAGGAGGCCTTGCCACGTGTTCGGCGCTCGTTCGCGGACCCTGCGCAACCGCTCGGCCATTTCGTCGTCGATCTGCGCGATTACGGCCCAGAGCAGTCCCTTCTTGTCCCCGAAGTTGTGATAGAGCGCGCCGCGCGTCAGGCCGACTGAGGCAGTGAGATCATCCATGGACGCCGCCGCGTAGCCTTGGGTTGCGAACGCCCGACGCGCGGCCCCCAGAAGCTTGTCTCGCGTCTCGGCCATCGTCTCGGCCCGCCGTCCCGTGGCCATGTGCCTTTCCTCCAGTGCGCTATCGAGCCAGTTGACATACGTGACGTATGTGGAGCATCCGCTGACATACGAGGCGTATATTAACCTGTCGCTCAGAAGGGGAACGTCTCGAACGGCGACGCATATCGACGCTGCGTTTGCCCAACCCGATACACGAGAAGGATGTGATCATGCCTAAGCGCGACGCCGTCACGCCCGCCGCTCGTCATGCCCTGTACGATGCGCATCGCTACTCAGCCGCGATCCGTTCGGGCGACTTGCTATTTGTCTCGGGACAGGTCGGCAGTCGAGAGGACGGCTCCCCCGAACCCAACTTCGAAGCTCAAGTTCGACGCGCCTTCGCCAATCTGCGCGGCGTGCTGACAGCGGCCGGGTGCACCTTCGACGACGTCGTTGACGTCACGACCTTCCACACCGACCCACAGGCGCAGTTTGAGACGATTATGGCCGTGCGTAACGCTGAGATCGGAGCGCCGCCTTACCCAAACTGGACGGCTGTTGGGGTGACGTGGCTTGCAGGCTTCGACTTCGAGATCAAGGTCATCGCACGCATCCCCATGACTGCGACGTGACCCAGGGCTATCAGCGCCGACAGCACATGGCCCAAAGCGGCCCTTCCGCATATAGGGCAGGCCGCTGAATCAGCAGACAGGCCGATCGAGGACCGACACGGCGCTGGCTTCACACCGTCTGCTGCTGAGCCAGTGCTCGGCGGCGGTCAACACGACCGAAAAACACAGTCGAACCCCGGGAACATCGACTTAGGATCAGTCCATACCTTGCCGCCGAATTGTTCTTGGCTGCAAGCAACGACAACCCGCTGCCAGGGGCGGCCTCGCGCCTGACTTACTCCGCCGCGATTGAGGCCTCGGCGACATCGACCTGAAGGATGTCGTTGAAGCGATTGAAGGCGCCACAAAGCGCAATCCGCCATGTCAGCTCGACGAGTTGCGGCTCACTGAAATGCTGCCGGATGCGGGTGAAGATCTCGTCTCGCGTCCGGCTCCAATTGTTCGTGACTGCGATGCTGTACTCCACCACGAGCTTGTCGACATCGTCGAGCTCGGGGTGGTCCCCGTAGTCGAGGAGGCGCTCCGCACCGGCCTCTGTCACGCCCTGCACCGCGAGCTTCGGCGCGTGATGAGCGACACAGTACTCGCATTTGTTGAGGAGCGAGACGGTCACGATTGCGAGTTCGAGATAGCGCTTCGGCAACACCGCCTCGTCGGAGAGCTGGGTGAGCATCGCCCAGGTGTGCTGGAAGATCGGCAGGCGCTGCGCCATCACGCCGGCTTGGTCCGCGAACTCGCCGTAGCTCGTCATCTTGTCCCAAAGCGGGTGCAGCACGGCCGGGAGGTCGTCGAGGGTCTTCATCGTCACGCGGGCCATCAGGATCGCTCCTTCGTCGGGGATATCAGGCGGTACTCACGCACGAAGCCGTTCGGCTTAAAGATCAGAATCGTGACCAGGGCGACCCCAACCAGGAAGAGGCGCAAGGCCGCCAGTTGGGCGCCATCCAGCAGGCCGAATGCGTCGATGAGAAAGCGGCTCCCTTCGAGGAGCAGGACCACGGTGAAGCCCGCGAGTAGGACGCCGGTGTTGCTGCCGCGCCCCCCGATGATCACCGCCATAAAGGCGTAGGCCGTGATCACCGGGCCGAACTGGGTCGGGTCGATGTAGGTGTAGTTGAACGCGTGCAGGCTGCCCGCGATGCCGAGCGCCGCGCCGCCGAGGCCGAAAGCCCGCAGGCGCAGCCACAGCACGTTCTTGCCGAGCGCCTCGGCGACCATCGGGTCCTCCCGGGTGGCCCGAAGCGTCCGGCCGAAGGGCGACCGGGCCAGGATCTCGAACACGGTATAGACAATGGCGAGGCAGACGACGGCGAAGGCGAGGAACACCGCGTCGGCCGCCGAGGGTGGGACCCAGCCGGCGAAAGGGCGCATGATACCCGGCACGCCGAGCGTCCCGCGGGTGAGCCACTCCTCGTAGCTGATGAACAGCCGCAGGCTCTCCGCGAAGCCGAGGGACACGATGGCGAGGTAGTCGTCGGACAGCCTGATCGAGATCAGGCTGACGGTCGCGCTGGCGAGCCCGGTCACGAGGATGGCGGCCGCCATGGCGAGGAGCGGCGGCCAGCCCGCGACGTTCAAGAGCCCGCAGGTGTAGGCGCCGAGCATGACGAAGCCGAACAGGCCGAAATTGACCAAGCCGCCCAGGCCCCATTGCAAGTTGAGGGCGAGGCCCGCGATCGTGCTGATGGCAACCAGCGCCAGGGTGGCGATGAGGTAGGCGGTCATCGCGTCAGCCACCTTGCGCCGAACAGCCCGGACGGGCGGACGAGGAGGATCACGGCCATCACCAGGAACGCCACAATGTTGCGGTATTGCGGGGCGAGCACGGTGGTGGCGAGCTCCTCGGCCACCCCGAGCACCAGAGCGCCCGCAACCGCCGCCATCGGGCTTGCGAGGCCCCCCAGGATCGCCGCGGTGAACACCGGTAGGGTGTAGGTCCAGCCCATCTGCGGATCGAGGGTCGCGTCGAGACCGATCAGCACCCCGGCGAGAGCCGCGAGCGCGCCGGACAGCGCCCAGACCACCGTCACGACGCCCCGCCGCCCGATGCCCCGCACGGCGGCGAGGTCCGGGTTATCGGCCACGGCCCGCATGGCGCGACCGATCCGGGTGAAGCGGAACAGCACCCAGATGCCCGCGAGGACCGCCACGACGGCGAAGAGGGTGGTGATCTGCTCGAAATTGATGCGCAGGCCGAACAGGCGAAGCGGCCGGGCGAGCGCCACCGCGTAGCCCCGGGGGGAGTTGCCGGCGATGAACCGGACGACGTTCTCTAGCGCCAGCGCGACGCCGATGGAAGCGACGAGTAGCGTGACCCCCGAGCACCCACGAAGGCGCTCGTAGACGAGTTCGTTGACGCCGACCGCGACCAGCGCCCCGGCGGCCATCCCGCCCAATGTCGCCAGCGGAAGCGGCCAGCCGGCGAGGGTGTTGAACCCGAACGCGGCGTAGGCCCCCACCGTCAGCATGGCGCCGATGGCGTAGTTCGCGAAGCGGAGCACGCTGAATGTTAGGGCGAGGGCGAGGGCGGGAAGCGCGATCAGGAGGCCGGTGACGAGGCCGTTGAAGACAAGCTGGATCATGGGGTCGCCTCGGCCCCGAGGTAGAGCCGGCGCATCTCCGGGTCGGCCAGCAGCGCCTGCGCCGGGGCACGGGCCCGAACCTGACCGGCGACGAGCACCAGACCGTCCTCGACCGCGCCGAGGCCGAGGCGGGTGTTCTGCTCGATCATGAAGACGGCGACGCCCGACTCGACGATCCGCGCAATCGCGGCGAACAAAAGCCCGGCGTTGCGAGGCGACAGCCCGGCTGAGGGCTCGTCGAGGGCGAGCAGGGCGGGCGCGGGCATGAGGGCGGCGGCCATCGCCACCATCTGGCGCTGCCCGCCACTGAGATGGCCCGCCAGCGTCCCGAGCCTGTCCGCCAGTTCGGGGAAGAGGTCCAGCATGGCCTCCAGCCGGCCAGCGAAACCGCTGGGCTGCCGCGACGGGATGAATTCGAAGCCGAGCTTCAGGTTCTCGCGCACGCTCATGTTGCGGAAGACGTTGGCCTCCTGAGGCACGTAGCCGACACCGCGCCGGGCGCGGGCGGGGGCGCCGAGCCCTGTCACATCCTCGCCGAGGAGCCGGATGCGGCCCCGCGAAGGGCGGATGAGGCCGACGACGACCTTCATCAGAGTTGACTTGCCGGACCCGTTTGGCCCGACGACGGTGAGGCTGCCGCGGTCCCCTACCGTGAGGTCGACCCCGTGGAGGATGCTGCGGGCCCCATAGCCGGCTTCGATGCCCTGGACGTCGAGGGCGCTCACGCCGCGCCCCCGAGATAAGCCTGCGCTACCGCGTCGTCCGCCGCGATCTCGGCGAAGCGCCCCTGGCGGAGCACCCGGCCCTCGGCCAGCACGTAGATCGGGTCGCACAGGGCGGCGATGAGATCCATGTTGTGCTCCACGATCGCGAAGGTCAGCCCCTCGTCGCGCAGCAGGCGGATGAAGTCCGCGATCTCGCCGACGAGGACCGGGTTGACCCCCGCGGCCGGCTCGTCAAGCAGCACCACGCGCGGCTCCAGCATCAGCGCACGGCAGAGTTCGAGGAGCTTCTTCTGGCCGCCGGAGAGGGCGTCGGCCGGCTGGTCGGCAAGTCGGCGCAGGCCGACCCGAGCGAGGAGCGCGTCCGCCCGCACCAGGGCCGCCTCCTCGGCGCGCCGGACGAGGCCGGGGCGGGCGAACACGTTCCAGATCGCCTCCCCCGGCTGACGGGGCGCGGCGAGGAGCAGGTTCTCCAGCACCGTGAGGCCGCCGAGTTCCCGGGAGATCTGGAAGGTCCGCGTCAGGCCGAGGCGCGCCCGGCGGTGGGCGGGCATCCGCGTCACGGGGCGGCCCAGCAGCCGCACGGCACCCACCTGGGGCCGCCGCCGGCCGGCGAGCACGTCGAACAGCGTGGACTTGCCCGCGCCGTTCGGTCCGACGAGGCCGGTGATCGACCCCGCCCGGACCGCGAGGTCCACTCCGTCGAGCGCCGTGAAGCCACCGAAGCGGACGCCGACGCCGACAGCCTCCAGCAATGCCGTCGGCGCTTCGCTCACCGCGTCGTGCCGACGCGGCGGCTCACGCCGTCACTGACGCGGAAATGGCCGTAGTCGAGGTCGGTCTGGTCGCCGTTCGGCGTGAACTTGAAGTCGGCGGCGGCGCCGCTGTAGCGGAACGGCTTACCGTTGCGGGCCAGCTTCAGGGCCTCCGCCGGATCGGATACGTTCGGGCCCGGCTCGTTGGCGACCGAGGCGATGACCTTGATGAAGTCGGCCGCCTTGTCGCTCTTGGCCTTCTCTATCGCGAGGGCGAGGACGACGACCTCGTCGAAGACGTTCGCACCGAAGGGCACGATGGTCCCCTCCGGCTGGTTCGTGGCCTTGAGGTAGATCTTGTAGGCACCGGCATCGCCGACCGGCACCGCTTGGACGTGGTTCACGCCCTCGGCCGCCTCCTTGCCGACGTTGCGCACGAAGGCGCCCTGGCTGTCGGCGGCATGGCTGAAGGTGTAGAGCTTGCTCGTGTAACCCGAACGGAACGCCTCCTTCACGACGGCGCTGAACTCCGGAATGTAGCTGGCCACGAAGACCGCATCCGGCTCCTTGGCGAAGACCTTCTCAACCTCCGTGCGGTAGGAGGGTTGGTTCGGGTTGAAACTGACCACGTCGAGGATTTTACCCCCGTCTGCCTTGAAGGCGTCGACGAAGGGCTGGACGGTCGAGAGTGTGAAGGGCGTCTGCAGCACAAGGAGCGAGGCCGTCTTGGCCCCGTCTTTCCTGACCACGTGGGCGAACGCCGTACCCCAGGCCTTGCCGGTGGTCTGGAACCGCCAGACGAGTCCCTTGGTGTCGCCCTGCGTGATCTCGTCGGCGGAGCCGTTGACGAGGAGCGCGATGCCCTTCTCGATCGCCACCGGCCGGACGGCCAGCGCCACCGCGCTGCTCCACACCCCGGCGATGGCCGAGACGCCATCGACGTC
The DNA here is from genome assembly GCF_022829365.1 of Methylobacterium sp. J-077. Classification (GTDB taxonomy): domain Bacteria; phylum Pseudomonadota; class Alphaproteobacteria; order Rhizobiales; family Beijerinckiaceae; genus Methylobacterium. Next base: position 147,163 of record NZ_JAKSYJ010000093.1, on the reverse strand, counting down.
GATCAGCTTGCGCGCCACCGCGACGCCCGAGGTCGGGACGCTCTCGTCGTCGGCGACGACGAGTTCGAGTTTATGGCCGAGCACGCCGCCCGCCGCGTTCACGACGTCCAAAGCCGCGCGGGCGCCGCGCTCCTCCTCTCGGCCATAGGGACCGCCGGTGCCCGAGAGCGGGGCGAGCAGGCCGATCCGCGTCGTCGCGTCGGCCGCCATCGCGATTTCGGGGACGGTGGCGCTCAACGCCAGGCCAAGGGCCGCGAGAAGGCGAAGGGTGCAGAGGCGCACGGTCGATCCCCGATGGCTGGAAGGGCGCGCGGTCACACGGGCGACGACGCGTCCAGAGGCCTCCCGCCGGACCGATTCCCCCGGGCGTGACGGCGAGGCTTGACGGTTCGAGCCATACTGTCGTCCCCCAGACCGGTCAATCGGATCGTTCTTTTTTCCGAACGAAATTTGACTTGGGCGGGCAAGGGGGTTCAAACAAAGGGGTACGCCGGATCAAGAGGACGGACGGAAGCGGATGACCTCGCAACGTGAAGTTCGCCTCAACACCTTCCAGATGGCGGCTCCGTCCCACAACTGGGCAGGCTTGTGGCGCCATCCCCGAGACGATCAGTCCTCGTACAACCGGCTTCAGTATTGGACCGACCTCGCCCAGACAGCAGAGCGCGGATTCCTCGACGGTATCTTCATCGCCGACGTCTTCGGAATCTACGACGTCTACGGTGGAAACCCGGAGGCGGCGCTGCGGGCGGGGGCGCAGGCCCCCAGCGCGGACCCGGTGCTCGCCGTCTCGGCCATGGCGCACGTGACCCGCCATATCGGGTTCGGCGTCACGGCGAACCTCACCTACGAGCACCCGTTCCAGTTCGCCCGTCGGTTCGGCACCCTCGACCATCTCACGGACGGCCGCGTCGGCTGGAACATCGTCACGGGCTACCTCGACAGCGGCGCTCGGGGCATGGGCTTCGCGACCTCGCGCGCTCATGACGAGCGATACGAGGCGGCCGAGGACTTCATGGCCGCCGTGTACAAGCTGTGGGAGGGGTCGTGGGAGGACGGCGCCGTCGTCCGCGATCGAGAGGCCGGAATCTTCTCCCACCCCGATAGGGTGCATCGCATCCGGCACGACGGGCCCTACTACAAGGTGGACGGGCGGCATCTCGCCGAGCCGTCCCCGCAGCGCACGCCGGTGCTCTATCAGGCGGGGACCTCATCGCGGGGCTCCAGCTTCGCCGGGCGCCACGCGGAATGCGTCTTCCTCAACGGGCCGAACAAGGCGGCCGCCGCCAAGGCCGTCCGGGGCGTGCGCGAGGCGGCGGGGGCGGCCGGGCGCGACCCCCACGACATCCTCACCTTCCTCGGCGCCACGCTGATCGTCGCCCCAACGGCGGCGGAGGCCCGGGACCTGCGCGACGAGTACCGCGGCTACCTCGACACCGCCGGCCAGCTCGCGCTGGTGTCCGGCTGGACGGGGATCGATCTCGCCGCCCTTGGGTTGGACGATCCCCTGCCATTCGTCAAAACGAACGCTATCCAGTCGACGGTGAAGCATCTCGCCGGCGACGCCGCCCAGCCGACGCGGGTGCGTGATCTCCTCGATTTCACCCCCGCCGGGGCGCGGGCCCCCGTGATCGTCGGCTCTCCGGTCGAGGTCGTGGACGAACTCCTCGCCTGGGTGGCGGAGACCGACGTCGACGGGTTCAACCTCGTGCGCACTGTTATGCCGGAGTCCCTCGACGCAATCGTCGATCTTGTCGTCCCCGAGTTGCAGAACCGGGGCGTCTTCAAGGCCGCCTATGGCGAGGGCACTCTGCGGGAGAAGCTTTTTCCCGGCCGGTCGCCGTGGCTGGGCCCGACGCATGAGGGGGCCCGCTATCGTAGGGGCGCCCGGTGACGGCGCGGTGGTGGCGCGGCCTCACGCCCGCGCGCGCCAAGCCGCATCGCGGTCCTTGGTGAAGGCTGAGGTGACGCCGGAGGCGGCCTGCCGGTCGACGTCGAGATGCGGCAGGATCAGCTCGCCGAACCGGTAGGCCTCCTCCAGGAGCGGCATTCCCGACACGATCAGCACGTCGTTGCCGGCATCCCGATAATCCTGGATGCGGGACAGGACCTGTTTCGCGCTGCCGACGAGGGCGGTGCCTGGGCCGTGCCTGACTAGGCCGATGGCCGACCAAAGGTTCGGGGCGATCTCGAGGTCGCGCAGGTCCTTCGGCTTGCGCCCGCCATGGAGCGCGGACATGCGCTGCTGGCCGATGGAGTCGATGCCGGCGACATAGGCCTGCGCGCCGGCCACCGCCGCCTCGTCCATGTGATCGTAAAGGTCTTGGGCCGCCGCCCAGGCCGCCTCCTCGGTCTCGCGCACGATGACGTAGAGGCGGATGCCGAAGCGGATCTTGTCCTCGCGTCCGTATTGCCGGGCCAGCGTCCTGACCTCGCGGATCTTGGCCTCGGACTGATCAGGTGTCTCGCCCCAGGAGAGGTAGGTGTCGATGTGCTTGGCCGCGACCTCGTGGGCGGCGGGGGAGGATCCGCCGAACCAGAGGGGGATGCGCGCCTGCGTCGGCGGCACGGGGATGCCGGCCTCCACCACGTGGATGTACCGGCCCTTGAACGTCACGGTCTCTCCGCGCAGCAATCCGGTGAGAACGGTGAGGAACTCGTCGGTGTAGGCGTAGCGCTCGTCGTGGCTGAGATGGACGCCGTGTTGCGCCATCAGCTTGGCGTCGCCGTTGACGATGTTCACCCGCAGCCGGCCCTTCGAGAACTGATCGAAGGTCGTGATCATCTTAGCGAGCAACGTCGGCGAGATCATCGGCGGGTGCGCGGCGATGAGGTGTTGAAACTGGTCGGTATAGGGGATCAGCGAGGCCCCCTGGATCCAGGCGTCGTGGGAGCCGGTCGCCAGCAGCGCCCCCGTGTAGCCGAGGTGATCGACCGCCCGGGCGAGCTGCTGAAAGTAGGCGTAGTTCAGCGCTCGCGCGCCGTCCGGCCGCCAGGGATAGCGGCCGTCGGGGCCGGTCAGATACCAGAGAACTTCCATGGGGGCGTTTCCTGCTCCGGGGGGATCGGCGGCAGCCGTCAGGCCGCGGGGGCATGGCTTGGATCGACGGTGTCGGTCACGTCGAGACGGTGGGGGATCAGACCGAACCGGGCGAAGAGGTCGGCGTGGGCCTGCTGCTCGGCCAGGAAATCCGGGCCGGGCGCGGCGAGGCCCCAGGGGCGCCCGGTCAGCGCGGGGAGCCATTGCGCCGCCGAGTGGCCGTTGACGCCGTCGAGGAGGCGGGCGGCCTCCTCGGGGTCCGCCCGCGTGGCCGCGTCGGAGGCGATCAGAGCCTCGCTCAGCGTCCGCACGGCCTCGCGCCGCGTGCGCAGAATCTCGGTCGCCCCCCAAAAGACCGTGCGATTGGAAAAAAACTCGCCGGGCTTCGCCAGGATGCGGACCGGCCGGGCCGCCGCGATCTGCGAGTACAGCGGCTCGGTGGCGACGATCGCATCCAGATATCCGGCGAGGAAGGCGTCCTTGGCGGTCGCCGGCAGGATCTCGGCCGCCCGCACATCGCGCCACGCGAGGCCCGCCGCATCGAGTTCCGCCGCAAGGAACTGCGTGTGCCACGACACCGGCATCAGCCCGATGCCCCGACCCTTGAGGTCAGCGAGGGATGTGATCGCCGAGTCTTCGGCGACCAGCAGGCCGCCGCGCTCCGGGCGCGGCTCACCCACGGCGAAGACGGCCGTCGAGAGGCCGGCGGCCTTCGCCAGGATCGGCGGCGTCGCACCGGTTCCGGCCAGATGCAGCACTCCGGCCTGAATCAGGGGAATGGTCTGGGATCCTGCGCCATAGACGAAGAAGGTGAGCCCCCTCTCGCGCAACGCCGCCACCGCAGCCTGCCGGCGCGCCAGGATCGACAAAGAAGGGTTCTGCGGGTGGGCGCCGACGACGACCGTCATGGATGCCTCCGGTCGGGCATGGGGGGATGGAAAGGGGGGCGTCCGGGCCAGGCGATCCTCATGCGGCCTGCTCTTCCAGCGGCTTCGCGCCGAGATAGGCGTCGACGACGGCCGGCGAGGAAGCCAGCTCGGCGGAGGTCCCCTCCAGCACGATCCGTCCCCTTTCGAGAACGTAGCCGCGAGAGGCCAGGGCGAGCGCCTTGCGCGCGTTCTGTTCGACGAGCAGCACGGAGATTCCCCGGCCGTGGAGGTCGCCGAGCAGCGCGAAGATCTCCGAGACGATCAGCGGCGCCAGCCCCATGGACGGCTCGTCCAGGAGGAGAACCCGAGGCCCCGCCATCAGCGCGCGGCCGATCGCGAGCATCTGCTGCTCGCCGCCGGACAACAGGCCCGCCGCCTGGCGGCGGCGCTCCTTCAACCGGGGGAACCGCCCATAGACCGCCGCCAGGGTCTCGCGCGCGCCGCCGCCCCGTCGCCCGTAGGCGCCGACCAGCAGATTCTCCTCGACGCTCAGGGGCGCGACGACCTGACGACCCTCGGGGACGAGGGAGAGACCGGCCCGGACGATTCGTTCCGTCGCCAGCCCCCCGATGGGCTTCCCGTCGAGGAGGATGCGGCCGGAAACGGGCCGGAGCAGGCCGGCGACGGTGTTGAGGAGGGTGGTCTTCCCCGCCCCGTTGCTGCCGACCACCGCGACGATTTCCCCGGGCCGCAGGGCCAGAGAGATCCCGTGAAGGACCGGTGGGCCGCCATAGCCCGCCGACAGGGACTGAATCTCAAGCATCCTCGGCCCCGAGATAGGCCTCGATGACCAGGGGGTCGTGCCGCACGGCGGCCGGGGGGCCGGAGGCGATCGCGCGGCCCTGATTCAGGACATGGAGGTGGTCGCAGACGCCCATGACGAGATCCATGTCGTGTTCCACGAGAACGGTCGTGATGCCATCGGCTCGGAAGCCCGCGATCAGGGCGTGCAGGGCCCGCTTCTCGGTGGCGTTCATGCCCGCGGCCGGCTCGTCGAGGAGGAGGAGGCGCGGCCGTGTGGCGAGCGCCCGGGCGATCTCGACCCGGCGGCGGTCGCCATAGGAGAGGTCCCCCGCCGGCCGGTCGGCGGCCCCGTCGAGGCCTGTCCGCTCCAGCAGAGAGACCGCTTGCCGGCGGCGCTCCCCCTCGATGTGGGAGAGGCGCGGCAGGCGCAGGAGGGTGTCGGCGAGGCTCGCCTCCGGCTCGTGCAGCGCCAGGGCGACGTTCTCCGCAGCCGTCAGTTGCGGGACGAGGCGGATGTGCTGGAACGTCCGGGCGATCCCGAGTCGGGCGAGGCGGTGTACCGGGCGCCCCTGGACGGGCCGCCCCTCGAACAGGATTTCGCCGCCGCTCGGCGCATCGACACCGCTGACGAGGTTCATCAGGGTCGTCTTGCCGGAGCCGTTGGGCCCGATCACCCCGACGATGGCCCCAGCCGGGACCGCGAAGGAGACGTTGGCCAGCGCCGCCACGCCTCCGAACCGCCGGGAGACGCCCCGGATAGCGAGGAGCGCGTCCATCAGGCGAGCCTCCCGCGCCGGAGGAGGAGGCGGGGCAGGGAGGCGATCCCGGTCGGCAGGAATAGGACCGCGAGCAACGTCACCGCGCCGATGAGGATCTCGCGCAGCTGGGCCGAGAAGCGCAGCACCTCCGGCAGGACGGTCAGGATCGCGGCGCCGACGACCGCCCCGAACAGGTTCCAGACCCCGCCGAGGACGGGGGCGATCACGGCATCCATGGAGCGCAGGAATCCGAAATCGCTGGGGGCGACGAACAGGTTTAGATGCGCGGCTAGCGCCCCGCCGAGCCCGGCGATGGCCCCCGATGCCGTAAACAGGCCAAGCTGGAGGCGGGCGACGTCGTGTCCCGCAGCTGCGACGGCGAGCTCATCCTCCGCGATGGCGCGCATCCTGTCACCGAGGCTCGAGCGGCGCAGCGCCCAGACGAGGTAGATCGCCAGCGCGAGGAGCGCCAGGAGCTGCCAAGTCTGCGTGTATTTCGGGATGCCGAAGATTCCGAGCGCCCCACCCGTCACCGGATCGGCGTTTAAGGCCAGGATGCGGACGACCTCCGTGAAGGCGAGGGTCGCCATGGCGAAGTAATCGCCGCGCAGGCGCAGGACGAGGGTGCCGAGCCCGGCGGCGGCCAGCGCCCCCGCACCGGTGGCTGCGAGCAGGGCCGGGCCGAAGGGCCAGCCCTCTCGCATGGTCAGCCAGATCGACAGATAGGCGCCGATCGCCATGAGTCCGCCGGTCGCCAGCGAGAGGAGGTTGACCCGCAACAGGAGGAGGCAGCTGAAGGCTAGGACGGCGTTCAGCAGGCAGAGGTCGATGACGTTCTCGTAGGCCGCGTACAGGTCGCTCATGCCCGCTTCGCCTCCCGGGTGGCGAAGAGACCCGTGGGCCGCGTGAGGAGGATGAGGAGGACGAGGCCGAAGCCGACGGCGTCCCGAAAGCCCGACCCGACGGCCACGACGCTGCCAACCTCCACGAGCCCGAGGAGGAGACCGCCGACGAGGGCTCCCGCCACGTTGCCGAGGCCACCGAGGATCAGGACAGTCAAACCCTTCAGCAGGATCGTGTCGCCCATGAAGGGAGAGACCGACTGGAACAGAAGCGACCACAGCACGCCGGCCCCTCCGGCGAGGGTGCCCGAGAGGAAGAAGGTCGCCCCCCGCACCCGGGCGACAGGCGCGCCGACGAGCCGTGCGACGGTCTCGCTGAAGGCGACCGTGCGGATCGCCCGGCCGAAATTGGTGAACTTGAGGAGGAGCCCCAACGCCAGAACCATCGCCAGCGCGACACCGAGGGCGACGACCTGAAGGCCCTGGATACGGGCCTCGCCGACCACGAGGGTCGCATCGACGAGGGTGGCGTCGGGGTAGCGGATGACCTGCGTCCCGAACACCTCCTGCGCCGCCCCGATCAGGATCCGGGCGAAGGCGAGGCTGGCGACCATGCCCATCCAGCGATGCGCGCCGCGCCGCTGCAGGGGGCGGAACACCAGCCATTCCGTGACGACGCCGAGGAGGCCCGCCGCCATCACCGCCACCGTCATGGCGGCCGGCAGGGGCAGCTGCAGGGTACGGACCATCTCCAGGCCCACATAGGCGCCCCACATGAAGACGGCGCCCTGCGACAGGTTCAGCACGTTGAGGACACCGAACACGAGGGTGAAGCCCACGGCGAACACGGCATAGACAGCCCCGAGCGAGAGACCGTTGATCAATTGCTGAAGGATCATGATGCCGGTCAGACCGCCGGCGCGGCGGCGAAGACCTTGGCCTGCCCGTCGCCGATCAAAACCTTCGGCGTGACGGTGGCATCCCGTTCCGGCGACCAGCCGAACCTGCCGAGCACCCCCTCGAAGTCGGTGATGCCGGCGAGCTTGTCGCGGATGGCGCGGCTGTCGGTGGCGGTCCCCGCCCGGCGGATGGCCTCGGCGATCAGGTAGGCGGCGTCGTAGCCTTGCGCGGCGTAGATGTCCGGCGTGGTGCCGTAGCGCTTGCGGTAAGCCTCGACGAAAGCCTTGCTGCGGGGTGTGTCGTACCCGGCGAACCACGACGCTCCGACGAGGATGCCGTCGGCCGCCGGTCCCGCCAGCTCGAACAGCTTCGCGGAAATGTTGGCGTTGCAGCCGATGAAGACGGTCTTCGGGTCGAGGTTCAGTTGCCTCGCCTGCCGCAGGATCGCCGCTCCCTCCTCGGCCAGGGCGCCAAGGATGATCGCGTCCGGCTTCTGCGCCTTGATCTTCGTCAGCTGCGCCGAGAAATCCACGTCGCCGCGCTGGTAGGTTTCGATGCCGACCGACTCTAGCCCGAGGGCGTCGACCGCTTTCTTCTGGACGTCGTGCGCGCTGCGCGTCAGGGCATCGTCGATCCCGTAGATGAGGGCGACGCGCTTCACCCCGTGCTTCCTCACCCCGTAGGCGAGGACGGTGGGAAACACCTGATCCTCAGGCACGCTGGTGCGGAAGATGAAGTCGCCGATCTTGGTGAGGTTGGGTGCCGTGTTGGAGCTGGCGATGACCGGGATGCCAGCCTGCTGGGCCAAGGGATCCGCGGCGAAGGCCGAGTTCGACAGGGTGGGGCCGAGGATCGCCACCACCTTGTCCTGCCGGATCAGGCGCTGGAAGATGTTCACGGTCTGCCCACGGTCGGCACCGTCGTCCGCGTGGAACGCCTGCAACGCGATGTCGCCCAGCGTCCTGGCCTTAGTGATCTCGTTGAAGGCGAGTTCGATCGCCTGCTTCTGCTCCGTGCCGTAAAGCGCCGCCGACCCCCCCGTTGTTGATTGGACGAGCCCGATCCGGGCGACCTTACTGGTCTGGCCCAGGCCCGACCGGGGGAGCAGGGTCGCCACCGCCGAAAGGGCGAGCACTCTCCGGCGAGAGAGGCGGAGATCAGGCATCGAGACACTCCGTCGGCAACAGGCATTCTCGTCCCCCCCGGGCCAGGAAGGTGGAATGACTGTCGCTGCGTTTGCAAGGTCTGGTGACGATAGAAGTCATTCTATCTCTGGAGCATCAATTCGAATGAGTGAATAAATGCATACGTAATTCTTCATCATGCCAGCGCCTGCGTCAACAAAAGCGCGCCGCAAATTTCCGCGGCTTTCGAGGCTTTGCATCCAAATTTCAATCAGAGAATAGAATTTACTTTCGAGACGTGTGACCTGAACGAACCTCTCATCGGGGTGCTCGGCCTTTTTGCTGGTGTCCGGATCGACGATTCGGCGATTCGGTCGGTATGATGGCCGCGATGAACCGGCCCATCGCATCGCGCGATGCGGTTGGCATGGCCGATGCCACCGGCCCACAACGCACCCCACACGCGCGTCCCCGTGCCAGTTGACGAGAACGACATGGCTCCGACGATCGAGACGGTGACACTCCAGACAGACGTGCTCGTCGTCGGCTCGGGGGCCGCCGGTATGGCCTCCGCCCTGGCCGCGGCGGAGGACGGCGCCCGCGTGATCCTTGCGGACCGCAGCCTGATCGGGCGCAGCGGCGCCGCCATCATGGCGCAGATGACGGTCGCGGCCTCCCTGGGTTCGGAGGGGACCGACGACTGGACCCATCACCTCGCCGACACGCTCACCGCCGGGCGGGGCCTTTGCGACGCCCCCCTCGCTCGCCTCGTCTGCGAGCGCGGGCCCGCCGAGATCCGGCAACTGGATGCCTAGAAGGTCTGCTGGGCCCGGGACCCGGACGGGCGCATCCGGCAGGCGCAGGCGCAGGCGCCGGGCCACGATCGCCCACGCTGCGTCTACGTCGAGTTTCTCTCCACCGGCCCCGCCGTCGCCAAGACCCTGCGCACACGCGTGCTGCGGCAGGCCGGCATCACCCGGATCGGCGACTTCTGCATCACGGATCTCTCCTCAGGCGACGGCGGCGTGAGGGGCGCGGTCGGCTTCTCCATCGCGGACGGGCGCGGCGTCGTCGTCGAGACGGGGACGACGGCCGATGTGTTCCGCGCGCCCCGCCCCCCCCCTACACCCGCGCCCTACTCGATGCCGTCCCCGGCCGGGGGCGGGCTGCGGGCGAGGCCGGTGCATCGACTACAGCCGCCCCGGCCTCCTGAACCCGCCGCTTGAAACCGGAGACCCCATGTCACTCGTGCTCGACCACATCGTGATCGCGGTTCGCGACCTCGACGACGCCGCCGCGGACTACGCGGCGCTCGGCTTCACGGTCGTGCGCGGCGGCGCGCACGCCAACGGCATCACCCATAACGTCCTCGTCATCTTCGAGGATGGCGCCTACCTGGAATTGATTGCCTGGAAGCGGCCCGACCCCGGCAACCGCTGGTGGGACGTCTACGAACGAGCCGGCGAAGGGCTCATCGATTTTGCTCTGCTCCCCGACGAGATCGAGGCGGTCGTTGCCGGCGCGCAGGCACGGGGCCTCGACATCCAGAACCCGATCCCCGGCGGGCGCAACCGCCCGGACGGCGCCCGCCTGGAGTGGCGCACCGCACGCTCGCCGCGGCCCGACGTCCCGTTCCTCTGCGGCGACGTCACGCCCCGATCGCTGCGTGTGCAGGAAGGGGCGGTCCGCCGGCACGGCAACGGGGTGGTCGGCGTTGCCACACTCACGGTCGTCGTCGCTGACCTGGAGGCTTCCGTGCGCCGCAACGCCGCCCTCCTCGGCTTCTCGCCTCCCACGATCCAGGCGGAGGACGTAGCCGGCGCGCCGGCCCGCAGCGCGACATTGACGCTGGCCAACGGCACGGCCGTGACCTGGGCGAGCCCAGCAGCGTCGGAGGGGCCCCTGGCGGCATCGCTGGCGGCACGCGGAGAGGGTCCGTTCTCGGCGAGCTTGCGGGCGGCGCATCCGGTCGGGGCCCTCGACACATCCCGATCGCACGGCGCGCCCTTGTCGATCACGTTGTGACCGAGCGCCGTTGTAACCATGCCGCGTAGACTGCACCGCAACTCGATGCAATGGCCTAAAGCCCCAATCACTATGAACGATGTCCGCTTATGGGGATGACTGCGGTTGTCTTGAATGACGGCAATGGGCGCAAAGCGGAATGTCCGCTTTGCGCCCATATACCCTTTTCGCCGCGCAGGGCGGATGCTGCTCCGCTCAAGAGGCGTGACGAAAGCCGAGCCGAAAATTGTTCGACTCTTGAATTGAGCCCCCTCCCCTGTCGGAGCTTCAATTGGCTCCCACGGCCTACGGTCGATGCGCCGAGCTTCGGAAACACGGTCCAATCCGAGGGCCACGGAACCTGATGGCCAGCAGGTGAGAGATTTCGTCCACTCCTGGACTGACGAACACCGCTGGGGAAATACGCCTGCCCGCGGCCGAACGGTTGCAAGGCGCAGATTGGCTCGAGGAACACCTTCCAATGATTTCAACGATCTACCTCAGCTTCCCAAGCTGAATGTCGTCGGTTCGATCCCGATCGCCCGCTCCACTTTCTCTTCACCGCAAACCTGCGCCGGTCCGTGGCGGGAGCGTACTGTTCTCTTGGATCATGGCGACTGCCCGGCACAGCCGGCGGCCTTGGCCGGCTCCGCGGGTGTTGAGACGATCGACCGAGCGAGCCGGTCCCCTGAACACCGCAGCACGGAACCGGCCGCCGCGTGAGACGGCCTACCTCGTTTGGCGGAATCGGCCGGGCAGCGGGCTCGGCTAGAGTCCCGCCCGTACGGAGGCGCTGCCGCGGAGCGTTGGGCAGGTCTGGAGCTGGGTGCGATGGCGTTTCGGCGAGACATGGCGGCCTTCGGGCCGGGGGATGCCGCGCCGCTGGCCTGGCTTCCGCCCGATGGCTCCCGCGCGATCTCCGGCCGGCCGGTGGGCCGCCGTGCGCGCCGCCGCCATCCCGCGGAGGCGCTGCCACGGCTTGGAGCCTTGGCGATTCCCTGGATCCTGCTGATCATGCTGGCGCCGGTGAGCGGAGAGCAGGTCAAGCTTCCGGGGCTCGATAAGCTCATCTGGCTCGGCGCCGATCTGGCGGCCCTCGCCTTCCTGGTCCTGCGGCGCGATCTCGCCGGCATCCTGTTCGGCAGCCGGCCGATCATCCTGCTCTGGCCGGCGCTCGCCATCCTGTCGGCGACCTGGTCCCTGACCCCGGGCATCTCGGCTTATCACGGGCTTCAGCTGCTCGCCACGATCGTGGCCGGGATCGCCCTGCGCGCGACTTTGGGACTGTCCGGCGTCGTCCGGATCGTTTTTCTCGGGCTCCTGGGCGGGCAGATCCTGTCGGTCGTGCTGGGGGTGGCGGCACCCGACATGACCCGGGGCCTCAGCGGTGAATGGTCGGGGGTCTACTCGCACAAGAACGTGCTCGGGGGCCTGATGAGCCTCCAGCTGCTTTGCGCTGCCAGCCTGTTCCTGCAAGGCTGGAACCGGGTCCTGACCGGAGCGGCCTTCCTCGGGGCGCTGGCGCTGCTCGCCTCGTCCCATTCGGCGACCGCCCTGATGGCCGGCGTTCTTGGGCTTGCGCCGCTCAGCGCCATCATCGCGTGGCGCCAGGGAAACCTGGTCACGGGCTTCTGTCTGGGCGTTGCCATCGCGCTCGCCGGCATCGGCATCCTCGTCTGCGCGAGCTACGGAGCGGATCTGTCCGCCAGCCTGCTCTCCGATCTCGGCAAGGACACCACGCTCACCGGCCGCACGATCCTCTGGCAGTTCGGCATCGACCAGTTCTGGCGGGAGCCCGTTATCGGTATCGGCTACAAAGCTTATTGGGAGAGCCCGATCACGACCGCGCCTTACCTGCACTTCACCACGAAGCAGAAGGTCTGGTTCTTCCACAACAACTTCATCGACATCGCGGTCGCGTTCGGGACCGTCGGCCTGCTGGTCTTCACGGGCGTGATGCTCGACACGGCCCGCCGGGTCGTTCGGCACTTCGCCCGCTCGCCGGGCTATGTCGAGGCCTGGCCGATCCTGTTCCTGGCGCAGCTCAGCATCCTCATCTGCTTCGAATGCCCGCTCTTCGTGAACCACGGCCTGCATCAGTTTCTGCTGGCGGCGATTCTGCCGGTGCTGCGGCCCCGGCCGGCGACTTGAGCGCGCCGATCCGATTCCGGCTCTCGACGCTGAGCCGAGCGAATTTCGATCAGAAAAAGAATTTGTCCTGAATAGAACGGGATCCACCCCGGATCACGTGCCGGATCTTGCAGCAAAAAACAACTTTTTTTGGCATCCCTGGGTTCTATCACGCGTACAGCGTCAGCGCGGATAAAGTCGAACGTCGAAAAGGCGGCTCCCCGACTGCCGATTCGCTTGAGTCGGATCGGACGCCGTCGAAACCGACTCGACATCCCGGTCGATCTCGAACGGACGATTTCTATGCAGGGTGATTACTGAATTCGAGCACAGAAATAACTTGCAAAATCGTTAACTTCTGCACATTATCGGCCGTCGAAGGTTGGTACAATGTGCTGCATTGCAATATCCACCCCGCGGTTCCGCGAGAGACATGCCTATATTACCCGGCATCTCCACACGATCTGGGGGGCCGACTTCGAGATCATGGGCATCGACGGGACGGTGGCCGGTCGGGATGCCTTGCCGGGTTCCGAGCTGAGTCCGGTCCAGGTCGGCTGCGCCCTCTCCCACTTGGCGGCCTACGGATCGGTGATCGCCCGCAAAATGCCCTGGGCGCTCATCGTCGCGGACGACGCGGTGCTGCCGCCCGACATTCACGACATCTTGGTCCGGGTCGAGGCGACCCTCCGCCGGGGCGACGTCGTCCTGCTCCACAATCTGCCGCAGCACCGTGCGGCGTTCAGCACCGTGGATGCCGTCTCGATCGGCGATTACCGGCTATGCCTGCCGATGAGCATGGGCGGGCTCGGAGCGAATGCGGCCTACGTGATCACGCGACAGGCAGCGGAAGGCATTCTGGCGGCGAATCGCCCGGTCGTGGCAGCCGCGGACGATTGGGGCTACTTCTACGAGTGCCAGGCGATCACCCGGGCGCGGGTGATGTCGCCAAACCCCGTAACGCTCAAAACCTTCGAGCCCCGGCCCTTCGCCGCCGGATCGAAGGCCGGCGGCCTCCCGATGACAGGTCGCCGTCTGCTGCAGCCGCTGCTGGCGGTCAAACGCAGGTTCCTGAGCGCGCGGATGACGGGCAACACGGTGTTCGTGGACGAAGCCTCGCCTTACGGGACCATGGCGCCGCAATAGCGGCGATCGCCGGGGCCGCGCGCCTCGGTCGAAACGGGATTGCGCGGCCTCGGTCTGCGATCCCGTTTCGACCGATGCCGCGCGGCGCCGCTCAGTTCAGCTTCTTGGTCAGGCGCAGGCAGAGAATGCCGGGCTTGCCCGAGCCCGGGAACGGATGCCGGTCCGTCAGGCTGCCGTAGACGTTGTGGTCCTCCCGGATCCCGAACACCTCGCTTCGCGCGACCAAGAACCCGTCGAACCGGTCGACGATGTCCATCCCCAGCAGGTGCGGCTCGGTGACGGTCGGCGGATGGTTGATCTCGACGATCAGCAGGATCGTCCCGCCGGGCGCACAGACGCGCTTCAGCTCGCCGATGGTCCGGTCGACATCCTCGACGTGATCGAGGGCGTTGAACATGGTCACCACATCGAAGCGGCCGTTCGGGAACGGGACGCTCTCGCTCGGCGCCGCGACGTAGCGCATCTTGTGAAGGCCGCGATTGAGCTTCACGTACGAATCGGCCAGCGGGTCGAGGCCGACACGCTCCAGGGCCTCGGTTGCCCATTCCAGGCTGCCGACCGGGCCGCAGCCCACGTCGAGAACCCGTTTGCCGGCATAGAACTCCTGGCCCAGACCGAAGAACGTCGTGTAGAACGGGGCCAAATGGGCGTTGTAGAAACGTCCCCTCGACTTCCACAGGGTCTTGCGCCAGAAGGCAAGTTCCACGAGTTCCTTGATGGACGACCGCAGGGCAGGCCGGCGGGCCAGAAACCGGCCCGCGCTCTGCTTGATGACCAGCATTCCGTATCCTCCTGCCTGGAAATCTCGGGGTTCCAAAGGTCTGGTGCTCTCGAAACCGGAGCGATCGTTTTCGATCGTCCGAAACCGCCGTCGTCCTGTTCAGCGGATCGCAAGCGTGATCGCGCAATCCGGACGCGCCTGGTCCGTCACCGACCGCGAGAGCGTGCCGAGCCAATCTCGCAGGACTCGCCTCGGCCGCGCAGGCTATCCATTCGGATGAGCGCGTCGAGACTGACGAGGTATTCCGAGACACCCGTACAGCGGCCGAGAGCGATCCGGTTCGAGCCCGGGTTTGCCGGGGCGCGGATATCGGCGCGAAGAAGCCGCCACAACCGAAAGGCGTATCCGGCCTCCTCCGACTTTGCCCGCGACCCGGCCGTCAACCGTGCCAATCTGGCTTCCGACAGGCGGACGGGTCGAGGCCGCTCCGACCGTCCAGCCGCCGCAGCGTCCGCCGCGATCACCCGGGCAGCGAAGAGGGACGATGATCCGATCGCTTTTGGGTTCAGCTCAGAACGGAACGCTCTCGCTCCAGGAATCCCGGTCGGCCGGACCGGTCTCCTTGGCGGTTGCGCGGCCGTATCTCATCGTGCTGGCGCAGACCATCGCGCTGCTGACGGTGATCAAGCTGTCCCGGGTCATCGACGAGCAGAACAACTTCTACATCATCGTGCTGCCGCTGCTGCTGTCCGCCGCGATGGTGCGCCGGACCTATGCCGCCTCCGACCGAGCCGCCATCCGGCTGCTGCAGCTGATCGGCGTGATCTCGGGAGCCTATGCGCTCGTCCACTACCCGCTCTTCCCGATGATCGAGCAGGGCTTCAAGGCGACGACGACGCTTTGGGCCATCGTGGTCCTCTGGATCGCCGCCGTGGCGTCCGGGATCCTGTGCCTGCGCTGGCCGTCGCTCGGGGCCGTGGCGGCGGCCTACTTGGTCTGGAGCAAGCTCGCCGTCGTCCGGGTGACCGGGCTCTGGCACGGGCACATCATCGACGTGGTGCCCCTCGCGGAGGTCAGCTTCTGCCTTCTGGCCGGCCTCGCCGTCATCGCGCTGACGGGGCGCCTGAGCGCCCGGCCGGGCATGAGCGATTCCGCGAAGAGCGATATGGCGGCGGCGAGCGCGCTGTTCGCGAAAGTCCTGATCGCCGCGGCGATCAGCATCCATCTCGGGAACTACTACTCGTCGTTCCTGGCCAAGGTGACGCTCGATGCCGGACCGACCTCCTGGCTGCTGGCGAACGACCCCGGAAAGCTGTTCAGCGTCGGCCTCGACAACAACCACGTCTTCTATGCGAGCTGGGCCTCGCTCGTGGCGGGCATGCGCGCGATCCTGAGCCATGCCGGCCCGGTGACGAACGCGCTCATCCTGCTCGGGCAAGGTGCGGCCCTCTTCGGCATCCTGATGCCGCGACGCTGGCTCCTGCTCCTGCTGCTCGGCTTCGACGCGATGCACCTGTCGATCGTGATCGTGATGGGGGCCAATTTCGCCCCGTGGATCCTGCTGAACCTGGCGATCGGCGCCGTGGTGGTCAGCCGCCACTATCAGCGGCCGCCGCTGTTGGTCGGGCTCCTCTCGGTGCTGTTCATCCTGACCGACAACAGCTTCATGACCCAGGCGCGGCTCGGCTGGTACGACACCGCCGCCAACAACAAGATGTACGTCCAGGCGGTCGATAAGGACGGCGGGCGGCACTACGTGCCGACCAACTTCTTCACCTTCTACTCGTATCCCTTCGCCCACATGGCCTACGGCTCGCCGGATGCCGAGACCGCCTTCGCCCTCGACAACCCGAACGGTGGAACCCAGGTCTATCGCAAGGTGCTCGCCTCGCTGAGCTGCGACGTGCCGGTCCTGACCGCCCGGGACGGCACCAGTCAAGAGCTTGCCAAGACCGAGATCAACCCTGCGGTCGACGCCTATATCCGCGGCTACCACGGCCTGGTCAGCCGGATTGCCGACACGCTGGGGTCGTTTCCCCACGCGCTTTACCCACATCACTTCTTCGTCCCGCTCCAGCACGGAGCGAGCTTCGACGGCGTGCCCTTGCGCGATGTCGTCGCCTACATCTACCGGCGCGAATCCGTCTGCCTGAGCCTGCAGGACGGTGTGCCGGTCCGGCGGCTGGTCTCGGAAGCCGAGCATCGGATCGACTTGAAGCCATGACCGACGCCACCCTAACGGTCGTCTATGACGGCGAATGCCCGTTCTGCAGCAACTACGTCCGCCTGATGGCCCTGCGCCGGTCAGTCGGCACCGTGGCTTTGGTCGATGCCCGCACAGGCGGCCCCCTGGTGGAGGACCTGCATCGGCGTGGCTACGATCTGAATAACGGCATGGTCGCGCGCCATGGCCGGAGCCTGTATTATGGCGCGGACGCCCTGGTGCTGCTCTCGACCCTCAGCGAGGATCGGGGCGCGGTCGGCCGAACTCTAGCGCGGCTGCTGCGCGACCCGGCCCGCGCCCGCCTGCTCTATCCGGTGATGAAGCTCGGTCGGCGCGCGACACTGGCGCTGCTGGGCCGCCGGCTCATCGCCGAGCCGGATCCCGGCCTGCTGCGCTGAGACCGGCCGGCCGCCCGGGCGCCCCTCTGATCTCCCGAAAGAAAACCCATCCGGCATCGGCCTTGCTCCCGGTCCGGCATCCACCCCGCCGTCGCGACGGCGCTCTCGACTTCTGACCGTCGCGGGTGTGGAAGGAGCAGATCCGGTCGCGATGCGCGCCGCCCCGTGGGCTCGGCAGGGCGACTGTGCAGCAGGAAGGGGACGAGTCCGTTGGCCAGCGTGGACCTGAACTCCGATCTCGGCGAGGGCTACGGCGCCTATGCCTGCGGTGACGATGCCGCGATCCTCGGCATCGTCACCTCCGCCAATGTCGCCTGCGGGCTGCATGCGGGCGATCCCGAGATCATGGCCAGCACCTTCGCGTTGGCGAAGGAACGCGGTGTGGCGGTCGGCGCCCATCCGGGCTTCCCCGACCTCTGGGGCTTCGGGCGCCGCCGCATGCCGTTCACTCCGCCCGAGATCGAGCGGCTGGTGGCCTATCAGGTCGGCGCCGCGCAGGCGCTCGCCACTTACGCCGGCCACCGAATCACTTATGTGAAGGCCCACGGGGCACTCGCCAACCTCGCCGCCGAAGATCGGGCCGTGGCCGACGCCATCGCCAAGGCGGTCCGGGCGGTGGACCGCGACCTCGCGCTGCTCGCCATCGCGCTCACGGCGCAGGTCGCGGCCGGCGAGGCCTGCGGCCTGGAGGTTCACCAGGAAATCTTCGCCGACCGCGGCTATACCGAGGCGGGTCTGCTGATCCCGCGCGACCGGCCGGACGCGCTGATTACCGAGGCCGACGTGGCCGCGGACCGGGTGCTGCGCATGGTCGAGGGCGGGG
The DNA here is from genome assembly GCF_022829365.1 of Methylobacterium sp. J-077. Taxonomy (GTDB): domain Bacteria; phylum Pseudomonadota; class Alphaproteobacteria; order Rhizobiales; family Beijerinckiaceae; genus Methylobacterium. The sequence goes on along the minus strand of NZ_JAKSYJ010000093.1, from coordinate 129,380 downwards.
CGATCCTCACTGCGTCGGGCAGGACGCTGCCGACCCCGATCCGCTCGATTTGCGTCCACGGGGATTCTGCGCACGCGGTCGCCACGGCCCGGGCGGTTCGCGCCCGTCTTGAGGGTGCTGGCGTGACGCTGGCGCCGTTCCGGCCATGAGCGGGGTTGAGAGCGCGGGCGAACCCCGCTTGCTGGATTCCGGTGAGGCGGCCCTGGTGGTGGAGTTCGGCAGCACCGTCGATCCCGCGATCAGCGATCGGGTCCTGGCGCTCGACGACGCCCTCGGCGTCGACCCGCCCGAGGGCCTGCGCGAGCGGGTGCCGACTTACCGCTCGCTGATGCTCCACTACGATCCGCTGATGCTCGATCGGGAGACGCTGGCGCAACACGTCCGGACGCTGGTCGCCGGGGCCGTGGCGCGGGCCGGCACGCCGAACCTCTGGACCCTGCCCTGCTGCTACGATGACCCGCACGGCGAGGACATCGCCCAGGTCGCCGAGCGCACCGGCCTGTCCGCCGCGACGATCGTGGCCACCCATGCCGGGGCGATCTATCGAGTCTACATGTACGGCTTCGCACCGGGTTTCGCCTATCTCGGCGGCCTGCCCAAGACCCTGGCGGTGCCTCGGCGCGCGAGCCCACGGCCGCCGCATCCGAAGAACGCGGTGGTGATTGGCGGCGGCCTCGCCGCGGTGGCGACGGTGCCGATGCCGACCGGCTGGTACGTGATTGGCGCCACGCCGGCCCGGCTCTACGCCCCGGAGCGCGAACAGAGTTTCTTCATCGGCGCCGGCGACCTGATCCGGTTCGAGCCGGTGGACGTCGCGACCTTCGACGCCCTGACGGCCCGGGAGGCGGCCGGCGAGCCCGTGGCCCGCCGGGAAGAGGCCGTCCGATGACCGCCCTCGTCATTGAATCCGCCGGGCCCGGCGTCACGCTGCAGGATGGCGGCCGGCACGGCTACCTGCGCTACGGCATCACCGCGGCGGGCCCGATGGATCCGCTGATGCACGCCACGGCTAACCGAGCGGCGGGCAATCGCCTCGACGCCACCGCGATCGAGATCTCCACCGGCGGCCTCACGGTCACGGCCGAGGGCGGGCCGCTCGGGATCGCCATGGTCTCCCGAAGCTTCCGGATCACCCTCGACGGGGCCGCCCTGCCCGACGCGGTGGCGCTGACCCTGGACCCCGGTCGGACACTGACTATCCGCGCCGGCGCATCCGGTGCCTGGGGCTACCTGGCCGTGCAGGGGCGCATCGACGTGGCGCCGGTGCTCGGATCGACCGCGACCCACACACGCTCCGGCCTCGGTGGCCTGCATGGGCGGGGGCTCGCGGCCGGCGACCGCCTTCCGGTCGCCGAGACCCGGCCCGGCGAAGTCTCGCCGCACAGGCTCCTCGCGCCGTGGCTCGATCGCGATCCCCAAAAAATCCGAATCGTGCTCGGCCCGCAGGACGATTATTTCGCCTCCGACCAGATCGATGCCTTCCTGGCCGGCCCCTGGACCGTCTCGCCGCGCGGCGACCGCATGGCTTGCTTCCTGGATGGCACGCCGCTGACCCACGCCAAGGGCCACGACATCGTCTCCGACGGCGTGGCGATGGGCGCGATCCAGGTGCCCGGCAACGGCCTGCCGATCATCCTGATGGCCGACCGGCAATCCACCGGCGGCTATCCGAAAATCGCCACGGTGATCGGGCCGGATCTCGGGCGCCTCGCCCAGGTGCAGGGCGGGACGCGGCTGTCGTTCCGCCGCGTCACCGTGGCCGAGGCGGTGGCCGCGCGCCGGGCGGAACGCGACGCCCTGCGCGAGCCGGTGCTGCGCGAGCCCGTGGTGCGCACGGATTTCGCGTCTGATTTCCTGCTCGGGCTCAACCTCGTCGACGGTGTCACCGACGGTGGCGCCTGACCGTCTGCACGCTGGGGTGGTCCGCAACGCCGCGCGACCGCGTAAGATACCGCGCCGCTTGATTCCAGCGGACGAGATTCAATCCGAGAGAAAGCCTTCCCGCATGGCGCACGCCGTCACAGCCTCGGGCATGCCGCCCGTGCGCAGCAATGAGCCTCTGAACGCGGACAGCGTCCGCCGCGCCCGCATCGACCTGGCCGCCTGCCTGCGCTGGGCCGCGCGCAACGGCCTTGAGGAGGGCATCTGCAACCACTTCTCGGCAGTGCTGCCGGAGCGGCCCGACCTGTTCCTGGTCAATCCCTACGGGCTGGCCTTTGCGGAGGTGACCGCCTCGAGCCTGCTGCTGTGCGACTTCCACGGCAACGTCGTCGAGGGCGACGGCCAGCCGGAGGCGACCGCGTTCCACATCCATGCCGAGTTGCACCGGCTGAAGCCGAACGCCCGGGCGGCCTTCCACACCCACATGCCCTACGCGACGGCGCTCGCCATGCTGGAGGGCCAGCCGCTGCTCTGGGCTGGGCAGACCGCCCTGCGCTTCTACGGCCGCATCGCGGTGGACGAGGATTACAACGGGCTGGCACTCGATTCCCGCGAGGGCGAGCGGATCGCCCGCAGCGCCGGCGAGGCCGACGTGGTGTTCCTGAAGAACCACGGCGTGATGGTGCTGGGTGAGACCATCGCGGAGGCCTGGGACGATCTCTACTATCTGGAGCGCGCCGCCCAGGCGCAGGTGCTCGCCATGAGCACCGGGCGCACCCTGAAGGTCGTGCCCGAGGAGATCGTGAAGCACGTCGCCGCCCAGGAGGCCGCGGGGCGCGCCGAGAGCGCGCGGCGGCACCTGGAGAGCGTCAAGCGCGTGCTGGCCCGGGACGAGCCGGCTTTCCTCGCCTGATCACGGCGCCGCCCGGATCCGCTCCAGCAGGGCGGCGTCGGCATAGCCGTCCGCCGGCAGCCCGACCGAGCCCTGGTAGGCCCGCAGGGCCGCCCGGGTCTTGGGACCGATCTTTCCATCGACGCCGATGGCGTAGCCGCGCTCGGTCAGCCGGGACTGGAGGTCACGCCGCTCGTCCCCGCTCAGGGGTCGATCGCCCCGCGGCCAGTCGCGGGAAAACCCCGGATCGCCGCGCAGGCGGTCCGAGAGATGCGCCACGGTCAGGGCGTAGGCGAGCGCCGTGTTGTAGCGCAGGATCACCGAAAAATTCGGCCGGAGCAGGAAGGCGGGGCCGCGGATCCCCGTCGGCAGGATCAGAGTCGCCTGCGCGGCCGCGTCGGAGATCGCGCGGTCCCGGGCGGGTTTCACGCCGAGGTCCCGCCAGGCAGCAAGGCTGCGCGATGTGGTCTCGTCGGCGAGCGCCGCGTCGAACCCCTCCGGCAACACCACCTCGTAACCCCAGCCCTCGCCGGCTCGCCAGCTATGGGCAAGCAGGTAGCTCGCCGTTGAGGCAAGCGCGTCCGTGGCCGAGGTCCAGATGTCCCGCTTGCCGTCGCCGTCGAAATCGACCGCGTGCTGCTGGTAGACGGTCGGCATAAACTGGGTGTGGCCCATCGCGCCGGCCCAGGAGCCGGTCAGGCCATTGGGCATCCGGTCGAGCGGCGCTTCCCCGCGGGCGAGAATTTGAAGGGCGGCGGTCAGCTCGTCGCGCCAGTAGGCGGCCCGGGTGGGATCACCGCAACTGAGGGTCGCGAGCGAGCGCACGACCGGCTTCACCACCGCGAGGTTGTCGAGGACGGTCCCGTAGCTCGATTCCACGCCCCAGAACGCGACGAGGGTGTAACGGTCGACGCCGTATTTCGCCTCGATCGCCGCAAGCGGCGTCGCCAACTCGGCGAGCTTGCGCTGCCCGGCCTCGATCCGGGCCGGCGTGACGCTGGCCTCGAGATAGTCCCAGATCGGCCGGACGAACTCGCCCTGGTTCCGCGTGGCGGCCAGCACCTCTGGATCGGGCTCCAGGCCGCCGAGCTGCGCCAGTGCGACGGCCTGCGGCACGTCATGCGCCGCGGCCCAGGCGATCAGATCGGTGCGGCAGGTCTCGAAGGACGGGGTCGGCGCTGGCTCCGGCGCCGCGACAGCAAGCGCCGGAGCCAGCACCAGGGCTGCGATCCCGAGCCTGAGGGCGCAAAGCCCCGTATGGCTGCCTTGCCGCGATGGGGAAGCCGACATGATGCGGTCGTCCATAGGCGTCCCCGGCTTCAGGCCAATCATGCGTTTTCCGGTCGAAGCGCGCGGCACCGGGTCGCTTCGCTGCGCTCGCAATGCCGAATCCGGTCGAGCAATTCGCCCGATCAACGCGGCTTTTACCGGTCATGACCGACGGTTTCCAGGCATAGGCGGCCTTGAGACACGGATGGGTTTTGCCCGGGACGCGCCCTACTTGCATCCAGCGACATCCCGCGGAGGCCCCATCGTGAAGCGACCCGCCCACGCGGCGATCGGCGCCGCACTCTTGCTGGCCGCCGGTCCGGCTTGCGCCCTCGAAGTGACCCGCAGCCGCGACATCCCGGCGCCGCCCACGGCGGTCTGGGCGCTGATCGGCGATTTCTGCGCCATCGGGCTGTGGCACCCGCAGGTCGAACGCTGCATCCTGTCGCGCGAAGACGACGACGACGGCATCCGGGCGCAGGTCCGGGGAGTCGTGGCGAAGGGCGGCCTCGGCACCATCGTCGAGGTCGAGACCGCCCGCGACGAGGCGGGCATGAGCTACAGCTACAGCTTTATCCAGGGGCCGCTGCCGGTGCGCGCCTACAACGCGACGCTGGCGGTCCGCCCGAACGGCGCGGGCTCCACGGTGGTCTGGACCGCGACCTTCGACGCCGAGGGCATGAGCGACGCCGAGGCGCTGGCGGACATCACCGGCGTCTACGACGCGGGTCTCGCCGGCATCGCCAGGGAAACGGCCAAGTAGGCGGCGGGCCGGATCGGCGAATCGCGCGCGCCTCGCAAAAAAAGCTCGCCTCGGCGCGCATCGTTACCAATGTGGGTGCCGTCGGCGGGCCCGATCGGCCGGCCGATTTCCGGAGGCCGCCCTCATGGCAGAGACCCGCATGCGCCGTCACCGCCACGCCAAGATCGTCGCCACCGTCGGTCCCGCGAGTTCCGCGCCCGACCGGCTGCACGCCCTGTTCCTCGCCGGGGTCGACACCTTCCGGCTCAATTTCAGCCATGGCGTGCAGGAGGATCACGCCAAGGTCCACGCGGCGATCCGCGCCCTGGAACAGGAAGTCGGCCGGCCGATCGGCATCCTGCAGGATCTGCAGGGCCCGAAGATCCGCATCGGCACGCTGCAGGGCGGACGCCAGGATCTCGTGACCGGCGAGACCATTCGCTTCGTGCTCGACGGGTCCGAGGGCGACAAGCAGGCGATCCCGCTGCACCACCCGGAGATCTTCGCCGCGGTGGTGCCAGGCCAGGACCTCCTGATCGACGACGGGCGAGTGCGGGTGCGGGTCGTGGGGCCGGAGCGGGATTCGATCACCGCCGAAGTGGTGACCGGCGGCCCGATCTCGAACCGCAAGGGCGTCAACCTGCCGGGCACGCTGCTCGACCTGTCGCCGCTCACCGCGAAGGACCGGGCCGACCTCGCCTTCGGGCTGGAACTCGGCGTCGACTGGGTCGCCCTGTCCTTCGTCCAGAAGCCGTCGGACCTGATCGAGGCCCGCGGGATCATCGGTGACCGGGCCGGCATCATGTCGAAGATCGAGAAGCCGCAGGCCCTCGAGCGGATCGACGACATTATCCGGCTCTCCGACGCCGTGATGGTCGCCCGCGGCGATCTCGGCGTCGAGATCCCGCACGAGGACGTCCCCGGGCGGCAGAAGGAGCTGATCCGCGCCTGCCGGCTCGCGGTGAAGCCGGTGATCGTGGCGACCCAGATGCTCGACTCGATGGTCAACGCGCCCGCGCCGACCCGTGCGGAGGCGTCCGATGTCGCCACCGCCATCTACGACGGCGCCGATGCCGTGATGCTCTCTGCGGAATCGGCCACCGGGGCATATCCGGTCGAGGCCGTCTCGATGATGGACCGGATCATCCGCAGCGTGGAGGGCCACAAGCTCTACCACTCGATCGTGGCGGCCTCCGAGCCTGGCGAGGAGGAGACGCCGCCTCACGCGGTCGCCACCGCCACCGCCGATCTGGCCGAGGCCGTGCACGCCGCCGCGATCGTCACCTACACGACGAGCGGGACGACGGCGGCCCGGGTTGCCCGCAAGCGCCCCGCCGCGTCGATCCTGGCGCTGACCCCGAGCCTCGCAACCTCGCGGCGCTTGTGCCTGCTCTGGGGCGCGCACAGCGTCCACACGGATGATGTCGATTCCTACGAGGAGATGACCGCCAAGGCCTGCCAGCACGCGCAGGACGAGGGCTTTGCCCGGCCGAACGACATCATCGTCGTCACCGCCGGCATCCCGTTCCACACCATGGGGAACACCAACAACATCCGGCTGATGCAGGTCTGACGCGGCGCGGGGGGAACGCCGCCCGCGCGTCGCCCGTTAATGGGCAAGCTGCGCCGTTTTGGCGCGAACGCGCGGAGAGAGTCATGAGCCTGATCGGACGCATCGTCACCAAGCTTCTCGGCAACGAGAACCGCCCCATCGACCGCGACGACCGCAACGCCAGCACCGCGACGCCGATTGGCCGTCTGGTCACCAAGATCCTGGGCAAGTAACCGGCCCGATCGCCGCGCACCGTCCCAGGTGCGCGGCGCGGAAGTCCGGGAAAAGTCAGTTCGCCACCGCGGCCGCGGTCTGCTTGAGCGTCGGCGCGGCCGGGACCGTGTGCTGCCAGAAGGTGCCGGTCCGGCCCTTCTCCAGCCCCTCCTGGTAGAGCGCCCGCATGTATCCGGTGTCGAAGCCCTTGGCGGCGGACGCCTTCGGCCCGTTCTCGTCGATATAGGTCAGGTTGAAGCCCATGCCGTTGCCGCGCGCCAATGCGTAGGTCGCCGTCAGGGTGGCGCGCGAGCGGGCGCGGCTGGCCGTCGTGAACGAGCGCTCGACGATCGACAGGGTGTTGTCCTTCGTCACCTCGAAATCCGGCTCCAGACGGCCGTTGATCACCACGTAGATGTTGGCCTTGCCGCCGGTGCGGATCTTTCCGTCGCGCAGCAGGAGCGTCTGCGGGAGAGTGAAGACAGGCGTGACCACCGAGCCGTCGACATGCATCTCCTGGAAGCGGGAGTCGCCGGCAGTCACGTCGATCATTTGCGGCGGGAACACTGCCGGGATGCTGGCGGAGGCAGCGAGCACGTCACGGAACAGCTCCAGGGCGTTCGGCGCGCCGCTCGACGCGATGACGCCCATGTTCCAGATCACCGCGCGCTGGGAATCGAGATTGGTCGTCACAACCATGAGGCGACGGCCCTTGGCATGCTCCTCCGCGATGGCGGTGAGCAGCTCCGGGGTGACGTAGCGGCCGATCAGGTTGCGCAGGCGCCCGTCCCCGAACAGGCCGGAGCCGAACAGGACGTTGGCGATGTTGGGCGAGGTCACCAGTTCGCCCGCGACGCCGCTGGTGTAGAACTCGGTGAGATACGGATCGTAGGCCGGGCCCAGGAACGCGAAGGGTGCGATCAGCGCGCCGGTCGACACGCCCGAGACCAAGCTGAATTCCGGGCGGGTTCCGGAGGCCGTCCAGCCATTGAGCACGCCGGCCCCGTAGGCGCCGTCGCCACCGCCGCCCGACAGCGCGAGATAGTTGAACCCGGCGGCGCGGCGCTGCGGATTGCCGGCGAGTTCCGCGATCGTGTCGACCGAGGCGTCGGCGTAGACCCGCGCCCCGGGGATACCGGGTACGCTGGCGAACGCCGCCTGCTCGGCCGTGTAGGCGGTGCGCGGGACGCTGCCGCAGGCCGCAACCTGACCGGCCAGCCCGAGCGCGACCAGCGCGCGCAGCCCCCCGTGACGGTAACCCATCGTCCTCACCTCGGATAACAGCAACGCTTGCCCTTTAATGCCACAGGGAAGCGACTCGGCCGTGACCCCGTTCCGGCCAAGCTGAGCATTCGACGTGATTGTGGTGTGATTGCGCCGGGCTGTGACGCCGGCGCCACGCCGCGCCGGGATGGGTGCGTGCGCGGGCACCCGGTAACCACCTTCCCAGGGGAACGGCCCATTGCCGGTGGACAGGGCCGGTCTCCGTCTTCGCGCCGCCCTTGCAAGCGTCGCGAACGCCGCGCTAGGGTCCGGCCGTGGCCTGACGAGACAGGGTGTCGCACGCGGTGCGGCATCCGACGCGCATGGGTGACGCTCAAGGGTGCTGTCCGCACCGGCGGTACGGCCGGGCGGGTCTCGAGCGACCCGGAACGCACCCCGATACGGACACGGCGCGCGGGCCGCAGGGGGCGGAGGGGGACTATGGAAGCGGGCCTGAGCTGGACGGATGATCGCGTGGCGCTCTTGCGCCGGCTGTGGGAAGACGGGCAGAGCGCGAGCAAGATCGCAGCGCAGCTCGGCGGCGTCACCCGCAACGCGGTGATCGGCAAGGTGCATCGTCTCGGCCTGGGCGGCCGCGCCCGGGGTGGCGAGGAGGCTCCCGTGATCGCGCAAGCGGTGAAGGCCGTGGAGATCGAGACCGCCATCGCGGTGGTCGAGACCCAGGCGCCCGAACCGGTGGCGATCCTCTCGCATCGTCCTGCACCGGTCTTCCCGACTCCCGCCCCGGCGGCCCCGGAGCCCGTGGCGCTGTCGGTATCGCAGCGGGTCACGATCATGGACCTGCGGGAATCCATGTGCCGCTGGCCGCTGGGCGATCCGACCACGCCGGAATTCCGGTTCTGCGGCGGCCGCTCGATCACCGGGCTGCCCTACTGCACCCACCACGCCGAGATCGCCTACCAGCCGGCCGCGGAGCGCAAGCGCGACCGGCGCGTCGCCTCGTTCCGGTAACGTTCGGCCGTCTCGGCAGGCCGGAACACCGGTCTCGCCGCGATCGCGCAGGGTGCCGAGGCTGAACTGCGACTCCGGCACGAACAGGCGCGCGATATCGGCGTCCGGCGGCCCGAAGAACCGTGCGTCGTCCGGTGCCTGCGCCATCGCCGCAAAACTTGGCCAGACGGGACCACCCCGGCGCGGCCGGGGGCACCGCGCGCCGTGTCGCCCCGGCACCATCGCGTTTCAGGGATCCCCGCCGCCGGCGGCAGACCCTCATCGTTTTAAGAGAACGATATTCCACAGAATGGCCGTGCGTCAGCGACGGTGTTCCATATTCACGCGTCATCCGTGAAACGGGCAAAAAGAACTTTCGTACAGGACACTTAGCCTGATTGCCCCCAGTCCGGCGACGCGATATCGCAGCCTCCTGTCCGCCGCCCGGCCGAGGCCCCCCTTGGCACGGTCCGCCCGGACCCGACATCCGTTCGACATGAGACCAGCAGGAGTTCCGCGATGGCCGCTTCCCTCAACGCGCCGGCGAAGGTCGGCCACGGCCGTGTCTACGGCTCGATCACCGAGACCATCGGCAACACCCCGCTGGTGCGCCTCAACCGCCTGCCCAAGGAGCACGGCGTCGATGCCGAGATCCTGCTGAAGCTCGAGTTCTTCAACCCGATCGCCAGCGTGAAGGACCGGATCGGCGTCAACATGATCGACGCCCTGGAGGCCTCGGGCAAGCTGCAGCCCGGCGGCACGCTGGTCGAGCCGACCTCCGGCAATACCGGGATCGCGCTGGCCTTCGTGGCCGCGGCGCGGGGCTACCGTCTGATCCTGGTGATGCCGGAGACGATGTCCATTGAGCGGCGCAAGATGCTGGCCTTCCTGGGCGCCGAGCTGGCGCTCACCCCCGGCGCGCAGGGCATGAAGGGCGCCATCGCCAAGGCCGAGGACCTGCTGAAGGAGATCCCGGGCTCGGTGATGCCGCAGCAATTCTCGAACCCGGCCAATCCCGAGATCCACCGCAAGACCACGGCGGAAGAGATCTGGAGCGACACCGGCGGCCAGCTTGATGCCTTCGTGGCCGGCGTCGGCACCGGAGGCACCGTGACCGGCGTCGGCGAGGTGCTGAAGCCGCGCTTGCCGAACCTCAAGGTCTTTGCGGTCGAACCGGTGGAGTCGCCCGTGATCTCCGGCGGCCAGCCCGGCCCGCACAAGATCCAGGGCATCGGCGCGGGTTTCATCCCGGAGAACCTGCACATCGATATCCTGGACGGCGTGCTCAAGGTCTCCAACGATACCGCCTTCGAGACCGCGCGGGCGCTCGCCCGGCTCGAGGGCATCCCGGGCGGCATCTCCACCGGCGGCAACGTCGCCGCGGCTTTGGAACTGGCCAAGCGGCCGGAGTTCCAGGGCAAGCGGATCGTCACGATCGCCTGCTCGTTTGCCGAGCGCTACATCTCGTCGGCCCTGTTCGACGGAATCGGCTAGCGCGGCCTCGCACCGACGATGAAGCCTCAAGGCGCGCCGGTTCCGCTGGAGCCGGCGCGGCTTTCGGTATCGCGGGGCCATGCTCGGTGCGCGCTCCCGGATGAAATCGTCGGCCCGCTGAAGATATTTGGCACAGGATTTATCAATCGATCGACTGATCCAAGCGGTTTATCATCGACATATCGATGCCTTGCTTTGCGAACAGTACGATTTTTCTCGATCTTATAGTCAATATTCTCCAGCATCATTTGTGATCTGCACTGCACGCAAGAAGCCGTTCTGACGCAAATCTTGGAAAACCATCGGGCATAGGTCATCTGAATTCCGGGTCGCCGCTGGCGGCCCGACGATCGGACGGACCTACCCGCATGCGCTGCCTGCTCGTTCTCTTCAGCTGCCTCAGCGCCCAGGCTGCGCAGGCACGGGGTTTTGCCAGCCACGACCTCACCGCCTTCATCGACCCGATCAAGGTCACAATCGGCGGCAAAGCCACGGTTCAGGCGACACCGCTGAACCTGGCCCTCACCTGTGCGCCCTGCACGGGTTCACCGGCAATCGACGTGCAGATCGGAGGCTCGAACGACGGGACCGAGAAGCGCGTGCGCTCCGGGGAAACTTCCCTCGGGAAGCTCGAATCGCTCTGCATCAAGCAGAACCCCGATTGCCGCCTCTCGGCCCTGCCCGTCAGCCCGGCGATCGGCTGGATCACCGTCTATGCTCTGGAGAACGGGGGCGGCTCGACCGCCGTGATCCTGCGCGGCGGCGACCTTCTGACGATCCGGGCCAGGGCCGACAGCCCTGGGCATGCCGAGGATTCTGTCCGGGCACTGACGCAGACCATCGTCCCCAAGATCGTCGGCCCCTGAATCTGACGTACCCGCAGCGCGCGGACCGCACGGCTCCGAGGGAGCAGCGGCTCCGACGCAACCCTGGTCTCCCGCCTCCGTTGTCCCGCCACAGCGCAACGCGAGAGAGGCAAGAGCCATGGCAGAGCAGACGACACGGCCTTCGCTGAAGGACTTCAACGCCAACGCCGACCGCAACGGCCAAGATCTCGGCCAGGATTCGCCCCTCGACGTGGGACTGGCGGCCAACACGCAGGCCGACCTGAAGCGGGATCCGGCGGGTGACGCCCAGGCGGCGCGAATCGCCTCCGGCACCCCGGGCTCGGACGCCACCGACGCCACCGAGGCGGAGACGCCGCCCGAGAACCTGAGAAAGCTGCAGGGCGAGTTCGGCCAAGCTTCGGACAAGGGCTCGAGCCTGGGCGAGGCGATCGACCGGGCGACCGCTGCGGTCGGTCAGGACGACGGGAAACGCTGATGGGCAGGCTCACCAGCGGCTCCAGAACCGTCACCCGCAAGCCCGACGACACGGTCGGCTCACAGGGGGATCACCCAGCGGGCGGCGGTCACCAGACCCCCGAACAGGCGGCGATCACCGATATGGGTCCGGGCGGTGCGGCCAAGACTGAGCCCAAAGAGGGCTGGGGCGCGTCCGGCGAGGCCGGGCGCTCGCCGCCCGCCGTCGGCGGCTCGTCCGGCGGTCATTCTGACCAGAAAGCATCGCGCGGCCCGTCCGCCGACCAGAAGGTGGCCGACGGGCACGATCGCGTCGAGCGGGAGGACGAAGCGTGAGCGAGCGCGAAGATCCGAAGCTGGAGAAGCCGGCCAACGTCGCGCCTGACGCGGTGAAGGACCCGAACGAGAAGACCGACGGCAAGCCCGGGATGGGTCCAAAGGGCGATAAGACCCAGAACGACGAGACCGATCCCGGCGGCAGCTGAGGGTCTTTCAGATCGCCCGGCGTGATCGGTTCAGGAAAGCCGGAACCGGATCGGCTCGACGGCCAGCGCGACCTCATCCGGGCGGCAGCCGGTCTCGACGCAGGCGTAGCGGATCGCATCCTGCCGGGTGCGGAACAGGCCCCCTGCCCGGCCGCCGAACTCGAGGGCGACCCAATGGCCTTCGCAATCCTGGCCGACGCGATAGGGGAGAGCTGCCGGGCGGACCGGCAGACTGGCATTCGACGGCACGGGCATTGGGATCACGGGGTTCACGCGGCCCATCCGGGACCTCGCTGCCGAGCCGGGAAGCTCGGCAGGACGGCCCGATGGGTCAACCGGGGATCGGTGTAAGGTCCCCAACGGCAACCGGGCCTGAGTGCCCGGTTGCCCGTTATTCAGCTCAAGCGGCGGTGTCCTTCGACGAACGCTCGACGCGCTTGCGGTCGTTCGGGTCGAGCACGGTCTTGCGCAAGCGAATCGACTTCGGCGTCACCTCGACAAGCTCGTCGTCCTGGATCCAGGCCAGCGAGCGCTCCAGGGTCATCCGGATCGGCGGCGTCAGGCGCACGGCCTCGTCCTTCGAGGTGGTGCGGATGTTGGTGAGCTTCTTGCCCTTGAGCACGTTCACCTCGAGATCGTTCTCGCGGTTGTGCTCGCCGATGATCATGCCCTGATAGACCTTCCAGCCCGGCTCGATCATCATCGGGCCGCGGTCTTCGAGGTTCCACATGGCGTAAGCGACCGCCTCGCCCTTGTCGTTGGAGATCAGCACGCCGTTGCGGCGGCCGGCGATCTCACCTTTGAACGGCTCGTAGGCCTTGAACAGGCGGTTCATGATCGCCGTGCCGCGGGTATCGGTGAGCAATTCGCCCTGGTAGCCGATCAGGCCGCGGGTCGGGGCGTGGAACACGAGGCGCAGGCGATCACCGCCCGAAGGCCGCATCTCCAGCATCTCGGCTTTGCGCTCGGACATCTTCTGGACGACGACGCCCGAATGCTCCTCGTCGACGTCGATCACGACCTCTTCGATCGGCTCCAGGAGTTCGCCATTCTCGTCTTTCTCGTAGACGACCCGAGGACGCGAGACCGCGATCTCGAAGCCCTCCCGGCGCATGGTCTCGATCAGGATGGCGAGCTGCAATTCACCGCGACCGGACACATAGAACGAGTCCTTGTCGGCGGCTTCCTCGATCTTCAGCGTGACGTTGCCTTCACCCTCCTTGAACAGGCGGTCGCGGATCATCCGGCTGGTGACTTTATCGCCCTCGGTGCCGGCGAGCGGCGAGTCGTTGACGATGAACGACATGGTCACGGTCGGCGGATCGATCGGCTGCGCCTGGATCGGCGTATCCACCTGCGGGTCGCAGAACGTGTCGGCCACGGTGCCCTTGATCAGGCCCGCGATGGAGACGATGTCGCCCGCCTCGCCGATATCGATCGGCGCGCGCTCCAGGCCCCGGAAGGCGAGGATCTTCGAGACGCGACCGGTCTCGACCACCTTGCCGTCCCGCGACAGCACCTTGATCTGCTGGTTCGGCTTGACGGTGCCCGACGCGATGCGGCCGGTGATGATCCGGCCGAGGAACGGGTTGGCCTCGAGCAGCGTGCCGAGCATCCGGAACGGGCCCTCCTCGACACGCGCCGGCGGCACGTGCTTGAGCACGAGTTCGAACAGCGGCTTCAGGCCGACCGACGGGTCGGCCTCGGGGCTGTCGGCCATCCAGCCGTTGCGGCCGGAGCCGTACAGGATCGGGAAGTCGAGCTGGTCGTCGGTGGCGTCGAGCGCCGCGAACAGGTCGAACACCTCGTTCACGACCTCGGTGATGCGCGCGTCCGGACGGTCGACCTTGTTGATCGCCACGATCGGGCGCAGGCCAATCTTGAGCGCCTTGCCAACCACGAACTTGGTCTGGGGCATCGGCCCCTCGGCGGCGTCCACCAGCACGATCACGCCGTCGACCATCGACAGGATGCGCTCGACCTCGCCGCCGAAATCGGCGTGGCCGGGGGTGTCGACGATGTTGACCCGGGTGTCGTCCCAGACGACCGAGGTCGCCTTGGCCAGGATCGTGATGCCACGCTCCTTCTCCAAGTCGTTGGAGTCCATCGCCCGCTCCTCGACCCGCTGATTCTCGCGGAAGGTGCCGGACTGGGCCAGCAGCTTGTCGACGAGCGTCGTCTTGCCGTGGTCGACGTGGGCAATGATGGCGATGTTGCGTAGATTCATGGCGGCCCGAAACGGGTTGTGCCGGCTCCCTGGCGGCCGCGCGGCGCGGCCGTCCGCGCCGGGTGAGGTACGGTCGAGGTGGTTGCGTCGCAATATAAGCCCGCGGGCCCCGCGGCAAGGCCGGCGCACGCATGCCGATGGAGCGCGGGCCTCGCGTACCCCACTAAACCACACGTGGTAGCGGACATTCTGCGGCGGGGAAGAACCTGCTCCCCAGCGCCCGCGCCCCATCGTAGCCGGGGCTGCTCGTGTACCGTAAGCCGACCGGCCATGCCGATGGTGGCGATTCGTCGCCCCAAGCCGAAGTCAAAACTTCCGGGTCCGCGGGGACTGTGCAGCAACCGCGTCCGCAACGGGGGATGCTGCCGCCGGGCCCGCATGCCCTATATGACGACGCGATGACACTGCCCGCTAGCACCGGGTCCGCGTCGACGCGGCTGGATGGTTGGCTCCGCCTGCCGCCAAGCCTGTTGAAGCGAACCGCATCGTTCGGTGGCGTTTTCGCTCAGATCCGTGCGGAGGCGCACACCGAGCCGGCACCATTTTCGCCAGGAGAGACCTTTGCCGGACGTTCCCGATGCGCGAGCTTGAGCCGCGGCTCTTTTCCTACATCTGGCGCTACTCCAAGGCCGAACAGCTCAAGATCTGCGCGGTCGTCCTGGCGTCGTTGCCGTTCTACTTCGCCTCGCTGGACCTGCCCAAGCGCATCGTCAACGATGCCATAACCGGCAAGGCCTTCGCGCACGGCGAGGCGACGGCGCCTTTTCTGGAGATCACGGTTGATTGGCCGGACCTGCTCGGCGGCGGGACGACCCGGCTGTTCGAGGGGTTCCAGTTCGACCGGTTCGAGCTGCTTCTTGGGCTCTCGACCCTGTTCCTGATGCTCGTGCTCATCAACGGCGCGTTCAAGTTCTACATCAATCTGCAGAAGGGCATCCTCGGCGAGCGCATGCTCCGGCGCCTGCGCTTCCAGCTGTTCTCGCTGATGCTGCGCTTCACCCCTGAGGCGCAGCGCGAGGTGAAATCCTCCGAGACGGCGACGATTATCCGCGACGAGGTCGAGCCGATCGGCTCGTTCATCGGCGACGCGATCGTGGTGCCGGTTTTCCTCGGCACCCAGGCGGCCACCGCGCTCGCCTTCATCATGATGCAGAACATCTGGCTCGGCCTCGCTGCCGGCGGGATGGTGGCGGTGCAGATGACCGTAATCCCGCGGCTGCGGCGGCAGATCATTCTGCTCAGCCGCCAGCGCCAGATCGCGTCGCGCAACCTCGCCGGCCGGGTCGCCGAGGTGCTCGACGGCCTGCCGGCGGTGACGCTCAACGATACCGGCCGCTGGGAGCGGGCCGAGATCGGCGGCCGGCTCTACAGCCTGTACGACCTGCGCCTGCGCATTTACCGGCGGAAATTCGCGGTCAAATACCTCAATAACCTGCTCGCGCAGATCACGCCGTTCCTGTTCTACGCCATTGGCGGCGTGTTCGCCCTCAAGGGCGAGCTCGATATCGGTCAGCTCGTGGCGGTGCTCGCCGCCTATCGCGACCTGCCGCCGCCCCTGAAGGAGCTCATTGACTGGGACCAGCAGCGCCTCGACGTTGAGGTGAAGTACGAGACCGTGGCGGCCCATTTCGGGCCGCAGCGTCTCCAGCCCGCGGAACGGGAGAAACAGGGCGCACTGCCGCTGCTCGGCAGCCCGCTGCGGGTCGAAGCCTTGGCGCTGCGCGACCCGCAGGGCGGGCTGCCGATCGAGATCGGCGATGTCCAGGCCGCGCTGCCGGGCCAGTTCGGCTTAGTCCAGCCCGGCCCGATCGCGCAGGAATTCGCACGGGCGCTCGCGGGCCTGCGGGTTCCGACCAGCGGCTCGATCCGGATCGGCGACCACGATTTGTCGACCTTGCCGCGGTCGATCCGGGCCCGCCGCATCGCCTTCGCGGATCTCGAACCGGTCCTGTTCCCCGGGACGGTGCGCGACAACCTGCTGTACGGGCTGCGGGTCAAACCCCTGCGCACGACGAGCCTCGACCTGAGCAAGGCGCGGATCAACGAGGCGGTGAAGACCGGCAATCCCGCCGACAGCATCGACGATCCGTGGATCGACTACGCCAAGTTCGGCGTCCGCGACGCTCGGGAATTCGACGAACGCCTGCTCGACCTGCTCTTCCAGCTCGATCTCGGCGACGACCTGTACCGGTTCGGCCTCGGCGCCCTCAGCACGGTGGTCCATGACACGCCGGCGGGCCAGCGCATGATCGCCGCCCGGGAGCATCTGCGCGAGCACTTCGCCCGGAGCGGGCTCGCCGACCTCGTGATCCCGTTCTCGCGCGGCAGCTACAACGCGCAGGCGACAGTGGCCGAGAACCTGATGTTCGGGGTGCCGCGCGACCCAGCCCTGACGGATCCGCGACGGCTGGCGGGCGTGCGGCTGTTCCGCGAAGCGCTGGAGCGGGCGAAGCTTTTGGACGAACTCGACCGGATGGGCGTGGCGATCGCCCAGAACCTCAAGGACATCTTCGCCGACGTGCCGCCGGGCCACCCGCTGTTCCGGCGCTTCTCGCTGATCACCCCGGATGCCCTGCCCGAGTATCTGAGCCGGCTCGCCCGCCTGCCCGCGGAAGGGCGCCTGAACGAGGCGGACAGCGTGGCGTTCCTGGCGCTCGCGCTCGCCTATGTCGAGCCGCGGATGCGCTTCGGCCTGCTCGACCAGCCGCGCAAGCTCCGGATCGTGGGCGCGCGGGGCGTGGTGCAGGCATTCATGCACGGCCACGACGGCTGCGATATCGAATCCTACGATCCAAACCGCATCAATCCACGCAGCACCGTGCTCGACAACCTGCTGTTCGGCCGCATCGACACGGCGCGGATGCACGGCGAGCAGATCATCCAGCGCGAGGCCCGGGCGGTGTTCCGCCAGTTCGACCTGGAGCGCCCGATCCAGCGGCGCGGCCTCGACAAGCAGGTTGGCAATCGCGGCCAGCTCCTCACCGACCGCGTGCGCGTCCGGATCGGCTTGGCCCGCGCCCTGCTGCGCGATCCGGAGATCCTGGTGGTCGACCGGGTCAGCGAGCAGCTGGAGCGCGGCGCGGAGACGTTGCTCGAGGTGACGGCGGCTTTCCTGCCCCGCGGCAGTCTGGTGGCGAGCGTGTCCAGCGAGGCCGAGGCCGCACGCTTCCCCACGCGGCTGTCGCTCCGCCAAGTCGAAGCTCGCCTGCGCAACGCCGCCGAGTGATCCGGACGGCCCGGTGCCGCGACGCACGACCCGGACCGCGCGGCGGTTTACACTGCGGCCCGTCTCCGGCACAGGATCGCCCCACATGCCTGTATCAACGGATGCGATCGCGAGCCTGGACCGGACGTGTCCGAGCCTCGCCGGCCTACCGCGCCTGGTGCCGCCGCACCCGGTCCCGGCGGCGCGCGAGCTGCCGCTGTCGGCCTATCTGCGCTCGATCCGCGACAATGGACTGGCCGGGTTTCCCAAGCGCGCCTTCGAGGAGCCGATCACCCGCCGCAGCCTGCTCGGGCGGTCGAGCTACGTCCTGAACGAGCCGGAGGCGATCCGCCATTTTCTGGTTGAGAATCAGGCCAACTACGCCCGCACCACAGGCACGGTGCGGATCCTGCGCCCGATCCTGGGCGACGGCCTGCTGATCAGCGAAGGCTCGGCCTGGCGCCACCAGCGCCGGACCCTGGCGCCAGCCTTCACGCCCCGGGCGATCGACGGGCTGGTGCCCCACATCGCTGCCGCCGTCGATGACGGGATGGCACGGATCGTCGCCGAGGCGTCCGAGGGGCCGATCGACCTGTTCACGGCGTTCCACCGCCTGGCGCTCGAGATCGCCGGGCGCAGCATGTTCTCGGTCGGGATGGATCAGTATGGCGAGGAGCTGCGCGCGTTCATCGCCGAGTACAGCGTCAAGATCGGCCGCCCCCATCTCTCCGACATCGTGATCCCGCCGGGCTGGCCGGTGCCGCTCGACTGGTCTCGGGCTCGATTCCGGCGGCGCTGGATCCCGTTCCTCGACCGGATCATCGCGGCGCGTCAGGCCGCGACGCGGGAGGCGGCCCATTCCGGCGATCTGCTAGACCTGCTCGCCACGGCCCGCAATCCGGATACCGGCGCCCCGTTCAGTGCCGCCGAACTGCGCGACCAGGTCGCCACCATGATCCTGGCGGGACACGAGACCACGGCCGGCACGCTGTTCTGGGCCGCCTACATGCTGGCGCTCGCCCCCGAACTGCAGGAGCGCCTGGCCGCCGAGGCGCGGGCGGCCGACCTCATCAACCCGACCGGTTGCCAGGGCGACGGTCGGTTGCCGCTGATTCGGGCGACGGTGGACGAGACTTTGCGCCTCTACCCGGCGGCCTTCGTGATCGTCCGCCGGGCGCTCGGCCCAGATACGATCGCGGGCCATCCGGTGAAGAAGGGCGATATCGTGATGGTGAGCCCCTGGGTGCTCCACCGGCACCGGGCGCTCTGGTCCGACCCGGAAGCCTTCGATCCAAGCCGCTTCCTGCCCGGGGCGAAGCCGCCGGCGCGCTTCTCCTACCTGCCGTTCGGCGCGGGCCCACGGGTCTGCATCGGCGCTCAGTTCGCGCTGATCGAGTCGGTGCTGTCGCTGGCGCGGCTGCTGGGGCGGTTCCAACTGGTGCTGGAGGACCGGGCGCCGATCCTGCCGCACGCGGTGGTCACCACCCAGCCGCAGCGCTTCGCCAAGTTCCGGCTGATCCCGCGGGATCCGGTCGGCCCCTGATCCCCGTTCTCGCCCGAACGCGAGCGATCTGGCTTTATGGCGGTGGAGGTCAAAAAAGCCGCGCCCGGCTCAACGGGCGCGGCTCGCGCAGGTTCGTGTCGGCGGAGACGATCCCCGGTCCGGCTCAAGCGGCCTTCTTGGCTGCCGGCTTCCGCCCGGCCCCGTTCGCCGCGACCTCGGCGAGCTTGGCCGCCAGTTTGGCATCGAGCTTGGCCGAGACGCCGAGCGGCAGCTCGATGTCGAGGCCCAGCGTCGAGACGCCCTCGCCGCGCTCCAGGGTGACCTTCACCTTGTCAGCTTCCACCGAGACGTGGTTGGCGATCACCGCCAGGATCTCGTCGCGGAGCTGCATCACCAGATCGGGGCGACCCGACTCGGCGCGCTCGTGGGCGAGGATCAGCTGCAGGCGGTCGCGGGCGACCGCGCCGGAATTGCGCTTCTGGAAGATGCCCAGGATGCTCATGCCGCCCTCCGCATGAACAGCTTGTCGAGGAAGGACTTGCGCTCGGTCGGCATGCTCATCGGCACGGCCTCGCCCTTCAGCCGGCGTGCCGCATCGGCGTAGGCCCGTGCCGGGGCGCAGAGGGGGTTGTTGAGGGTGACCGGGCAGCCGAGGTTCGAGGCGCGCAGCACCTCCTGGCTCTCCGGGATGATCGCCAGCAGCGGGATCGACAGGATGTCGAGCACGTCCTCGGTCTTGAGCATGTCGCCGCGGTCGGCCCGCATGGGGTCGTAGCGGGTGAGGATCAGGTGCTTCTCCATCTCCTCGCCCTTCTCCGCCTTGGCGGTCTTGGAATCGAGCAGCCCGATGATCCGGTCGGAGTCGCGCACCGAGGAGACCTCGGGGTTGGTCACGACAACCGCCACGTCGGCATGGTGCATGGCGAGCTGGGCCCCGCGCTCGATGCCGGCCGGCGAGTCGCACACCACCCAGTCGAACCGCTCGCGCAGCTCTTCCATCACCCGGGCGACGCCGACATCGGTGAGCGCGTCCTTGTCGCGAGTCTGTGAGGCCGGCAGCAGGTGCAGGGTGTCGAGGCGCTTGTCCTTGATCAGGGCCTGCGGCAGCTTGGCGTCGCCGTTGACCACGTTGATGAGGTCGTAGACCACCCGGCGCTCGGCGCCCATGACCAAGTCGAGGTTGCGCAAGCCGACGTCGAAATCGACGACGCACACGCTCTGCCCGCCCTGCGCCAGGGCCGCTCCGAGGGCCGCGGTCGTCGTCGTCTTGCCGACGCCGCCCTTGCCCGATGTGACGACGAGAACCTTTGCCACGCGTCGATCTCCCTGATTTCTAAGCTTGCGCTAGTCTAAGCTTGCCATTCGGATGTTGCCGCCATCGAGCCAGACCTGAGCGGCCTTGCCGCGCAGGGCCGTGCCCATGTCCTCCGCCGTCCGCACGAGGCGGTCGATCCCCAGCAACTCGGGCTCGAATTTGCGGCAGTAGATTCGGGCCCGCGGATTGCGCGCCGCACCTGCGATCGCGCGGCCCCGCAGGGCGCCGTAGACGTGGATCGAGCCGCCCGCGAGGATCTCGGCCCCCGAGGAGACGGAGCCCATCACGGTGACGTCGCCGGTGGGGTTGATCACGCTCTGTCCGGAGCGGACAGAGCCCTCGACGGTGATCGAAGTGACCACCTGCGGCTCCGGCTCGGCGGGGGCGGCCGGGATCTCGACCCGCTCCGACGGACGCCCCTGCACCAGCAGCGGCGGAAATCCGGACGCGACGGTATCGATCCCTTCGATCCCCAGGACCGCGATGCCACGGGCCTTGAGCTCGGCCATTAACGTTTCGAGCGCGTCCGGCTCGGGCTTGAGCTGGGCGCAGTCCAGGATCACGGCCCGGCCTTTCAGCAGGGTCGGCGAGCGCTTGAGCGCCGCGTCGAGGCCCGCGAGCCACTCGGGCAGCGGCGGCTCGGGGGTGAGGGCCAGGCCCTTGAACGCCCGCCCGCGAAGGCTGAGCGGCCGGGGCGCGGGAGCCGCCGCTGGGGCGGTCTTCGGGTCGTCGATCGGCTCGGGGAGGGTTTCGCTCATGTCGGCCCGTTAAGAGTCCTTACCGGACCATTGACGGCGTGCATGGTTACCGAAGGGTTAAGGTTTGGATCCGGTCGGCAAATTCTGCCGGGATCCTGGTATCGAT
This sequence comes from Methylobacterium sp. J-077, assembly GCF_022829365.1. Lineage (GTDB taxonomy): Bacteria > Pseudomonadota > Alphaproteobacteria > Rhizobiales > Beijerinckiaceae > Methylobacterium. The sequence continues at coordinate 108,222 of NZ_JAKSYJ010000093.1, read as the reverse complement.
AGAGCTTGGGGCCTGTGCGGCCGGGCCGCCGCAATCGCCTTGCAACCTGCAGCATTGGGGCCGGGCGGCGCGGATCAACCGTGCGAACGCGCTGGGTCAATCTACCTTAAGCTTATGTCAAATAACAATTTTCCATAGATGCCGCGGTCGAACGCATCGGTGCCGTGACTTCCGAACTCGGATCGACCGTAGGCTAAAGGACAACGCGCGTTTCGCCTTCTGAGGGCAAAAATTTCGGTTCGCCGAATTGTGGACTTGGTCCCTGATGACCAGTCGGAACCCGCGTTTCGAACATACCCGTATGCGGCAGCCCTCGGAATCCGGTCGCTACGACCGTGATCGTGACGCGCGCTCATCCATCATCGACAACGTTCAATACTGCAATGCACTAGGTTGCCGCCTCGGCATACGGTCTCTGAATCAGGGACGCACGGCAGCTTTCACCATCATCGCGAGCGTCGCGGAGAAACCCATCGAAAGGCGCCCCGGACCTTCGTGTCCCCGGTTTGCTTGGCGACGCTCGCGATGACGGCGAGGGACGATAGACCGACCGATTCAATGAAAAACCGATCTCAGAAACCCGCTTCCTTCTGGTGCCGTAAAGCCAGGATCGTGACCACATCGGCATCCACGCGGTAGCGGGCCACGTAACCGCTATTTCCGAAATCAATCAGCCAGTCTCGGTATTGCTCGGGCAAGTTCTCGATCGTTCGGCCCATGCGGGGATGCGCACCGAGGTCTTGCACGCCCTGGACGATCGCTTCACCGGCTCGCTTAGCGGCCGCAGGGCTCTTGGGACGCAGGAATGCACGGAGCCGTTCGAGGTCTCTGAGTGCCGCCGGGGCGAAGACTACTCGTGGCATTCCGGGGACGGGAGCTCGTTCTCGGAGCCCCAGCTCGCCAGCCACGTCTCGACCTCCTCGGCCGTCGCGTGGAGACCGGTGGCCTGGAAATCCTCCCAGGCATCGAGCGTGTCTCTCCGCAGCGCCTCGCGCTTCTCCTCGCGCTCCACGTACTGCATGATCGCTTCACGCATGATCCAGTGCGGCGTGCGGCGGCGGATCTCTGCGAGATGCCGGACCCGACCTTTCAGCGTGTCATCGAGCTCGATCGATGTCGGTGCAGCCATGATCTGCCCCTTCCGGCGGAGGTAATACCTTCAACTACTATCGCCGCCCTTGGGTCGCTGTCCATGCGCTGGGAGGTGCAGCCGATGCGGCAGCGAATGCCCGATCGGCATCGCAGCCGTGCCCTCACCCCCGCTCGAACAAACCCAGCTTGATCGCATCCGCCACCAATCGCACCTCCACGGCCTGACCCCGGAAAACCGGGTCGAGGTCGTCGGCGGCGCGGTAGAGGCCGTCGATCGCCACCAGTTCCGGCTCGAACCGGCGACACCAGATCCGCGCGCCAGGGTCGCCGGCGGCGCCCGCTACGGCGCGGCCGCGCAGGGCGCCGTAGACGTGGATCGAGCCACCCGCGATCACCTCGGCGCCCGAGGCCACGGCGCCCAGCACGGTCACGTCGCCTTCGAGATGCAGCACGGTCTGGCCCGAGCGCACCGGCGCGTCGAGGATCAGCGAGCGCGCGGCGCCCTCTTTGGACGCCGGCTCGGGCGGCGCATCTGCGTCCGGCATTGCGATCTCGCCCACCGGGCGGCCACCCGACAGGGCCGGCGGCAATTCGGGGGTGAGGATCGACGGTGGCGCGCCCTCGATGCCCAGGATCGCGATCCTGCGGGCGGCGAGTTCCGCCAGCAGGCCGTCGAGATCCTCCCGGGTGAGCTTCAGACCGGCGAGGTCGAGGATCACCGGGCGGCCAGCGAAGAAGTTGGGCGCGCGCCGGTTCAGGGCGTCGAGGTCGCCGAACCAATCGGCCACGGGCGGCACGGGAGCCAGCACGGTGGCCATGAAGGAGCGGCCCCGGAAGCGGATCGGCGGGCGCGCCGGCTCGGATGTCGGCTGGGTCACGGGCGTTTTCGGTGTCGCGAGGATGTCACCTGCATCCATGCGGCGTGGCCGCGCCCGGGGCAATCCCGCAAACCCCGGTGTGACGCCTTGCTCGGGCCGCAGGCGCGTTTCTGTTGTAGAGAGGTGCCGCAGCCGAGCCGGACGAGACCGTTGAGCAGCACCCCCATCGCTAACCCCTTCGTCGTCGACGACCTGACCCAAGCCAACCAGCGCCGGGCGGCCGATCCCCGTGCCTCGGCCTGGGTCTCGGCCAATGCCGGCGCCGGCAAGACCAAGGTGCTCACCGACCGGGTGGTGCGGCTGCTCCTAGACGGCGCCCCCCCGGGTCGGATCCTGTGCCTGACCTTCACCAAGGCCGCGGCCGCCAACATGGCGATCCGGGTGTTCCGCCTGCTCGGCCGCTGGGTGACCCTGGACGATGCCGCACTGGCGGCGGAACTGACGGCGCTGACCGGCGAGCGGGCCGACGCGGAGCGCCTGCGCATGGCCCGGCGCCTGTTCGCCCGGGCGGTGGAGACGCCGGGTGGCCTCAAGATCGAGACCCTGCACGCCCTGTGCGAACGGCTCCTGCACATGTTCCCGTTCGAGGCGAACGTGCCGGCCCGTTTCGTGGTGCTGGACGAGACCAAGGCCCGGGAGATTTTTGACATCGAGATGGCCAACGTCCTGGCCGACGCGGTCTCGAACGGCGACACGCCGCTCAGCGCCGCCCTGGCCCGGGTCACCCCCGAGGCCACCGGCGACACCCTGCGGGCGGCGATCCGCCAGGCGATGCGCGCCCGCAGCCTGATCGGCGACCGGAGCGACCTGGATTCCGCCTTCGCGCGCCTGCACGGGGCGCTGGGTCTCGCCGCCGAGGAAAGCGCCGAGCGGATCGAGGCCGCGATCCTGGATGGCGGCCCGGGTTGCAGCCCCGAGGATCGGGCAGCGTTGATCGAAGCCCTGCGCACCGGCAAGGCCAACGACGAGAAGCTGGCCGATGCCCTGGCGGCGGCCGAGGCCGAGCAGGTGCGGTCAGAGGGGCTGCCGGACCGGACCGAGGCGCTCGACCTGTACCGGGCGGTGTTCTTCACCCAGAAGGACGAGCCCAAGGCCGACAGCAGCCTCGGCACCAAGAGCGTCCCGGCGTCGGCAAAGGAAAGCCTGATCGCCGAGCGCGACCGGCTAGAGCCCTTGTTCGATCGGCTCCGCGCCGCACGGGCCCATGCCCGGACGCAGGCCCTGTTCCAGCTCGCCGCCGAGATCCACCGCCGGGTCGAGGCCCAGAAGGCCCGGCTCGGGGCGCTGGATTTCGACGATCTGATCCACAAGGCCCTGGACCTGCTGGCCCGGGTCGGGGCCGGCTGGGTGCTGTACAAGCTCGACCGCGGCATCGACCACGTGCTGGTCGACGAGGCGCAGGACACCAACCCGGAGCAATGGGAGATCCTGCGGGCGATCACCCAGGAATTCGCCGCCGGCGAGGGCGCCCGGGCCGGGACCCGGACGCGCTTCGCCGTGGGTGACCCGAAGCAGTCGATCTACGGCTTCCAGGGCGCCGAGCCGCGGGAATTCGCCCTCACCCGGGCGGCCTGGATCCAGGAATCGCGCGCGGCCGGCCTCACCTTCGAGGACGTGCCGCTGACCCTGTCGTTCCGCTCCACCGGCCTGATCCTCCGGGCGGTCGACGCGGTGTTCGCCATCGACGCGCACAACGAGGGCTTGGCCTTCGAGGATACCGCCCGCAGGACCGTCCATGCCAGCGCCCGGCCCGGCGCCCCCGGGGCGGTGGAGCTGTGGCCGATCGCGGAGCCCGAGCCTGCGCCGGAGCCAGATGCCTGGACGGCGCCGGTGGACGCCCCCGAGACCAGCGCCCCGGCGATCGTCACCGCCCGCAGGGTGGCGCAGGCGGTGCGGACCTGGACGAACCAGGGCGACGCCACCGGCCGGGTCTGGCGCCCGGGCGACGTACTGATCCTGGTGCGCAAGCGCGGGCCGGCCTTCGAGGAGGTGATCCGGTCCCTGAAAGGCCTCGGCGTCCCGGTCGCCGGCCAGGACCGGCTGGAGGTCTCGGCCCATATCGCGGTGGCCGACCTCGTCGCCGCCGGCCGGGCCGGGCTACTGCCGGCCGACGACCTGACGCTCGCCACCGCGCTCAAGACGCCGCTGGTCGGTCTCACCGACGACGATCTGGTTCGCCTGGCGGCACGCCGCGAACTCTCGGAGACGCTGGAGGATGCCCTGCACCGCCACGCCGAGGCGGGCGATCCCGCAGCGATAAGCGGGCTCGCGGCGCTCGCGGACTGGATCGCGCTCGCGGGCCTCCACGGCCCGTTCGGCTTCTACGCGCGGCTCCTCGGGCCGCAGGGCGGGCGGGCGAAGCTGGTCGCCCGGCTCGGCGGCGAGGCGGGCGATGCCATCGACGTGTTCCTGGCCGCTGCCGCCCAGGCCGAGACTGGCGAGGACGCGCCCTCCCTCGGCGGCTTCCTGGCCCGCTATGTCGGGACCGAGGCGGGCCACACGGTCAAGCGCGACATGGAATCGGGCCGCGACGAGGTGCGGGTGATGACCGTGCACGGGGCCAAGGGGCTCGAGGCGCCGGTGGTTGTGGTCATGGACGGCTGCGAGCCGTTCGGGCGCAACGACCCGCCGCTGCTGCCGCTAGCGGACAACGGCACGGCGCTGCCGCCGGTCTGGTCGAGCGGCAAGACGCTGGATTGCGTGGCCACCGGCGAGGCCCGGGCGGCGCTGCTCGCCCGGGCGCGGCAGGAGCACAACCGCCTGCTCTACGTGGCCATGACCCGGGCGGCCGACCGGCTGATCGTGGCGCCGTTCCGGGGCCACGAGCGGGAGAGCGAGGCGGCCTGGTGCCGGATGGTCCGGGCCGGCCTGGAAGCCGCCCTCGGCGCCGGGCAGGCCCTGGACCTGCCCTACGGCCCCGCGACCCTGTGGCGGGACGGCACCGAGACGTTCCGCCCGCCGGAGATTCCGGCACCGACGATCGCCCGCGAGGCGGAACCGGACTGGCTGCGCACCCCCGTGCCGCCGGAGCCGGAGATCCCGGTTCTCAACCCATCCGGCGCCCTCCAGGCCGCCGACGGCTCTCGGGTGCCGCCGCCCCGCCTCGCCGACGCCCAGGCGCGCCGCCGGGGCATCCTGATCCATTCCCTGCTGCAGCACCTGCCCCGGATCGAGCCGGAGCGCCGGGAATCGGCCGGCCTCGCCTTCGTGCGCGCCCGCGCCCCCGGCCTTCCGCGCCCGGCGACCTCCGGCATCGTCCGCTCGGTGCTGCGCCTGATCGACGATCCGGAGCTGGCCCCGCTCTTCGCCCCCGAGGCCCGGGCCGAGGTGAACCTGACGGGCCGGGTGCGGGCCGGCGGCGGTGAGCGGGTGGTGCAGGGCCGGGTCGACCGCCTCGCCGTCGCCGCCGACACGATCCGGATCGCCGATTTCAAGACCGGCCGGCCCCCGGCCGCGGACGAGCCGCTGCCGCCCGCCGAAGCCGGGCAGATCGCCCTCTACGCGCAGCTTCTCGGCCAGATCTATCCGGACCGGACGATTCGGCCGATGCTGATTTGGACCTCAGGCCCGGTGATCCGGACCTTGAGCGGAGACGACATCCGGGCGGCATTGGAACAGGCAGGGATCGAGGGCTGACGGGCGCCATCCTGGGTAGGTGAGCGCATCCGAGAACATCGATCCTTCTGAGGTTCAGGCATCGCGCGGGCACCCAACCGCCACTTCGTCATTCCGGGGCGGCGAAGCGGAGCCCGGAATGACGAAGTGGCGGCGGTTCACCATCGATCGCAGAATGGACCTGCAAAGGTTCGTCGTCATTGGGAACACGCGTCTCCCGCGGGATTGCCCTTTCCCGCCGCTCCTCTTCGCCGCCCGACATGCGCCAGCGCACATCGCGATGCGCCCTTCGAGGCGCCCCCATGCATCGGCGGGCGGACTGCTTGACCGGGCGCCGGCCCGTCGCCAATTCTGATCGAACCGCGCGGGCCCCTGCCCGTCCGAGGCCGCCCGATCGGCGGCCGCTTCCGAAAGGTGACGTTATGGCGACGGTCAAAGTAACCGACGCGAGCTTCGAGCAGGACGTTCTCAAGTCCGCCGAGCCCGTCGTGGTGGATTTCTGGGCGGAATGGTGCGGCCCCTGCCGCCAGATCGGCCCGGCGCTCGAGGAGATCGCCACCGATCTCCAGGGCAAGGTGAAGATCGCCAAGGTCAACGTCGACGAGAACCCGCAGATCGCCGCGCAGTACGGCATCCGCTCGATCCCGACGCTGCTGCTGTTCAAGAACGGCGAGCGTGTCGACCAGAAGGTCGGCGCCGCCCCGAAGGGAGACCTGTCCCGCTGGATCGGCGCGCAGGTCGCCTGAGCGGCCGGAATCGTCCGCGGTCGGACTGCCGGCGCGGACGGCTCCAACGCCCCGAACTCCCGCCGCACCCGGTGTGGGTCTGTCGCGACGTCAAAAAGAAAGCCCGGCCGCAAGGCCGGGCTTTCTCGGTTCCGAGACCCGTTTTCTGAGGTCCCGGGCTCGGCGCCCGGGACCGATCGTCCGGTCTTAGTACGAGCCGAACTTGTAGTTCAGGCCGGCGCAGACGACGGCGAAGTCGTTCGTGTTGCGGCTGGTGTTGCCGGTGACGGCGTAGACCGGCAGGACGGCGCCCGTGTTCACCGAGGCGCCGACCAGCGGCAGGCCGGTGCGGTTGCGGTCGAGGCTCACGTACAGACCTTCGACCTTGAACGTCACCGCCGACGAGCGGAAGAAGTTCAGGAACGAGTCGGTGGGGAGCGCGAACTCGGCGCCGCCGCCGACGGTGTAGCCGGTCTTGAAGTTGTCGCGGCTGCCAGCGAAGTTCTGGAACGCGACGCCCTGGGTGCCCTGGTCGCCGGTGGCGTAAGCGAAACCGCCGGTGGCGTACACGAGGGTGCGGTCGAAGGCGTAGCCGAGGCGGCCGCGCACGGTGCCGAAGAAGTCCAGCGTGTTCAGCGTGCCGTTGACCGGGATGAAGCCCTGGTTGATCGCAGCGGCGTTCGTGGCGTAGCGCGGACGGCCGCCGAAATCGAGGTACTGCGCGTCGGCCTCGAAGCCGATCACGACGCCCGAGCCCGGGGTGAACTGGTAGTTATAGCCGATCTGACCACCGCCGGAGAAGCCTTCGCGGTTGTTCCGGTTGTAGATCAGCGTAGAGCCGAGCGGCGCGAGAGCGCGGTAGGGCACGAGGCCGGCGCCGGTCAGGACGGCCGGGCTGCCGGCGGTCTGGACGAAGCCGCGGTTGCTGTCGCTGCTGCTGGCGTCGAACGCGTAGCCGGCGTTGATACCGAAGTAAAAGCCGGTCCAGGTGAACACCGGAACGGGGGTGAACACCGGCGGCGGAGCCGCACGACGCGGCAGGTCGGCGGCGGAAGCGGCGGCAGTGAGCGCGGTAAACGCCGCGAGAGAGGTGAGAAGCGTCTTCATTACTGTGATCCCCAGCACAAGCCCGATCGACGCCAAGGCTAGGCGAAGGGGCCCACCGAAGATGTAGCTTCGCGGCCACAGCCGGGGGAAAGCGTGGCCGTGGGCAGCATTTCGAGTCTTCGAATGCGGCGAATCGACGGCAATGAACGCGCCGTTAACCAGATCTCCGGAAAAATCCAGGGCCCAGCACAAGAATCGGTCTGCGACTCAGACCGGCGGCGTATCGTTGGCTGCGAGGACCAGGCCGGCCAAGTAGAGCGAGCCGCAGATCAGGATTCGCGGCGGCTGCTCGAAGGCGATGTCCTTCACCTGACCCAGCGCGGCCTCGATGCTCGGCGCCGTCCGGGTCGACAGGCCGACGGCCTCGCCGATCCGCGCTACCTCCTCGGCGGGCCGTGCCGCCATCGAGGTCGTGATCGGGACCGCGATCAGCGCCCGCGCCAGGCCGACGAAGTTGCGCAGGAATCCGTCGGCGTCCTTCGTACTGAGCAGGCCGACGATCAGCACCAGCGGCACGTCACTGCGCTCGCCGAGATCAGCCATAGCGGCGGCGAGGATCCGGCCGCCGTCGATGTTGTGGCCGCCGTCGAGCCACAGCTCGGCCCCTGGATCGAGTTGCGCGGCGAGCCGCCCGCGGCCGAGCCGCTGCAGCCGGCCGGGCCAGTCGACCTCGGTGAGACCCCGCTCCAGGGCGGCGTTGCCGATATCGCCGAACCCGGCTGCCCGCAACGCGGTGATCGCGGTGGCGGCGTTGACCAGCTGGTGGCGTCCGGCGAGCCGCGGCCGGGGCAGGTCGAACAGGTCGGTCTCGTCCTGGTAGACCATGCGGCCGCGCTCCTCGTGCGCGGAGAAATCCTGGTTGCCGACCAGAATCGGCGTCGCGCCCACGGCTTCCGCATGGCGGCACAGTACGGCGTCGGCCTCAGCGTAATCCTGCGCGGCGATCACCGCCGGGCAGCCGCGCTTGAAGATCCCGGCCTTCTCGGCGGCGACCGATTCGACCGTGTCGCCGAGATACTCGGCATGGTCGCGCCCGATCGGGGTCACCACCGCGCAGGCCGGCTGGGCGATGACGTTGGTGGCGTCGAGCCGGCCACCCAGCCCGACCTCGAGCAGCAGCACGTCGGCCCGGCTCTCCGAGAAGAGCAGCAGGGCCGCCGCGGTGGTGATTTCGAACATGGTGATCGGCTCGCCGGCATTGGCGGCCTCGCACCGTGAGAACGCGTCGGCCAGCCGGTCCTCGTCCACGAACTGGCCGCCGCCGAGCCCGCCGAGCCGGATCCGCTCGTGGAACCGGACGAGATGGGGCGAGGTGTAGACGTGGGCGGCCAGGCTGCCGGCCTCGAGGATCGCCCGCATGAACGCGATGGTCGAGCCCTTGCCGTTGGTCCCGGCGACGTGGATCACCGGCGGCAGGCGCCGCTCCGGGTGGTTCAGCCGGGCCAGCAGCCGCTCGATCCGGCCCAGCGACAGGTCGATGGTGCGCGGATGGAGCGCGAGGAATCGCGCCATGAGGGCGTCGGAGGAGGCCATGGCGGCGGGCTAGGCCGCGGCCTGGGCGGAACCCAGAACCTCGGCCGTATCGGCATTGGTGAGCAAGCCGCAGATCCGCGCGATCGTCTCCTTCAGGGCGTGCCTGTGAACCACTTGGTCGACCATGCCGTGGTCGCGCAAATATTCGGCCCGCTGGAACCCATCCGGCAGCTTCTCCCGGATGGTCTGCTCGATCACCCGGGGGCCGGCGAAGCAGATCAGGGCGCCTGGCTCGGCCAGGTGAACGTCGCCGAGCATCGCGTAGGAGGCGGTGACGCCGCCGGTGGTCGGGTTCGTGAGCACCACGATATAGGGCAGGCGCGCCGCGTTGAGCCGGCGCACCGCCACGGTGGTCCGTGGCATCTGCATCAGCGACAGGATGCCCTCCTGCATGCGGGCGCCGCCGGAGGCCGAGAACAGCACGTAGGGGGTGCGCTTCTCCAGGGCCGTCTCGGCGCCGCGCACGAAGGCCTCGCCGGCCGCCATGCCCAGCGAGCCGGCCATGAAGCCGAATTCCTGCGCCGCCAGGGTCATCGGCAGGCCGCCGACCCGGCCGAAGCCGATCTTGAACGCGTCCTGCAACCCTGTCTTGGCGCGCGCCTCCTTGAGGCGGTCGACGTAACGCTTCTCGTCTCGGAACTTCAGCGGGTCGGTGGCGACCTCGGGGAGCGCCACATCGATCCAGGTGCCCTCGTCGAACATCATCTTGAGGCGCGCGGCGGCGCTCATCTTCAGGTGATGCTCGGAGCCCGGGATCACCCAGTGATTGGCCTCCACCTCCTTGTGGAACACCATTTGGCCGGTATCCGGGCACTTGACCCAGAGGTTCTCCGGCGTCTCGCGCTTGAACAGGGTCTTGATCCGGGGGCGCACCACCTCCGAAATCCAGTTCATCGGTTCGACCATCGACTCGCGTCCGTTCGCTTCAAGCTCGCGCTGATATCAGGTGGTGTGGCCCCCGCCGCCAGGGTCCGCGGCGATCTTCGGGTTCAGGCCGCCCGGCCCACGCCGCCCGGGCGCACGCCGGCGGCGAGTTCGCGGACCAGCTCAGCCACGGCCGGGACCGTGCCGGCCTGCGGCCGGCCCTCGGCATCTAGAGAGCGGACCAGGGTATCGACCAGGGCCGAGCCGACCACGACACCGTCGGCGCCCTTGGCGATCGCCGCGGCATGGGCGCCGGTCCTGACCCCGAAGCCCACCACCACGGGCAGGTCGGTGTGGCGGCGGATGCGGGCCACCGCCTCCGACACCTTGCCGAAGTCGGGGGTCGCCGTGCCGGTGATCCCGGTGATCGACACGTAGTAGACGAAGCCCGCGGTGTTCGCGAGGACGGCCGGGAGCCGGCGCTCGTCGGTGGTCGGCGTGGCGAGCCGGATGAAGGCGAGGCCCTTGGCCAAAGCCGGCAGGCACAGCTCCGAATCCTCCTCCGGGGGCAGGTCGACCACGATCAGCCCGTCGACTCCGGCGGCGACCGCATCGTCCAGGAACCGCTCGACCCCGTAGGTGTGGATCGGATTGAAATAGCCCATCAGCACGATCGGCGTGCCGTCGTTCTCCGCCCGGAATCGGCGCACGAGGTCGAGGGTGCCGGCCACGCCCTGGCCGGCCTTGAGGGCCCGCAGGCCGGCGGCCTGGATCGCCGGGCCATCGGCCATCGGGTCGGTGAAGGGCAGGCCGAATTCCAGGATGTCGGCGCCGGCGCCGGGCAGCGCCTTCAGCACCTCCAGGGAGGTCTCCGGGTCTGGATCGCCCGCCATCACGTAGGTGACGAGGACGGCCCGGTTCTCCGCGCGAGCGCGGGTGAAGGTGGCGTCGATGCGGCTCGGCATGGGTCTGATACGGTTTTCGCGCGTGCAGGACCGGATCCGGTCCAGGGTTGTATCCGCGCTACACCATCGGGATCGGCCCGTGAAGCGGGCGCCCGAGCCCGAGCGGGCGGCGGCCGTGCGCGCCGCGCGGTTGTCGAGCCGCCCGCGCCCACGTAGCCCTGGGACATGACCGCAGAATCGCTCCCGACGCGCCGCTTCGCCGCGTTCCTGTTCGACATGGACGGCACGCTCATCAGCTCGATCGCCTCCGCGGAGCGCGCCTGGACGCGCTGGGCGGAAGGCCACGGCCTCGACGCAGCGAGCCTCCTGCCGACAATCCATGGAGTCCGCTCGGTGGACACGATCCGCCGGCTCGGCCTTCCGGGCGTCGATCCCGCGGCCGAGGCCGCGGCGATCACCCGGGCCGAGATCGCCGATGTCGGCGACATCTCCGAGATCCCGGGCGCCCGGGCCTTCCTGCGGGCGCTGCCGCCGGCGCGCTGGGCGATCGTCACCTCGGCGCCCCGGGAACTCGCCCTGCGCCGCCTGGACGCTGCCGCCATGCCGGTCCCGGCCCTGCTGATCGCCGCCGAAGATATCGGCCAAGGCAAGCCCGCCCCCGATTGCTTCTTGCTGGCGGCCGAGCGCCTGGGCGTGGCGGCCTCGGATTGCCTGGTGTTCGAGGACGCGCCGGCCGGCATCCGCGCCGGCGAGGCGGCCGGCGCCGAAATCGTCGTGGTCACCGCGATCCATCACGCGCCGATCGCGACGCGGCATGCGACGATCCCGGATTATTGCGCGCTGACCGTTGATGCGGCTCCGGACGGATTGCGTATTCTCTCCGCCATCTAAGGTAAGGCGCGCTCGGTGCGATCAGCGCCTCAACGTTGACTTCTCCCTACCGAACCACGGCACTATCCGAGCGCAAATCCACGAAGACGCGCACCGGAGCATCGACCGAATGACCAAGCCAAACGGCGTCCCCGGTCTCTTCGACACCGTCGAGGGGCAGCGGCTCGTGGAGGCGCGGACCGACCCGGCTTGGCGGCGCTGGGGGCCGTATCTCAGCGACCGGCAATGGGGCACGGTGCGGGAGGATTACAGCGCCGATGGCGAGGCCTGGGATTCCCTACCCCATGACCATGCCCGGTCCCGGGCCTATCGCTGGGGCGAGGACGGGATCGGCGGCTTCGGCGACCGTAACCTGAACTGGTGCCTGGCGCTCGCCCTGTGGAACGGCCGCGATCCGATCCTGAAGGAGCGCCTGTTCGGCCTCACCAATGCCGAGGGCAACCACGGCGAGGACGTGAAGGAGCTGTACTACTATCTCGACGGCGTCCCGACCCACGCCTTCATGCGGATGCTGTACAAGTACCCGCAGGGCGCGTTCCCCTACGCGCGTCTGATCGAGGAGAACCGCCACCGCGGCCTCGACGATCCGGAATTTGAGCTGCTCGACACCGGCCTGTTCGACGAGGGCCGCTACTTCGACGTCGTGATCGCCTACGGCAAGGCCGGCCCCGACGACATCCTGATGCGGGTCACCGCCACCAATCGCGGCCCGGAACCGGCCGACCTCACCCTGCTGCCGCAGCTCTGGGCGCGGAACCTGTGGTCGTGGAAGGCCGGGACCGCCAAACCGGAGCTGGAAGCGGGCTCGGACGGATCGGTCTGGGCGCGCCATCCGGCCCTGCCGCCGATGCGCTTCTTCGCCGAGGGCGCGGCCGAACTGCTGTTCACCGAGAACGAGACCAACACCCACCGACTCTACGGCAGCGGCCCGGCATCGGGCTTCTACAAGGACGGGATCGACCGGCGCATCGTGCAGGGCGAGGCCGGGGCGGCCAACCCCCTGTCCGGCACGAAATGCGCGGCTCGGTACGATTGCCGTCTCGGCCCCGGGGAGACGCGCACGCTACGGCTGCGGCTGCGCCCCGAGACCGCCCCGGGCGAGCCCTTCGCGGATTTCGACGCGGTGTTCGCGACCCGCGAGGCCGAGGCGGATGCGTTCTACGCGGCCCTGCAGGCGTCGATCCCCGATCCCGAGATGCGGCTCGTGCAGCGGCAGGCGCTCGCCGGCATGCTCTGGTCGAAGCAGCTCTACCATTACGACGTGCGCGAGTGGCTCGCCGGCGATCCGGCCCAGCCGGCCCCCTCCCCCGCGCGCCGGCACGGCCGCAACGCCGATTGGACGCATCTGCGCGCCAACGACATCATCTCGATGCCGGATGCCTGGGAATACCCCTGGTTCGCCTCCTGGGACCTCGCGCTTCAGGCGATCGTGTTCGCGCTAATCGATCCCGATTTCGCCAAGAACCAGCTCCTGCTGCTCGTGGACGAGGCCTACGCCCACCCGAACGCGGCGCTGCCGGCCTATGAATGGGGGTTCGGGGACGCCAATCCGCCGATCCACGGGCTCGCCGCCTGGCGGGTGTTCGAGCTTGACCGGGCGCTCACCGGCACGCCCGACCACGTGTTCCTCAAGCGGATCTTCAACAAGCTGACGCTCAACTTCACCTGGTGGGTGAACCGCAAGGATTCCGACGACCGCAACCTGTTCCAGGGCGGCTTCCTCGGGCTCGACAATATCGGCATCTTCGACCGCTCGAAGCCGGTCGGCGACGGCGCCACCCTGACCCAGTCGGACGCGACCGCCTGGATGGCGGCTTACGCGCTGAACCTGATGCGCATCGCCATCGCGCTGGCGCTTCAGGACCCGACCTACGAGGATATGGCGGAGAAGTTCTTCGAGCATTTCCTGCTGATCGCGGCGGCGACCGGCGACGGCGTCTGGGACGAGGCGGACGGCTTCTTCTATGACGTGATTGAAACCCGCGACGGACAGCGCCTGCCGATCCGGGTACGGACAATGGTCGGACTGATCCCGATCTTCGCGGTCACCACGATCAGCGCGCACGATCTGGACAAGCTGCCCGCGCTCCGGAACCGGATGCGGTTCTTCCTGGAAAACCGCCCGGACCTGGCGGCCCTGGTCTCGCGCTGGAACGTGCCCGGCGAAGGTCTGTCCGTGCTGCTGTCGCTGCTGCGCGGCCACCGGCTGAAGGCGCTGCTGCGCCGCGCCCTCGACCCGGCCGAGTTCCTGTCGGAACACGGGTTGCGGGCGGTCTCGCGCAGCTACGCCGAGCAGCCGTTCTGCTTCCCGTGGGACGGCCGGGACCTGGGCCTCGCCTATGAGCCGGCGGAATCGCGCTCGCGCCTATTCGGCGGCAATTCGAACTGGCGCGGGCCGGTCTGGATGCCGGTCAACTACCTGCTGATCGCCGGGCTGAAACAGTTTCACGACTATTACGGCCCGGATTTCCGCGTGGAGGCGCCGGCCGGCTCGGGACGGACCTATTCGCTCCGGGAGATCGCGGACAACCTCTCGCGGCGGCTCATCGGCCTGTCGACCCGGGGCCCGGACGGACACCGGCCGGTCTACGGGGACAGCCGGATCGAGCAGGACGACCCGCATTTTCGCGACCTGGTGCTGTTCTACGAATATTATCACGGCGATACCGGCCGGGGGGTCGGCGCCTCCCATCAGACCGGCTGGTCGGGCCTCGTGGCCCTGCTGATCCAGGAGGTCTCCGCAGCAAAGAGCCGGCCGTGAGGCGCACGGCCGGCCCTGCCCGACAGGAGGTGAAAAGCCGTTATTCCGCCGCCTGCTGCATCCGCAGCTTCTGGCCGAGGCCGATCTCCCGCGAGATCTTCGAGCGCCGAGCGCTGTAGGCGGCCGAGACCAGCGGGTAATCCACCGGCAGGCCCCACTTGGCCTTGTAGGCCTCCGGGGTGAGGCCGCGCAGGGTCAGGTGCCGGCGCAGCGCCTTGTAGGACTTGCCGTCCTCGAAGCTCATGATCGTGTCGGGCCGGATCGACGCGCGGATCTGCGCCTCGGTGGGCCGCTGGATCTGCCGCTCCACCGGTGCGTCGAGTGCGGTGATCGAGCGGTGCACTTCGGACAGAAGGCTCGGGAGAACGGCAGCCGGCACGCTGTTCTTGGTGACGTAGGCGCTTAGGATCTTGGCGGCGAGTTCGACGCTCGGAGAGGTCGTCAGCATTGTCATCTCCTAAGGTTTCCAATCGGAAGATGCGGCTTTGTCGTGTCGCGAAAGGGCAGTGCTGTCGGCTGTCGAAGATGGAGCCCGGGTAGAAAACCGGTCCGCCCTCGGGCAGCGCGTCTTGGCATTATGCGCCGGCCGGGTACGCTTACAACCAGAGCGCGCATCTATTGCGCGGCTGTTTCTACTTAGAATTGATAATTAGGGTCAACGCCGAATCAACATGCAGGCCTTCGAGGCGGCTTGGGTGCGGTATTGCGGACTCATGAGTCCTGTAAGGGCGAGGGTTGAAGGCGCTGCGATGGCGGTTCTGGTCGTATGCGCCGGCGTGGTCGGGTTGGCCGTGGGACGGTCCTTCGCCCTGCGCGGCCATGCGGTGATCGTCGCGGAGGCCGAGGCATCGCTCGGGACCGGCGTCTCGGCCCGCAGCTTCGAAGTGATCCATGGCGGCATGTACTACCCGTCCGGTTCGGAGCGCGCCCGCCACTGTGTGAATGGCGCCGAGAAGTTATACAACTTCTGAGCGAATCATGGAGTGCCGCATCGCGCCTGCGGCAAGTTGATCGCCGCCGGCGACGATGCGGAGGCCGACACGGTCGCGGCGATCCGCCGGCAAGGCGCCGCGAACGGCGTCCCCGGCCTGGAGTTGCTCGACGCCGCCGCAGTGCGGCGCCTGGAGCCCAACCTCGCTCTGCATGCGCCCTGCACCGGCATCGTCGACAGCCACGCGCTGAAGCTCGCGCTCCGCGGGGAGATCGAGGATCACGGCGGCGTCCTGGCGCCGCACACGCCGGCGGAGCGCCTGTCCCGGCGGGACGGGCAATGGCACGCGGCGTTCGGCGGCCGCGAGCCGGGCGAGATGGCCTTCGACGCCGTCGGCAATACCGCGAGCTTCGGAGCGTCAGCGCTCGCGGCAAAGACGGAGGGCTACCCCGCCGAGCGGGTGCCGCTGCTGCGTTTGGCGCGGGGCAACTCCTTCGGCTGCACCGGCAAGCCGGCCTTCTCGCGACTGATCTATCCGGCGACGCGCATTGACGGCGAGCTCGGCATCCACCTCAATCTCGATCTGGCAGGCCGCACCCGCGTTCGACCCGACGTGGAATGGGTCGAGGGCTTCGACAACAAAGTGGACCCGGGGCGTGCGGAAAGCTTCTGCGGCGCGATCCGCCGCAACTGGCCGGGCCTGCCGGACGGGGTGCTGTACCCGGACTATGTTGGCCTGCGCCCGAAAGTCACCGGCCCCAGCGCGCCGGCGGCGGACTTTTGGATCGACGGACCGGAGGAACACGGACTGGCTGGCCTCGTCCACCTGTCCAGGATCGAGAGCCCGGGGCTGACGTCGAGCCTGTCGATGGCTGAGGCAGTGGCCGGGCAGCTCGACGCCTGAGCGGTCAGAACAGCAGGTGCAGCGCCAAAGGCGCGAGGATCGCGGTCAGGAAGGCGTTCAACCCCATGGCGATGCCCGCGAAGGTGCCGGCCGTCTCGCTCACCTGGAAGGCCCGGGCGGTGCCGATGCCGTGGGCCGCCAGCCCGGCCGCGAAACCGCGGGCGCGCATGTCGCGGATCCGCAGGAGGTTCATCATGGGCGTCACCAGGATCGCCCCGATGATGCCGGTTAGGATCACCAGGATCGCGGTCAGCGTCGGGTCACCGCCCAGCGCCTCGGCGATACCCATGGCCACCCCCGAGGTCACCGATTTCGGCGCCAGCGAGATCAGGATCGGCTGCGGGATGTCGAGCAGCCGGGCCAGCACGATGACGACGGCGAGCGTCGTGGCGGCGCCAGCCACCAGGGCGGCCAGCATCGGCACCAGGGCGCGCAGGACCGTCGCCCGACGCTCGTAAAGCGGCATGGCCAGCACTACGGTCGCCGGACCGAGCAGGAAGTGGACGAACTGCGCGCCCTCGAAATAGGTCGGATACGGCGTCCCCGTCGCCGCCAGGACGGTGCCGACCAAGACCACCGTGATCAGCACCGGGTTGACGATCGGGTGGCGCCCGGTGGCGGCGGCGATCCGGTCGGCCAGGACGTAGGCGGTCAGGGTCACGGTCAGCCACAGCAGCGGCGTGCGGGCCAGATAGACCCAGAGCGAGAATTCGCCGGACACCGCTCAGGCCTCCCCGTCGGGGCGGCGCCCCTCGACGCGGGACGCCACGGCGCGGAACACCAGCACGGTCACCAGAAGCGACAGGGCGGTCGAGACGACCAGCACGATCGCCAGCTTGAGCCCCTGAGCCCGCAACAGGTCGAGGCGCCCGACGACGCCGACGCCGGCCGGCACGAACATCAGCGACAGGTTCATGAGGAGCCCGCGCGCGGTCGATTCCAGGGTACCGTCGGTGAGCGGCTTCGGCAGGACGCGCGGCAGGCCGAGGCGGCTGTCGCGCAGAAGCAGGAAGCCGAACATCAGACCCATGCCGATCACCGGCCCCGGGATCGGCACGCCAGCCCCGCGGGCCAGGGCTTCGCCCAGGAGCTGGGCGAGCAGGATCAGCGCCAGGCTGGCGATCATCGTCCGGGCCGCGCGGTCAGACGGCGCCGACGGCGTGCTGCCCGGTTCGCCGGGCCGCGGTGACCGCCGCCTCGTCGAAGCCGAGCATCCGGCCGAGGCGCTCGACCAGCGCCTCCTCGAACTCGTCCACATTCCCGTCCGCGGCCGCTACCGACCAGGCCATTGTCAGCAGCTCCTGCCGCTCGGCCGTGTTGGCCTCGTGCGGGATCATCTCGACGAGGCTCGCCACGTCGCGGGTCTCGGCGTCGATCGCGGCGGCGCGTTCGATCAGCGCCCGGGCGGCGTCCGGCCCGTCGGCGTAGCGGCCCTGCACGATCCGGATTAGGCGCTCGCTCTCGGCGGGCGCCAGGATGCCGTCGACCCGGGCCACGTGCACGAGCAGTGCGGTGGCGGCGAGATGGGTGTCGTCCACCGGGTCGGAGGCGCCGACCCCGAGAGCCTCGGTCGCGTAGGCGCGCAGGCGGGCGATCAGGGACATGTCGGCTCCGGGGGTTCCTGACGGCACAGTTCGGTTCGGGCGACGCCCCGTCAAGGACGGCGCATCACGTCGGTGGGCAGCGTGGCGCGGCTGCATCGCTTTCGCGAGGCTCAGCCCCGCGCGGCCTCGGTCGCCCCCGCGACCAGCGGCGCCAGGATCGCGTCCGCCGCGCGAACGATCGCCGGGCCGGCCTGCGCGGGCGTTCCGGCCTGGAACGGCGGCTCCGGGGCGTATTCGGCGACCAGCTGCGCGGTGCGGGCGTAGTCGGGGCCGCGCAGGCGGGCGGCCAGCGCCAGGCCCAGATCGAGCCCGGCCGAGATGCCGGCGGCGGTGGCGCGGTTGCGGTCGAACACTACGCGCTCGGCCAAAGGGACGGCGCCGAGCAGCGGCAGCACCGCGTCGCGCACGCACCAATGCGAGGTCGCGTGGTAGCCCCTGAGCAGGCCGGCCGCCCCGAGGATCAGCGAGCCGGTGCAGACGCTCGTCACCCAGGCGGTGCGGGGCGCGCGATCGCGCAGGAAAGCCAGCAAGGCCGGGTCGCGCATCTGCGCCGGCGTGCCGTCGCCGCCGGGGACGAACAGGACGTCGAGATCGGGTGGGCAGGCCTCGAACCCGTGCGTCGCCACGAGGCTGAGGCCCGTATCGCTGGCGACGGGCCCAGCGGATTGCGCGACGAGATACAGACTCCCGGGGGCTAGGCCGGCCAGCAGCGCCTGCGGCCCGACCAGGTCGAGGGCGGTCATGCCCGGAAAGAGGATCATGGCGATCCGGACCGGGCGGTCCTGCGGGATCGGGCCCGGCGCGTCGGCGGCTTCGGACCGGGCAGGCCCGAAAGCCACCGACGCGGCACCCGCCGCCAGGACGGCCCGGCGGCTGAGGTCCGGCGGCGTCACGCCCGGGCCGGGCGGATCACAGCGGCCACGATGCGTCCCGGTAGGCGCCGTCCCAGAACAGCCATTCGAGCCGCGTCGCCTGCGTGAAGGCGTCGTGCATGCGCGCGAGCGTGGTCGGCGAGGCCTGCGCCGCCGCCCGGTCGGTGGCGGCGATCATACTTGCCACGGCCTCGGCGAATTCCTCGCCCGCATAGGTGTCGATCCAGGCCCGGTAGGGATTGTCCGGTACCGCGCGTGCGAAGATGTCGTCGCCCACCGCCTTGTAGATCCAGAAGCACGGCAGCAGGGCCGCGCAGAGCACCTCGAACGGCTCGGCATAGGCCGTTGCGAGCAGGTAGGAGACGTAGTGATGGCAGGCCGGCGTCAGCGGCGTGCCCGCGAAGGTCTCCGGGCCGATCCCGTAATCGCGGAAGAAACCGCCATGGAGCGCGCGCTCGACCACGATGGCGTCCTGGGCAGCGCGGGAGAACTGGACGATCCCGTCCGGGTCCGGGGCCTTCGCGGCGGCGAGGCTCAACGCCCGGCCGAACCCGATCAGGTAGTGTGCGTCCTGGACGATGTAGTGGCGGAACCGATCCTGCCGCAGCGTGCCGGCCGCCAACTCGGCGTTGAACGGCATCGTCCGGATAATTTCATAGGCGCCTGCGTTGCGCGCCCAGGCATCGCGAGAGAAAGCGTTCGGGCCACCGTCACCGTCGGTCAAAGGCATCTCCGGGATCCGTTGCTAACCCTGCCGCTGGGCGTGGGTGACGGCCACGTGGATCAGCTCGGCGAGCGTCCGCACGCCGAGCTTCTGGCGCATCTGCGAGCAGGCGTTGGTGACGGTCTTGTAGCTCACCGACAGGTCGGCCGCGATGGCACCGTAGGAGCGGCCCTGGGCCAGCCGCGCCAGGATCTGCTGCTCCCGGGGGGTGAGCTGGGATTCCGGGGTGCGGCGGGCATCGGCGCGCAGCATCGCCACCTCGGTGGCGAGCCGGCGGTCGAGATAGACCTCGCCGATCCGAACCTTGCCGAACGCCTCGAACAGCTCGGCCGAGGCGTGGTCCTTCAGGACGTAGCCCAGCGCCCCGGCCTCCAGCGCGCGGGCAACGATCACCGGATCGTTGTGCATGCTGAACACCAGGATGCGCGTCTCCGGCGCGACCGCGCGGATGCGCCGGATCAGGCCGAGCCCGGCCATGCCGCTGCCCTGGAAGGTCAGGTCGCAGATCACCACCGGCGGCCGCAGCCGGTGAAAGATCCGGTAGCCACCGACCACCGTGGTCGCCTCCGCGATGGTCTCGACACCGGAGTCCTCGAGGACTCGTCGACAGCCCTGCAGGACGATCGGGTGATCGTCGATCACGAGGACCGGCAGGCGTGTTGCGGCGGCGTCGATCTGGGAGGCGATGGCGTTCATGCGCTCGGCGCGTTGTTGTTCTCGTCGACCCGCTCCGGCGGAACGGGGATCAGGATCGTGACGATTGCGCCGGGGCCGGCATTGTCAAGGGCGAAGGTCCCATCCAGCGCCTCGACACGCTCGCGCATCCCCGACAGACCGAGCCCGGTGCGATGTTCGTGGGGGATTCCGATGCCATCGTCGCGGATCGTGACGCGCAGTCTGCCGTCCACCTCGACGGCCTCGGCCTCGACCCGGCTGGCGCCGCCGTGGCGGACGGCGTTGGTCGCACTCTCCTGCACGCAGCGGAACACCGTGAGGTCCACGAGCTCGCCGTAACCGCGGGCCAGGCCGTCGAACCGGCCGACGAAGCTGGTGGCGGGATGCCGCTGGCCGAAGCCCCGCAGCAGCAGGTCGAGGCAGGTGGAAAGCGGCGCCTGCCCGAGCCCGTGCGGACGCAGGCGGTTCAGCAATTCCCGGTTGACGGTCTGGACCTGCCCGACGATGGCGCTGATCTCGGCCGCCCGGGCGGCGAGTTTTTCGCGATTGGGCTCGGCCGGGCCGGAGGCGATCCGGGCGATCGAGGCAGCGTTGGCCTCCAGGGCGAACAGGCAGGGGCCGAACTCGTCGTGCAGTTCCAGGGCGGTGCGGCGGCGCTCGTCGTCCTGAGCGGTGAGCAGCTGGCGGTTCAGCCGGCCATTGGCGCCGCGTACCTCGCTGAGAGCCGCGGCGACCTTGTTGAAGCGCTCGGCGATCACCGCGAGTTCGCGGGCGCCGGGGGGGGAGAGGCGCGCGGTGTAGTCGTGGTGCTCCAGTTGGGTCAGGCCGGCGCCCAGCCGCTGCAGCGGCGCCAGGATGCGCCCGAGGGCGAGATAGAGCGCGATCAGCATCGCCGCGTTGATCGCCAGCGTGGTCATCGAGAGCGCCCGGGCATAGCCCCAGATCTCGTCGATCTCGTCCATCGGCTGGGTGGTGATCTGCGCGGTGCCGAGCGTCTGGCCGTTGACGACGATCGGCAGGGTGTGGCGCTCGATCGGCGGCATGATCAGATCAGCGAACCAGCGCGGCGCCTCGCGCTCGGATTTTTGCGGCGGCATCGGCTTGCCGACCTGGTCGCCGTCCGGCTCGAGGACCGCGACCCGGACGTGGCGCAGGACCTTGAAGCGCAGGTCCAGGGTCTGCAGCAGCGTGTCGGGCGAGGTCGTGTCGGACAGGCGGATCGTGTCGGCGACCAGGGACTCCACGGTGGCGAGGGAAGCGCGCGTCTCGACCCGCACCGCATTGCGGGCGTTGAACACGATCACCCCGCAGGAGATCAGGGCCGCCAGCGCATCGATGAACAGCACCACGGCGACGAGCCGCGCCCGGGTCGACCCGTCGGCCCAAGGCCGGAAGCCGGAGCGGCGGGATGTCGGCGGCGGCGCAGGTGTCGGCAGCAGGCTCGGTGTCGTATCCACGGTCAGACGCATAGCGGGCGTGTCGGCGATGTCCATGCCCCGGCCCGGCGCGGAAGGGGGGGGGGCATCCGCCCTGCCGGGGTGGATGCGATGACGGATCCTTAAGCGATCTCGGCTTATCTTGTGGATAGCCGATCCTCGACTGGCCGGGAACGCAATTCGAGCCGACATCTTTGCGCCGTATTGCGGTTCCTCTATCGGCTCTGGTGTCGACCCATCTCCGAATAACGGAGAGAGGCGGCCGGTCATGGGGAGCCCGGTCGCGCGCGCCGTGCATCGTGTCTAGAGACCCCGGACCATGATCGATCTCGCCCTGGACCCGTCCGATACAAGACCGCATCGGTCGCCGGAGGCCCGTCCCGGACGCAAATCCAATCTGCGGCTCGTCCTAGTCGGGCTGGTCGGCGCGGGCGCCGTCGCGGGCTTCGGCGTCGCCGCCTCGACCCTGATGGCCGGGCTCGCCGCCCCCACGCCGGTCAAGCGCGCGCCGATGAGCCGGGCCGCCGACTGGCCCGAGCTGAAGGACGGCCTCCCGGCCGTGGCCGGCGTCGCCCCGGCGGCCCCCGTCGCGGCGAAGCCCGCGGAACCGGAGAAGCCGGCTCTGCGCATGGCCGCGTTGCCGGAGGCGTTGGCGCCGGCTGCCGCGAGTCCCGCTGTTTCGGCTTCGGCGAAGGCCCTGCCCGTCGCAGGGCCGACGCCCGCCAGGAGCGTGGCCGTGCCCGAGGCGCCGACCCAGCGTATCCCCACCCCGACCCCCGTGATGCCGATCGCCGCCGCCCGTCAGGTCGTGATGCCCCTGCCCCCGACGCGGACCGCTGCTTTGCAGCCGCCGCGTGCCTCCGAAACCGTCCGGGCACGCGACGTGGT
This sequence comes from Methylobacterium sp. J-077, assembly GCF_022829365.1. Taxonomy (GTDB): domain Bacteria; phylum Pseudomonadota; class Alphaproteobacteria; order Rhizobiales; family Beijerinckiaceae; genus Methylobacterium. Next base: position 85,817 of record NZ_JAKSYJ010000093.1, on the reverse strand, counting down.
CGTGCCCGCCGCGGTGCCCGCGGCCAAGCCGGTCGCCACGACGCCGGCCGCGGCTCCGCCCGAGAGACCCGCCCGCAAGGCGGTGGCCGCGACCAAGCCGCCCGTGGCGAAGAAGACCGCCGACACCGCCAAGCCCGGCGCGGCCGCGGCGACCGTCGCGCAGGCCGAGCCGGCCGACGAGGAGACCGAGGTGCTCGGCATCAAGCTTCCGTCCCTGGCGCCGGCCGGACGGAAGCTGAAGGAAAGCGTCGACGCGCTGGGCGACGCCGTCAAAAAGGTTTTTTGACATTACCGCCGGGGGACGACGCCCCAGGCGGTAATCCAAAACATTAGCTGCGGCCGGTATTCCGGCCCGGCTTGGCATCGGACCGGGGACCGGACCGCTCAGCGTGGCGCTGGTGCTTGCCGGCCCGCGGGCTGGCGAAACCCTTCGGGCCGCTCGGGCCGCTCTTGCGCTCGGCGGGACCGGCGTCGCCCGCCAGCGCCTCGACCTGGATCTCCGGCGAGCCGTTGCGGGCAAAGGATTCGGCGAAGCGCGCCGCCGCGTTGCCGCGGATTTCGAACTTGGTCTCCCGGTCGAAAATCCGGATCGCCCCGATCTCCTGGCGGCCGATGCCGCCGCGGCGAGTGAGCATCGGCAGAAGGCGGCGCGGATCGGCGTTGTCGCGCCGTCCGAGATTGAGCCGGAACCACACCGCCGGCCCGAGGGCGGCGATCTGCTCCGGGTTCATCGGGTCGTAGGGCGGGCGCTCGCTGACACCGCGAGGCGCACGGCCCTCGCCGGGATCGCTGACCTCTTCGGGCGCCGGCAGGCGGGTGCGGTAGACCCGGGCCAGCAGCGCGGCGAGCTCTTCCGGCGTCTTGCCGGCGAGCAGGGCGCCGGCCAGCGCGATATCCTCCTCGGCCGGCGGCTCGGAGAAGAGCGGGTCGGAGAGCATGCGCTCGCCATCGAGCTTCCGGATATCGTCGGCCGAGGGCGGCCCGGACCACTCCGGGCTGACCTTGGCGATGGCGAACATCTGCTCGGCGCGGCGGCGCCGCGAATTCGGGATCAGGAGCACCGAGGTGCCCTTACGGCCGGCGCGGCCGGTGCGCCCGCTGCGGTGCTGAAGCACCTCGGCGTCGTGCGGCAGGTCGGCATGGATCACGAGGCTGAGCGACGGCAGGTCGATGCCGCGGGCGGCCACGTCGGTCGCGACGCAGACCCGCGCCCGGCCGTCGCGGAGCGCCTGGAGGGCGGCGTTGCGCTCGCCCTGGCCGAGTTCGCCCGAGAGCGCGACCACCGAGAAGCCGCGCTCGGTGAGGCTCGCCTGGAGATGGCGCACGGCGTTGCGGGTGTTGCAGAATACGATCGCGGTCGGCGCATCCGCCTCGCGCAGGAGGTTGAGCACCACGTGCTCGGTCTCCCGGGGCATGATCCGCACCGCCCGGTAGGCGATGTCGGCGTGGCCCTTGCTCTCGCCCTTGATCGCCAGCCGCAGGGCGTTGCGCTGGTAGCGCTCGGCCAGGGCCTCGATCGCCTTCGGCAGGGTCGCCGAGAACAGGTAGGTCGCCCGCTCCGGCGGGGTGGCCGAGAGGATGAACTCGATATCCTCGCGGAAGCCGAGATCGAGCATCTCGTCGGCCTCGTCGAGCACCACGGCGCGCAGGCCGGTCGGGTCGAGGTTGCGGCGTTCCAGATGGTCGCGCAGGCGGCCCGGGGTGCCGACCACGATATGGGTGCCGTCGGCCAGCATCCGGGCCTCGCGGCGGGGATCCATGCCGCCGACGCAGGCGGTGACGCGTCCGCCGGCCGGGGCGTAGAGCCAGAGCAGCTCGCGCTGGACCTGAAGCGCCAACTCCCGGGTCGGGGCGATCACAAGGGCGAGTGGCGCGCCGGGGGGCGGCAGCATCTCGGCCTCGCCGGCCTCGGGACCGATGAGCATGTTGGCCATGGCCAGGCCGTAGGCCACGGTCTTGCCGGAGCCGGTCTGGGCGGAGACGAGGAGGTCGCGGGCGCCGGCGGCCGCTTCCAGCACCGCGGCCTGGACCGGGGTGGGATCGGCGTAGCCGCGCTCGGACAGGGCCCGCGCGAGAGGGGCGGGCAGGGTCGGGAAGGGCAAGTTACGGAAACTCTCAACGGCCGCGCCGCGCCCGGCAGCGCGCCATCGCGCGGCGGAGGAATCAGGCACCGGACTTTATTCGGGTGCCTGATGGTAGCGCCAACCGGGCCTTCTGACCACTCCCGCCACGGCATGGGCCGGTTGCGCCGGCTCAGACGGACGCAGTGGGCCTGCGTCGTCCACTTCAAAATCCCCGCTGCGATCCGGCAACCCTGGCCTTACCGGTCATCTGACCTAAGACACGGCTTGGGCTTGTGCATCGTGCCATCAGAGCGATCCGACCGGAGACGATCGAGACCATGACGGGAGTCCTGCGGCTGGCGGTGGCGTGGGCGACGGTCCTCGCCTTCGCGTGGTTCGGAAAGACCTGGCTCGGCGACCTGGCACAGCCCTGGTTCGCGGGCGGGCTGTTCGCGTGGCTGCTCGCGGTCATCGTCTGGTCGGCCTTCGGGGTCGTGCACGAGGCCGAGGATCTGGCCCATCGTCTCGGTGAGCCCCTCGGCACCCTGGTGCTGACGCTCTCCATCGTGATCATCGAGGTGGCGCTGATCTCCGCCGTGATGCTCTCGGCCAAGGATGCGCCGACGCTCGGCCGCGACACGATGTTCGCCGTGCTGATGATCGTGCTGAACGGCGTGGTCGGCCTCGGGCTCCTGGTCGGCGGCCTGCGCCACCACCAGCAGAGCTACAACCTGCAGGGGGCCTCGGCCTTCCTGTCGGTGATCATCCCGCTAACCACCATCGCGCTGATCATCCCGAACTTCACCAGCTCGACCGCCGACGGCACGCTGACCACCCTTCAGGCGGTGACCTTCTCGGTCTTCACCCTGGCGCTCTACGGCGTATTCCTGCTGATCCAGACCAGCCGCCACAGCGACTTTTTTCAGGATTCCGAGGTCGAGGCGGAAGCCGGGTCCGGCGCGGGTTCGATCTCGGGCGGCGGGATCGCCAAGCACGTCGTGCTGCTGCTCGCCAACGTCGTGCCGATCGTGCTGCTTGCCAAAAGCCTGGCGGTGATCCTCGACCACGGCATCGCGGCGCTGGGCGCGCCCTCGGCGCTCGGCGGCGTGCTGATCGCCGCGATCGTGTTCACCCCGGAGGCGATCTCGGCGCTCAAGGCCATCGCCCGCAACGAGCTGCAGCGGGCGATCAATCTGTGCCTGGGGGCGGCCACCTCGACGGTCGGCCTCACCGTCCCGGCGATCCTCACCATCGGCCTGCTCACCGGCCAGACCGTGGTTCTCGGCTTGAAGCCCACCGAGATGACGCTGCTGGCGGTGACGCTGATCCTGAGCATGCAGACCTTCTCGGGCCTGCGCACGACGGTGCTGGAGGGGGCGGTGCACCTCGTGGTGTTCTTCGTCTACCTCGTGCTGATCTTCAGCCCCTGATCAGGCCCCGAACCGCTCGGTGCGGATCATCCCCGCCGGGACGTCCGCCGCCAGGATCAGGTCCGAGGCTGCGGCGACGAAGCGGTTCGAGCCGCAGAGGAAGACTTTTTGCGGCTGCCCGATCCGCGCCAGGGCGCCGGCCACCAGGGCGGCGTCGATCCGCCGGCCGCCGGAATCCCGGGTGGTGGTGAGGTGCAGGGAGAAACCCGTGCCGTTGCCGGCGAGGCGCTCCAGCTCGGGCAGAGCGATTGCCTCCGCGCGGGTGCGGGCGGAGTAGATCAAGGCCGCCGGGATCTGCGGGGCGACCTGCGCGCGCCGGCGCAGCATAGCCAGCAGCGGCACCACGCCGGAGCCGCCGGCCCCCAAGAGCAATGGCCCGCCGTCCGGCCCGTCCCAGGAGAAAGAGCCGCCGATCGGCCCGCGCAGCTCGACGCGGTCGCCGATTTCGGCGGCCTGCGAGAACCAGCCCGAGACCTCGCCGTCGGGCAGAGCCTCGATCATCAGCTCCAGGGTGCCGCTGCCGTCGGGCGCCGAGGCAATCGAGTAGCTGCGCTGGGCCTGGTAGCCGTCCTCGGCGGTGAGGCGGACGTCGACGTGCTGACCCGCGCGGTAGGCCTTCGCCAGGTCGCAGCGCAGCCGAAAACTTTTCACCTGCGGGGTGACGGGCGCGATGGCGGTGATCTCGGCGTGATGCCAACGGAAGACGATCGGCTCAGTCACCGGTGTAGCGCTGCTCACGCCAAGGATCCCCGTACATGTGGTAGCCGCGCAGCTCCCAGAAGCCGGCCGTGTCGACTGTCGTGAAGCGTAAGCCCTTCACCCATTTGGCGCTCTTCCAGAAGTACAGGTGCGGCACGAGCAGCCGCGCCGGGCCGCCATGGTCCGGGTGGATCGGCTGGCCGGCATAGCGGGTCGCCACCATGGCGCGGCCGTTCACGAGGTCGGCCACCGGCACGTTGGTGGTGTAATCGTCGAACGATTCCGCCAGCAGGAAGGCGGTCGGCGCAGCGATGCCGGCATCGGCCAGCAGGTCGTCGACGCTCACGCCCTCCCAGGCGGTGTCGAACTTCGACCACTTGGTGACGCAGTGGATATCCCCCTGCCAGGTAGTGCGCGGCAGCGCTTCGAAGTCCGCCCAGCTCCACGCCTTGATCGGCCGCGAGCCTTCGCGCAACGTGAACCGCCAGGTGGCGAGGTCGACCGTCGGGTTGGGGCCGATCTGCAGGATCGGGAAGTCGTCGGTGAGATATTGGCCGGGCGGGATGCGCGCGCCGGTCTCGGGCGGCTGCCTGCGCCCGACGAAGCCCCGTGTCACCATGCCGGCCTCCGCGCTCGGTTGTTGTTCTGGTGGGTTCGCCCCGGGTTTGGTGCGTCGGAACACCCCACGTCAAGTCGCCCCATCACGTCGCGATGTGCGGCCGAACAAACGCCCCAAAGCTAGGGTGTGATAGTCGGGCTATCCCGGATCGAATCGCACCCATCAGGGGGAATGTCATGAAGTACCTTCTCGCGACGAGCCTCATCGTCGGGAGCCTCGCCACCCTCGCGCCGGCCGCCCAGGCCCGTGACGGGATCGGCGCCGGCGGCGCGGCGGCCCTCGGCGTTCTCGGCGGCCTCGCGGTCGGCGGCGCCATCGCGTCGGCCAACAACGGCTACTATCCCGGCCGCCCGGTCTACCGCGCCCCGCCGCCGGTCTACGTGGAGGAGGATTACGGTCCGGTCTGCCACTTCGAGCGCCGCCGCACCGTCGATCCCTACGGCGACGTCTACATCCGGCGCGTGCGCGTCTGCGAATAGGCGGCTTCGGGGGTCGCCGCCACGGCCGGCGCCGGCTTGAGGCGCTCGGCACAGGCGATCCCCCCGAGCACCAGGGCCAGGGCGATCGCCTGGATCGCCCCGAACGGCTCGCCGACCAGCAGGACGGCGAGGATCGCGCCGAAGATCGGCACGAGGTTGACGAACAGCCCGGCCCGGTTCGGGCCGATCAGCTCGACCCCGCGCATGAAGAACAATTGCGCCAGCAGCGACGGCCCCAGGCCGACGAAGGCGACCATCGCCCAGCCCTCCGGCCCCGGCCAGACAGCGTGCCCGGAGGCCCACTCGACCGCGAGCGGCGGCAGCGAGGTCACGAAGGCGGCGATCGCCATGGCGGCGAAGAACGCTAGGGCCGAGACCTTCGGGCGCTTCGGCAAAAAGATCGTGTATCCCGCGTAGAGCAGGCAGGCGCCGAACACGAGCACGTCGCCCCGGTTGAAGTCGAGGCGCGTCAGCACGGAAAGGTCGCCGTGTGTCGCCGCCAGGCCGGCGCCGATCAGCGTCAGGACCACACCGATCATCTGGCCGGGGGTGACCGGCACGCCGTAAGCGAGGCGGTTCATCACGATCACCAGGACCGGGATCGCCCCCTGGAACAGCGCCAGGTTGACCGCGCTGGTGTAGACGCCGGCGGCGTAGAACAGGCAGTTGAAGGCCGTGTAGCCGAGCCCGCCCATCAGCAGGATGCGCAGCCAGTGCCGGCGCAGGAGCGGCCATTCCGCCACGAGCCTGCGACCCGCGAACGGCGCCAGCACCGCGCAGGCGACCGCCCAGCGCAACGTGGTAATCACCTGGGGCGAGATATGGCCCGGCGCCCAGCGGCTGGTGACGGCGTTTCCGGCCCAGAGCAGGGCCGTGAGGGTGAGGAGCAGATAGGCCGGCGCGACCGAGGAGACCCGGGTCGCGCGCACGGGCTTCAACGGCGGCGGAACTGACCGCCTCGCACCTGCGGGCGCGGACCCGCGGAGCGCTCGTCCTTGTGCCGGAACACGAGGCGGCCCTTCTCCAGATCGTAGGGCGACATCTCGACCGTGACCCGGTCGCCCGCCAGGGTCTTGATGCGGTTCTTCTTCATCTTGCCGGCCGTGTAGGCCACGATCTCGTGGCCTTGGTCGAGCTGCACGCGGTAGCGCGCGTCCGGCAGGATCTCGATCACGAGACCGTCGAACTGCATCAATTCTTCTTTCGCCATGCACCTTCTCCAGTCGGACCGTCCGGCAGCAGGCGTTCCGGCAAAATTTTTTCGGCTGTCATCAAGCTCGGGAAACGCCGCAGGGCGCGGATCCGATCCGACGGACGGTCCGCGCCTGCTGAGCGACGCCGCCCGCATGTAGTCGTCACACGATCCCGCGGCAAGTCATGCTCTCCTCGGCGCCGTGAGTCGTGGACATGATTTGCCGGGTTTCACGGCCCCGACACGTCGTTGCCAGCGTAGTCGAGGCGTCCGTCCGGCGTCCGGCGCCAGACCCGAAGGGTGACCGCGCCTGCAGTCCGGTCGCCGCGCTCGTCGAAGCCGACCGGGCCGAGGATCGTGCGCACCGGCTGGGTGCCATGCAGGGCCTCGGCGACTTTGCGGCCGTCCGGGATGCGCCCGGTTTTCGGATCCGCCGCGCGGGCGCGCTCCAAGGCCTGGGCCAGAACCTCCACCGCCGCGTAGCCCGAGGCCGCCACGCTCTCGGCCTCGGCACTGCGTGCCGGTGCCTTGCCGCCCTTCGGCTCGGGCAGGCGCGGCGGATCGGGCGGCAAGGTCATCACGGTCCCCTCCCCGGCCGAACCGGCGCTGGCCGCGAAGGCGGGATCGAGGATGCCGTCGCTCGCCACCAGCGGGGTGCCGATGGCGGCCTCACGCAGGGCGCGAACGAGCGTGGCGGCCTCCGGGGCGAGGCCGCCGAAATACACAGCGTCGACCCGGGCCGCCTTCAGCCGTCCGACGAGATCGGAGAGGTCGCGGGTGCCGCGCGGAAAGCCGTCGAACAGCACCTCCGGGGTGCCGGCCTCCTTCAGCCGCGCCGCCACCGCCTCGGCGAGGCCGCGCCCATAGGTCGAGCGGTCGTTCAGGATGGCGATGCGCCGGCCGGCGAACGCCTTGGCGAGATAGCTCCCCGCCGCCCGCCCCTGCTGGGCATCGCTCGGAGCTAGGCGGAACAGGATCCCGAATCCGCGGCCGGTCAGGGGCGCGTAAGTGGCGCCAGGCGCGACCATGACGACGCCCGCCTCCTCGTAGATGGGCGCCGCCGCGGCGACCGCCCCGGATTCGAACGGTCCGATCACGTAGCGCACGCCGTCGGCCGTAAACTTCTTCGCGGCGGCGACAGCCTGCCGGGCGTCGCCGGCATCGTCGGCCTGCACGAGGGCGAATTTCGGCCGCCCGCCGCCGGCCCGGTTGAGATCGGCCACCGCCTGCTCGGCGCCCTGCCGGAGCCCCTGCCCGTAGGCGGCATCCGGCCCCGAGAGCGGCGCCGACAGGCCGATCCGCACCGGCGCCTGCGCGGCGGCCGGTGCCGCGAACAGGAGGCTGGCAATGATCAGGGCGAGACTGTGCTTCATCCGCACACGTTAGGGTCGGCCGGCCCGGGCGGAAAGCGCGCATCGGCGTCTTCGCGGGCGTGATCACGGTTTCAGAACCGGCTCATCCTTGAGCGGATCGGGACGCTGCCGCGCGCGGAAGCGCTGGCGGGCGGACGCGATGTGCGAAATAAGGGCGTCGGCCGGCCCGCGACTTTGGATAGAACCGCCCGCACGCGCCGCATCGAAGACCTCTGGGACGATTGACGATCATGACCTCGCTGTTCGCCGGCATCCAGGACGCGCCGCTCGACCCGATCATGCGCCTGTTCGAGGCCTTCAACGCCGACCCGAGCACCAAAAAGCTCAACCTCGTGGTCGGGGTCTACACGGATGCCGACGGCAAGGTGCCGCGCCTGCGCGCCGTGCAGACCGCCGAGAAGCGCTGGATCGAGAAGGGCCTGCCGAAGACCTACCGGCCGATCGAGGGCACCAAGCCGTTCCGCGACGCGGTCCAGGCCCTGCTGTTCGGCGAGGGCGCCCCGATCCTCAAGCAGAATCGCACCGCGACGCTCCAGAGCATCGGCGGCACCGGCGCACTCAAGACCGGCGCGGACCTGCTCGCCCGGCTCAATCCCGGCGCCACCGTGGCGGTGAGCAACCCGAGCTGGGAGAACCACAAGGCGCTGTTCACCCAGGCCGGCTTCACCGTCGTCGACTATCCGTATTTCTCAGCCGAGACCGGCGGCGTCGATTACCCGGCGATGCGCGCCTATCTCGAAGGCCTGCCGAAGGGCTCGATCGTGGTGCTGCACGCCTGCTGCCACAACCCGACCGGCGCCGATCTCACCCCCGATGAGTGGCGCGACCTCGCGCCCCTGCTGGCCGAGCGCGGCCTGATCCCGTTCCTCGACATCGCCTACCAGGGTTTCGGCGACGGCCTGGACGAAGACGCCGCGCCGGTGCGGCTGTTCGCCGAATCCGGCCAGGAATTCTTCGTCGCCTCCTCGTTCTCGAAGTCGTTCTCGCTCTACGGCGAGCGCGTCGGCGCCCTGACGATCGTGGCCGAGAACCCGGCCATGAAGACCAAGGTGGAGTCCCTGGCCAAGCGTCTGGTGCGGGCGAGCTACTCGAACCCGGTGACCCACGGCGCCGCCATCGTCGAGATGGTGCTGAACGATCCGGAGTTGCGCGCCGATTGGGAGCGGGAACTCGCCGAGATGCGCGAGCGGATTCGCGCCATGCGGGTGCGCATGGCGGACAGCCTGCAGCAGCGCCACCCCGAGCGCGGCTTCGACGCCATCAAGGCCCAGAAGGGCATGTTCTCCTACACCGGCCTGACCCCAGCGGAGGCCACGCGCCTGCGCGAGGAGCACGAGGTCTACGCCCTGGAGACCGGCCGGATCTGCGTGGCGGCGGTCAACACCCACAACATCGACCACGTGGTCGACGCGATCGATGCAGTGGTGAGGGGTTGACCCGGTGGCCCTCAAGCGCGTCTGCCGGTTCAATCTCTGGATCAACCCGGTCTTCGACGCGCGGCTGAGGGCCGAGCCCGACATCGACCTGCAGGTCGGCGACCTGCAGGGGCCGCCAGAAGCGCTTGAGGCCCTGCTGGCGCAGGCTCACGTCTTCCACGTCTCGCCCGCCCGGGACGAGCTTCCCCGCCGCTGGCACGTGACGGACGACCTGCTGGCCGCCTGCCCGAACCTGCTCGCGGTCTCCTCGGGTGGGGCGGGCTATGACACGGTGGACGCCGCCGCCTGCACCCGCGCCGGCGTCGCGGTGGTCAACCAGGTCGGCGGCAATGCCCGCTCGGTGGCGGAGCTGGCCATCGGCCTGATGCTCGCGGTCTCCCGCAAGATCTGCGTGTCGGACAGGCTGCTGCGGACGGAACGGGGCTTCTCGCGGGAATCGCTGATGGGCCATGAGATCGGCGGCGCGACCCTGGGCCTCGTCGGCATCGGCCATACCGGCCGGGAGGTCGCCAAGCTCGCCCGCGGCTTCGACATGCGGGTCCTGGCCTACGATCCGCTGCTCTCGGCCGACGATATCCGGGCCCGCGGCGGCGAGCCGGTAGACCGCGCGCGGCTGCTCGCGGAGTCCGACATCGTCTCCCTGCACTGCCCGCTCGACGATACGACCCGGGGCAGCTTCGACGCCGAGACCTTCGCCGCCATGAAGCCCGGCGCGCTGTTCATCACCACGGCGCGCGGCGGCGTGCACGACGAGGCGGCGCTCGCCGAGGCCCTGGCCTCCGGCCATCTGGCGGGGGCCGGCCTCGATGTCTGGGCACCGGAGCCGCCGCCCCTCGGCTCGGCGCTGCTCACGCTCGACACCGTCGTGGCGACCTACCACACCGCCGGCGTCACCCATGAGGCGCGCCGCAACGTCGCCTCCTGGGGCGCCGAGCAGATCGTCGGCCTCCTAATGGGCGCGATGCCGCCCCGCCTGGTCAATCCGGAGGTCTGGCCCGCGGTCCTGGAGCGCCGGGCGCGGCTGCTCGGTTAGGCCGCCCGCATCCAGCCGAGGCCGGCCTCGGTGCCGGCGGCCGGGTGATATTCGCAGCCGACGAAGCCGGCATAGCCCACCGCCTCCAGGGCCTCGAAGATCGGCCCGAACGCGATAGTGCCGGTGCCGGGCTCGTGCCGACCCGGATCGTCGGCGATCTGGACATGGGCGATCAGCGGCGCGTGCGCGCGGATCAGCGCCGCCGGATCGTAGCCGAGGCAGACGCAGTGATAGGCGTCGAACAGCAGCTTGACGTTGTCCCGGCCCACCGTGTGGATCGCCTCCACGGCTTTCAGCGGGTCGTCGATCACGTAATCGGCGATGGAGCCGGGGCCGATCGGCTCGACGATCACCGTCATGTCGCGGGCCTTGGCGGCGTCGGCCGCGAAGGCGAGGTTGTCGAGATAGGTGTCCCAGAGCCGGGCAGGCTCGACTCCGGCGGGCCGGACGCCGGCCATCGGGTGGACCATCCGGCAGCCGAGCTGTGCGACGTAGTCCAGGGTGGGCGCGATGGTGGAGCGGTAATACGCGACCTTGTCGGGCAAGGCCGCGAAGCCCTTCTCGCCCTTGGACGCGTCGCCGGCCGGAAATCCGGTCTGGACGAGCGGCACGCCGGCCCGATCGAGCCAGCTCGCGACCTCCCGGGCCGGGGTCGCGAACAGGTTTGGATGCTCCACCGCCCGGAACCCGGCCTTGGCCGCGGCGGCGAACCGCTCGGGCAGGGGCAGCTCCGTGAACAGGAAGCCGCAATGGCCGCTGAGGCGGTCTGAGAAAGCACCGAGCTTCATGAGTCAGGCCCTCTCAGTCGTCTCGATCATGGCGCGCATCCGGTCCACCGCCGCGTGGGGGGCGGTCAGGACCGGGACATCGACCACGGCGCGCACTGCCTCGGAAGCCCGGGAGGTCGAGAAATGCGCCAGCATGATCGCGTCGCACTCGGAGAGTTCCGGCGCGCGCTCGGCGATCAGACGGTTGTGGGTCTCGGCGTCGCCCGCACGCAGGCGCGTCATGGCGTCGTCGACGAGGATCGTGCGCAGGGTCGCGGACCGGCCAGACTGGCCAACGAACTCCTCGAACTCGTCGGTCATGGTGCCGATCGAGGGGCCGAAGGTCGCCAGCATGCCGATGCGGGTGCCCTGCGCGATGGCGGCGCGGAACATCGCCTCGTTGGGCTTGAGCACCGGCACCGGCACGGTCTCGATCAGCCGGTCGATGGCCGGCCCGAAGGCCGAGCAGGTGATCAGGATGCCGTCGGCGCCCATGTCGTAACCGTAGCGTCCGAACCGGACGAAGCGGTCGATCATGCCTTCGGAGATCGCGCCGGGCTCCTTGGCGCGGTCGAGGGACAGGCCGTCGTCGAGCAGATTGACCGTCTCGGCCTCGGACCAGCGCTCGGCGAAGGCCGCCTGGATCGGAGCCATCGCGACCGGCGTCGCGTGCAGAAGGACGATGCGGGGGGCCATGCTGTCTCCCGGGATGTTGCGCGGTTCGACGTCCGGTCGCCGTTGACGGTCTTGTAAGCGATTTCAAAACGGTGGCAAGATATCGCCGATCTGCGTCAGCCGCGGTCCTGTTCTCTTGGCGGCGCCGTGCTGGCGCGCAGGATCAGCTCGGCGTCGATCTGCGTCAGGCGCACCACCGGGCGACCCTGCATGCGGGCGATCAGGTGGTCTCCGGCGGCGTGGCCGATCTCTGCGGAATGGATCCGGATGGTGGTCAGCGCCGGGTCGAGGAAGGGCGCGAAGTCGGAATCGTTGTGGCCGATCACGGAAAGGTCGCCGGGCACGTCGAGCCCCCGGGCCCGGGCCTCGATCATCGCCCCGAAGGCGATCTGGTCGGTGCCGCAGATGATCGCAGTGGGCGGCGGGCCGCCGGCCAGCATCTGCCGGAAGCCGTCGCGGCCGCCGCCGATGCCGTACGAGATCTCGATGTCGTGCTCGTGGGCGAGCGTCAGGCCCCGGGCCGCCAGCGCCTGGGCGATGCCGGTGACGCGGGCGCCGCCGCGATCATTGTCCTTGCGCAGGCCGGAAATCACGCCGATGCGGCGGTGGCCGAGATCGATCAGGTAGTTCGCCGCCCGAGCCGCGGACGCCGCGTTGTCGAAGCCGACGCAGGGGCGCTCCCGCGACAGGCTGAAGGTCTGCACCATCGGGATGCCGTGCCGGGCGATGCGGGTATGGAGATCGGGGTGATGGATGTCGCCGACCAGCATCAGCCCGTCGACGCCGCGTTCCAGCAGGAAGGTCGCCTCGCGCAGCTCGTCCTCGAGGTCATAGCCGGCATTGGCCGCGACCAGGGTGTAGCCCGCCTGCCGCAACCGTTCCTGGAAACTCGAGAGGACGCGCACGAACGCCTCGTTCTCGATGTTCGGCACCACGGCGCCCACCGCCATGAACCGGCGGGTCGAGAGCGCCCGGGCGGCGCCGTTGGCGACGAAGCCGAGATCCTGAGCGGCCCGCATCACCGCCTCGCGCTTGTCGGCCCGGACCCCGGCCGAGCCGTTCAGGACCCGGGACACCGTCGCGGTGGAGACCCCGGCGCGATGGGCCACGTCCCGCGCCACCGGGCTGCGCGCGAGTGGTTCCAGAATCTCCCCCGGCAGGTCCAGCACTGAAATCCGACTCCCCCGGCCATTGCCGCCCACGCCTCGGGCGGCGATCGGGACCGGCAGTATATTGACACTCCACTGCGATCCTGGCTATCTGAAAGCGCTTTCAAAAACCACGCGGCTCCGCGATATCGGGCCGAGACGGAATCTAGGGAGACGCGGATGGCGACGTTCGACCAGCCGGCCTCCGGCCCGGGGGCGACGGAGCGCGACTCGGCCATTGTGGACCAGGCCGATGCCGAGGCGCCCGGCATCGCCGGCCCGAAGGCTCTCGTCACCAGCCTCAGGCGCAGCGATGCGGTCACGCCCTACCGGTTCCGCGACTTGCTGGCGCTCGACGATTTCGAGCGGCACGCCAAGCGGCTCCTGCCGCACATGATCTTCCAGTACGTCGCCGGCGGCGCCGAGACCGGGGCGGCGTTCGCCCATAGCCGCGGCGCTTATGCCGATTACGCGCTGGTGCCACGTCTGATGCGCGACACCTCGGGGCGCGATACCGCCACCGAGCTGTTCGGCCACACTTACGCTGCGCCCTTCGGAGTCGGGCCTCTCGGCGGCGCGGCGTTCATCGCCTATCGCGGCGACATCGTGCTCGCCGATGCGGCGCGGCGGATGAACCTGCCGATGATCCTCAGCGCCTCCTCGCTGATCAAGCTGGAGGACGTTTTTGCGCAGAACCCGCAGGCCTGGTTCCAGGGCTACCTGCCGGGAGACCAGACCCGGATCGACCGCCTGCTCGACCGGGTCGCGGCCACCGGCTACCGGACCTTCGTGGTGACCGCCGACACCCCGACGCTGGGCAACCGCGAGCACAACACCCGCAGCGGCTTCTCGATGCCGATCAAGGTCACGCCCAAGGTGGCCTGGCAGAGCGCGACCCACCCGCGCTGGCTGCTGGGCACCGTGGCCCGGACCTTCCTCAAGCACGGCGCCCCGCATTTCGAGAACACCGAGGCCGAGCGCGGCCCGCCGATGATGTCGCAAGGGGCGGTGCGCAACACCCTCGCCCGGGACCAGCTCTCGTGGAAGAACCTGGAGGCGATCCGCAAGCGCTGGTCCGGCAACCTCGTGGTGAAGGGGCTGCTCGCCCCGGAGGATGTCGAGATCGCCCGCGGCTGCGGCGCCGACGGCGTGATCCTGTCGACCCATGGCGGCCGACAGCTCGACCACGCCATCGCGCCCCTCGACGTGCTGCCGGAGATCGCCGCCCGGAAGGGCAATCTCAAGATCATCGTCGACAGCGGCATCCGGCGCGGCACCGACGTGATGAAGGCCCTGGCACTCGGCGCCGACTTCGTCCTGCTGGGACGGCCGTTCATCTTCGGCGCGGCGCTCGGCGGGGTGGCGGGCGTCGAGCACGCCATGCGGATCCTCAAGGAGGAGCTCAATCGGGACATGGCGCTGATCGGAATCAACCGCCTGTCCGAGCTCAACCCGGACTTCCTGCGCCGCGTCCCGCGGCGGAGCTGACCCGGAGAGAGGCATGACCGACGACGCGCCCCACGCCACCCGCGGCCTCGCCTTCGTCGGCTGCTTCACCACCGCGCGCCGCCGGGCGCGCGGCCAGGGCATCGATATCTACCGGGTCGGGGCCGGGCTCGACGGCTGGACGCATCTTGGCCGGGTCGACGGGCTGGACAACCCGTCTTTCCTGGTCCCCGATCCCAGGCGCGCCGTGCTCTACACCGTCCAGGGCGACGGCACATCGGCCACCGCCTTCGCGGTGATGCCCGACGGTTCGCCGCGCAGCCTCGGCAGCGCGGAGACCGGCGGCAGCAACAGCGTCCATCAGGCCATCGACCCGGGCGGCCGGTTCCTGATCGTGGCGAACTACGCCAGCGGCTCGGTGGCCCTGATGCCCCTGCGGCCCGATGGCGGCCTGGAACCGGCCGCGCAGGTCCTGCCGATGCCGGGCGAGCCCGGCCCGCACCGGACCGAGCAGGCCGGCGCCCATCCGCACCACGTCGTCCTGTCGCCGGACGGCCGCCATATCCTCGTGCCCGACAAGGGCCTCGACCGCGTCTTCGTCCTGCGGCTCGCCGGCGACCGCCTGGAGATCGTCTCCGAGACCGTACTGCGCCCGGGCGCCGGGCCGCGCCATATCGCGTTCCATCCCGGCGGAGCGCTGGCCTTCCTGGTCAACGAGCTGGATTCCAGCGTCGCGACCTGCCGGTGGGATGCGGAAGCCGGGACGCTCACGCCGCTCCACCTCGTGCCAACGTTGCCGCCGGACTTCTTCGGCGCGAGCACGGCGGCGGCGATCGTCGTCACGCCCTGCGGGCGCTTCGTCTACGCTTCGAACCGCGGCCAGGACGGGATCGCGCGCTTCCGGGTGGACGGCGGCCACCTCGAACCGGCCGGCTGGACGCCATCCGGCGGCCGGGACCCGCGCTTCATGACGCTGGCGCCGGACGGAGGCCACCTGCTGGTTGCCAACGAGCAGGGCGACAGCCTGGTCGAATTCACCATCGACCCGGGCAGCGGCGACCTCACCCAGACGGGCTCACGCCACAGCCCGAGCCCCTGCACGATCGCGTTCCTGTAGAAAAATACAAACAAAAACATGACAAGACCGGAGGAAGCCCGATGTTCGCCAAACGATACAGGTTCCTGATCGCAGCTCTGCTCTTCATCGCCGGGATCATCAACTACATGGACCGCGCTGCGCTCGGCGTGGCCGCGCCCTTCGTCAAGCAGGATCTCAACCTTTCGCCCTCCGAGTTGGGGGTGATCTTCAGCACGTTCTTCTTCGGCTACGCCCTGTTCGCCTTCGTGGGTGGCCAACTCGCCGACCGCTACGGGCCGCGCAGCGTCTACACCTGGGCGGCGACCGCTTGGTCGGTCCTGTGCATGCTCACCGGCGCTGTGACCGGGTTCGGCCAGATGTTCGTGGTCCGCGCCCTGTTCGGCTTCGCCGAGGGGCCGATGAACTCGACCACGAACCGCACCATCACCACGTGGTTCCCCCGCGAGGAGACGGCGCGGACGATCGGCTTCACCTTCTCGGGCCAGACCGTGGGCAGCGCCGTCGCGGCGCCCGTCGTCGGGCTGCTGGCGATCCAGTACGGCTGGCGGGTGGCCTTCGTCGCCATCGGCGCGGTCGGTCTGGCCTGGGTGGTGGCGTGGCGGATCTTCATGACCGACAGGCCGCGGGACAACCCGCGGGTCTCCGCCGAGGAGATCGAACTCGTCGAGCGCAGCCGGGCAGTGTCGCACCTCGCCGCCTCCGACCACGAGCGGTCCCTGCGCGGCTACCTGTTCCTGCCGAGCACGCTGTCGCTGGGGCTCGGCATGTTCGCGGTGAACTACACCCTGTACATCTTCCTCTCCTGGCTCCCGAGCTACCTCACCGACGCCCTGCACATGCCGGTGCAGCAGATGGCCTTCGTGGCCTCGATCCCGTGGGCGTGCGGCTTCGTCGGCTATGTCGGCGGCGGCATCGTCGCCGACCTGCTGTACAAGCGCATGGACGACAAGCTGGCGGCCCGGAAGATCACCACGATCGTGCCGCTGGCCATCGCGGGCGTCGCACTGATCACCGTCAACGCCGCGCCGAACGCCGCCGTGGCGGTCTCGCTGATCGCGCTGGCGGTGCTGATGCTGACGAGCTCGGTGCAATCCTGCTGGGCGACGATCCACGAGCTGGTTCCGGAAGCGCGGGTCGGCGGGGTCAGCGGCTTCATCCACCTGCTGAGCAACATCTCGGGCATCATCGGGCCGACCGCCACGGGATTCGCCGTACAGTATCTCGGCGGCTACGCCAGCGCCTTCGTCATCGCTGCCGTGATCGCGGCCGCAGGCGTCGTCGCGATGGCGATCTTCGTGAAGCGCCCGCACAGCCCGCAGGCGGCCCCGCCCCTCAACGCGGTGAAGACCGCCTGATCCCGGAGCGAACCCGATGAGCGAACTCACCGACACGGTCCCGCAAAAACCCGTCCTGCTCAGCGGTGCCTCCGGCGCTCTCGGGCGGGTGCTCACGAAGGCGCTGGACGCGCAGGGCTGGACGCTGCGCCTGACCGACCGGGTGCCGTTCCCAGATCCGCTGCCGGAGGGCGCGCGCTTCCAGCTTGCCGACCTGGAGGACGGCCCGGCGATCCTGCGCCTGGCAGAAGGCTGCGGCACGATCCTGCATTTCGGCGGGATCTCGGTGGAGCACCCGTTCGAGACCGTGATCGGCCCGAACATCCGCGGCCTCTACCACGCCTACGAGGCGGCCCGCCGTGAAGGCGCCCGGATGGTGTTCGCGTCGTCGAACCACGCGATCGGGTTCCACGAGCGGACCGAGGTGCTGGACGACGACTGCGCCCTCGCCCCGGACGGCTATTACGGCCTGTCCAAGGCCTATGGCGAGCTGATGGGCGGCCTGTACCGGGACAAGCACGGGGTCGAGAGCGTCTTCCTGCGCATCGGCTCCTGCTTCCCGGATCCCACCGACGCCCGGATGCTGTCCACCTGGCTGTCCTACGCCGACATGACCCGCCTGGTGAGCCGCGCCACCCTGGCTGCGAGCCTGGGGCCGAAGGGGACGGTGGTGATCTGGGGCGCCTCGCACAACAGCCGCATGACCTGGTGGCGCCGGGACGGCCGCGACGTGATCGGCTGGGCGCCGCAGGACAGCGCCGATGCCTACGCGGCGGCGCTCGAGTCCAAGACCAGCGGCAACCCGGTGATCGAGCGCTACCAGGGCGGCGGCTTCACCGCCCTCGCCTATTCCCGCGCCGAGCCGCCGGCCCGGTGATGACGAACTCCGAGACAATGGGAGCCGGCGTGGCGGACGACCAAAGAACGACGCGGCTGAAATGCGCTCTGGTGGTGCGGGGCGCCTTCGACGCCCATGTCGTCCCCGCCTTCGAGGCGGCGGGGGGCCGGGCGGCGATCGACTGGGCGCCTACAGCGGTGATCATGAAGGGGCTCGACGCCGGCGAGACGGCCGACGCGGTGTTCGTGCTCTCCGACGCCCTAGACCGGCTGATCGCCGCCGGAAAAGTCGAACCGGCGACCAGGGTCGACGCGGTGCGCTCCCGCTACGGCATCGCCGTGAAGGCCGGCGCGGCGCATCCCGATATCGGCAGCGTCGAGGCACTCAAGCGGACGCTCGTCGCGGCGCGCTCGGTCGCCTATTCGCGCACCGGCGCCAGCGGCATCTACTTCGCCGGCCTGCTCCCGCGGCTCGGGCTGGCCGAGGTGGTGAACGCCCAAGCGACGATCATCCCGCAGGGTTTTACGGCGGAAAAACTGGTCTCGGGCGAGGCCGATATCGCGGTCCAGCAGATCAGCGAATTGATGGTGGTGCCGGGCATCGAGGTGGTCGGGCCGTTCCCGGAGCCGGTGCAGGAGGTCACGACCTTCTCGGCCGCGATCCTGCGCGGTGCCGCCGACCGGGACGGCGCCCTGCGCTTCCTCGCCGGACTGACCACGCCGGAGGCGGCCGCGGCCTACCGCGCCAGCGGTCTCGAGCCGGCCTTCTGATCGCCTGGCAGGCGGCACCTTCACCGCCGCCGCGAGCGCACGACAAACAAAACCGACGAGGACACCATGGTCGCCAGCGAACAGGACCGGATCGTCCGGCAGGTGTTCTTCCGACTGATGCCGCTGCTCTTCGTCGGCTACGTCATGGCCTATGTCGACCGGATCAATGTCGGCTTCGCAGCCCTGCGGATGAACGCCGATCTCGGCATCGGGCCGGCCGTGTTCGGGCTCGGCGCCGGAATCTTCTTCATCGGCTATTTCATCTTCGAGGTTCCGAGCAACCTGATCCTGGAGAAGGTCGGCGCACGGCGCTGGATCGCCCGGATCATGATCACCTGGGGCCTGCTCTCGGCCGCGATGATGTTCGTGCAGGGCGCGACCAGCTTCCTGATCCTGCGCCTCCTGCTCGGCGCGGCCGAAGCCGGGTTCTATCCGGGGGTGATCCTCTACCTGACCTACTGGTTCCCGAAAGCGTATCGCGCCCGCATCTTCGGCGCCTTCGCGGTCGGCATCCCCGTCTCGCTGGCGATCGGCGCCCCGCTCTCGACCACCATCCTGCAGCTCGACGGGACCCTGGGCCTCAAGGGCTGGCAGTGGCTGTTCCTGCTGGAGGGCATCCCGACCACCCTGTTCGGTTTCGTGTTCCTGGCCTTGATCCCCGATCGCCCCAAGGACGCACTCTGGCTCGCCCCGGCGGACCGCACCGCCCTGCAGACCCTGATCGATTCCGAGCAGAGCAGCGTCGCCGGCGCCCACGGGACCAGTCTGCGGGCAGCCCTCTCGGATCCGCGGCTGGTCGCCCTGTCGTTCATCTACTTCGCGAATACAGGGGCCAATCTCGGCCTGGCATTCTTCCTGCCGCAGATCCTGAAGAGCACCGGCCTGTCGGACATGCAGACCGGCCTGATGACGGCCGTGCCCTACGTGTTCGGGGTGATCGGCGGGCTCACGGTCGGCTGGATCTCCGATCGCTACGACGACCGCCGGATCACGTTGGCCACCGCCCTCGGTCTCACGGCGACCGGGCTTGCGCTGGCCGGCTTCGCCACCGGCTCGCTCTGGGCCGTGGCGTTCATGGCACTCGCCGCCGCCGGGCTCTACGGCGCCAAGGCGCCGTTCTGGGCGCTGCCCTCGGTGTTCCTGAGCGGGAGTGCCGCCGCGGGCGGGATCGCGCTGATCAACTGCATCGGCAATCTCGGCGGCTTCGTCGCCCCCTCGATCGTCGGCTGGATCCGCGAGGCCACCGGCAGCTTCGAGGCCGGCCTGTACTTTCTGGCCGCGCTCGCGCTCTCGGCCGTGGTGGTGACGCTGCTCGTGGTCAATGCCCGTTTCGGCGACGCGCGGCGGCCGGCGGTCGTCGCGACCCTGCCGGCGGCTGCACCGCGAACGTAACACCCGTACGCTCGCGCCCTCGGCGGCCCTATTGTCGCCGTCGAAGGTGTCTCGGACTTCGCGACCGCAAAAAAGTCCTTATGCTCGTGCTGTCCGGACGCCCAATCGTGTCCGAACGGATCGCCCCCTTCATGCTGAAGACAGCCTTCGTTGCCGCCCGCGACCGTCAGAGGCTGTCGGAGATCGCGTCGATCCTGATCGGCTTCGGCGTCACCCGCGTCGTGGACCGCCTCGGGCTGCGCTATCTGCCCCTGCTGCCGCGGCGCCGGCCGCGGCTCGACGTCACCCGGCTGTCCGAGCCCGAGCGCCTGCGCCGGGCGATCGAGGCGCTGGGGCCGACCTTCATCAAGTTCGGGCAGGTCCTGGCGAGCCGCCCGGACCTGCTGTCGCCGACCTGGACCGAAGAGCTGCAGAAGCTCCACAGCCAGGTCGTGCCGGTGCCGTGGGAGCAGATCGGCCCGCAGCTGGAACAGGATATCGGCGCCCCGCCCAATGAGGTGTTCGCCGAGTTCGATATGAACCCGATCGCCTCCGCGTCGATCGCCCAGGTCTACCGGGCGCGGCTGCATTCGGGCGAGGACGTCATCGTCAAGGTGCTGCGGCCGAACCTGCGCAAGATCATCGAGGCCGACCTGCGCCTGATGGCGCACGGCGCCCGCATCGTCGAGAACGAGTGGCCGGACATGGCCCGCTATCAGCCCCGCGAGCAGATGCGCCACCTCGCCGACGGCCTGAACGGCGAGCTCGACCTGCTCAACGAGGCGCGCAACTGCGAGTTGCTGGCGCAGATCTTCGAGGACCGCGACGACATCGTGTTCCCGAAGATCCACTGGGAATACTGCTCCGAGCGGGTCCTGGTCCAGGACTTCATCCATGGCATCCCGCCGAACGACGAGGCGGCGCTGCGCGCTGCCGGGCTCGACAAGAAGCTCTTGGCCCAGAAGGGCACCGACGCCTTCCTGCAGATGGCGCTGATCGAGGGCGTGTTCCACGCCGATCCGCACCCGGGCAACATGCTGGCGCTGCCGGGCAACAGGATCGGCTTCATCGATTTCGGCATCATCGGCCGGCTGTCGCAGCGGCGGCGCTCACAGCTGCTGGTGCTGATCGGCGCCATGCTCAAGCAGGATGCCGACGGCCTGATGGCGGTGCTGCTCGACTGGACCGGCACCAGCAACCCGGATCTCACCCGCCTCCAGGTCTCGGCCACGTCCTTCGTCGAGAGCCACTCCTCGATCCCGCTGAATCTCGGGCTGGTGCTCACCGACTTCATGAACATGGCCCGCGAAAACGACCTCGCGATGCCCACCGACCTGGCGATCCTGTTCAAGGGCCTGGTCACCGCCGACGGCGTGATGCGCCACCTTGATCCCGATTTCGACCTGTTCGCGGCGGCTGGTCCCACCGTCAAGGCGAGCATGCAGACGCAGTTCTCCCTGGGCGCCCTCAAGCAGAAGGCCGAGGCCCTGGGCGTAGGCCTCTACGGTGCGGCGTCCGAACTTCCGACTTTGATCCACCTGATGCTGGTGCGCTTGAAGCAGGGCCGCGTCACCGTCGAGATCGAAATCAAGGGCCTCGACAAGGTCACCCGCGGCATCGAGCGGGCCGCCGCCCGGGTCGCGGTCGCCCTGGTCGTGGCGGCGTTCGCCACCCAGCTGGCGCCGCGGCTGATCGACATGGGAACCCCGGTCTTCATCTCGATCGGGTTGGTGATCTTCATCCTCGGCATCGGTTGGCTCGTGCTGCTGATGCGAAACAAGTGACGTATTTCGTATTCGCTCGGATTGACCGTTCTAGTTGCTCGGCGCTGACGAATACACAGTTCGTTTGATTATCGCAGATACCGTGGTAGCCTGAGGCACCCTTCGATTCGCGAAGTTGCGAGCGGAGTGCGTCACCAGAAGCGGTCCGATCCGCCGGCGCCTCCGAGCCTCGACATCGCGTCGCCGCACCGCGTTTTCGGTGGGTCTTTCGTGGCGCGCGGGCGCCTCGGAGGATGGAAGCTGGGAAGGGGGGCGGGCGATGGATGCGGGCCTCGTGTTGCCGCGCGCGGACGGAACGGAACGGCGTCTCGTCGCGCTCGAAGCAGAGAACATCCGCTTGCGGGCCCTGCTGATGCAGGCGACGGGACAGGCGGATTCGGAACGGCAGCGCAGCCGGCGGCTTGGCCGCATCATTGAGGCTGCGAGCCGCGTCGAAGCCGGCCGCCTCGGGCGCGAACCCTGGCACGCCCAGGGTCACCCATCCCTGCATCACCACGAATCCGGCCGCACCGAGACGTGGTCCGCGCCGTCCTGGGCCGGCGAGCTGATCGCCCCCGGGATGCTGCAGGTGGCTGCCGACGTCCTGGAGGTTCTGGATCGCGACGGAATCCTGATCACCGCCGGCGAGAGCGGTCCGGCCGGCCTCTGCGGCCGGAATTCGACGGACACGATCGGCCGCCCCTGGATCGAGATCTGGACCCGCGACGAGGACCGGGAGGCAGTGGACGCGGCGCTCGCCAAGGCTCGGCTGGGCGGGGCAAGCCGCTTCCAGGCGAAGCTGGAGACCGGCCGGGCGGTGAGCTGGTGGGATATCGCGGTGACTCCGGTCGGCGGCCGGCACGGCCATCCAGAGCGGATCCTGGCGGCGTCCCGCGACATCACCGAGCTGAAGCTCACCGAGGCGCGCCAGACCCTGCTGATGCAGGAACTGTCCCATCGGATGAAGAACACCCTGGCCATGGTCCAGGCGGTGGCGGCGCAGACCCTGCGCAATGCCGGCTCGCTGGAAGCCGCCGGCGAGGCGCTGGCCGCCCGGCTGCTCGCCCTCGCGCAAGCCCACGACGTGCTGCTGCAGGGTTCCTTCGCGGCGGCCTCCCTGGTCGGGCTGGTCGAGGGGGCGGTCTCGCTCCATGGCGACGGGGTCGCGGGCCGGTTCCGGGTCGAGGGCGCCGACGTGACGCTCGGCCCGCGCCACGGCATGGTCCTGGCGCTGATGCTGCACGAGCTCGGCACCAATGCCGCCAAATACGGCGCGCTCTCGGTACCCAGCGGGCATGTGGTGATCACTTGGGCCATCGCCGGCTCCGGCGACGGCGCCATTCTGCAATTCCGCTGGGAGGAAATCGGCGGCCCTCCGGTCAACCCGCCGACCCGCACCGGGTTCGGGACGCGCCTGATCGCCCGCAGCCTCGCCCACAGCTTCGGCGGGACCGCACAGCTGAGCTATCCGCCAACCGGTGCGATCCTGACCTTCGAGGCGCCGCTGGCTGCCGTGACTGCCGGCTGAACGCTACCGCGTGGCATGCGCGTGCTCGCGCAGATCCCGCAGGGCCGCGACGGTTGCGTCGCGCAGGCTTCGAAGCGTCGCGAGCTGCGCCGCGAGGTCGCCGCCGCCAGTCTTCGCGGCCTGTTCGAAGGTTCGGCAGGCCTGGGACAAGTCGGCGCAGCCCAGCATGCCCGACATCGACACCAGGGTGTGGGCCTCCCGAGCGTACTCGGCCTCGGCCCGATCCGCGCCGTCGAAGGCCGTCGCGAGGCTGGCGGTGAAGCGATCGAGCAGGCGGGCGAGCTTCTCGGTGCCGATGGCACCTTCAAGTTCGTCGAGCGCCGCCCGATCGACGAGGGACTGTGACACCATCCGTCTCCGGCAGCGGATTTATGGAACGCTCCGACTGAAGCGTGCAATCGCCGCGCGGTCCAGCGGCCGAATCCGATCCCGATAGACTCTGCCACCGTTTCCACAGGGTGCCCAGCCGGATATTCGCTGAGAGCCGTTCCGGATCGCGTTGCAATCGGGCTCGACTCCGAGCCATTGATTTGCCGCGCTCGCTGACGCCAACCCGGCGAGCGCTTCGGTCGGGGCGATCAGCCCCCGGAGGGACCTGCGCCGTGACGGCCTACAGCCTGCGCGCCCGGCTGCTCGCCCTGTGGATCCTGCTGCTCGCCTCGGCGGCGGCCACCGCCTACCTGATGTTCGGCTTCTACAGCCAGTCCACCGCTGTCCAGGTCGCCCAGGCCGAGGTCGCAGTCGGGCGCGCCTGCCGGGAGATCATCGACCGCTACGCCGCCCTGGGCCGCCGCGGCAAGGGCGGCATCGCCAGGAGCGAGTTCGGCCCGACCGTCGGGGCGGCGCTCGACCTCTATCCCGGCATCGAGGGCGGGATCTGGAGCGCCGCGGACGGCCCCCTCGCCTACGCCTATCCCACCTACGAGGGCACCGGGCCGAAGACCGACCTCCCCGAGGCCGAGCGCGACAGCATCGCCGCGGTGAACGCCCAGGCGCTGCGGGTCGACCACGCCGTGTCGGTCCGCCGGCCGAGCCGCACGCAGGTGCTGCTGCTTCAGGGCTGCCCCCTGCACGGCCCGGAGCCGGGACTCACCGCCTGGACCATGGGCCGCGCCCACGTCAACGACGGCCCGGCCTATACCCGCTTCCTGGCGGGCCTCGGCTTCCTGGCCGTGACCGTGCTGGGCTCGGCGGCGTTCCTCGGTTGGTTCCTGTACGGGTTCTCGGGCCGGATCGCCCGGCTGGAATTCGCCCTGGCGGCACCCCGCCCGGACGGCGAGGACCTGCCCCGCCTCGAGCCGACCGGCGAGCGCGAACTCGACCGCCTGGTCGACACCCTCAACGCCGCGGGCGGACGCCTCCGGGAGGCCCGCGCCCGGGTCGTGGCCGCCGAGCGCCTGGCAGCGGTCGGCCGGCTCGCAGCCAGCATCGCCCACGAGATCCGCAACCCGATCGCGGCGATGCGGCTCAAGGCCGAGAACGCCCTGGTCAGCGGCGATCCGGACCGCGCCACGGTGGCCCTGGAGAGCGTGCTCGGCCAGATCGCCCGGGTCGATCACCTGCTGCGCGACCTCCTGAACCTCACCCAGGCCCGCACGCTCACTCGCACGCCCACCGACATCGCCGCACTGCTCGCCGATTGCGCGCATCTGCACGAGGATCTGGCGCATGCCCGCGCCGTCCGGGTCGAGATCGAGGCCGGCGCGCTGCCCGGGGCCGACCGGCCGCAGATCGACGGCGCCCAGATCGCCCGCGCCCTCGACAACCTGCTGCTCAACGCCCTCCAGATCACGCCCCCGGGCGGCCGGGTCCGCCTCGCCGCCGAGCGGGTGACGATCGACGGCGCGGTGCGCCTGCGCCTGCGGGTGAGCGACACCGGCCCCGGGATCGACCCAGCGATCCGCCCCGGCCTGTTCGAGCCGTTCGTGACCGGGCGCCCGGACGGGACCGGCCTCGGTCTCGCAATCGTGCGCGAGATCGCTCTGGCGCATCACGGTGCGGTCGGGCTGATCGATGACGTGCCCGAGACCACCTTCGTGCTGGACCTGCCATGGCGACCATCCTGATCGTCGACGACGATTCCGCCCTGCGCGAGGGGCTGGCCGAAACCGTGGCCGATCTCGGCCATAGGCCGCTGCCGGCCGCCTCCGGCATGGAGGCCCTGGCGCTTCTGCGCGAGGGACCGGTGGCCGCGGTTCTGCTCGACCTGCGGATGCCGGGCGACCTCGACGGCATGGCGACCCTGGCGCGGATCTGCGCCCTGCCGCGCCGGCCGCCCGTGACGGTGCTCACCGCCTTCGCGAGCCCGGCCAACACGATCGAGGCGATGCGCCTCGGCGCGCACGATCATCTGACCAAGCCGATCGGCCGCTCCGACCTCGCCGCCGTTCTCGAATCGATGCTGTCGACCGCGCAGCCGAATCCGGCGGACGCGGCCGTGGACGGCGGCCATGCCGGGCTGATCGGGTCGAGCGCCGAGATGCGCCGCGTCCAGAAGACGATCGGGCTCGTGGCCGACACCGATTCCACCGTGCTGATCCAGGGCCAGACCGGCACCGGCAAGGAAGAGGTGGCCCGCGCGCTGCACGCCTATTCCCGGCGCCGGGGGCGACCGTTCATCCCGATCAACTGCGCGGCGATCCCGCCGGACCTCTTGGAGAGCGAGCTGTTCGGCCATGTCCGCGGCGCCTTTACGGGGGCTGTCGGCGACCGGGCCGGGGCGTTCCATCAGGCCGAGGGCGGCACGCTGTTCCTCGACGAGATCGGCGACATGCCCCCGCCCATGCAGGCCAAGATCCTGCGGGTGATCCAGGACCGCATGGTCACGCCGCTCGGCGGCCGGCCGGTGCGGGTCGACGTCCGCCTGGTGGCCGCCACCCATCGCGATCTGCCGGTGCTGGTCGACCAGGGCCGGTTCCGCGCGGACCTGTATTACCGGCTCAACGTCGTGCCGATCCTCCTGCCGCCCCTGCGTGAGCGCCTCGCCGACATCGTGCCCCTGGCCGAGCATTTCCTCGCGCCCTCGGGCAAGCGCCTGAGCGCGGGGGCGGCGTCCCGGCTGCTGGCCTATGGCTGGCCGGGCAATGTCCGCGAGCTGCGCAACACCGTCGAGCGCGCCGCCGTTCTGGTGCGCTGCGGGGTGATCGCACCCGACGCGATCGACCTGCCGACCGAGCGGCCGGCTTCCCGGGCCGAGGAGGCCGGCGTGCCGGTGGATTGGCTGGCGGGGGACCTGCCCGGCGCGGTCGCCCGCCTCGAGCGGACCATGATCGCCATGGCGCTCCGCGAGGCGGAGGGCAACCGGGCTCGGGCGGCCCGCCGCCTCGGCATCCAGCGCCAGCTGCTCTACGCCAAGATCGAGCGCTACGGCCTCGGCGCTCCGGGGACGGATCTGTCCGCAGACACGACGGTGGATGTCGGGAATCCCGACGCATCGGACGACCCGGAGGTGGGTTAAACTCCTCACCGGCCACGGATTCCGCCTGGATCGGCTCACCTCGAACAATTCCAGGGAACTGATGGATCGAGCGGGCGTCGTGGTCGGATCGGGCCGCCGTTGACGGCGTTCCGGCGCGACGACATGCGATCGGGGGATCGGGGCAGGATGGACAGGACCGACAGCGGGGGAGCGGCGCGCGGCGCGACCACCCGGGCTCCCTCCTCCAAGGCCCTGCGCGGCCTCGACGCGCTCAACTTCTTCCTCGCCGACGTGCGCGACGGCCTCGGGCCTTATCTGGCGATCTATCTGATCGCCGTGCGGGGACCGGACCAGGGCTGGAACGAGGCCACCACCGGCCTGGTGATGACCGTCGCCGGCATCCTCGGCCTCGTCGCGCAGACGCCGGCCGGTGCGCTGATCGACGCCACCAACCACAAGCGCGCTGTGGTGATCGGCGGCGCCATCGCGGTCACGGTGAGCTGCCTGATCCTGCCGTTCATCTCCAATTTCTACCTCGTCACCGCGACGCAATCGATCGCCCACGTGGCCGGCACGATCTTTCCGCCGGCCCTCGCGGCGATCACGCTGGGTGTCGTCGGCCCAAAGATGTTCGCCAAGCGGATCGGCCGCAACGAAGGCTTCAACCATGCCGGCAACGCCGCCTCGGCGGCGATCGCCGGCGGCTTGGCCTATTTCTTCGGGCCGATCGTGGTGTTCTGGCTGATGGGCGTGCTGGCCGCGCTGTCGATAGGCGCGATGCTGCTGGTCCCGGCCGATGCCATCGACGACGACCTCGCCCGGGGCATGACCGAGGCGGAAGCCAAGGCGGACGAGCAGCCCTCGGGCCTGGCGACCCTGCTGCAGAACAAGCCGCTGATGCTGTTCGCCGTGCTCTGCGCGATCTTCCACCTGTCCAACGCCGCGATGCTGACCTCGGTCGGCCAACTGCTCACCCATCTCTCCGGCAAGGACCACGCGACCTCGCTGATCGCCGTGTGCATCGTCGCCGCGCAATGCGTGATGGTGCCGGTGGCGATCTTCGTCGGCGCCCGGGCCGACATCATCGGGCGCAAGCCGATCTTTCTGGCGGCCTTCGGCGTGCTGGCGCTGCGCGGCGTGCTCTACACCCTCTCGGACAACCCGTTCTGGCTGGTGGGCGTCCAACTCCTCGACGGAGTCGGGGCCGGCATCTACGGCGCCCTGTTCCCAATCGTGGTCGCCGACCTGACCCGGGGCGCCGGGCGGTTCAACGCGGCCCAGGGCGCCGTCGCCACGGCTCAGGGGGTCGGCGCCTCGGTGAGCGCGACCTTGGCCGGGCTGATCATCGTGTCGGCGGGCTATTCCACCGCATTCCTGGCTCTGGCGGCGATCGCCGGTCTCGGCTTCGTCCTCTACCTGACGCTGATGCCTGAGACCCGGGGCGGCGCAGCCGCGAGCGGCTCCCCGGATAGCGGTACCGGACTGCCCCCGGCCGTGCCGGCGAGCGCCTGACTCGCGCTGAAGACGGAATCGCCCCGATGTCCGAGACCGAACCCCACGCCGTGCCGATGTGCGGGCCGCTCGTCTTCCTGCATGTCGGCGACCTGCACCTGCAGGACGCGGGCGCCCGGAATGCCATCGACCTGAACGCGATCCTCGACCAGATCGCGACGATCGTCCCGCGGGCGATGTTTGATTTCGTCTACCTGCCGGGCGACCTGGCGGAGAACGGCTACGCTTCGGAGTATCAGATCCTGACGGCAGCGCTGGGCGATCATCCCGACCTGCCGGTACGGCTGATCCCGGGCGACCACGATCGCCAGCACGGGACGATGGATCATTTCCACGCCTTCGCGGCGAGCCTGGGCGGCCGCCTGCCGAAGCCGATCGTCTGGGATCTGGAGCAGCCGCCCTCCGGCTGCCCCGAGACCTGGCCGGTCCTACCGATCCCGCATTACTGCGCCAGCGCGGAAATTCAGGGCGTCCGCTGCCTGTTCGTCGACATGGTCAGCCCCGGCTTCGGCCGGAAAGGCATCGGACTCGATTTCCGGCTCGGCGGCCCGCAGACCCAGTGGCTGAGCGAGCAACTCACGCAAGCCGCAGCCGAAAAGAAGCCGTGCGCCGTGTTCATGCACGACTATCCGGACGACCTGCGCGAGCCCGACGACCGCCTCGACATCGGCGGATTGTTCTGGGCGATGCGCGTCCGCCTCGTGGAGATGGGCCATACCCATTACAACGAGCTCGCCCCGGACGGCCGGACCCTCTACGCGGCTGCGCGCTCCGTGGGGCAGAACGAGGACGGCTCGGTGGGCTACGCGGTCGCGGCCATCGACGGGCCGGTGACGAGCTGGCGCTTCCGCGCGCTCGACCGGACCTGGCCGTTCGTGCTGATCACCAGCCCGGCGGACCGCCGCGTCGCCACGCTGCCGACCACGCAGGAGAGCAGTGGCATGGCGCTCGACGCGGACGGGCAGATCACCGTCCGGGCGGTCGTGCTGTCCGACGCGCCGCCACGCTACGTCCATTGCCGGGTCGACACCGGCCCCTGGATCGAGATGCACCGGGCGAAGGGCGCGCGCTGCTACGAGGTCGCCCTGCCCTGGGACGGGGGCGGGCGCAGCATCCAGGTCGAGGCGGTGCATGAATCCTGGCCCGGCCACGGCCCAGACTATGTCGACACCGACGTGATCGAGCCGGTCATCACCTTCTCGGACAGCGCGGCCCTGCCGCCGATGCCGGAAAAACCTGGTAGCGACGCCGGCCGGATCCAATCCTGGGTCCGGAAGGGCGTGCGTGGCGACCAGCTCGGGCCCAACCGCTACGGCCGTAAGTGGTGATCCTCACCACGACTCCGGGGGGAGATCGTTAGACGTGTTCGCTGGACTGACCCTGACACCGAATTTGGCGACCTGGGGCATCACCGCCCTCGCCACCCTGGGCGTGATCGTGCGCCCGTTCTCGTGGCCGGAGGCGATTTGGGCGGTACTCGGCGCCGCCCTGCTGGTCGTGCTCGGCCTGCTGCCCTGGCAGGTCGCCCTCGACGGCGTCTCGAAGGGCACCGACGTCTATCTGTTCCTGGTCGGCATGATGCTGCTTGCCGAGATCGCCCGGAAGGAAGGTTTGTTCGACTGGCTGGCGGGTCTGGCGGTCAAGGCCGCCAAGGGCTCGCCGACCCGGCTGTTCCTCTTGATCTACGTGGTCGGCACCGTGGTGACGGTGTTTCTCTCTAACGACGCCTGCGCGGTGGTGCTGACGCCCGCGGTCTACGCCGCCGCCAAGGCCGCCGACGCCGAGCCCCTGCCCTACCTGTTCATCTGCGCCTTCATCGCCAACGCGGCGAGCTTCGTGCTGCCGATCTCCAACCCGGCCAACCTCGTCGTGTTCGCCACCAACATGCCGCCGCTCGGCCAGTGGCTCGCAACCTTCGCGCTGCCCTCTTTGCTCGCCATTGTCGCCACCTACGCGGTGCTGCGGCTGACCCAGAACAGCCGGCTCAAGGGTCAGACGATCAAGACCGAAGTCGAGACGCCGAGCCTTGGGATGGGCGGCAAGGTCGCGGGCCTGGGCATCATCGCCACCGCGTTGGCGCTGATCGGGGCCTCGGCCGCCGGTATCGAGCTCGGCCTGCCGACCTTCGTGGCCGGCCTCGCCACGACCCTGCTGGTGGTGGCGCTGAACCGCGGCGGTCTGGTCGAGGTGGTCAAGGACGTGTCCTGGGCGGTGCTGCCGCTGGTGGCCGGCCTGTTCGTGCTGGTCGAGGCCCTGGAGAAGACCGGCGTCCTCACCCTGCTGGCGAACACCCTGAAGGGCTACGCGCAGAGCGACCCCGCCGCCACCGCCTGGGCCGGGGGTGCCCTGATCGCCGTCGGCACCAACCTGGTTAACAACCTGCCGGCCGGGCTGCTGGCCGGCGCGGCGGTTCAGGCCGCGCAGGTCTCCCAGAAGGTCGCCGGCGCCATCCTGATCGGCGTCGATCTCGGGCCGAACCTGTCGGTGACCGGCTCGCTCGCCACGATCCTCTGCCTCACCGCGATCCGCCGCGAGGGCGAGGACGTGTCGGCCTGGCAGTTCCTCAAGCTCGGGCTGCTGGTGATGCCGCCCGCCCTGGTGCTCGCCCTCGGCGCGTTGCTGCTCGTCTGACGGCTCGCTCGACGGATCCTGCCCGAACCGCCTCGCCCTCCCGCCCCCGGAGCCCCCACCCTTGAACGCCGCCCTGCTCTATCCCTTCATCCTGGTCGCCGGCGCGTTGCAGGCGCTCGGCAATTCCATGAACGCGCGCCTGCGCGACGCGCTGGTCAACCCGTGGCTTGCGGCGACCTACTCGTTCACGCCGATCGTGATCGTGTTTACGATCCTGTTCTTCACGATGCCGACGCCGCTGCCGACGCTGCAGACCCTCGGCACCATGCCCTGGTACGCGCCGCTCGGGGGGGTGGCCGGCGCGGTGGCCGTGTTCGGCGGCCTCGCCTTCGTCGACAAGGTCGGCGCCGGTCCGTTCAACGGCTTGACCATCACGGCCAACATCCTGACCTCGCTGGCGCTGGACAGCCTCGGCCTGTTCGGCCTCAAGGCCGGCGGCTTCAAGCCGATGCCCTGGCTCGGCGGCCTGCTGATGGTCGTCGGCATCGTGTTCATCGCCCGTGCCACCGGCCCGAAATCGGAGGCGGAGAAGGCCGAGGGCAGCGAGGGTGGCCTGATGGCCAAGCTGCTCTATCCGTTCATCCTGGTCGCGGGCTCGCTCCAGGCGGTCGGCGTGGTGCTGAACGCGCAGCTGCGGGGGGCTTTGGTGAACCCCTGGCTCGCCGCGACCGTGTCGTTCATCCCGGTGGCGCTGGTGTTCCTGTTCGTGTTCCTGCTCCGGCCGTCGCCGCTGCCGAACCGGGCCGATGTCGCCCGGGTGCCGTGGTGGGGCGCGCTCGGAGGCATCGCCGGGGCTGTGGCAGTGTTCGCCGGCCTGCTGTTCGTCGACAAGGTCGGCGCCGGCGCCTTCAACGGCCTGTTGATCACCGCGAACCTGTTCACCTCCATCGCCATCGACCATTTCGGCTGGCTCGGGATGAAGCGTGTCCGGGCCGGGATCGGCCGGCTGATCGGCGGCCTGCTGATGGCCGGCGGGATCGTCCTGATCTCGGTGTTTTGATCGACCCCTGAACCGCCGGGGCGTCGCCGCTCCGCGACGCCCGCCGCTCGCAGCCGGCGCGTCCCGGTACGCCTTTCGAGGGGCCGGGCGCGTCGGCACGCGCATCCTACCGCTTAAGACCATCTCGGTGCCGCTCGGGGACCCGGCCTCCTTAGAATCTCATTAAACTGTGCTCGACAGGCGCCTCATGCCCCCGCGTCACCTTCCCGTGCTCGATGGCTGGCGCGGCTGCGCGATCCTGCTGGTGCTCATCGGCCATTTCGCGACGAGCCGCGGGATCAATCTCGGCCGCTTCGGGGTGGAGTTCTTCTTCGTCCTGAGCGGCCGTCTGATGGCCGAGATCCTGTTCGACCGCGCCACGCCGCTGACGACGTTCTTCGTCCGGCGCGCGTCGCGCATCTACCCGGCGCTGACTTGCTTCGTGCTGGCGATGAGCGTTCTCGCCATTGCCTCGGGCCATGGCCGGCAGATCTATGGCTGCCTCGCGGCGCTGACGCTGACCTACAATTACTACCACGTGTGGTTCGGCGAAGTGCCCAGCGTCGACCACATCTGGTCCCTCTGCGTCGAGGAGCACAGCTACATCCTGCTCGGCCTCATCGCGCTGGTCTGGCGCCGGTTCGCCTTCCCGCTGTTCCCGGTCATCGCCGCGCTCGCGGCCCTGGCCTGCCTGGACGGCCTAGTCTCGACGCTGATCGGCGCCGATTACACGGCCGTGTACTGGCGCAGCGATGTCCGGGGGGCGTCGATCCTGCTCGGGGCCGCAGCCTATCTGAAGTTCGGCCGGGGCGACCCGACGCGCCGGAAGCCGTCCTGGCGGCCCGCCCTCCTGCTGCTGGTCGGCCTGTTGATGAACGTCAACATCGTGCCCGATCCGATCAAGTACAGCCTCGGCACCGCCCTGCTCGCCGCCGCGGTCGCCACGATCCCGCGGGCGCCGGCAGCCTTGCGGAAGGGCCTGACCTCGACGCCGCTCCTGCTGTTCGGAGTCTGGTCGTACTCGATCTACCTGTGGCAGCAGCCCTTCTACGTGCTGCACGAGGCGATGGGCAGCTGGATCAGCAGTGCCTCCGCGCTGTTGGCGATCGCCACGGGCATCGCGAGCCTGTTCCTGATCGAGAGGCCGATGCGGGGCTACCTCAACCGCCTGTTCGAGCACGCGCAGGCCGGTCGGCACGAGGGTCGGATAGAGACGATCGCAGCGTCTTGAAGCGATCGCGACGGCTGCCACGATCAGCCCTGCCTTCCCGGGGCCCGCGATGCGAAGCCCCGGAAAGACGGAGCGAGGGCTGGCGGCGACCGCACGACGCTGGACACGTTTGGACGGCGGTATCCCGCCCCGTCTAGATGGCCGCGGCCATCTGCGGCACCATCTGCACGGGGGCGCCGAGCATCTGTTCGGCGGCCTCCGGCGGGGCCTTGCGAGAGACATAATAGAGATCGATCGCCCGCCAGAACGCGGTCTGCTCCTCGACGGATCGGCGAGCCAGGGCCGATTCGAGGATCGCCATGGCGGCCCGCGCGGGCTCGCTCCGCTCGAGTTCGTCGAGCAGTCCGGCGAGATGCAGCATGGGGGTCTACCTCCGAACGAACGACGACAGAGAAGAACGCCCAAGCTTACGAAAAGGATCCGTCCCCCGGCGAGGCGCTGCACGAAACTTGCCTCGCGCCGGGCGGGGTCTACGATCCCGGCGGCGAGCCCGACTCGCGATTCATCTTCAGATATCAAGGATCCCCGATGATCTCCTGCCGAAGCGGCGCGGGCCATGCCCTGCGCGGAGCGACCCTGGCCCTGGCGCTGGCCGGCACGCTCGGGGCGACCCCGCTCCGCGCCCGCGAGATGACGGATGCCAGCAATGCGGCGGCGGTGAAGAAGCCCAACGTCGTCATCCTGGCCACCGGCGGCACGATCGCGGGCGCGGGCGCCGACGCGGCCAACAGCGCCACCTACACCGCCGCCAAGGTCCCGGTGGACAAGCTGCTCGCGGCCGTGCCGCAGGTCAGCACCATCGCCAACGTGCGCGGCGAACAGGTCTTCCAGATCGCTTCGGAGAGCTTCACCGACGCGCAGCTTGTCCAGCTCGCCAAGCGGGTCTCCGCCCTGCTGAAGCAGGACGATGTCGACGGCGTGGTCGTCACGCACGGCACCGATACGCTCGAGGAGACGTCGTTCTTCCTCGACCTCGTGGTCAAGAGCGACAAACCGATCGTGGTCGTCGGATCGATGCGCCCGGGCACGGCGATCTCGGCTGACGGCGCCCTCAACCTGCTCGATGCCGTGACGGTGGCGGCCAGCAAGGAGGCGATCGGCAAGGGCGTCACCGTGACGATGAACGACACGATCCAGTCGGGCCGCGACGTGAACAAGCGGACCAACGTGGTGCCCAGCGCCTTCTACAGCCAGTGGGGCCCCCTCGGCATGGTGATCGAGGGCAAGACCTACTTCGTCCGCTCCCTGGCGAAGCGCCACAACACCAGTTCCGAGTTCGACATCGACACGATCGACAGCCTGCCCCTGGTCGGCATCGTCTACGGCTCCGGCACTATGATCCCCGGGGTCTACGATGCCGAGGTCCAGGCCGGCGCCAAGGCCATCGTCAACGCTGGCACCGGCAACGGGTCGGTGCCCGGCTACCTCGTGGACAAGCTCAAGGACATCCGCTCCAAGGGCACGATCGTGATCCGCTCCTCGCGGGTGCCGGACGGCTTGGTCTTGCGCAACGCCGAGCAGCCCGACGACACCTACGATTGGGTGGTCGCCCACGACCTCAACCCCGCCAAGGCCAAGATCCTGACCGCGGTGGCGCTGACCAAGACCCAGGACACCAAGGAGCTGCAGCGGATCTTTTGGGAATACTGAGACCTTCTTCTAGTCGCGTTTCCAACCCTCGACCTCATTGTGAGGCTGAAGGCATGAGACGAGCGCCTCCCCCTTCCCCTCTGCGGGGGAGGGTAGACCCCGAAGCGCGTCGGCAGAGGAGCAGCGCGACGATGCAGGATGTAGCTCCCGTCGCGTCTCTTCCGGACGCGTCGCTCCCCTCTCCCGACCCTTGCTGACGCAGGGGCCACCCTCCCCCGCAGAGGGGGGAGGAAGGGCGCGTGTCCATTCTCGTGGCGTTTCATCCGGCAGCGGGCGATCCGGGTCGGGATCGAGAGACCCGGCCTGTTGGAGCAGAAGCTTCGGCCACTCCATCGATCGCGGCGGTCATACGCCATCGCGCCCAACCGCCCTGCGCCACAACCGGGTTACAACGTCCCGGGCACCGCCTAGATAGCCCAGTGCGACGCGGTCGCGGCCCAGATCGGCGCCGGCGCTGCGGCTCATCGCCATCCTGCACGGAGGAACGAGCATGATCGAGCTTCATTCCGAGGTCGCGGCGGTCACCGAGCGCGTGGTCGCGCGCTCCCGCGAGTCCCGGCGGACCTATCTCGACCTGATCGCCCGCGAGCGCGATTCGGGCGTGCATCGGCCGACCCTCGCCTGCGGCAACCTCGCCCACGGCTTCGCCGCCTCCGGAGAGGATAAGCCGGCGCTCCGCGACGGCCGGACGGTGATGAACATCGGCATCGTCACCGCCTACAACGACATGCTGTCGGCGCATCAGCCCTACGGACGCTATCCCGACCAGATCAAGGTGTTCGCCCGGGAGCGTGGCGCCACCGCCCAGGTGGCGGGCGGCACGCCGGCGATGTGCGACGGGGTCACGCAAGGCCAGCGCGGCATGGAGCTGTCGCTGTTCTCCCGGGACACGATCGCCCTCTCCGCCGCGGTCGGCCTGAGCCACGGCATGTTCGATGGCGCCGCCCTGCTCGGCATCTGCGACAAGATCGTGCCGGGCCTGCTGATCGGCGCGCTGCGCTTCGGCCACCTGCCGACGATCCTGATCCCGGCCGGTCCGATGCCCTCGGGCCTCGCCAACAAGGAGAAGCAGCGAATCCGACAGCTCTACGCCGAGGGCAAGGTCGGCCGCGCGGAGCTGCTCGAATCCGAATCCGCCTCCTATCACGGGGCCGGCACCTGCACCTTCTACGGCACCGCCAACTCGAACCAGATGATGATGGACATGATGGGCCTGCACATGCCGGGCGCCTCGTTCATCAACCCCGGCACGAAGCTGCGCCAAGCCGTGACCCGAGCCGCGATCCACAGGCTCACCGAGATCGGCGCAGCCGGCAACGATTACCGGCCGCTCGGCCTGTGCGTCGACGAGAAGGCGATCGTGAACGCCGCGGTGGGCCTGCTCGCCACCGGCGGCTCGACCAACCACGCGATCCATCTGCCGGCCATCGCCCGCGCCGCCGGGATCGTGATCGACTGGGCGGATATCGACCGACTGTCCAACGCGGTGCCGCTGATCGCGCGGGTCTACCCGAACGGCGCGGGCGACGTGAACCACTTCCACGCCGCCGGCGGCATGAGCTTTGTCATGGCGGCTTTGCTCGATGCCGGGCTGCTGCACGACGACATCCTCACGGTCGCCGGCCAGTCCCTGCGCGACCACGCCCGCGATCCGAAGCTCGACGGCGACGAGCTCGTTTTCGAGGACGCGGTGCCCGAGAGCCTGGACGACACGATGATCCGCCGGCCCGGCAACCCGTTCCAGGCGGATGGCGGCATGCGGCTCGTAACGGGCAATCTCGGCCGGGCGACGTTCAAGACCAGCGCCGTGGAGGAGAGCCGCCGGACCATCGAGGCCCCGGCCCGGGTGTTCTCCGATCAGGACGACGTGCTCAAGGCGTTCAAGGCCGGCGAACTGGAGCGCGACGTGGTGGTCGTGGTGCGGTTCCAGGGGCCGCGCGCGAACGGCATGCCGGAGCTGCACAAGCTGACCCCGCCGCTCGGGGTGCTGCAGGACCGCGGCCACAAGGTCGCCCTGGTCACCGACGGGCGCATGTCCGGCGCCTCCGGCAAGGTGCCCGCCGCCATCCACCTGAGCCCGGAGGCGTTGGGCGGCGGCGCCATCGGGCGGATCCGCGACGGCGACATCGTCCGCCTCAGCGCCGCCGAGGGCCTTCTTGAAGTGCTGGTCGACGACGCCGAGCTGGCCGCCCGCGAGGAGGCGGTCCAGCCGGTGCCGGAGGCCGGTACCGGGCGGGAGCTGTTCGCTTTCATGCGCCACGGGGCCGACACCGCCGAGCGGGGCGCCTCCGCGATGCTCGCCGCAGCCGGCCTTTGAACGTCGAACGGGAGAAGCCGATCATGAACGATCTGACCAGCATCGACGCGCTGATGCGCTCCGTGCCCGTCATCCCGGTCCTGGTGATCGAGGATGTCGCCCAGGCCCGGCCGATCGCCGAGGCCCTGGTCGCGGGTGGTCTGACCGCGCTGGAGGTCACCCTGCGGACGCCGGCCGCCCTGGAGGTGATCCGCGCGATGAGCCAGGTCGAGGGCGCGGTCGTCGGGGCCGGCACGGTCCTGAACCCGGCCGATCTCGAACGCGCCCTGGCGGCGGGTGCCAAATTCATCGTCTCGCCGGGGCTCACGGCGCCGCTGACCGACGCGGCCAAGGCCAACGGCGTGCCCTACCTGCCGGGCATCGCCACGGCGGCCGATATCATGCGCGGGCTCGACCACGGGCTCGACCGGTTCAAGTTCTTCCCGGCCGAGGCCGCGGGCGGGATCAAGGCGCTCAAGGCGCTCACCGCCGTGTTCGGCCACGCGAGGTTCTGTCCGACCGGCGGGATCACAGAGGCGACCGCGCCGGAATGGCTCGCAGTCCCATCGGTGCTGTGTGTCGGCGGCAGCTGGGTGGTGAAGCCGGGGATTCCGGACCGCGCGGCCATTGAAGGAGCGGCACGGGCCGCCTCCGGTCTCCGCAAGGTCGCCTGAACGCAGCTCGGAAGTAAGAAACGCCCGCCGCGGCAGGGCCGGGCGGGCGTTCCATCATCCGGGAAATGCGTTGGCGACGATCAACAGTCGTCGCCGCCCTTGCCAGCCTGCGCGGCGGTGGGCTTGCCCTGCGACTGCGCCTGCACGTCCGACGGCGACGTCGCGGTGCCGGCATTGGTCATGGCACCGACGGTCCCGGGGGACTCGGCCTTGGCGCCCGGAGAGGTCGGGTTCTTCACGCTCGGATCGACATTCGAGGCCTTGCTGGCGTCCTTGTCGCGCGTCACGGTCGTCCCGGTCGCACACGGCGACGCGAAGGCGGCGGTCGACATCAGGATGAGAGCGCCGGCACCCGCAAGGGTCTTGATCTTGGTCATGCGTTCCTCCGATTTATTCAGCGCCTGACAAACGGACCCCGCAGTCACAGGTTCCTTAATATTTCCAACTCGCAACTTCTGCGGGGCATTTTCCCTGGGCTGGCGTGACCAAGTCCACTTATTCCGCCGGTTGCGGTTCGCGGCGCTCCCGCGGGGTGAAGAGGCCGCCCTGCGGCTCCAGCACGATGCGCCGGTCGTGGAATGCGTCCAGCGTCGAGCGGTGGCCGATGGAGACGATGGTGGTGTCCGGCAGCCGTTCGCGCAGCATCGCGTAGATCTTCGCCTCGGACGGCTCGTCGAGGGAGGCGGTCGATTCGTCGAGGAACAGCCAGGCGGGCTTGGCCAGGATCGCCCGGGCGATCGCGAGGCGCTGCTGCTCACCGCCGGACAGGCGCCGCTCCCAGGTGTCGGTCTCGTCGAGGCGATCGACGAGATGGGGCAGTTGCGCCGCCGTCAGCGCATCCCGGATCGCGGTATCGGAAAACTGGTCGGTGGTGTTCGGGTAGACGACGGCGCCGCGCAACGTCCCCTGCGGGATGTACGGCCGCTGCGGCAGCAGCAGCGTCGATTGCCCGGCGGGCACGTCGACCCGGCCCTTGCCGAACGGCCAGATCCCGGCAATCGCCCGGAACAGCGTCGACTTGCCGGAGCCGGAGGGACCGGTGACCAGGGTCGCGCCGCCCTTGGGCAGGGTCAGCTCCGGCGCGGAGACGATCTCGCGACCGTCCGGCAGCGCGAGGACCAGGCCCCGGGTCGTCACGCCGTTGGCGGTGTCGTTGCCCTGGACCAGCCCGTAGCCGGCCGCCTCCAGCGCCTCGGCCTTGCTCATCGCCCGGCGGAAGGAGCCCAGACGAATGGTGTTGGCCTTGTAGGAGGCCAAAGTCGTGTACGAATCCACGAAGAACGACAGGGAGCTCTGCACCTGTCCGAACGCCTGCGAGGTCTGCTGGAGCGCCCCCAGGGTGATCTTCTTGGCGAAGAACGACGGCGCGGCGAGCACCATCGGGAAGATCACGCTCGCCTGCCGGTAGCTGAACGTGAAGGCGATCAGCTTGATCCGGCGGAAGATGATGCCGACGTAATTGTCGATGATCGAGTGGAACAGCGAGCCGAGCCGCGAAGCCTCCGCACGCTCGCCGCGCAGCAGCGCGATCTGCTCGGAGTAGATCCGGTTGCGGGCGAGCGAGAAGCGGAAATCGGCCTCGACCTGCTCCTGCCGGAAGTTGAGCCCGATCAGGGGCCGGCCGATCAGGTGGGTCAGCCAGGTGCCGACCACCGCGTAGGCGATCACCAGCCAGACCAGGAAGCCCGGCACCACCGTGTCGGTGAACGGCACGACGAAGTCGCGCGACAGGGTCCAGAGGATCACGATGAACGAGACCAGCTGCGCCGCCTGGCTGAGCAGCCGGATCGACAGGCTCGCGGTCTGCTGGATGAACAGGTTGACGTCGGCCTGGATACGCTGATCCGGGTTATCCGCCTCCTCGTCGGTGAACGGGATCCGGTAATGGGTGCCCTTGCCGAGCCAGCGCTCGTACAGGCTGTGGGTGAGCCAGGTCCGCCAGCGGATGTG
Organism: Methylobacterium sp. J-077; assembly: GCF_022829365.1. Taxonomy (GTDB): domain Bacteria; phylum Pseudomonadota; class Alphaproteobacteria; order Rhizobiales; family Beijerinckiaceae; genus Methylobacterium. The sequence continues at coordinate 46,413 of NZ_JAKSYJ010000093.1, read as the reverse complement.
CAGGGAGGAATCGACGAACAGGTCGAACATGCCGATGGCGATGTTCAGCGTAGCCAGCGGGATGAAGATCCAGAGCAGCTGGTACCAGAACGCTGACGCGTCGTATTCCTGCAGCGCGTTGTAGATGTCGCGGTAGAAAAAGTTGAACCGCAGGGTCAGCGCCACGTCGGCGAAGTTCACGAAGATCGACAGGGCGACGAGGTTGCGGCCGATCCGGCCCTCGGTGCTGCCGAACCGGCGGAACAGGCCGATCTCCTTGGTCGGCGTGTCGCGGTTGGCGAAATACGGGTCTGCGATGTCGGTGATCGCCCGGATCGGCTCGAGATACGACGCGCCGAGCACGATGGCGCCGAACACCACGGCGCCGGTGGCGGCGAAGTCCGGCGGCAGCAGCGCGGCCACCACCGGGGGGAGCAGGCCCATGGCGGCCACCGTCTTCAGGCCGGCGAGCAGCAGGTAGCCGAAGCCGTAGACCGAGACGAAAACCTTCAGGTAGGCGGAGATGCCGTTCGACGCGACCAGGATGCCGGCCATCGCGAAGCCGGCGAGCGAGACGTAGAGCGGCGGGCTGGGGATACCCGGGAGCGCAAGCAGGATCAGCGCGGCCACGGCCGTGAGCACGGCCTGGATCCCGAGCCCGGTCCTGAGTGAAGCCACGCGTTTCTCCCGCCTAACGTGAGCGCACCTTCCGGAACGCAACCGAGCGGCCTTGGCCCTGGGTCATGGCGAGAACGTGGCACTTCGCATGCCCTGTCACGTGAAAGTTTGGTCACGATCCGGCGGCCGCGACCTCAGGCCGCTTCCTGGGCTACCAGTTCCACTCCTCGAAGCCCGGCTCGCGGCAGCGATAGCCGATCGGGCATTGCGGATTGTCGCGGGTGGGGACGAAGCGCAGCTCGGCGATCTCGGAGCCGCTGCACAGGCTGGGGCCGCTGACGAAGCGCTCGGGGTTCGTCCCCCCGGCGATCACCACGTCTCCCTCGTTCTTGACCAGCGCCATCGCGTCCGCGCACGTCATCCGCGTCATTCCGGCGGGGCGCGACGGCCGCGACTGCTGCGCGAACGCGCCCGCCCCGGTCGCCATCGCGACAAGGTGAATGCACAGCAAGGCGAGGACCAGCGGCCTCATCGCGAACGGGTTCCGGATACGCACCCGAGAAGAAAGTCCTCAGGCCTCGCGCCATCCTGCACGGCCGGGCGGCCCGAGACTGTCACCGGAATGCGCCACCACACGGCTTTCGCCGTTGGACCGCCGCAATCACCGGATTATGGGATTCCGGGACCACCGAGAGCCGTTGAACGTCGCGACCGCGGACGCCCCTGGGCGAGCCCGGTACGAGCCGCCCCGGTTGGCCCTCCGGCACGCGCCTCCCGGCGCCTCGCGTGCCGGCCGTCGCGCGCTGGAGCCCAGGGACCCGCAGATGTCCGCCCTCTCGATCCTCGACGTTTCGGCCGTTCGCGCCGCCCCTTTGGCCCGCGAGCCCTACCCCTACACACTCGGCACCAACGTCCTGAACCCGGACGCGATCGACGCGATCCGGCGCGATTTCCCGGACATCGCCAAGCCCGGCTACCTGACGGTGGACGAGGTCGCCCTCAAGGGCCGGTTCAAGGCGCTGATCGACGAGCTTGAGAGCGACGCGTTCTCGGAGATCCTCGGTGAGAAGTTCGGCATCGACCTCGTCTCCTGCCCGCGGCTCACCACGATCATGCGGAAGAGCCAGCTGAAATACGGCTCGATCCACACCGACGGCCCGTCGAAGGTGCTGACGCTGCTGGTCTACATGAACGACGCCTGGGACGCCCCGGCCGCCGGCCGCCTGCGCGTGCTCTACGACGGCCGCAATTACGCGCCTTTCGCGGTCGAGGTGCCGCCGACCATGGGCACGATGTTCGCCTTCCTGCGGGCCGACAATTCCTGGCACGGCCACGAGCCGTTCGAGGGCGAGCGGCGCGTCGTGCAGGTCGCCTGGCTCAAGGATGCCGCGGAACTGGAGCGCAAGCGCAAGCGCAACCGCACCGCGCAGTTCCTGAAAGGAATTTTCGGACGCTGAGCGACGCGGCAGTTTCACCCAGGCTCTTGTTGGGGCATGTTTTTCATCGGCGGCCCGAGGATCGAATCGGCGCCGGAACCCTGGACCAGGGAGGCGGATAGGATGGGCGCGGTGGTGCTGGCCGATCCGGGTGAGGAGACCCGTACCGGTTCCAAGCGTCGCTTCGTCGTGCCCGCCCTCCTCGTGCTCGGTTGGGCCGGGCTGTTCGCCTACAGCGCGGCCTACCTCACCGAAGACATGCCGTTCCGCCAGCAGACCGCCGAGACCCGCGCGGCGCCGAAGCCCCTCGGACGCCGGGTCGTGATGCTCGACATGCCGGATGAGGCCATCCCGGACGTGCAGCGCCCGGATGCCGCGCTGCAGGCTGCGACGCAGGCGGCTCCGAGCCAGGCATCCCCGGGCACGTCGGCGGCGATCGCCGCCCCGCCGGCGGTGCCCGCAACCGCCAAGCCGACAGGCGCGGCCAATGCCGAGTTCGTCGGCGTCTGGGGTCCGACCGTTGATGCCTGCGCGGCGCGCTCCCGACGCCTGGGTTACCTCCCGGCCACGATCACGCAGGAGCGGGCCCGGGCCGGGCGGACGATCTGCAACTTCCATGACGGTCGTCGGGTCGGCAACGCCTGGGTGGTGAGTGCCGAATGCAGCGACCGCGGCCGGCACTGGTCCTCCCAGGTCCGCCTCATGGTCGCCGGAGACCGCCTCACATGGTCCAGCGGCCGCGGCACCGCGGCTTATGTCCGCTGCGGGCGGCGTGGCGGCTGAGGGGCGTCAGGCGATCCCGATCACCCGCCCCTTGGCGGCGTTCAGGACAATCCGCGCCGCAGCTTGGCTCGGCGTGTCGTCGCCGGTGAGCCGCATCCGTCCGTCGATGCGGGCCAGCGCGTCGCATTGCGCGTCCCGCTCCGGGCCGCCGACCAGCAGGGGCAGCAGCGCCCGCGCGAGATGCTCGGGGGTGCACGCGGCCTGGACGAATTCCGGCATGGCGTTGTCGGCCAGGATCAGGTTCGGCAGCACGATGCTTGGGACCTGGATCAGGCGCCGGGCGATGAACTCCTCCGCGCGCGAGACCTTGTAGGCCACCACCATCGGGACGCCGGCCAGCGCCAGTTCCAGGGTGACCGTGCCAGAGGCCGCGAGCGCAGCCCGAGCACCGCGGAAGGCGGCGTATTTCGGGGCCTCACCGGTCAGGACCCGCACCGGCACCGGCCAGTCCAACGCTAGGCGCTCGATCAGCGCCCGGTGGCGGGTCACGGCGGGCAAAATCGCCTCGACCTCCAGGATGCGCGCGACCTGTTCCAGCACCCGCCCGAACACCGGCATCAGCCGGTCGATCTCGGCGCGGCGCGACCCCGGCAGGATCACGAGGCTATAGGGCACCGCCTCCCGGCGCCGGTTCTCGGCCGGGGACGGGCGCAGTTCCGAAAACCGCTCGATCAGCGGATGGCCGACATAGGTGCAGGACGGGCCGCCGAGCCGCAAATGCGCGTCGGGCTCGAACGGCAACAGCGCCATCACGTGGTCGATGAAGCCGCGCATGCCCTTCGCGCGCCACGGCCGCCAGGCCCAGACGCTCGGGGAGACGTAATCGACGATCGGGATGCCGGGGGCGGCCTTCCGGACCCGCTGGGCCACGGCGTGGGTGAAGCCCGGGCTGTCGATGATCACCAGCACGTCGGGCCGGGCTCGGACCACGGCGTTCGCGGTCTCGCGGATCCGGCGCAGCAGGGTCCGGGCGCGGGCGAGCACCGGCAGGTAGCCCATGACGGCGACGTCATCGAGGGGGAACAGGGAGGAAAAACCCTCCTCGGCCATGGCCTCGCCGCCGACGCCGCCGAACACGGTCCCGGGCGCCGTCGCCCGCAGCGCCCGCATCAGCTTGGCCCCGAGCTGATCCCCGGAATCCTCGCCGGCCACGAGCCAGATTGTCTTGGAGGGCGACCCGGACGCGGCGCTCATGGCTCGGTTCCGTAGCCGACTAGGAACAGCCCGAGGCGGTCTGCTTCGGCGGCGGTGGCGGCGCGATCGATCACCAGGGTGCCGCCGGCTTCCAGCGCCAGGCCGACGCAGCCGGCGGCGGCGGCGTTGCGCACAGTCCGGGGACCGATGGCGGGCAGGTCGATGCGCAGGTCCTGGCCGATCTTGGGTGCCTTCACCAGCACGGTCGCGGGCAGCGCCCGCCCCCGACCGAACGGCTTGCGTCCGAGCGCCCTGGCGCGGGCGAGCATGCGGTCGGTCCCCTCCGGCCCCTCGACGGCGAGCACCCGCTCGCCCGAGACGGCGACCGCCTGACCGAGATCGAAGGGCGAGAGTGCGTCGAGCACCCCGCGCCCGGTGCGGATCGATGTATCGGCATCGCCATTGGGACCCAAGCGCCCGAGCCGACCCTCCGGGCAGAGCAGGTCCGGCGCGGCCTCGTGGACGCCCAGCACCCGATGGCCCTCCTCCTCCACCAGCGCCAGGGCGGCGCGCAGCAAGCGGTCGTCGCCGCCGCCGGCGATCGCCCGCAGGGTCTCGCGGTTTCGCAAAGCCGCGCCGGCGTTGAGGAGCGCGGCCGGACTCGGCCGGAAGACGCCGCCGGCCGGCACCATCACAGCCGGCCCCCAGCGGCGCAGCAGCTTGAGGATCGCGGCGAGGTCGAGGAGGTCGACGGTGGCGTCGGCCCGGGCGCGCAGGGACCGCTCGGTGAAACCGCGCAGGGCGATCAGCCGGAACGGCCTCTGCGTCCGGGTCAGCGACTCGGCGACCAGCTCGGGCAGCCGGCCGGCGCCGGCGATCAGGACAAGCGTGCCCTTGGGCAGCGGAGCGGCCTCGGCCATGGCGGGGCGGATCAGGCGGCCCCGATCGGAACCGGGAGCTCACGCGGGGTGCAAATCGAGCGCTTGCCGCCGGCGCGGATGAAGGCGAGGATCTCGGCCACGGCGGTGTGGGACTCGAAGGTCGCGGCCACGTCCTCGACCCGCTCCATCAGCGTGCCCTCGGGGGCGAACAGCAGGCGGTAGGCCCGCCGGAGGGCGTGGATATCCTCCCGGGCGAAGCCCCGGCGCTGCAGGCCGATGATGTTGAGCCCCGACAGGGTCGCGCGGTTGCCGAGCACCATGCCGTAGGGGATGCAATCGTTCTCCAGCCCCGAGAGGCCGCCCACGAAGGCGTGGGCGCCGACCCGGGCGAACTGGATCACGGCGGCACCGCCGCCCAGGATCGCGTAGTCGCCGACGCTGCAATGGCCGGCCAGCATCACGTTGTTGGAGAAGATGACGTGGTCGCCGACCCGGCAATCATGGCCGACATGGGAATTGGCCAGGAAGGTGCAGTGATCGCCGACCGTGGTCTCGAGGCCGCCCCCGCTGGTGCCGGGGTTCATGGTGACGCCTTCGCGGATCAGGCAATCGGACCCGATCGTCAGCGTCGAGGCCTCGCCCCGGTACTTCAGGTCCTGCGGCTGGTGGCCGATGGAGGCGAACGGGAAGATCCGGGTGCGCGGCCCGATCGTGGTGCGGCCGGCCAGCACGACATGGCTGAGGAGCTCGCAGTCCTCGCCGAGCACGACCTCCGGACCGACGTGGCAGAACGGGCCGATCCGCACGCCGTCGCCGATCGCGGCGCCGGATTCGATCACGGCGCTCGGGTGGATGAGGGCGTCGCTCACTCTGTCACCAGCATGGCGCCGATCTCGGCCTCCGCCACCAGCACGCCTTCGACCCGGGCCTCACCCCGGAACCACCACATGGTCCGGCGGTGGTTCATCTTCTTCATGTGGAAGCGCACTTGGTCGCCAGGGGTGACGGGCTTGCGGAACTTGCACTTGTCGATCGTCATGAAGAACACCTGCTTGGTGCGCAGCTCGTCCGTCCGGATGTGACGACAGCAGATCGCGCCCGCGGTCTGGGCCATGCCCTCGATCAGCAGCACCCCGGGAAAGACCGGCATCCCCGGGAAATGCCCCATGAATTGCGGCTCGTTGGCGGTGACGTTCTTGATGCCGATGCAGGATTCGTCGCGATCGATCTCGACGATGCGGTCGATCATCAGGAACGGGTAGCGGTGCGGCAGCAGTTCCAGCAGCGTCTGGATGTCGGCTGTGCCCAGCTCCTCGTTGGTCTCGCGCGCCGCCTCGCTCATCGAATCCCGTACCTTGCCTCACCGCCATCGGGCGGACCGATATCCGCCCCCCATGACAGGCGGACGCCCTCTTCGGAAGAAATCGGCGGCGATGCAAGGGTTTCCGGGCGACGCAGCCGATATCGCGGGCCGGATCACTCCGCGTCGGGGGTGGGATCCTTGCCCGAGCGCTCGGCGAGCCGGGCCAGGGTCGTCAGCTCGCGGAACCAGGCCCGCACCGGCTTGGCCGGAGTGCCGCCCCAGCGGCTGCCCGGCGGGACATCGCGGTTGACGTTGGACGAGCCGGCGATCTGGGCGCCGCGGCCGATGCGCAGATGGCCGACCACGCCGACCTGGCCGCCGAGCACCACGTAATCTTCGAGCGTCGTGGAGCCCGAGATGCCGACCCCCGAGACGATCACGCAATGGCGGCCGATCACCACGTTGTGGGCGATCTGAACGAGGTTATCGATCTTGGTGCCCTCGCCGATGACCGTATCGCGCGAGGCGCCCCGGTCGATCGTGGTGTTGGCGCCGATCTCGACATCGTCCTGAACGATCACCCGGCCGATCTGCGGCACCTTGAGATGCGTCGCGCCCATGGCGAAGCCGAAGCCGTCCTGGCCGAGCCGGGCGCCGGGATGCAGGATCACCCGGTTCCCGACGAGTGCGTGGCTGAGCGTGGTGCCGGCGCCGATGGAGCAGTCGCGCCCGATTCGCACGCCGGGACCGATCACGGCGTTCGGGCCGATGACGCTGCCCGTGCCGATCTCGACGCCCGGGCCGATCACGGCGCCGGGATCGACCGTGACCCCCTCCTCCAGCCGCGCATCCGGGTGGACATGGGCGCCCGGGGCGATGCTGCGGCCGCCGAATTGCGAGCCTGGACGTAGGGCATCCGGGTGCAGGCGGCCGAGCAGAGCCGCGTAGGCCCGATAGGGGTCCCGGCTTACGAGCGCGATCGTCCCGGCGGGGCAGCGCGCGGCGAAGCGTGGGCTCACCAGGCAGGCCCCCGCCCGGGTCGTGGTGAGTGCCTCGCCGTAGCGGGCATTGTCCATATAGGCGAGGTGATCCGGCTCGGCGCTCTCGAGCGGCGCGGCACCGGTGAGCCGGTATTCCGGATCCGCGCCCTCGGGCAGGGACGTGCCGGCGGCGGCGGCGACATCGGCGAGGGTGAGAAAGCCGGTCGCGGCGAAGAAATCGGGATCTGCCATGCGTGACAACGCGCCGGCCGGAAGAATCCGGCCGGCGCGCCAGGTTTTTATCAGAACCGCGAGCCGCCGGAGAAGCGGAACGCCTGGGTCTGATCCTTGCCGATATGGCCGACCTTGCCGAGCAGCGGCACGTAGACCGACTGGCCCTCGTCCTTGGTCAGGGCGTAGGCGTAGTCGAACCGGATCGGTCCGAGCGGCGAGTTCCACAGGATGGACGCACCGACCGAGGAGCGGATCGCGGCCGTGTCGCGGACGTTCACGCATTCCGGCTCGACGCCGATGGTGAAGGCGGAGAAGTTGCACTTCCCGGTCTGCGGCGCGATGCCGTTGATGAAGCCGTCACCGTTCACGTCGAAGGTCCGCCGGCTGTTGTAGCCGAACAGCGTACCGGCATCGGCGAAGAGGGCGCCCTTCAGGCCGAGATCCCGCGGGATGAGGGGCAGCGGGAACTGCACTTCGAGGGTACCGCCGATGTAGGTGGAGCCGCCGATGGCGTTCGAGCGGGCGTCGGCGATGCCGACGTCGCGCGGGCCGATGCCGTTGGGCGCGAAGCCGCGGACCAGCGACGGGCCGAGGAAGAACTCGTCGGTGACGCGCAGCGGCTCTCCGTTGATCGACTGGATATGGCCGCCCTGGAACCGGACGAAGCCGATCACGTCCTCGAACAGTTCCTTGTAGTAGCGCGCATCCGCGGTGACGCGGAAGAACTTCGAGTCGCCGCCGAGGCCGGCCACGTCGGGCTTCAGTTCGGCGTAGAGGCCGTTATGGGGCGCACCGACCACGTCGAGGGTCGAGTAGGCGAGCGTCAGGCCGGCCAGCGAGGTCAGCGTGTTGCCCTGCGAGCCCTTGATGGCGATCGAGGCTTCGCCGTCATAGGCGCAGTTCGGATACAGCGCCTGACCGCCGATGTTGCGGCCGGTATTCGGGTCGATGAAGTTCGCCGGATAGGTCGCGGTGTAGCCCGGGATCGGGATCGAGCAGTCGTTGTACGGCTTCTTGAGGGTGTTCGGGACCTTCAGCTCGGTGTTGTACAGCGAGTAGCGCAGGGTGATGCCGAACTCCTCGGTGATCGGCAGGCCCAGGCGCAGCTGGCCGCCATACACCGTGGTCTCGTAGCGCGAGTACCGGGTCAGGTCGGAGTACTTGTAGAAGGCATCGAAGCCGGCGGCGAGCCGGTAGCCGAGGAAGTACGGCTCGGTGAACGAGAAATCGACGCCGCGCGAGTACTGGCCGCCGGTGCCGGCGAGGCGGACATACTGGCCGCGGCCGAGGAAGTTCGACTCGGAGACCGAGACCTCGCCGATGATGCCGTCCTGGGTGGAGTAGCCGCCCGCCACCGAGAACGAACCCGTGGGCTGATCCTCGACGTCGATATTGATGACCACGCGGTCGGCCGCGGAGCCCGGCTCATTGGAGAACCGGACCTTCTTGAAGAAGCCGAGGCCGTTCAGGCGCCGCTCGGCCCGGTCGGTGAGCACGCGATTGTAGGCGTCGCCTTCGGCGATATCGAGCTCGCGACGGATGACGTAGTCGCGGGTGCGGGTGTTGCCGCGGATGTTGATGCGCTCGACGTAGACGTGCGGGCCGTCCTCGACCACGAAGCCCAGGGAGACTTGGTGAGTCGCGGGGTCGCGCTGGCCGGTTGGGCGGACCTGGGCGAACGGGTAGCCGGCGCGGTTGACCTCGCGGGTGACGTTGTTGAGCGTCCGCTCCACGTCGTCGGCGTTGTAGACGTCGCCCACCGCGGCGGTGATGTTGCCGTCGAGCTTGGCGGTGTCGATGCCGGGCAGGCGGGAATCCACCGCGACCGCGCCGACCTTGTACTGCTCGCCCTCGTTCACCGTCACGGTGATGACGTAGCCCGAGTTGTCGCCCTCGACGTAGCGGGCGTCGGCGCTGACCACCTGGAAGTCGGCATAGCCGTTCTTCAGGTAGTAGCGGCGCACCTGGTCCAGGTCGCTGGTGATGCGGTCGGGATCGTAGACGTCGGAGGTCTTGATGAACGACAGGAAGTTCATCTCGGAGGAACTCATCAGACCCTTCAGGGTCCGCTCCGAATAGGCGTTGTTGCCCACGAAGTTGATCGAGATGATACCGGTCTTGTCGCCCTCGTCGATCTGGTAGATCACGTCGACCCGGCCGTTGGGCAGGTCCACGGTCCGGTAGGTGACCTTGGCGGTGCCCCGGCCGAAGCGCTTGTAGACGTCGCGGATGCGGGCGAGATCGGCGTTGACGATGGCCTCGCTGTAGGGGCCGCGCGCCTTCGCCTCGACCACGCCCTCAAGGGTGGCCTTCTCGATCTTCTTGTTGCCCTCGAACACCACCCGGTTGATCAGGTTGTTCTCGCGGACGGTGACCACCGTGCGGCCGCCGGACTGGGCGACCTTCACATCCGAGAACATGCCGCTGGCGAGCAGGTTGCGCCTGGCCTCCTCGGAGGAGCCTGAGGCGGTCCCCGTCACGTAGGAGCGGATGGTGTCGGCGTCGACGCGCTGGTTGCCCTGGACGACGATCTGCTGCGCCTGGGCGGCACCGCTCAGGACCAGGCCCGCACCGGCAGCGACTAGGACGATGGTCTTCCGCACCGACTTACGTCGGGGCTTCCCCGTCAACGACATCATGCAATCGCCCGTTTCTGTTCTGGTCGCGGGGGTTAGCCCGTCACAGGCGACCGTTGACCGGTCGTCCTGTCACCCTGGTCCAAGCGTGGCTTCAGGTCCAAGCGTAGCTCTTAGCGGGATTCCCCTGCCAAGCAAACGCGCGGGAGGCCATCGTCAGGGGATTTTGGGGGGTCGTGGCCTTCGCGCCACTTAACGGAGCCCGCACCGTGTGGACAAAGCGCCAATCGTGGTGAATGGCCTGTAAATCTTTGTGGCGATGACTGTTTTTACGACAGATAGTCTGTCGGTTAACCGTGTTTTAAGCACCTTACGGGCCGGCGACACGGCGCCTTTCAGGCGGCCCCCGGGCGGCATCGCGGCGGGATTGGGGCACCGATTCCGGTGGAGACCGGAACCGGTGCCCGCGCCGGATCCCGCGATCAGGTGTTCCGCCAGGAGGCGCCGAGGTTGAGGATGTCGTTCCAGGCGGCGAACAGCATCAGCATCAGCACCAGGGCGAGGCCGATGCGGAAGCCAATCTCCTGGGCGCGCTCGCTCAGCGGGCGGCCGCGGACGACCTCGAAGGCGTAGAACAGCAGGTGCCCGCCATCGAGCAGCGGCACCGGGAACAGGTTCAGCAGGCCGATCGAGACCGAGAGCAGCGCGATCAGGCCGACCAGCCCGCCGACCCCGCCGTTCTTGGCGACCTCGCCGGAGACCCGGGCGATGCCGATCGGGCCTGAGAGCTGGTCGGCGGATTCACGGCCGGTGGCGAGCTTGCTCAGGTAGGAGAAGGTCCGCTCGACCACGAAATAGGTCTCGCGCACCCCGAGATCGAGGGAGTCCAGCGCCCCGTACCGGACGAGCCTCGCCTCAGAGCCCGCCGGGGAGCGGATGCCGAGCCGGCCGATCCGGTGGCGGCCGAAGGGAGTCTTCTCCTCGTAGGTGGCCGGGGTCGCCTGGATGGTGACCGGCTGCTCGCCCCGCTCCACCGTGAAGGTCAGGGGCGTGCCGGCACTGCCGGTCACGGTCCGGTACATGGCGTTGAAGTCGCCGATCTTCTCGCCGTCGATGGCGGTGATCACGTCGCCCGGCTGGAAGCCGGCCTGGGCGGCGACGCTGCCGGGCTCCACCGAGGAGACCCGGGCGGGCAGCTCGTAGCGGCCGGCGAGCCAGATCGCCCCGGCGAACAGCACGATCGCCAGCAAAAAGTTCGCCACCGGCCCGGCGGCGACGATCGCGGCGCGCTTGGCGACAGGCTGAGTCGGGAAGCTGATCGCCCGCTCCTGCGGGGACATCCGGGCGATCGCCTCGGGATCCGGCACGCTCGCGCCGTTCACGTCGCCATGGAACTTGACGTAGCCGCCGAGCGGGATGGCACAGAGCTTCCAGCGCGTGCCGCGGCGGTCGTTGAAGCCGAACAGCTCCGGGCCGAAGCCGAGCGAGAAGGCGTGGATACCGACCCCGCACCAGCGGCCGACCAGGAAGTGGCCCATCTCGTGGACGAAGACCACGACCGTGAGCACGAACAGGAACGGGATCACGGCCCCGAAGAAGCCGCCGGCGGTCCCGCCCATCGCGTTGAGGAAGTCCATAAGCCGATCCCTGGCCGTCTCTGCGCCGGCTTCTCAGGCCGGCCATCGGGCCGGTTTAGCAGATCGGTGCGGCTTACCGCCAACGCAATCCGCCGAGGCTGTCGCGGGTGGTCGCGGGTGGTGGTCGCGGGACTTGCGCGGCGCCTATCGGAGAAAACGATCCCCGTGATCCGCGTTCCGAAGCGGTCAGTGCCCCCCGCCGCCGGCGCCCCCGGCGCGGGGGCGGCGGATCAGCGGCACGGCGCAGGCCATCGCCAGGAACAGCACGGTGAGCGCCAGGAACACGTCCTCGAAGGCCATGACCAGCCCCTGGATCCGCACCGTGTTGGTCATGGCCTTGAGCGCCATGTCCGACGCGGCGCTGCCGTAGGAGCCGAAGCCGCGCTGCATCGTGTCGAGGCGCTCCAGCGCGGTGGTGTTGGCCCAGGTGAAGCGCTCGTGCAGCCGGGCGAGGTGCAGGTCCCAGCGGGCGTTGAGCACGGTGTTGATCAGCGCCAGGCCGACCGCGCCGCCAAGGTTGCGGGTGAGGTTGTACAACCCGGAGGCGTTCTTCATCCGGGCCGGCGGCAGCGTGCCGAGCGCGATGTTGTTGATCGGGATCATGCATAGCATCAGCGAGCAGCCGCGCAGGACCTGGGGCCACAGCAGCTCCCAGAAGTCCCAGTCCTTGGTGAGCCCGGTGACGATCCAGGTGCCGCAGGCAAAGCCGGCAAAGCCCAGACCCATCATGATCCGGGGATCGACCTTGCCGGAGAGCCGGCCGGCGATCGGGGCGGTGGCGAACATGCACAGGCCCGAGACGAACATGGTCTCGCCGATCATCAGCGCCGAGTAGCCGCGCACCCGGGCGAGGTAGACCGGGTAGATGTAGGTCAGCCCGTAGAGCCCGATGCCAAGCACGAAGCTCGCCACGCAGCCGCTGGCGAAGTTGCGGTCGGAGAAGGCGCGCAGGTCGACGATCGGCTGCTGCGCCGTGAGGACGCGCCAGAAGAACAGCAGCCCCGAGACCCCGCCGATGATCGCGCAGGCGAAGACAGCCTCGTCCTGCAGCCAATCGTGGTTCGGCCCCTCTTCGAGGACGTATTCGAGGCAGCCGAGGAATCCCGCCATGAACGCGAGGCCGGCCCAGTCGAACGACTTCAGCAGGTCGTAGTTCGGCTTGTCGAAATCGATCAGGATCCAGGTCGAGATCGTCACCGCGATACCCGGCACGACGTTGATCAGGAACAGCCAGTGCCAGGACATCAGGTCGGTGAGGTAGCCGCCGATCGTCGGGCCGATGGTCGGCGCCAGCGTCGCCACGAGGCCGATCACCGGCGACACGATGGTCCGCTTCGAGGGCGGGAAGATCGTGAACGCGGCGGCGAACACGGTCGGAATCATGCCGCCGCCGATGAAGCCCTGCGCGGCCCGCCAGACGATCATCTCGGAGATCGACGAGGAGGTCGCGCACATCACGCTCATCAGCGTGAAACCGCCCGCCGAGAGCGCGAACATCCAGCGGGTCGAGAGCACCCGCGACAGGGTGCCCGACAGCGGGATCGAGATGACCTCCGCGATCAGGTAGCTGGTCTGGACCCAGGGGATCTCGTCCCCGGAGGCCGAGAGGCCGGCCTGTATCTCGTTGAGGGAGGCCGAGACGATCTGGATGTCCAGGATCGCCATGAACATCCCGAACACCATGCAGAAGAACGCCACCATGCGGCGGCGGTCCAGCGGCGGCTCGGCGGCCGGGGCTCCGGCCGAGATGGCGGCGGTTGCGGCCACGGACGGGTTCAGCGGCTCGCGGCGTTGAAGCGCCCGTCCTCGGCGTGGTCGAGGACCGAGCGATCGGTGCCGGCGCGGGTATCGACCCGCACCTCCACCGAGAGGCCGGGCCGCAGCAGGCCCTCGCGGGCGACCGCCTCGGGTACCCGCACCCGCACCGGCAGGCGCTGGACGATCTTGGTGAAATTGCCGGTGGCGTTGTCCGGCGGCAGCAGGCTGAACACCGAGCCGGAGGCCGGCGAGAACGACTCGACCACGCCCTGGATCTCGCGGTCCGGGTAGGCGTCCACCGTCACGATCACCGGCTGGCCGGGGCGCATGCGCTGGACCTGCGTCTCCTTGAAGTTGGCATCGATCCGCACGCTCTGGAGCGGCACCAGGGCGGCGACCCGGGTGCCCGGCGCCACGTAGGCCCCGGCCTCGACCGCCTTGTTGCCGACCACGCCGTCGAAGGGCGCGCGGATCACCGTGAAGTCGAGGTCGCGCCGGGCGCGGTCGACGGCGGTGCGCAGCTCGGCCGAGAGACGCTCGGCCTCGCGCTTCTGAGCCTGGAGCACGTCGACATTGGCGCGGGCCGCCAGGAGCCCGGCCTCCATGCCCTTCACCGAGGCTTCCGTCCGGTCCCGGTCGGCGCGAGCCTGATCGATCCGCGACTTGGCGACGTAATCGGCCTGCATCTGGGTGGCCCGGGTGAAATCCGCCTGGGCGCGCACCGCGTCGGCCCGGCTCGCGTCGATCTGCGCGGCGGCCTGGGCGACCTGCGCCTGCGCGGCCTCGACCTGCCGGCCGATCCGCACGATCGTGCTCTCCTGCGTGGCGAGCTTGTCCTGCGCGGCCTGGAGCGCGAGGCGGTAATCGCCGTCGTCGAGCTTGGCGATCACGTCGCCCTTCCTGACGGAGATGCCGTTCACCACGGGGACGGATTCGAGATAGCCCGAGACCTTGGCGGCCAGGATCGAGATATCGGCCTGCACGTAAGCGTCGTCGGTCGAGACGAAGAACCGCCCGACGCTCCACCATTGCCAGCCTTCATAGGCGCCGCCGCCAAGGGCCGTTGCCAGGAGGCCGAACAGCAGCACGCGCTTGAGCGGGCGCTTTTTGGCTGGGCCGGGTTCCGGCGCGATCGGGGCCGCCGCGGGGGGGGCTTCGGTGGCACGGGGCTGCGCGCGCATCGGGGCCGGACCCTCGGCACGATCGTCGTCCATGCGTTCGATGCCCGCAGCGGACCGGTCGCCATCCTCGCGAAGGGACATCTCAGCGCCTCTGAACTCATGACCGAACCGTTCGGTCAATCATTTGGACGCGCCTTGACGCACGTCGAATCTGGCTTCAGGGTAGATTGACCGAACGGTTCGGTCAAGCAGAGCAGCGTCTCGGACGCGGAGCAGGGTGATGGTTCAGGGCGTGGTGCTGGAGCGGGAACCGTCGCAGGTCGAGAGCGACAAGCGGCGGCAGATCCTCGACGGCGCCCGCCGGGTGTTCCTAGCGTCGGGGTTCGACGGGGCCAGCATGGGTGAGATCGCCCGGGCCGCGGGGGTCTCCAAGGGCACGCTCTACGTCTACTTCGACAGCAAGGAGGCGCTGTTCGAGGCCCTGATCATCCTGGAGAAGACCAGCCTGGCCGAGACCCTGTTCACCTTCGACCCGGCCGACACGGATATCCCCGCGGTGCTGACGCGGTTGGGCCTGAGCTTCCTCACCGAAATGTCCAAGCCGGAGCATATCTCGGTGCACCGCATGGTGATCGGCGTCTGCGAGAAGTTTCCGCATTTCGGGCAGGTCTATTACGAAGCCGGCCCGGCCCGCGGGGTCGCGCGGCTGGCGGCCTATCTCGACGTGCAGGTGCAGGGCGGCCGGCTTCGCATCACGGATACGACCCTCGCCGCGCAGCACTTCCTGCATCTGTGCCTGGCGGGCCTCCTGACCCGCCTCCTGTTCGCCGCCGGCGGCATGGCCGACGAAGCCCGGAAGCGGTTTCAGGTGGCGGAGGCGGTGCGGATGTTCCTAGCCGGATACGGGCCGGATACCTCGACCTAACTTGCCCGTGCCCGGCCGGACGGGTGGAAGACATTTTGATCGCGAGGACGATATCGGATTCATCGGCCCCGTTCCCGTGTCTAGCCTAAGGGTGTTCGCCTGCACCGAGGTGCTGTCGAAAGAAGGTGAGCACTCGTTGATTGAAATCTTTGTGGAAGGCTACACGATCGAAGCCCGCATCATCGACACAAATATTTGGCTTAGAGTTTTTTAACTCCTCTGGACAGGGTCTCAGAAATGCGAAATGTGCTGCTCGCGGCACAAGATGAAATTCAGATTTTCCGGGCAAATTCCGAGCGATCGTGGCGACATCCTCAGGAAACACGCCGTCGCCCCCTGACTGGGACCCCCAGAGCTGGACGGGGATTGAGATCATTTTCAGGCTATCGCTCGTCGGGAACATCCTGCTGAAAGGATCAGCTATAACGAGAGCCTTGATTCGCGTGTCATGAATTAAGTTGTGAATTGACCAGACGTCCGGGCTTCCATGCGCGCATCTCTCTGCGTTGGAACCTGTGCAAGGCGAGAACCAAGCGCGAAAATCGGGCTGGCCACCGCCAAGCACGAGGCCAGTATAACCCCCTCGCGAGAACCCGAAAAAGCCGATCCGATTCGAGTCGATACTCGCTAGGTCTGATGCCGGGCCTAGCAAGAAATCGATAAGGCGTTTGATATCCGTGGGACGGCTGATCAAGGCCCGGTAATCGCGAAATCTTGCTTGGTTTGCGTAAGTATCGTCAGGATGATTGATCGCTACGACGATAAAGCCCCCATCCGCAAGAGCTTCCGCTGTGTCGTGGTGGCCGAGGTAAGATCCGCCGAATCCGTGAGAAACGACAATAAGCGGTAAATTTTGACCCGCGATCGGGCAATCGCGGACACCGGGAATGACGGTGATCCTAAGGTGGATGTCTTTGGCGGGGGCAGCACACGGCGACCACATGGCCGCTTCCAAAGCCGGACTATCCGTGTCGGATGGGACCGAGAATATTTTAAAGCCCGCCGACTGAGCAGCGGTCACCGCAAGACTCAATATTGTTGCAATAAAAAATCGATTTAGACACATTTTTGCCCCAAAATTTGTAATTAATAACTGACATATAAAGTTTTAGATTTTAATTTTCAATCGCTTTTAGGAGCATATTCTGTAAATTCTGGACACGAGATCATACTATCTCATGACGATTAGGACGTCCACATTTGACGACCCCGTTGCCATGTACGGCGTGCGGGTATCCTAACGCGCGCTCGGGGGTTCTCGGAGCCGAACGGAACACGTCTGCGTTGCGGCTGGAGGACGGGGAGGATGTCGCTTTGGAGATTTGGAGGGAGCCCTTCCCCACTTGCGCAATAGAGGGCCACCCACGATGGCACCAAGCTTATAGCCAGGAAGCGATCGTCATGTTGCGCTGCCGTTTTGGAGGCGAAGCAAATCAAAGAAGCCGCCTCAACCGGCCGCGCGCAGCTTCGGCAGGGCCTCGGAGCTCCAGACCCGGACATGGGCGTCGATGGCCAGCGCCTCGTCCACGTCGGCCGGTGCGGTCCGGTACGCGCCGGCGAAATGCGCGCAGGCCCGCTCGACCAGGTCGCTGATCCCGTAGAAGCCGATCCGGCCGGCGATGAAGGCCGCCACCGCGACCTCGTTGGCCGCATTCATCACGGTCGGGGCCGCGCCGCCGGCCGCGAGCGCTGCCCGACCGATCCGCAGGCACGGGAAGCGCGCCTCGTCCGCCGCCTCGAAGGTCAGCGACCCGAGCGTCACGAGGTCCAGGGGCCGGCCCCGGGCGATGGTCAGGCGGTCGCCGAGCCCCAGGCAGTGCGAGATCGGCACGCGCATGTCCGGCAGGGCCAGCTCCGCGGTGACGGCGCCGTCGAGCCAATAGACCAGGCCGTGGATCACCGATTGCGGGTGCACGACCACGTCCAGGCGCCCGGGCTCGATGCCGAACAGGTGGTGCGCCTCGATCAGCTCCAGGCCCTTGTTCATCAGGCTGGCCGAATCGATGTTGATCTTCATGCCCATCGACCAGGTCGGATGGGCCGCGGCCTCGGCCGCCGAGGCGGCGGCGATCCGCTCGCGGGTCCAGGTCCGGAACGGGCCGCCCGAGGCGGTGATCATCATGGTGCGGACGTCCGCCAGCGGCCGGCCGGCCAGCGCCTGGCTCAGGGCGTCGTGCTCGGAATCCATCGGCAGGATCGTGGCGCCGTAGCGCGCGGCGTCGCGCATGAAGGCGTCGCCGGCGCAGACCAGGCTCTCCTTGTTGGCGAGCGCCACCGTGCGGCCGAGCCGGAGCGCGGCATGGGTGGACTTCAAGCCCGCCGCGCCGCTCACCGCTGCGACCACGATGTCGGCGTCGCGGGCCACCGCCTCCATCACGGCGCCCTCCCCCGCCCCGTTGGGGATGCCGCTGCCCGAGAGCGCCTCGGCCAAAGCCGGACCGGCTGTCTCGTCGGCCAAGGCCGCGAAGGCGGCGCCCAGCTCGCGCGCGACCTTGGCCAGCGCGACCGCGTCGCGGCCGCCGACCACGGCACCGGTGCGGAACCGGTCCGGGTGCTGAGCGAGCAGGTCGGCGGTGGAGCGGCCGATCGAGCCGGTGGCGCCGAAGACGGTGACGATCTGGGTCACGGGTGAAACTCCCTCATCGTCATGGGATCGGAATCATGGGATCAGACCGCTCCCGCGCAGCGCGAGATAGAGCCCGGCCAGCACGGCCACCGCGAAAAATCCGTCGAGCCGGTCCATGACGCCGCCATGGCCCGGAATGATCTTGCTCGAATCCTTCACCCCGTAGCGGCGCTTCAGGCCGGATTCGAGAAGGTCGCCGGCCTGGCTCAGCACGGAGGCCAGGGCGCTGACGCCTGCCACCACCGGCAGCGAGGCGGCGGTCGGAAGGTCCAGCCCGGCGAGGTCGGCGGCTACCACCACCATCGACCCGGCCGCGACCGCACCGATCAGGCCGCCGATGGCGCCCGACCAGGTCTTGTTCGGAGAGACCCGGGGCATCAGCTTCGGGCCGCCGATCCTGCGGCCGGCGAAATAGGCGGCGATGTCCGTGGACCAGACCACGGCGAACATCCAGGCCGGCCCGATCAGGCCGATCCCGGGATCGTCGCGCAGGGCCACCGGCACCGAGGCGATCGCCGCCGCTCCGAGCACGCCGGCGAGCGCCCGCATCCGGCCGAAGCCGGTGCGCGCCACCGTGGCGCAGGCCGCGGCCCCCAGCAGCAGCACGGCGATGCAGGCGGGGGCCGGAGCGCCGCCACGCTGGCACAGCAGCAGGGCTGCGAGCGTCGCCGCGCCCAGGGCGATCAGCACCTCGCGGGGCTCGGTCCGGCTCATCACCATCCATTCGGCGAAGCCGATGATGCCGGCGGCGAGCCAGATCCCGGCGAACGGCCAGCCGCCGTACACCAGGGCCGCCAGGATCGCGGGGGCGAGCACCACGCCCGAGGCGACGCGCAGCCGGAGCTCGCGCCGTCCGGAGGGGCGCGCAGCCGGGGTGGCAGTGGGGGTCACGCGCGTCTCGGCCTTCGCCTCAGACGTGCATGATCTCCTTCTCCTTCGAGGCCAGCACTGCATCGACTTCGGCGATGAACTGGTCGGTCGCCTTCTGCACGTCGGCGGCCTGGCGCTTCTCGTCGTCCTCCGAGATGGCGCTGTCCTTCAGGAGCTTCTTGAGGTGGTCGAGGCCGTCCCGGCGGACGTGGCGCACGGCGACGCGGGCCTCTTCGGTGTATTTGTGGGCGACCTTGACCATCTCCTTGCGGCGCTGCTCGTTCATCTCGGGGATGCGCAGCCGGATGGTCTGGCCCTCGGTCTGCGGGTTGAGGCCGAGATCGGATTCGCGGATCGCCTTCTCGACGGCCGTGACCATGCTGCGGTCCCAGACCGAGATCGACAGGAGCCGGGGCTCGGGCACGCTCACGGTGGCGACCTGCGCCATCGGCATCGACGAGCCGTAGGCGTCGACCTGGATCGGATCGAGCAGCGAGGGCGTGGCCCGCCCGGTGCGCAGGGATCCGAGATCCTTGGAGAGGGACGCGACCGCGCCCTGCATGCGGCGCTTGATGTCGTTGAGGTCGAATTCCGGTGTGGCCATGGTGGTCGTCCCGACACGTCTGACGTTGTCTTCTCGCCCGGTACGGGCAGTCGCGGCCTCAATGGCGGAATTTTCCCGGTGCCGCAAACCTTTCGGGCCGAGCCTTCAGGGCGCCACGAGGGTCGAGGGCGCCTCGCCGGACAGGATCTTGGCGATCGAGCTCGGCGGATGCAGCGAGCCGACGACGATCGACAGCCGGCTCTCCCGGGCGAGCGCGAAGGCGGCGGTGTCCATCACCTTGAGGTCGCGGGCGATCGCCTCGTCATGGGTCAGCCGGTCGTAGCGTGTGGCGGAGGGATCCGTCTTCGGATCGGCCGAATAGACGCCGTCGACCTGCGTGGCCTTGAGCACGGCGTCGCAGCGCAATTCGGCGGCGCGCAGCACCGCGGCGGTGTCGGTGGTGAAGAACGGGTTGCCGGTGCCGCCGGCCAGAACCACCACCTGGCCCTTGTCGAGATGGTGCAGGGCCGGCTGGCGGGCATAGGTCTCGCAGATCGTCGGCATCGACACCGCCGACATGGTCCGGGCCGGCACGCCGGCGGCGTTGAGCGCGGTCTCGATCGCCAGCGAGTTCATCACCGTGGCCATCATGCCGAGGGAATCACCGGTGGCCCGGTCGATCCAGCCGGCCGCCGAGATGCGGGCTCCGCGGATCATGTTGCCGCCCCCGACCACAATGGCGATCTCGGCCCCGGACTCGATGGTGCGGGCGATGTCCTCGGCGAGCGCGGCCAGGGTCGGCGGATGGAGCCAGTAGCCGTCCGGGGCGGCCAGGGCCTCGCCCGACAGCTTGAGGAGGATCCGGCGAAACGGCGTCGCTTCCGGCATCTCGATCTCCGGCTCCATACCGCATCACCCGAACCCGCGAGGCTTCTACGTCAGCCGCGGGAGCGGCGTCGAGGGGCGGCGGCCGTTCCGGGCGGGGATCACGGGGACGATTCACTACCGACACGCGATCGACGTGCAGCTTTGGCAGAGGAGCGGGGCTCGTCGTCGAGATGGACGCTCCGGGATCCCATGCGCATCGCCCTCGTCATCAACGGCGCCTCCGGGGCGGTGGCGTCCGGCACGACGCCGGAGGCGATCCGGGAGAAGCTGGTCGCGACTGGGATCGAGCTCCTGGGCGAGGCCGACCGGGGGGCGCCCCTGCCGGTGCGGATCGCGGCCGCCGCGTCGGAGCCCGATATCGACGCCCTCGTGGTGGCCGGCGGCGACGGCACCATCGCGTGCGCCGCCGCGGCCCTCGTCGGCAAGGCGATCCCGCTCGGCATCCTGCCGTTGGGCACCATGAATTTCCTGGCCCGGGATCTCGGGGTGCCGCTCGATATCGACGGCGCGGTCGCCATGCTGGTTACGGGCGCCAGGCGGCGGATCGATGTCGGTGAGGTCAATGGCCGCACATTCCTGATCAACTCGGTGCTCGGCCTTCCCGCCCGGGTGACGCGGCACCGGGAGGCGCATCGCCGGCATCTCGGCCTGCGCAGCCTGCTGCGATGGATCCTGGGCGTGCTGCGCCATCTCGGCCGGTATCCGCGGATCACCGTGACCGGCACGATCGACGGCGCGGCGCGGATTTGGCGGTTCCGGCTGCTGGCGGTGGTGATCGGCGATTATGTCGAGCGGCCGGGCCACGTGCTGGTGCGCGCGCCGGTCGATGCCGGGCAGCTCACGCTCTATGTCCTGGCGCATCTGTCACCGTGGCGGACCTTGCGTCTCGCCCTCGGCTTCGCGCTGGGCGACTGGCGGCGGCTGCCGGACGTCGAGCGGCTGCCGGCGGCCAACCTGACCATCGCGTCGGAGGCCAGGGCGCTCCGGGTCATGAACGACGGCGAGGTGGCGCTGATCCCCGCGCCTCTGCGCTACCGGATCCACCGTCAGGCCCTGACGGTGATCGTGCCTCGGTCGAGCGCGCATCCGTGAGACGGATCAGCCATATCTCCGACCTGCATTTCGGCCGCACCGACCCGGCCGTGGTGGAGGCCCTGGTCCACGAGCTGAACGCGGATGCGCCGGACCTGATCGTCGCCTCGGGGGATTTCACCATGGCGGCGCGGCCTTCGGAATTCGCGCAGGCCCGGGCGTTCCTCGACCGCCTGGCGCCGCCTTGGATCGGGGTGCCGGGCAACCACGACATCTCGCCGTTCCGGCTGGTCCAGCGATTCGTATCCCCGTTCACGCGCTACCGGCGCGCCATCGCGGCCGAGACCGAGCCGTGCTTTCAGGATGAAGAGATCGGGATCGTCTGCCTGAATACGGTGCGGCGCTGGGCGCCGGAGCCGGACTGGTCGCACGGCGTGATCCGCCGAAGCCAGATTGCCCGGGCCGAGGCGCGAATCTCGGCGATGCCGGAGCACCTGTTCAAGATCGTGGTCGGTCACCACCCGTTCCTGCCGCCCCCCTGGGACGCGGAAGCTCGCATGGTCGGGCGGGCCGATCGAGCGCTCGCGGTCTTTCGGAGTTGCGGCGTCGGTCTGACCCTGGCGGGTCACCTGCACCGGCACTACGCGCGTTACACGGACGCGGATGAGCCTGCGCCGGAAATGCTGGATCGGGGTTCGATCCGGTCGCGTCCGAGACGGCTCCTGGCGGTCCAGGCCGGCTCGGCGACCTCGACGCGGCTGCGGGGCAACGAACCCAACGCTTACAACCGGATCACCATCGCGGAAGGCTGCGCCACCGTCGCGGTGCGACTGTGGGACGGGCGCGCCTGGGTCGATGCAGCGCCGGCATGACGCATGTCACACCGGCGCCGATGTTCAGCTCCCGGCGAAGACACCGACGGAGCCCAGGAGGGTCATGACGAGACCGGACGCGAATACACCGATCATCAGATAGGAGAACGATTTCAATGCCATGAGCGTAATGTAGCGCGCCGGTCGCCCGCTCGGTGTGCGCTGCAACACGACGCGTCAGGGATTACGCGATGGAAACGCAGCGCTGAACTCGCTCCGCGGCGAATGATCTTTCGATCGGAATGTCTTCGTGCTCTTCCACCATCCCGGTCGCGTTGCGGAGCTCCGGCATGCCGGGGCTGGTCAGATTGCCGACCCGCTCATCCCCTTCGGCACGACAGCAATCGGCGTTTCAGCGAAGCGTGGCGATGTCGTTTCCCTCGTCTCGCTCTGAATACGAAACGATACATCCTGCGTTCCGCCAGACTTTGTTCGCCGCGGCCCAACCGGAGAAGCAGCGTCACCTCTTCACGCCGTTCACCCCCTGGCCCCAAGTGAGTTGCGCCACCACACCCAAGAAGAAACCATACGTTGCGCCGTATAGCCTCACGGCTTGACGGCCCCTTCGTTCTGGGACAGGCCGGCCGGGACATACTTGGCGAGGCGCTTATAACTACGCTTGATCGGATTGATGAATGCTCCGTGAAGCGTATTGAACTTATTCAGAGAACTATCGCTATAGCCAGCAATCCCGAATACAGCCTTCTCGCCCCTGCTCGGCCTATACGCGGTTCCGAATATCCAATCAAAGATTGAGAGGTTCGTTCCGAAGTTCCGATCCCAATGAGCCTGTGTCTTACTGTGATGAATCTGATGCATATGGGGACTGATGAAGACCTTGTCGAACCAGCCAAGACCGATCGGGATGTGAGAATGCTTGAGAGGATCAAGGGTCCAGACAAGTAAGATCCTGTTCGCGATGATGCTGAGCAATGTCGTTTCAACCACACCAAGATTGTAGAGAAACATGATCACGCCGGCAGGAACACCCTTCACGATGCCGCCGGTCAGCCCACTAGCGAACTGCAGGAAAGAATGCTCCCTCTTCGTGGTCAAAGGAGTCATGTGCTCGGCCGAATGATGGACCTTATGCAGCTCCCACAAGAATGGAACTTTATGCTCGAAGTAATGAATGACGTATTCGGATAGCTCGACGGCTAGCATCATGACGATTGTGCAGCCGAACGCGGATAACTGTGTCACGGACAGTCCCGAACGAGAGCCAACCAGGATCTGCATCAGCCGCTCGGATTGGCTTGCGACGAACGTGAAAATGACCAGCCCCGGCATTAAAAAGACAAAGTCCGTAAGTTTTCGGAACAAATAGATTATTGCATCCATTCGAACACTTGTTGATTTGAATGGATTGAACGGAAAAAAATGCTGTCTGATCTCGTTGACCGATAGATCAAATTCGTTTCTGGAAGATTGAAATATTACAAATGCGAATCCGCCAATAAAGAATGTTATCCAGGTTAAAATAAACGGATGTATCAACATGAAAAAATCGATCATGTGACAACTCTGATTCTCGATGAGTATGATTACTGAGGCTGTATCGGTAATTTTTGCACAGAAAATCGATATACGACCGACGCAACTGAGCACTGTTTTAGCTTCGCCCGACGTCGTTCACTGAACACGCGTTCGGTCGACCCAAGCTTAGACACGACAGTAGCCGAAAAGGTTATGCGTCAAAAGTACTCAGGCTCGGATTGTGGATTGTTTTTAAACGTTGGGGCGATTTCAGGAGCCGAAATTTCCTGGGGTGACGTCGTCACGAGGCTGCGCTCACGTCTGCAGCTGTCGCGATAGGGAACGAGGATCCTCCTCGCCCGCTGCCCGCATTGGAAGGGGCCCGCGCACGCGGGCCTTCCAAGCGGGACAAAGATGCCACAGCAGTCTGTGGAGGGTGTTGCCGAGGCTTCCGCTGCCCGAAAGCTCCTCCACACAGAGCGCTCTCCGCCGAAGTTGACACCGGTTCGGCCTGAGCGAGCGCGGCTAGACAAGGATTTAGAGCCGTTCCCTGTCGCAACGCGATCGGGAACGGTTCTAGGGCGCGGATGGGTTGGGCAGGTGTCGGCTCGCTTGGGCCAGCCCGCAGCGCCGTCTTCCTGTGAAACCCGTCATCGCGGCCGGGCCAATCCCCGGCACAAAAAAGAACCCCGCCCGGCTCTCGCCGGGCGGGGTTCTTCCACATCCTCAGTCCGAAAGGCCCAGAAAATCAGGCGCGGCCGGCCTGCTGGGCGACTTCGGTGGCGAAGTCCGGGCCGTCTTCCTTCTCGATGCCCTCGCCCAGCGCGTAGCGGACGAAGCCCGTCAGGGTGACCGGACCGCCGACCTTGCCGGCGGCTTCTTTGAGCACCTGGCTGACCGTCTTCGAGCCGTCATGCACAAAGGGCTGCTCCAAGAGGGTGACCTCCTTGTAGTAGCTCTTCAGGCCGCTCTCGACGATCTTGGCGAGCACGTGGTCCGGCTTGCCGGCGTTCTTCTCGCGCAGGATGTTCGATTCGCGCTCCAGGGTGGCGGCGTCCACGCCTGACGCGTCCAGCGCCACCGGGTTGGTGGCGGCGACGTGCATGGCGATCTGGCGACCGAGCGCCGACAGGGCCTCGACGTCGCCCTCGGACTCGAGGGCCACAAGCACGCCGATCTTGCCCAGCCCTTCGGAGACCTGGCTGTGAACGTAGGAGGCGATGACGCCCTTCTTGACCTCGAGCTTGGCGACCCGGCGCAGGTTCATGTTCTCGCCGATGGTGGCGATCAGGCTCTGCAGCTTCTCCGAGACGGTCTCGGTGGCGCCCGGGAACTTCGCAGCCTGGAGGCCTTCCAGGGTGCCGTCGGTGTTGAGGGCGATCTTGGCGGCCTCGCGGGCGAAGGCCTGGAAGGCGTCGTTGCGGGCGACGAAGTCGGTCTCGGAATTCACCTCGACGATCGCGGCGTGATGGCCGGCGGACTCGACGGCGACGAGGCCCTCGGCGGCGACGCGGCCGGCCTTCTTGGCGGCCTTGGCGAGACCCTTCTTGCGCAGCCAGTCGATGGCCGCCTCGATGTCGCCCTGCGTCTCGTTGAGCGCGCCCTTGCAGTCCATCATGCCCGCGCCGGTCTTCTCCCGGAGCTCCTTCACCATCGCGGCGGTGATGTTGGCCATGGCGGTCCCTTTCGTGTGGTCTGGATGAGAGAGGCCCGGCGCGCGGGTGAGCGGCCGGGCCCGGTATGCCTGGGTTCACGACGCCCCGATGACGGGGCGCCGCGACGGACCGAGAATCAGACCGCGGCGGCGGCCTCGACGAAGCCGCGGGCCTGCGAGACCCACGAATCGCGGTCGATGCGGCCGTTGAGCTTCAGGTCGGAATCGACCTTGGCGACTTCCTCCGGCGTCATCGCGGCGATCTGCCAGTAATGGTAGATGCCGGCGTCGTTGAGCTTCTGCACGATCTGCGGACCGGCGCCGTGCAGCTTGGTCAGGTCGTCCGGCGCGCCGCGCGGGGCGGCGAGCAGCTCGAAATGCTCAGTGGTCTCGGCGAGCATCGCCACGTCGGCCGGATCGAGCGCGTCGGACTCGACCGTGACGGCCGCGTCGTCGTTGGCCGGCAGCTCCTCGGCCTGCGGCTCCTCGGAGGCGCCGAGATCGACGCCCGACGAGCCCTGGGCGCGCGAGATGCCGTCGATGGCGGCCTTGGCGATCAGGTCGCAGTAGAGCGCGATGGCGCGGCCGGCATCGTCGTTGGCCGGGACGATGTGGGTGATGCCGTCCGGGTTGCAGTTGGTGTCGACGATGGCGGCCACCGGGATCCCGAGGCGGTTCGCCTCCTTGATCGCCAGCTGCTCCTTGTTGGTGTCGATCACGAACAGCAGGTCCGGCACGCCGCCCATGTCCTTGATGCCGCCCAGCGCCTTCTCGAGCTTGTCCTTCTCACGGGAGAGCATCAGGCGCTCCTTCTTGGTCAGGCCCGGGCCGCCGGTCTCCAGCGTCTCGGTGACCTTGCGCAGGCGCGAGATCGAGCCCGAGATAGTCTTCCAGTTGGTGAGCATGCCGCCCAGCCAGCGGGAGTTGACGTAGTACTGGGCCGAGCGCTTGGCGGCGTCGGCGATCGTGTCGGCCGCTTGGCGCTTGGTGCCGACGAACAGCACGCGGCCGCCCTTGGCGACGGTGTCGCTCACCGCCTGCAGCGCCGTGTGCAGCGCCGGCACGGTCTGGGCCAGATCGATGATGTGGATGTTGTTGCGCGTGCCGAAGATGTACGGCTGCATCTTCGGGTTCCAGCGGTGCGACTGGTGACCGAAATGGGCGCCCGCCTCGAGGAGCTGACGCATAGAGAAATCGACGGCCATATCTTTTGTACTCTCCGGTTGGATCCGCCGCGGAGGGATGCAGCCGCCCAAAAGATTCGGGCGGCCACCGGAAGACGCCTCATTCAGGCATGAGGCCGGCTCCGCGTGTGGGATGGGCGGGCGCTTAGCAGAGTCCGGGGCCGGACGCAAGGATTCGGGTGATGGGACGGGTGCCGCAGCGCGCGGCGCTTGCAACCTTTCGCCTTCGGCTCCGATAATGCCCGGATGGATAGCGTAGCATTCGATACGCTGAAATTCGCCGGGACGCTCCGGGACAAAGCCAAGCTCTCACCCGGGCAGGCAGAGGGGATGGCCGATGCCATGGCTGAAGCGCTGCAAGGCGATCTCGTTACGAAAGCAGATCTCCGCGCCGAATTAGCGGAGACCCGGGCCGAGATCGTGCGCTGGGTCGCCGGATTGATCGGCTTTCAGACGGTGGCCGTCATCGGTGCCGTGGTCGCCCTTGCCCGGTCGCTCCACTGAGGCGGGGGCAGGGCCGCAGGGCAGGCACTCAAGGGCTGGCGAACACGGCCGCTACATCCGCCCCCTGCATCACCTGGTAGCCCCCGGCCGGCAGGTCCGATGGCAGGTCGAGGCCGCCGACCCGGTCCCGATGCAAATCCACGACATGGTTGCCGATGGCCGCGAACATTCGGCGGACCTGGTGATAGCGCCCCTCGGTCAGCGTCACCGCGCAATGGGTGAGATCCTCCACCTCCAGCGGCACCGGCAGCAAGGGGCGTTCCTCGCCCTCCAGCATCAGCGTCCCGGACGCGAAGACCGCTCCCTCGGTGCCGTCGAGCGGACGATCCAAAGTGACCCGATAGCGCTTCGCGACATTCGCCTTGGGGGCGATGATCCGGTGCAGCAGCGCGCCATCATCGGTGAGCAGCAGCAGACCGGAGGTCTCCTTGTCGAGGCGCCCCACCGTCGAGAGCGGCGGGTCGCGCCGGCGCCAGCGCTCGGGCAGCAGCCCGTAGACCAGCGGGCCGGCCTCCTTGTGCGAGCAGGTCACGCCCAGCGGCTTGTGCAGCATCAGGCACAGGCCCGGCAGCGGATCGACCGGCGCGCCGTCGATCGTCAGCCGCTCCGGAAGATCGGGATCGAGGGCGATCCGGTCGCCGGCATCCGCCACCTCCGCGCCATCCAGCAGGATCGTACCGGCCCGGGCCAGCCCCTGGATCTCGCGGCGCGATCCGTAGCCGAGATTGGCGAGCAACTTGTCGAGGCGAACGGATTTCGCGGCCGTCATTTGCGCGCCTCGTAGACCCGGTAGCCCCCGGCCTGCACCGCGACCGAGACGTCGCGGAACGCCGCCGACAGGGCGGTCTCGTAAGGCAGATGCGCGTTGGCGACGAGCCACAGCGTGCTGCCCTTGCGCAAAGCCTCGGCGGCCCGGGCAATGAACGTCCGGCCGAGCGCCTGATCCTCGGTGCCGCCGTCGTGAAACGGCGGGTTCATCACGACGAAGTCGAGGCTGCCCGGCACCGTGCCAGCCGCCCGGATGTCGGCCCAGACGATCGTGGCGCGCGGATCGGCAACGTTGCGGTGCGCCATCTCGACGGCCCGGCGATCGATCTCAACCAATGTGAGCGCGGTCACGGCGGGCGAGCCTAGGATCGCCCGGGACAGGATTCCGAGGCCGCAGCCGAGATCGGCCCCCCGCCCCTTCAGCGGCGGGAGGTTGGCCAGGAGCAGCGCCGTGCCGGGATCGAGCCGGTCCCAGGAGAAGATCCCGGGCTGCGTGCACAGGGCGAGGTTGTCGACGTGGCGCGGGCCGCCCTCGTCGATGGCGGCGGCGATCCCGGCCGGCTCGGGCGGCCGCACGAGCCGGCAGATCCGGTGGTGGCGGCGCGGCTCGTCGGCCGCGTGGCATTCGAAGGCCGCCAGTTCCTTCGCCAGCCGGGTGCCGCCCCGATCCTTCGGGGCGAGCGCGAGCATCCGGCCGCCGGGTACGAGGGCGCGCAACGTATGAGCGAGCACGTAACGCCGCTCGATCGTGCCGGGCGGCGCCAGCACGGTCGCGGCATCAAGGCTGCCCTCGGACAGATCTTCGAGCCGGGCGGAGCCGGGAATCAGGGGGGACAACTGGACGGCGTCACCGGGGACCTCGGCGAGGTCGACCGGCGGCAGGCCGTAAACGGCGTGGCGCATGAATGATTCAGGTTCTGGAGAGCTGGCATCGGAACGCGAATCCACAGCGGAGCGGGAAACCCGCGCCCGACTCGGATCATCCGGGGGGAACGTCGCCTGTTACCCGGAAAGGGCCCGGAAGCCCAGCCTCCGGATCCGCATGGTCCGGAATTCGAGCCATGGTCCAGCAACCTATGCGTGCGCCCAACCTGACGCAGTCTGAGCCGTTCACGAATCCCCCAACGCGGGTCTATCGTGTCCGCCATGACTTCTCCGATCGATCCGCGCCCGTCCCTGCAGCACCCGGATGACGATCCCTACCTCTGGCTGGAGGAGATCGACGGGCCGAAGGCGCTGGCCTGGGTCGAGGCGCGCAACGCCGAGACCCTGGCCCGCTACGGCGATGCCGCCTTCGCCCGGGACCGCGACTTCGCGCGCACCATCCTGGACCGGCCGGACCGCATCCCGTTCGTCTCGCGCCGCGGCGGTCTGCTGTATAATTTCTGGACCGATGCCGAGCACCCGCGCGGCCTATGGCGGCGCACCGACGCAGCGAGCTTCCGGACCGGGTCGCCGGCTTGGGACATCCTCCTCGACCTCGACGCCCTGGCCGCCGCGGAGGGCGAGGATTGGGTCTGGGCCGGATCCTCGGTCCTGAAGGACGGCCACGAACGCGCCCTTCTCTCCCTCAGCCGGGGCGGCGGCGACGCCAAGGTCGTACGTGAGTTCGACCTGACCGCCCGCCGCTTCGTAGCGGACGGTTTCGTCCTGCCCGAGGCCAAGGGCGGGGCGACCTGGCTCGACCGCGACACGCTGCTGGTGTCGAGCGCCTACGGCGACGGCATGGCCACGCGCGCGGGCTACCCGCGCACGATCCGGGTGTTGCCGCGGGGATCGGATCCGCAGGCCGCCGCGGTGCTGTTCGCCGTGCCCGAGACCAGCATGGCGGCCTGGGCTTCGGTCGACCGGGAGACGGGCGTCGAGCGGCTCGTGTTCATCGAGCAGGTCGGCTTCTTCGACACGAAGATCCACCTCGGGGACCGGACGGGTCCGCGCACGGAGCTCGACCTGCCCACGGACGCGGAGGTGCAGATCGACCGGGATTACCTCGCCGTGCGGCCGCGCCGGCCCTGGCGCGTGGGCGATGTGGAGCACGCGACCGACACCGTTCTGGCGCTGCCCCTCTCCGGGTTCCTGGCCGGACGCCGCAACTTCGCGGTGCTGTGGCGGCCGGATGAGCGCCGGGCGCTCCAGGACGTGTTCTGGTCCGCCGGACGCCTGTTCGTGCATGCGCTCGACGACCTGCGCCCCACCTACACGGTCTGCACCCCAGACAAGGGAGGATGGACGACGCGTCCCCTGGAGGGATTGCCGGCTCTCGGCAGCGTCCACGTCTGGCCCCTCGACGGCGACCCCGAGGAGGCGGACGGCACCTTGCTCGCGACCGTGCACGATCCGGTAACGCCTGCGACGCTGCTCAGCATTCCACCGAGCCTGGAAGCGCCCACGGTGCTGCGCCGGACACCGCCGGCCTTCGACGCGCAGGGCCTGCGGGTCACCCGCCACGAGGCGGTCTCGGCGGACGGCACGCGCGTTCCCTACGTCCAGACCGGGCCGGACGGGCTGACCGGCGAGGCTCCCATGTACCTGACCGCCTATGGCGGCTTCCGGGTTCCCCTGTTGCCGAGCTACCAGCCGGTCTTGGGCAAGCTCTGGCTGGAGCGGGGCGGCAGAAGCGTCGTCGCCAACATCCGCGGCGGCGGCGAGTTCGGCACGCGCTGGCACGATGCCGGGCGCTGGGAGGGCAAGGCCCTGGCCCATGACGACTTCGCCGCGGTCGCGGCCGACCTCGTGGCGCGGGGCGTAACGCGGCCGGGCCGGATCGCCGCGGAGGGCGGGTCGAACGGCGGCCTGCTCATCGCCAACATGCTGACCCGCTACCCGGAGCGGTTCGGGGCGCTGTTCTGCACGATCCCGCTGATCGACATGCGCCGCTACACCAAGCTCCTGGCCGGGGCGAGCTGGATCGCGGAATACGGCGACCCGGACGACCCGCAGGACTGGGCGTTCCTCGGCGCGATCTCCGCCTACCATGCGGCCGAGGCGGGGCGGCCCTACCCGCCGATCCTGCTCGCCACCAGCCGCCGCGACGACCGGGTGCATCCCGGCCACGCCCGCAAGATGGCGCGGAAGCTGAACGCCCTTGGCTACGACGCGTCCTTCTACGAACCCGCGTCCGGCGGCCATGGCTACGGCAAGGACAATGCCGAGACCGCCGCGTTCCTGGCGCTGGGCCTGACGTTCCTGCGCCGCTCGATCGGCTGGGATGTACCGGAGGCCTGAAATCTCGGTTTCAAAAGGTCTTCGACCTTTTGCGGGTGCAGGGTGGAGCCCTGCAGTCGGGCTCCGCCCGATGATCAGGGGCTCCGCCCCCGAACCCAGCCAAAGGGCTGTGCCCTTTGGGAACCCGATTCAGCCGCGCGGAAATTCCAGGCCCATCTCGCGGTAGCGGGCGGGGTCATCGGCCCAGTTCTCACGCACCTTCACGTGCAGGAACAGGTGGACCTTGGCATCCGCCGCCTCGGAGATCCCGATCCGGGCCGCCTGGCCGATCGCCTTGATGGTCTGGCCGCCCTTGCCGAGCACGATCGAGCGCTGACTCTCGCGCTCGACGAAGATCGTCTGCTCGATCCGCACCGAGCCGTCCGGCCGGATCTGCCACTGGTCGGTCTCGACCGTCGAGCGGTAGGGCAGTTCCTCATGGAGCCGGTCGTAGATCTTCTCCCGGGTGATCTCGGCGGCGAGCATGCGCAGCGGCGCGTCCGAGACCTGATCCTCCGGGTAGAGCCACGGGCCAGCCGGCATCCGGGCGGCGAGCGCCCGGCGCAGATCGCCGACGCCGTCGCCCTTGAGGGCCGAGATCATGAAGGTCTCGGCGAAGGGGGAGGCCGCGTTCAGCTTGGCGGCGAGATCGAGCAGCCGCTCGCGCGGGATCAAGTCGATCTTGTTGAGGATCAGCATCTTCTCGCGCTTCACGTCGCCGAGGCGGCTCAGGATCGCCTCGACCTCCTCGTCCAGGCCCTTGCGGGCGTCGACCAGCAGGCAGACCGCGTCCGCGTCGGCGGCACCGCTCCAGGCCGAATGGACCATCGCCCGGTCGAGCCGGCGCTTCGGCGCGAAGATGCCGGGGGTATCGACCAGGATGACTTGGGCCGAGCCCTCGATCAGGATGCCGCGCACCAGCGCCCGGGTCGTCTGCACCTTGCGCGAGACGATCGAGACCTTGGTGCCGACCAGGTTGTTGAGCAGCGTTGACTTGCCGGCATTCGGCACGCCGATCAGCGCGACGAAGCCCGCGCGCGCATCGGCGGGCGTGCCGGGAAGCGCCGTGGGGGCCTTCCGGGCCGGTCCCTCGGCGGAACCGTCGTCGTGCCCGTCGTCGTGATCGTGGTCTATCATGCTGTCTCCGTCGGCCCCGTCTCCGGGACGGTGCCGATTCCCTCGCGCTCCATCAGCGCGCGGGCGGCCTCCTGCTCGGCGACACGCTTCGAGGTGCCCTCGCCCTGGCCCGGCTCGAGCCCCTCGACCTGTACCGCAATGCGGAAGCGCGGTGCATGATCCGGGCCGGTGCGCTCGACCACCGCGTAGACGGGGATCGGCAGGCCCCGTCCCATGGCCCATTCCTGCAAGGCGGATTTCGCGTCGCGGCCGCGATGGGCCGACAAGGGCTCGGTCGGGTGGAAATGCGCCTCGACGATCGCCCGGGCCGCATCGAAGCCGGCATCAAGGTAGACCGCCCCGAGGATCGCCTCGCACACGTCGGCCAGGATCGTCTGGTTGCGCCGGCCGCCGCCCATCACCTCGCCCTGGCCGAGGATCAGGTGAGGCCCGACCTCCCAGGAAGCCGCCACCGCCGCGCATGTCTCCCGGCGCACGAGTCCGGCAAGCCGGCGCGACAGGTCGCCCTCGTCCGCGTCGACAAAGGCACCGTAGAGCCGGTCCGCCACGGCCAGCCCGAGTACGCGGTCGCCGAGAAATTCCAGGCGCTGGTAGCTGCCGCCGCGGCCTGTGGCCTTGCTGGTATGGGTCAGGGCGCGGGTGAGCAGAGTCTGGTCGGCGAAGCTGTGACCGATCCGCTCCTCCAGGACGGCAAGGGGCGGCCTGGGCTTGTGGGACCGCCGCGCCCGGGAAGACGGTCGGGCCTGTCCAGCCTCGTCCAAGTTCGGGCCGTTCAATGGATGGTCGAGAACAGGCGCGACCAGCGCACATGGGCCGGCCAGTTCCAGATCTGCCAGGCCGGCGTGCCCTCGTCGATCGAGAAGAAGATCATCTCGGCACGCCCGACGAAATTGGCGAAGGGCACGTAGCCGACGCTGGCCAGATCGCGCGAATCGGTGGAGTTGTCGCGGTTGTCGCCCATCATGAAGAAATGGCCGCTGGGCACAGTGTACAGCTCGGTCTTGTCCCAGAAACCGTTGTCGCCGTCGCGCTCGATCACCCGGTGGACGACGCCGTTGGGCAGCGTCTCCATGTATTGCGGGACCTTGGTCGCCTGGCCGTACGGATCGGTGGTCTCGTAATCGGCGATCCGCTCGCGCTTGACCGCCTTGCCGTTGATGTTGAGCACGCCGTCGATCATCTGGATCTTGTCGCCCGGCAGGCCGATCACGCGCTTGATGTAATCGGTCGCGTTGTCCTTGGGCAGCTTGAACACCGCGATGTCGCCGCGCTTCGGCTCGGCCGCCCAGACGCGCCCGTCAGCCTGGATCGGTATGTATTCCGACAGGGGCAGCGAGTATTTCGAGTATCCGTAGGAGTACTTCGAGACGAACAGGTAGTCGCCGATCAGCAGCGTCGGCACCAGCGATCCGGACGGGATGTTGAACGGCTGGAACAGCAGCGTCCGCACCACGAGGGCGATCAGCAGCGCCTGAACGCCAACCTTGAGCGTCTCGCGGATGCTGGCCCAGGTGCCGGTCTCGGCTGGTTTCGTCAGCGGCTTGCCGTCGTGATCCACGCGTGCGCGTTCCATCTTCAGACTCAGATCCCGTCGCCGGAGCAGGCCCCGGCGCTTCCGTTATCGCATGATAGCTTCGGAAAACCGGACCTCGCTTTTCCGCATCATACGCCAGCCGCGAGCGGGGCTTGGCCCCGCCGCTTGCGGCTGATCTGCGGTTGTCCCGAGGAATGCGCCGCAATCGTGTCCGCTGGTGCGGCGGTCTAGACCAAGCGCGAGCCCCTCGCAACGCACGAGGATGACAGGCTAATCCACGGCCGCGGATCTTAACCGGGCGGAACCGTCGGCAGCGCCTCGATGATCACGAAGGCTTGAGCCATCGGCGGATCGTCCGTGAGGCTCACATGCAGCCGGCCCTCATGACCCGGGGGCAGCATCTCGGCCAAGCGCGCC
This sequence comes from Methylobacterium sp. J-077, assembly GCF_022829365.1. Lineage (GTDB taxonomy): Bacteria > Pseudomonadota > Alphaproteobacteria > Rhizobiales > Beijerinckiaceae > Methylobacterium. Next base: position 12,338 of record NZ_JAKSYJ010000093.1, on the reverse strand, counting down.
GCCGCGCCGCCGGAGAGCCGCAGGGTCGGCTGGCCGGAGGGCAGGTTCACGACCTCCATGTCGCGCCAGAACACGCCGTTGCTGAGACCTGTGCCCAGGGCCTTGGCGCAGGCCTCCTTGGCGGCGAATCGCCTGGCGTAGCCCGGCGCACGTGCGGCGCGGTGGTCGCAGCGCGCCCGCTCGCCGTCCGTGAACACGCGGTGGGTGAAGCGGTCGCCGTGGCGCGCCAGCGTCCGGGCGATCCGGTCGATGTCGCAGAGATCCGAGCCGATGCCGATGATCATGCGCGCCGCGCGCGGTCCATAGCGGATCGCATGTCCCGCACGGCCTGGGCGAGCCCGATGAAGATCGCCTCGGCGATCAGCGCGTGGCCGATATTCAGCTCCCGGATCTGCGGCAATGCCGCCACCGGCCCGACGCTCTCGACCGTGAGCCCATGCCCGGCATGGATCTCGAGCCCGAGCCCGGCACCGTGCTCGGCCGCCCGCGTGATCCGCGCCAGCTCGTGCGCGACGCGCCCATCCTCGCCCGCGATGACGGCTTCGCAGTAGCGGCCGGTATGCAGCTCGACCACCGGCGCCCCGAGCGCCCGGGCGGCGGCCATGATCGCGGGCTCCGGCTCGACGAACAGCGAGACGCGGATGCCGGCCTCGGCCAGGGCGCGGATGCGGGGGGCGAGATGATCGCGCCCGCCGACGAGATCGAGGCCGCCTTCGGTGGTGCGCTCCGCACGCTTCTCCGGAACCAGGCAGGCGGCATGCGGCCGGGTGGCGACGGCGAGGGCCACCATCTCGTCGGTCGCGGCCATCTCGAAGTTCAGCGGCACGGTGAGATCGCGCTTCAGCGCGGCGATGTCGGCATCGCGGATGTGGCGGCGGTCCTCGCGCAGATGCGCGGTGATGCCGTCCGCCCCGGCCTCGACCGCCAGCAGGGCGGCCCGAACGGGGTCCGGGTAATGCTCGCCGCGGGCGTTGCGCACGGTGGCGACGTGGTCGATGTTGACGCCGAGGCGCTGCTTTTCACTGATCATGGGCTCGTTCGTCCCGGGGCCGCCACGCTCCGGCATGCGCCCTCGAACCGCCGATATGCTGGCGTTGCGCCCCACCGGCAAGCCGGGCCGGCTCACGGACCCGTCGTGGGCCTCCGGTCTTGCCAGCCCGCAAAAAAACCCTTATGCGCCGCCCCTCGCGTTCGCTCCGGCCGGGGGCTGAACGGATGGTGCCGCTTGCGGCATAGGGTCTTCACCGATCCGTCGTCCGGTGTCTCCGCCTTCGATCAACCGCTCGGGCCTGAAAATCGGCTCGAAGGGCTTGGCGCCGAGCGTCTCGCGAATGAACCGGCCCGAACCAGCCGCCTGTCAGCGGCCGGGCTCCTTTTGACACTGAAAGGCCCGAACATGCCTCTCTACGAGCACGTGCTCTTGGCTCGGCAGGACGTGACGTCCCAGCAGGTCGAGACGATGATCGACACCTACAAGGGTGTGATCGAGCAGAACGGCGGCCGCCTCGAGAAGATCGAGATGTGGGGCGTGAAGTCCCTGGCCTACCGCATCAAGAAGAACCGCAAGGCGCATTTCGCGCTCCTCAACATCGACGCCCCTCCGGCCGCCATCGCCGAGATGGAGCGCCAGATGCAGATCTCCGAGGACGTGCTCCGCTTCATGACCGTCCGGGTCGAGGATCTCGATTCGGAGCCGTCGGCGATGATGCAGAAGCGCGACCGCGACGACCGCAAGGATCGCGAGCGCGGCCGGCGTCGCGACGATGACGGCTTCGGTGGCGGCGGCGGCTTCGGCGGCGACCGTCCGGACCGGGGTGATCGCGGCGGCGATCGTCCCGAGCGCACTTTCGGCGGGGAGGGCTGAACCATGGCATTTGGTGCTGGTGCAGGCGCAGCTGCTGGCGGCGGACGCCGTCCCTTCTTCCGTCGTCGCAAGACATGCCCGTTCTCCGGCGCGAACGCGCCGAAGATCGACTACAAGGACGTCAAGCTCCTGTCGCGCTACGTCTCCGAGCGCGGCAAGATCGTTCCCTCCCGCATCACCGCGGTCTCGGCCAAGAAGCAGCGCGAGCTCGCCCAGGCGATCAAGCGCGCCCGCTTCCTCGGCCTGCTGCCCTACGTGATCAAGTAGGCTGATTCGACAGACCGGCCTGGATCGATCCGGGCCGGTCTTCACAGAGCGATCTGGCATCGCTCGATCGTTGGGGCGCAGCGTCGCCTCTAACCCTGCCGGACGGGCAGCGGGACAGCGGAACCCATGGCACAGCATATCGGCATCGGTATCGGCGCGGGCCTCGTCTCCGCACTCCTGTTCGGGGTGCTGTTGAAGGCGACCCCGCTGGCGATCGTGCTCTACCTCGTGGCACCACTGCCGATCCTGATCGTCGGCCTCGGCTGGAGCCACAAGGCAGCCCTCGCGGCGGCGGCGGCCGGCAGCCTCGCGCTGGCCCTGGTGATCGCGCCCTTCATGGGCCTCGCCTTCGCAGCCTACATCGCCCTCCCCGCCTGGTGGCTCGCCTACCTGACGCTGCTCGGCCGCGAGACGCCCACCGGCCTCGAATGGTACCCGACCGGCCGCCTGCTCGGCTGGACCGCCGCCACGGCCGCCCTTGCCTTCATCGCCATCGCGGTCCTGTCCTCGCCGAACCACGCGGCCTTCGATGCGCAGCTGCGCGGTCTCGCCCGCACGCTGGTGCAGGTGCAGAATCCCGCCACGCGGACGACGGATGGCCGTGCGGACACGCCCCGGGCCGAGGCGAACGAGTCCGGATCGGAGGAGGCGCCGGACCCGGCGCCCAAGCCCGCCACCGACGAGGCCGAGGTGACCCGGACCGAGGTCGCCGACGCCCTGGCCCGCGTGGTCCCGGCCTTCGCGGCCAACGGGCTCGCCCTGCTCCTGACCTTCTATCTCTGGGCCTCGGCCAGGATCGTGAAGATCTCCGGCCGGCTGCCGCGGCCCTGGCCCGACCTGCCCGCGACCGCCATGCCGCGCACCACCCTGGTGACCCTGGCGGCGGCGGTGCTGATGTGCTTCGCCCCCGGCTTCGTCGGCGTGTTCGGCGTCGCTCTGGTCGGCGCGTTCAGCGCGGCCTTCGCGCTCCAGGGGCTCGCCGCCTTCCACGACCGCTCGCGCGGCCGGCCCGGGCGCGGGCTGATGCTGTTCGGCATGTACCTGATCCTGTTCGTGACCCAGGGCGTCGCCCTGGTGGCACTCACCCTGTTCGGCCTGGCCGACACCGCCCTCGATCGCCGCCGTCCCAAGGACAACCCGGCGCCGTGAGTCCCCGGCCCGCGAGGCCGACCAACTGAAGGAGAAAGACGATGGAAGTGATCCTGCTCGAGCGCGTGGCCAAGCTCGGCCAGATGGGCGAGACCGTGAACGTCCGCCCGGGCTTCGCCCGCAACTTCCTGCTCGCCCGCGGCAAGGCCCTGCGCGCGACGGAATCCAACAAGAAGCACTTCGAGGCGCAGCGCGCCCAGCTCGAGGCCCGCAACCTCGACCGCAAGAAGGACGCCGAGGCCGTCGCCGAGAAGCTGAACGGCCAGAGCTTCGTCCTGATCCGCCAGTCGGGCGAGTCCGGCGTCCTCTATGGCTCCGTCTCCACCCGCGACCTCGCCGAGGTGGTGGCCAAGGACGGCTACACGGTCGATCGCGGCCAGTTCATCCTGAACCAGCCGATCAAGACGCTCGGCCTTCACCCGGTGCCGGTGGTGTTGCACCCCGAAGTCGACGTGAAGATCACCGTCAACGTCGCCCGCAGCCCCGAGGAGGCCGAGCGTCAGGCCCGCGGCGAGTCGGTCACCGAGCGCGAGGCGTTCAACCTCGACGACCTCGGCCTGGAAGTCGGCGCGGCGCTGGCCGATGCTGGCGAGGGTGCCGACGACCGCGGCTGATTCTCTTTAGAGACTCGGCCTGCGCCTTTCCGTGAGGGCCCCGCGGCGCTCGCGGGATGGCGCAGGCCAGCTCCGTGTATACCGGTGAAGATTGGGGATCATAGCCTCCGAGACTTGACACGTTCCAGTTTTGTTCCAGCATGGACGCCCGCCCCTCGCGAGAGTCGGCGGGCGTTCGTTCGTCCGGGCCGAGGTCCGGATGAATCCCGCCGTCGACTGGAGCGTCGTCCCGAAGGGTGGTTCCCCACTCTGGGATACGGACGAGGCTCCAGGCTTCGGTAACCTTACCGTGGCCAAGGTCGCGCGGTGTGATCCTGGTGCGCCCGTCCTGGCGCCTGATTCGGAGTCGTCTGCCGATGGCCCTGCCCAATGCGCTCACGGCCAAGCTGGAAGCCGTTCAAGCCGAGTACCGCGTCGCCCCGCACAACATCGATGCGGAACAGGCGCTGCTCGGCGCGATCCTGGTGAACAACGACGCCTATTACCGGGTGTCGGACTTCCTCCTGGCCGAGCACTTCATGGAAGATGCCCACCAGCAGATCTTCTCGGTGGCGGCGTCCCTGATCCGGGCCGGCAAGCTCGCGACGCCCATCACCATGAAGACCTATCTGGGCGATGCCGATTTCGGCGGCCAGACGGTGATGCAGTACCTCGCCCGACTGGCGGCCGACGCGACGACCGTGATCAATGCCGGCGCCTACGGCCGGACGATCTACGACCTCGCGATCCGCCGCCGCCTGATCACCATCGGTGAGGACCTGGTGAACGGCGCCTACGAGGCGCCGGTCGAGCAGGCGCCCCGCGACCAGATCGAGGAGACCGAGCGCCGGCTCTACGAGCTCGCCGAGGCCGGGAAATACGACGGCGGCTTCCAGAAATTCTCCGACGCGCTGACCGCCGCCGTGGACATGGCCGCCAAGGCCTACCAGCGCGACGGCAAGCTCTCGGGCATCGCCACCGGCCTGTCCGACCTCGACGCCAAGATGGGCGGCCTGCAGCCCTCCGACTTGATCATCCTCGCGGGCCGCCCGGCCATGGGCAAGACCTCGCTGGTGACCAACATCGCCTTCAATATCGCCAAGGCGTATCGCGGCGAGAAGGCCGCCGACGGCACGATGCAGACCGTCAACGGCGGCATCGTCGGGTTCTTCTCCCTCGAAATGTCGGCCGAGCAGCTCGCCACCCGCATCATCGCCGAGCAATCGGGCGTGCCCTCGTACAAGATCCGCCGCGGCGACATCCGGCCGGAGGATTTCTACAAGATCACCGACGCCGCCCGGGATATGCAGACGATCCCGTTCTACATCGACCAGACCGGCGGCATCTCGATCGCCCAGCTCGCCGCCCGAGCCCGGCGCCTGAAGCGCCAGAAGGGCCTGGACGTGCTGATCGTCGACTACCTGCAGCTGCTCTCCGGCTCCGGCAAGCGCAGCGACAACCGCGTGCAGGAGATGACCGAGATCACAACCGGCATGAAGGCGCTGGCCAAGGAACTGGCGGTGCCGATCATCGGGCTGTCGCAACTCTCGCGTCAGGTCGAGAACCGCGATGACAAACGCCCGCAGCTCTCGGATCTGCGTGAATCCGGCTCGATCGAGCAGGACGCCGACGTGGTGATGTTCGTGTTCCGCGAGGAGTACTACGTCAACAACAAGAAGCCCCGCGAGGGTACGGAAGAGTTCTTCGCCTGGGAGGCGGAGATGAACCGCGTGCACGGCAAGGCCGAGGTGATCCTCGGCAAGCAGCGCCACGGACCCACCGGCACGGTGGAGTTGCAGTTCGACGCCAACATCACCCGGTTCTCGAACCTGGCGCAGAGCGACCGGCTGCCCGAGCAGATGTGATCGCGCTTGTTGCGGCGGCCCATCGCCGCCGCGAACCATCGCCGGACCCGGCCGTTGTGCGGGAGACGATTTTTCCGCCGCGCAGGATCGACGATGAGCGAGCCGACCCCTCCGAAGATGCCGTACTGGCACGTCTATACCGACGCGGAGGGGGTGAGCCGCCAGGAACTCTTTTCCATCGCGCGCTTCAAGTTCGAGGGGATCAACCCCGAGACCGCGCCGCAATGGAACGACAAGATGGATCCGGCGCCCTCGGTGGTGACCTTCACGGTCCTTCCGGTCGGCTGGGTCGGCGAGTGGCACGAGAACCCGCGGCCGCAATGGATCGCGATCCTCTCGGGTCGCTGGTTCGTGGAGACCATGGACGGCCACCGGGTCGAGATGGGCCCGGGCGAGCTGATGATGGGCGAGGACCAGAACACCAGGGCGCGTGACGGCAAGAAGGGTCACCTCTCCGGCACCGTGGGCGACGAGCCCTGCACCATGATCGTGACGGGGCTTGAGGTCGAGCCGACCGTGAACCAGCCCGGCCGCTTCAAGTAGGAGGCCGCGGCATGGACGGTATCGAGCTGACGCAGCCGCGCTTCAAGGGGTGTGTCCTGCCGAACGCACCCCTGGAGAAGCTCGCCGACGGCTTCCGCTGGACCGAAGGCCCGGTCTGGTTCGGCGACCGCAACGCGTTGCTGTTCTCGGACCTGCCGAACAACCGGGTGATGCGCTGGACGGACCAGGGCGGGCTGAGCGTCTACCGCGAGGCCAGCGACTTCGAGAACGGCCACGCCCGGGACCGCCAGGGGCGGCTGCTCTCCTGCTCGCATCGCGGCCGGCGCATCCACCGGACCGAACTCGACGGCCGCATCACCAGCTTGGTCGAGCGCTACCAGGGCCGCCGGCTGAACTCGCCCAACGACATCGTCTGCAAGTCCGACGGCACGATCTGGTTCTCGGACCCGCCCTACGGCATCCAGACCGACTACGAGGGCGGCAAGCAGGACTCCGAGCTGCCCGCGGCGCTCTATCGGTTCGACCCCCGCGACGGCTCGCTGCGCGTGGTCGCGGACGATTTCCAGGGCCCGAACGGCCTGTGCTTTTCCCCCGACGAACGAAAACTCTACGTCGTCGAGACCGGGCTGCAATTCGCTATCGATCCATTGCAGCATGTGCGCGTGTTCGACGTGGGCGAGGACGGCGACCTGTCCGGGGGACAGGTGTTCTGCACGATCGCCCCGGGCAATGCCGACGGGATCCGCTGCGACGAGCACGGCAATCTCTGGTCGAGCGCCGGCGACGGCGTGCACTGCCTAGACCCCGGCGGCGAACTTTTGGGAAAGATCCTGGTGCCGGCGACGGTGGCGAACCTCGCCTTCGGCGGCCGCAACGACAGCCGCCTGTTCCTGTGCGCCTCGCACACCCTCTACGCGATCTACGTCAACGTTCGCGGGGCGCGGCTGCTGTGAGCGGCGTACGGGCCATCGCCGGTTTCAGCCGCACGGTCGCGGACATCGCGGTGACGGAGGCTTTCTATCGGGACGGGCTCAATTTCGAGCGCGTCGCCCCGCCAGAGCCGGTGCCGGACGCAGAAGTTGAGGCGATGGGAATCGCGGGGCGGCAGGCGATGCAGCTGCGCCTGCGACTCGGCGGTCAGATCGTGACTGTCCTGTCCGTCGATCCACCCGGCGCGCCCTATCCCCCCGATCCGGCGGCGACCGATCCGTTCTTCCAGCACCTCGCGATCCCGGTGCGCGACATGGAGGCCGCGATGGCGCGGCTCGCCCGGCTCGGGCCGACGCCGATCAGCCGCGGCGGTGCGCAGGTCCTGCCGGCCTCCTCGGGGGGCGTCACCGCCTTCAAATTTCGGGACCCCGACGGTCACCCGCTGGAGCTGATTGCCTTTCCCGACGGGCCGCCGGCCGAGCGCTGGCGCGACGCGCCGGGCCTGTTTCTCGGCATCGACCATTCGGCGATCACCGTCACCGATCTCGGCGCGGCCCTGGCATTCCTCACCGGCCCCCTCGGCCTCACGGTCGCGCAGACCGGGCTGAACCAGGGTCCCGAACAGGCGCGACTCGACGGCCTCGACGATCCGGACGTCGACGTGCTCGCCCTCGAACCGCCCGCGCCCGCCCCGCATGTCGAGCTGCTGCATTATCGGCGGCCGTCCGGCCGGAAAGCGCTCCTTTCTCCAGTCGGCCCGGCCGACCGCACCGCGACCCGCTTCGTCTTCGCAGTCGACGATCTCGCAGGTCTTCTCCATGCGCTGCGCGCCGCGGGGTTCGCGCCGCGCACGTCCGACGACGGATCAGCGGTCTATTGTGCTGGGCCGGACGGGCATGGGTTCCTGTTCCTGAGCGTCTGACGTCTCTGGACGGATGGTGCACGCCGCGCACTTGACGCGCCGCCCCTCCCGCGTCCAATCCGGCCGCCCCGGAGGTCAGACCGATGCCGCTCCTCGCCCTGCCCTTTCCGGCCATCGATCCGGTGGCGCTCGCGATTGGGCCGATCACGATCAAATGGTACGCCCTCGCCTACATCGCCGGCTTGATCGGCGGGTGGTACTACGCGCGCCGCCTCGTCATGGCCGACAGCCTGTGGGGCGTGGTCAAGCGCCCGCAGGTGGTCGACATCGACGACCTCGTCGTTTGGGTCGCGCTCGGCGTCGTCCTGGGCGGGCGGATCGGCTACGTGCTGTTCTACAATCTGCCGATGTACATCGCCGACCCGATGGAAATCCTCGCGATCCGCAACGGCGGCATGTCGTTCCACGGCGGATTCCTGGGCGCGATCCTGGCCTTCCTGCTGTTCGCCCGGGCCAAGAAGCTCAACGGGTACACGCTCCTCGACATCGGCGCCGTGGTCGTGCCGATCGGCCTGTTCTTCGGGCGGATCGCGAATTTCGTGAACGGTGAGCTCTGGGGCCGGGTAGCGCCAGACTTCCCCTACGCGATCGTGTTCCCGACGGGCGGGCCGCTGCCGCGCCATCCGAGCCAGCTTTACGAGGCGGCCACCGAGGGCCTGCTGCTGTTCGTCGTTATGGCGCTGAGCGTGCGCCGCTTTGGCTTCCGCAAGCCCGGCCTGCTCGGCGGCATTTTCGTCTTCGGCTATGCCCTGGCCCGGACGTTTTGCGAGTTTTTCCGCGAGCCGGACCGGCAGCTCGGCTTCTTGTTCGGCGACCATCTCGGGCCGATGGGGGGCGGCGTGACCATGGGCATGCTGCTCTGCGTGCCGATGATGATCGTCGGTCTCACCTACATCGTCCTGGCGGCGACCGGCCGGACCCGCCCCCGCAATCCGATCGCCGCGGCAGCTCCGGGGGAGGCGGCGCGCGAGGCGCCCGCGAAGGCGTGACGCCGCTCGGGGCCGAGATCGCGGCTTTGATTCGCCACGGCGGGCCGATCGGCATCGACCGCTACATGGCCCTCTGCCTCGGTCACCCAGTCCACGGCTATTACCGCACCCGCGATCCGCTCGGGGCGCAGGGCGACTTCACCACGGCCCCCGAGATCAGCCAGATGTTCGGCGAGCTGATCGGCGCCTGGACGGCCTACGTTCACGGCCGGATTGGCCAGCCGGACCCTCTGGTCCTGGTGGAGCTCGGCCCCGGCCGCGGCACGCTGATGGAGGACGCCCTGCGTGCTTTGCGGGCGGCGGTCCCGGGCGCCGAGGTGCGGCCGCATCTCGTCGAGACCAGCCCGGTGCTGCGGGCCGCGCAGGAGCGAGCCCTCACCGGGACCGGCGCGACCTGGCATGCCGGACTCGAGACCCTGCCCGAAGGCCCGGCGATCGTTCTGGCCAACGAATTCTTCGACTGTCTGCCGGTGCGCCAATTCGAGCGCCGTGCCACCGGCTGGCACGAGCGCCAAGTCGGGCTCGGCCCCGAGGGCGATCTCGTCTTCGGGCTCGCCCCGGACGCGACACCGGGGCTCGACGCCGACGGCCCGGAGGGTGCCCTGCTGAGCGTGCCGGGCGTTGGCCTGGCGCTGATGCGGCAGCTCGCAAGGCGCCTGCGCGAAGCCGGCGGCGCCCTGCTGGCGATCGATTACGGCCATGTCCGGCCGGGCTTCGGCGATACGCTTCAGGCCCTGTCGGGGCATCGCTTCGCCGACCCGCTGGCAGCGCCGGGCGCGGCGGATCTCACGCATCACGTCGATTTCGCGGCCCTCGCGAAGGCCGCACAGGCGGAGGGTGCGGTGGTCCAGGGGCCGGAGGCGCAGCGGGACTTCCTGCTCGCCCTGGGCCTGAACGCGCGGGCCGAGCGGCTCAAGACCCGCGCCACGGCTGCTCAGGCCGCGGCGATCGATTCGGCCGTCCATCGGCTCACGGATGCGAGCCGAGGCGGCATGGGCAGTCTGTTCAAGGTCCTGGCCGTGAGCGGCCCGGCTCTCGGGCCACTGCCCGGATTTCCCGAAGCCTGAGGCTTGGTCTCCGGACGTCGGCTCGGGATGGTGTCAGCCGAACGAGCCGAAACCCGCGTCGGAAGCGCTCGGGGCCCGCGGCGTGGGAGGTGCCGGCGGGTTCGGGTTGGAGGGGTCGAGGTCGCCGGGCTCACGCGTGACGGGATGCTCGGCCGTGCTCGGGCTCCGGTGCTCCGGGGCCTCCTGCGCCTTGGTCTCGATCGGGGGGTCGTTCTCGGTCCGTCGTGACATTGCGATCCTTCTCGGAAGAAGCCGGAACCCGGACTCATGCTGCAATGCAGCAAGAATCTGACGGTTCCACGACATCGTCAAGGGGCGGCCATTCCGGTATCGAGCGCGACACCAGGACCGCGAGGGAGGCGACCGTGACCGCAGGCATGTACATCGAGGCGCCGGAACTCTCCTCGCATTCCGGCGTGCGCCACGCCTTCTTCACCCGGTCGGGCGGCGTTTCGGAGGGCGTCTACGCGACCCTCAACGGCGGCCTCGGCTCGCAGGACGTCCCGGAGCGCGTCGCCGAGAACCGGAGGCGGATGTGCGCCCAGCTCGGCCTGCCGCCGGACCGGCTCGTGAGCCTGTACCAGGTTCATTCCGCCGAGGTCGTCACCGTGGAGGCGCCATTCCCGGCCGCCGACCGCCCGAAGGCCGACGCCATGGTGACGCGGGTCCCCGGCCTCGCCCTGGGCATCGCCACCGCCGATTGCGGGCCGATCCTGTTTGCCGATCCGGAGAACGGGGTGGTCGGAGCCGCCCATGCCGGCTGGAAGGGCGCACTCACCGGCGTGATCGACGCGACCGTGCGGGCCATGGAGGCGCTGGGCGCGCGGCGGCAGCGGATCGTGGCCGTGCTCGGTCCAACCATCAGCCAAGCCTCCTACGAGGTCGGCCCGGACTTCGTCGCGCGCTTCCGCGCCGAAGCCCCCGGCATGGAACGCTTCCTCGGGCCAGGCGCCCGGGAAGGCCACGCGCAGTTCGATCTCCCGGGCTTCATCCTGGCCCGTCTCGGAGAGGCGGAGATCGGCGAGGCCGCGATGCTCGACCTCTGTACCTATGCCGACCCGGATCGCTTCTACAGCTATCGCCGGACCACCCACCGCGGCGAACCCGATTATGGGCGCCTGATCTCCGCCATCGCGCTGACGCCGTGACCCCGGCGAACCGGGCCGCCACCGCATCTATGCCCCCTGTCGACTAGAGAGTGCGACACTTTGTCAAACGGCCGCGGCTGAAAAAAGCGTGGCCGTAAGCGAACCTTGACCATTCGGGTGCGTTTAGATGCACGAGGTGCCGGGGAAAAACGGCGGATTGCCATAAGGGGCCGCGATGAGCGGTCGGCGATACCGCAGAGCGCAAAGCGCCCTGGAACCGCTGGAATACAGCCAGATCCGTGTTCCGTGTCGGTCCTATGAGGCCGGTGCGGGGCCACCAGTGAGGACCAGATAATGAAATCCCTGCTTCGCGCCACCACCGCCTTCGCGGGCGTCGCTCTCGCCGGCTCCGCCTTCGCCGCCGACCTGCCGCGCCGCGCCGCGCCGCCGCCGGTGTTCACCCCGGTGCCGGTGTTCACCTGGACCGGCGCCTACTTCGGTATCAACGCCGGCTACGCCTTCGACGCCAGCAGCCGCTCCAACAGCTCGGTCTTCGGCATCCCGGCCCCCTACGCCACCACCGGCACCACCGCCACCTTCCGCGACCGCAGCCAGGACGGCTTCTCCGGCGGCGCCCAGGTCGGCTACAACTACCAGTTCACCCCGCGCTCGGGCGTGGTCGTCGGCATCGAGGCCGACGCCCAGTATCTCGACTTCGGCCGCAAACGGAACAACGCCTTCCTCAACGGCGCCGTCGCCTCGGGCCTGTACGTCACCGACCCGCGCGGCCTGTCGAGCCTCGACTACTTCGGCACCGTGCGCGGCCGCCTCGGCTACGCCTTCGACCGCACCCTCGTGTACGGCACCGGCGGCTTCGCCTACGGCTCGGGCAGCGCCGACCGCTCGTTTGGCGGCTACGCCGGCAACGACAGCTTCCGCACCGGCTACGCCGTCGGAGGCGGCATCGAGTACGCCCTCCCCACCGAGTCGTTCCTGAACTTCTTCCGCTCCTCGGCAGTGACGCTCAAGGTCGAAGGCCTGTACGTCAACCTCGACCGCAACAACCGCAACCAGGGCGCCCTGGTGGTCAACGCCGCCAA
>NZ_JAKSYJ010000040.1 GCF_022829365.1 Methylobacterium sp. J-077 | reverse complement strand
CGATGGCCCAACGACCCAAGCCCGAGGAGATCGTGAGCAAGCTGCGTCAGGTCGACGTGCTGGTCTCACAAGGACAGAGCGTCGCCGCTTCGATCAGGGCGATCGGCGTGACCGAGGTGACGTACTATCGCTGGCGCAAGGAGTACGGCAGCCTGAAATCGGATCAAGTGAAGCGGATGAAGGATCTTGAGACGGAGAACCAACGTCTCAGGCGGGCGATCGCAGATCTGACGCTGGACAAGCTGATCTTGCAGGAGGCGT
>NZ_JAKSYJ010000036.1 GCF_022829365.1 Methylobacterium sp. J-077 | reverse complement strand
CGATGGCGTCGCGGATATGGGCCTCGGTCTTCTCCACGGCCGCCATGTCGATCAGCGGCCCCTGGGCGACGCCATCCTCGATGCCGTTGCCGACCTTCAGCCGGTTGGCCGCCTCGGCCATCTTGTCGGCGAAGGCGTCGTAGATCCCGTCCTGCACCAGGAAGCGGTTGGTGCAGATGCAGGTCTGGCCGGAATTGCGGAACTTGGCGAGCATCGCGCCGGCCACCGCCCGGTCGAGATCGGCGTCGTCGAACACGATGAACGGCGCGTTGCCGCCCAGCTCCATCGAGACCTTCTTCACCGTATGGGAGGCCTGCTCGAGCAGCACCTTGCCGACCTCGGTTGAGCCGGTGAACGTGATCTTCTTGACCAGCGGGTTGCCGGTCATCTCGGCCCCGATGGCCCGGGCCGAGCCGGTGAGGATGCTGACGGTCCCGGCCGGAAAACCGGCCTTCTCGCAGAGCACGCCCCAGG
>NZ_JAKSYJ010000035.1 GCF_022829365.1 Methylobacterium sp. J-077 | reverse complement strand
ACCTGCTGGCCGAGGCCGGCCTGCCCCGGCGGGCGATGCGCATGACCGTGGTGATCGACGAGAAGGGCGAGGGCCACGCGGTCCTGACCCTGATCACCGACCGGGGCGACCTGGTCCTCGACAACAAGACCAACGCGATCGAGGCCTGGCACAAGACCGGCTACGTGTTCATCAAACGGGAGAGCCAGGACGCCACGGCCTGGGTCTCGCTCGGCGGCGTCACCTCGCCGGTCACAACCGCCAACCGCTGATCGGGCCTTCGGCCCACGCGCGTCATAGGATTCGAAAGGGCCTGAGGCCCTTTGGCAGGGTTCGGGACGGCGTCCCGAGAGGTCCCGTTCAGGCGGCGCGGCTCAGCGAGGGCTGGGCGAGGTTCGCCACGAAGGTCTCGACCCGGCCGATGAAGCCGGCGAGATGCGGGGCGATGCCCCGGAGGCTGGCGAGGTCGCGCACCAGGATGTCGCGCGATAGGGCGCGGTCGCCTTCGGTGGGCGAGCCGGCCAGATAGGCTTCCACGGCGTGCTCGGCGATGCCGATAGCACCGGCCCGACCATCCTCGGCGAGCGCTCTGATCACCTGCTGGATGGCGGGCTGCATCGTGAAATCCTTCTCTGGCCTGAGGCGATCCCGCGACGGGATGGCCGAGTTCTTGCGGAGCTTCTGATCAAGCCGCGAATCTCAGCGCGGGGCTCCCCTGTCTCAAGCCGGCAAAGCTCGGTGGAATCAAGGCTTTCCAGAGGGGAGCAGGGCGGCCATTCCATGAGCGCATGCTGTGGATTGCAGCAACGCGAATGCAACACCCTCTTGAAGTGGAACCATTCCGGGCCCTGGAGCGTTCGCCCTTCCACCTTTAGCCATTGTGCGTTGCACGCCCGCATGTCACCTTCCCGTCATCATCGGTCGATGGGGCGTGGTCCATGCGGCACGCGGATGGTGGACTTCCGGCTCTCGCGCTCCTTGCGCCGCACTGGCGCGGATGGACGATGCCGCTGCGCCGAGCCCGCCAAGCCGCCAGCCTCGCCCTGGTCGGCACGATCCTGATGCTGGGCGGCGCCAGCACTCACGCCCATGCCCGCCTGACCCTGCCCGACGGAACAACGAGGCCCGAAGCCAACGGCCCGATCGGTGCGATCGTCGGCTGGACGGAGTTCTGCGGGCGCATGCCGGAGGAATGCACCATCGACGCCGCGGAGCCGGCAGCGATCCCGCTCACCGTCGCCGTGTGGCGGACGCTGCGGAGCGTCAATCACCGGGTCAATACCCGCATCCGGCCGATCACCGATCAGGCGCATTGGGGCGTCGTCGACCGCTGGGACTTTCCCGATGACGGGTTCGGCGATTGCGAGGATTACCAGCTGCTGAAGCGGCGCATGCTGGCCGAGCGCGGCCTGCCGCGGCGGGCCCTGCTGATGACCGTGGTGATCGACGAGACCAATGCCGGCCACGCGGTGCTGACAGTGCGCACCGACCGCGGCGATTTCATCCTCGACAACAAGACCGACGCGATCCGCCCCTGGCGGCGCACCGGCTACAGCTTCGTCAAGCGCGCGGGCCAGGACGGGACGGCCTGGGTCTCCCTGGAGGGCCGGGAGGGCGCCGCGCAGGTGGCGACCGCCGAGCCCTGACAGGTCTTCAGGTGCCGACCAGCATCGCCGCCAAGTCGAGGGCGACCCGGCCCGAGAGCAGGCCCCAGCCGCAGGCGATGACGGTCGCCAGCATCACGAACGGCATCGGGCGGCCCTCGATCTTGCGGCCGCGCAGGGTGTTGCGCAGGATGATGAACGGGGCCGAGAAGGCCAGCATCGGCAGGGCCGCCACCGCCGGCAGGCCGCCGCGCTCCAAAAGGCTGAAGCTCGCGCGCCGGGCCGCGAACAGCTCGAAGGCGCTGGCGATCAACCCGGACAGCGCGAGGCCGATGCACAAGGTCCGGATCGATTCGAGGGCGGCGGGCGTGAGGACCATTATTCGCGCTCCTAAAAAAGGCTGCGCGGAGTTTAGCCACACGGTTTACTGATTGTTAAGCAATCACGTGGGTTAGCCTTAACCCATACACAGGTGCGGGCCGGTGGAACCCGGCCCGCGACGTGCGCATCAGGCTTCTTCCTCGAGGTCGATGTCGAGGATCGCCATACGGAACACGAAGGAGTCGTCGCCGTCCTCCTTGTCGTCGGCGATCACCCCGATCGATTCCTCGCCGATGAACACCTCGGCGGAATCGCCGGTCTTCATCGCGGTCAGGCGGATGTTGTTGTTGGCGAACTTGCGGCGCAGGTAGTCCTGCAGCTTCGCGGTCTCGGCTTTGGTCACGCTGTCTGGCCTCCCCTGTGGGCGCTGACGCCCGGATCGGCGGAGGGCTTGCCACGCGAGCGGCGGAGCGGCAAGCGCAGCTTCGCCGGTGTCAGATCCCGTCGCCCACATGGATGAACTGATCGAGGGCGACCAGCTGGTCCATGGCCCGGGCCGGATCGTCGCAGCCCGCCGTGCCGACGACGCGGGCCGGCACGCCGACCACCGTGGTGTTGGCCGGGACCGGCCGCAGCACCACCGAGCCCGCCGCCACCCGGGCGCAGGCGCCGACCTCGATGTTGCCGAGGATCTTGGCGCCGGCACCGATCATCACGCCGCGGCGGATCTTGGGATGGCGGTCGCCGCGCTGCTTGCCGGTGCCGCCGAGCGTCACCCCATGGAGGATCGACACGTCGTCCTCGATCACCGCGGTGGAGCCGACCACGAGGCCGGTGGCGTGGTCGAGGAACACCCCGCGGCCGATGCGGGCGGCCGGGTGGATGTCGCACTGGAACACCTCGGAGACCCGGCTCTGCAGGTAGAGCGCGAGGTCGCGCCGGCCCCGGGTCCAGACGTGGTGGGCGAGGCGATAGGCCTGGAGCGCGTGGAAGCCCTTGAAGTACAGGACCGGCTCCAGGGCCCGCAGGGTCGCGGGGTCCCGGTCGATCACCGCGCCGATATCGGCCCGGAACGCCTGCCCGATGGCGGGATCCGCCCCGAACGCCTCGTGGAACGCGTGGGCGACGAGCTCGGCCGGCAGCGACGGGTGGCCCAGCCGGGCCGCGACCCGGTGGGCGACGGCGCCCTCCAGGGTGGCGTGGTTCAGGATCGTCGCGACGATGAAGGAGGCGAGCTGCGGCTCGGTGCGCAGCACGTCCTCGGCCTCGGCGCGCAGCCGCGACCAGACCGGATCGCAGACCGCGAGGTCGCCCGCGTCGCGGTTGAAGGCTGGGCTGAGGGCTGGACTGGCGCTCATGGACGGTGGCTCATGATCGAGATGTCGGGCTCGCTGTTCCGAGGCCGGATCGGACCCCAGCGCCCGATCCGGCTGGGCGCTGCAGCGAAGCCCTGGCACAGCGACGAGCGAGGTGAAGGACCCCCGCCGTCGCGGGTAATCCTAGCATATCGTGCTACAGGCCAAGCCATGCGCGGGGCGCTTGGTCTCAGGCATCGTGCGTTCCGAAACTGGGCGGACCCGGGCGAGACGAAGCCATAGCGTGGTGCGCCGCACCACGTCGATCAAGGGTCAAGCGGCGGAGGGCGATGCCGCATCGGCCCCGCTGTCACCGGTTCCGCGATCCGTTCAGCCGGCGAAGGCCGCCTCGCCGAACCGCGCCTCGATCGCCGCGACGAGCCGATCGACCATGGTCTGGAGCGGGATGTCGGAGGTGTCGACCGTGGCCGAGGCCCGGGCGTAGAGCGGCTCCCGGCTCGCCAGCACGGCGCGCAGCTCCTGCATCGCCGAGGCGTGGTCGCCGGTGGTGGCCAGATGGCCCTGCTCGCGCACACGGCTCATGTGCTCCTCGGGACGGGCGCGGAGCCAGATCGTGTAGAACGACTGGAGCAGCAGGTCGTAGGTCAGCGGCTCGGCGACGATGCCGCCGCTGGTCGCCAGGATCAGCGGGCCCGGATGCTCGGTGAGGCGGCGCAGGGCCGCCTGCTCCAGCCGGCGGTAACCCTCCTGGCCGTAGATCGCGAAGATCTCCTGCACCGAGAGCGCGTTCTCGCGCTCGATCTCGGCGTTCAGCTCGACGAAGGTCCAGCCCAGGCGCTCGGCCGCGAGCTTGCCCAGGGTCGACTTGCCGGCGCCGCGCAGGCCGATCAGCGCCACGCGCAGGCGGCCGCTCGATTCCGGCCGGCTGCCGCCGGACAGCGCCTCCTTGGCGGCGGCGACCTGGGCCGGGGTCGCCTGTCCGAGGAGGTCGCGCACCACCGGCCAATCGGGCAGGCCGTCATGGCCGGTGATCAGGTCGTCGAGCCGCACGCCCATGGCGTTGGCGACCCGCCGCAGCAGGATGATCGAGACGTTGCCCTGGCCGCCCTCGAGCTGCGCGATGTAGCGCTCCGACAGGCCCGAGGTCTGGGACAGCACTTTGCGCGACAGACCGCGCACGGTGCGCGCGTGCCTGACGCGGCGCCCGAGATCCGTGAGAAAGAGCGATTCCTGTTCCAACACGCCGGTCATGGCGTCGTCCGCTTTCCTGCCAGCCCGAAAGCAGAGTGCTTGCCCTGCATGTCTGCCACTTCAAGATGAATTCTGATTCGCAACGTTGGATCGAGCGGGTGCTGCTCGACCTTTGGTGCGAACCCTGACGTATCCTGCCCTGAAGTCTGTATTGCGCCGCCTGTGCCCGGCCGCTTCGACCGCTCGACGGGCCATTGCCGCGCCGACCCAACCCTGTTGCTGGCGTGGCGCCTATGTGTTGCGGAACGGCCCGGTGGTCAAGCCTTGAGCAGGATCCTCGTGTGGGCAGAGGTCGGGCAAGCAGTGGTTGTCCGATCCCGATCCGGCGTCACTCGACGGGGATCGCCGTGGCCTCGCGGACGGGCGCGGCGGCCGGGGCGCGGCGTGGCGCGGCGGCGGCCAGCAGCTGGATCGAGGGCCGGCGCGGCGGCAGCGGCACGTCCACCGCCTCGGCGACCGGGGCCGTCACGGCCGCGGGAGTGAGGGCGGCGCCTTGTGTCGTCGCGGTCGGCTCGGCCTGCGGCGAGAGGCGCAGTTCGGCGAGCTGGGCCGGGGCGGATTCCGCCATCGCGCTGCCGAGGCCGGTCGGGCGGCGCGGCGGCAGCGGCACCTCCACGGTCTCGACCGAGGCCATCTGCACGACCGGGCTCGCCGCTGCCGGCTCGACGGAAAAGCTCGCGAGCTCGACCGCGCCGCTGAAGGCGGTCGGGCGCCGGGGCGGCAGCGGGACCTCGACGGTCTCGGTCGGCACCGCCGCCACCGCGGCGGCGGTCGGCGCGTAGGCCAGGGCCGCCGAGGCGGCGGTGGAGTCGCTGACGCCGCCGCCGAACAGGCTCGCCAGGGCGCTCGCCGAGGCCGCCACGGGGGCCACCACCGCGGCCACCTCGCTGGAGATGCCCTGGCGCTTGGCCGCGTAATAATACCCGCGGTTGTAATAGTGGTAGGCTTGGCTGACGTTGCCCTGGGCGGTGCGATAGGCCCCCGCCAAATAGGCGACGCCGTAGCGCAGGTTGGTCGCCGGATCGAGCAGCCCCGCGGCGTCGCCGGTATAGCCGAGGCTGCGCGCCGTCGCGTGCTTGATCTGCATCAGGCCCAGCGCACTGCCGCCCTTCGCGTTCGGATTGTAGTTGCTCTCGCGCCTGACCACCGCGTGGACGAAGCTCGCCGGGACGCCGTTCGCCTTGGCCTGCTGCTCGATCAGCGCGTCGATGTTGTCGTGCGCGCCCTGCCCGAAGGCGGCGACGGGCACGACCGCGAGAGCGGCAGCCAGGAAGAGGCGATGCATTCCGAGACCCGGTCCAGCTTGTTCTGGTCAAGCTAGGTCGCGGGGAAATGAGGCCGGAAAGCGGCCCGGATTCGACGGCCTGTGCGCGACGGGGACGTGGGGCGCGTCTGTGCCTCGTTGGCCACAGGTGCGCGGCGTCCGGTTAACCATCCCGGTTATCCACAGGGTGCTGCGTTCGGGGGCGGTCAGGGCAGAATGAAGCGCGCGACGCCGTGGGCGAAGCCGTCGGCGCCGTTGCCGTCCGTCACGGCGCTGGCGGCGGCCTGCACGGCCGCCTCGGCATTGCCCATCGCCACCGAGAAACCGCTGCGGGCGAACATCGGCCGGTCGTTGCCGGCATCCCCGAAGGTCGCGATCCGCTCGGGCGGGATGCCGAGATGGCGGCTCATCCAGGTCACGAACCGGCCCTTGTCGAGCCCGGGCGGCGTCACGTCGAGGTAGTAGGCCTGCGAGCGGTGCACGGTGGCGCGGTCGGCGAGCGCCGCCCCGATCCGGTCCTCGCAGGCGGCGAGATGGGCGTGATCGCGGCTGACCCCGACGATCTTCGAGGCGGCCCCCATGAGCGTGCCGAGATCGGCGACCACGCGCGGCTCGGCGCCGATGGTCCGGCGCTCGAGATCGGTATAGGGGCCGTCCGGGTCGCGCAGGCACCAGGCGCCCTCGGCGAAGACCCAGACGTCGAGGCCCTCGGTTTCGAGGCGCTCCAGGGCCGCCCGTGCGGCGGCTTCCGGGATCAACTGCGCCTCGATGGTCGAGAGGTCGGGGCGGACGACGCTCGCGCCGTTGAACGCCCCCATCGGCAGGTCGAGGCCCAACTCGGCGACGAGGGCCTTCAGGCCGAGCGGCGGGCGGGCCGACGCGATGCTGAACCCGATCCCGGCCGCCCGCAGCCGCTTCACCGCTTCGATGGTCGAGGCGGCGAGGGTCTTGTCGTCGGTCACTAGGGTGCCGTCGACGTCGGAGATGACCAGGGCGATCCCGGTCGCCTTCTGTGAATCCGCACCCATGGCTCAGGTCCTTCCGGCTGGCGTGCGGGCGTCTTCGGCGAGCCGTGCCACGACGCGATCGGCGATCGCCTCCGGCGGCGCGTCGATCCCGACGGTGATCGGACGCTCGTCGGGGCCGGGCGTCTCCAGGATGGCGAACTGGCTGTCGAGCAGGCGGGGCGACATGAAGTGGCCGTGGCGCTCGGCGAGACGCCGGGCGACCAGGGCCCTGTCGCCGTCGAGGTAGACGATGTGCACGTGCCGGCTGCCATGGGTCAGCACGTCCCGGTAGGCCCGGCGCAGGGCCGAGCAGACCACCACGCCGGATTCCCCGGCCTCCAGACGGTGCCGGATCCAGACCGCGATCCGGGCGAGCCACGGCGCGCGATCCTCGTCGTCGAGGGCGTGGCCGGCGTGCATCTTCGCCACATGCTCGGGGGTATGGAAGCTGTCGCCGTCGACGAAGATCCAGCCGAGCTTTTCGGCGATCAGCGCCCCGATCGTGCTCTTGCCCGAACCCGAGACCCCCATCACCACGAGAACCTGCGCCGCGCTGGCCGCCGCTTCGGCCTCGTTCTGAATCCGCTTCTCCGAGGCCATCCGGACCACCGTGCTCAGGGGCGCGACCGCGCGCCGCGCGCTTCATCAATAGGATCGGGGGACGGGAAGAAAAGGTTTCTGGGGAACACCGGACCCCGCCTCGATATCCTCCGGAACCCCGGGGCGGGCCTCGCGTTCTCGTTGGCGAAGACGGAACATTTCAGGAACGAGGATCCCATGGCCAAGGCAGCCGACAAGCACGACACGACCCAGGAGAACCCGAAGACCGATCCGAAGGACGTGTCGAACCAGATCAAGGATCCGGATCAGTGGACCACCGGCGGTGAGCCGATGACCGGGGCGCAGGCTTCGTATCTCAAGACCCTCTCGGAAGAGGCCAAGGAGCCGGACGCGTTCGACGCCGACATCGACAAGGCCGAAGCGTCCAAGCGGATCGACGATCTGCGCCACAAGGCCGGCCACGCCTGATTTCTTGAAGGGTTCGCAGTTCGGGAGAGCCCGGTTCTGCACGGATGCATTCGCGAGGGTCGGGACCTGTCCAGGTCTCGGCCCTTCGATGTTTCGGAATTCGGCACCGAAAACGCCACGTTCCGGAAATTCCATTAAGTCGGCGGCAATGCAGGTCGTGCCAGACCGGTTCACCGCGCCGTATCCGACCGGGAGCGGCGGGAGTCGGGGTCACGGATGGCAGAGCCGAGCTGCGACAGGCATGGGACGCGTCCGGGACGCTGCCTTATCCGTACCCGCGACCTTGCCGGGCGGGCAGTGTCCCGCGCCGCGCGGTTCGCCCGCGACGCGCGCGGCACCACGGCGATGGAATACGCCCTGATCGGCGCGCTGATCTTCGTCGTCGTGGCCGGCAGCATCCGGTACTACGGCTCCCGGATGATCCCGATCTACGCCCAGATCAGCAGCGCGGTGACCCAGGCCAACTGAAATCCGGTGGTCCGGCGCCGCGATCCCGGACAGGCCGCACAAATATCCCGTCTCGGCCTCGAAAAAGCTGTGCTTAGCGAGGATGAAACCGCCCTCTCGCCCGTCACGGGCGGAGTGTGGCCCACCCGCTACGGACACCCTGGCCGCTATCGGCTAGGCACGGGCTCGGCAAAACCGATGGGCAACATCTGGATGCGCAAACTTCCCCTCGCTCTGCTCGCCGTCACGGCGATGTCGGGCTGCACGTATCTGCCCGCGGCGGGGCCGACGGCGAGCGCGATCGAGGCGGGCGCGGAGGTTGCGACCGCGGACGGCGGCGTGCTCGCCCGCTACGAGATCATCGACGTCACGCCCGCCGTGATCGAGGCCCTGCGCGGA
>NZ_JAKSYJ010000022.1 GCF_022829365.1 Methylobacterium sp. J-077 | reverse complement strand
CTCGGCGGACAATCCGATATCAATTTTAATCTCTGGCGAGATATCGCCCACGCTCGCCTCATGCCGGCCGAACTGTATCGGGTCGATGACAGTATCTTCCACGGTCTGTTCGAGGGCACCGATCTCGGATCGCTGCCGATTGCTCGCCGATGTGCTCAGGCGTCTGCCCGACCATCCGGCCCAGCGTATCGACGACCTTCTGCCCTGGAACTGGACCCAGCCTCAGCCCCGGCAGATCGCAGCCTGATACCCCGTCGGAACCACGACCGCGGCCTTCACCGTAGGCGTACCACACGTCGGCAGTTCTCCTCCGAGGAGAAGATCCGCGTGGTGCTGGAAGGCTTGCGTGGCGAGGACAGCATCGCCGAGTTGTGCCGCCGTGAGGGGATCGCCGCCTCGATGGACTACGGCTGGTCCAAGGAGTTCCTGGAAGCTGGCAAGAAGCGCCTGTCCGGCGACACGGCTCGTGCGGCCACCACGGATGAAGTGCGGGCTCTGCGCCGCGAGACGGGGGCGCTGAAGGAGGTCGTGGCTGATCTCGTGCTGGAGAACCGTCTGCTTAAAAAAAGCATGAGCGGGGCTGGGGGCGACGAGGCATGAGGTACCCGGCCCCCGAGAAGCTGGAGATCATCCGGCTGGTCGAGCAATCCCACCTGCCGGTGCGTGCCACCCTGGACAAGCTCGGCATCACGCGCTCGACGTTCTACCGCTGGTACGACGCTTACCAGCGCGGCGGCCCCGAGGCGTTGAGCGACCAAACTTCGCAGCCGAGCCGGGTCTGGAACCGCCTGCCTGCGGAGATCCGCGAGCAGATCGTTGCCCTAGCTCTGGAGGAGCCTGAACTCAGTCCGCGTGAGCTGGCGGTGCGCTTCACAGACGAGCGCCGCTACTTCGTCTCGGAAGCGACCGTCTACCGGTTGCTCAAGTCTCAGGACCTGATCACCAGCCCGGCCTATATCGTCATCAAGGCCGCCGACGCGTTCCGCGATAAGACCACCGCACCCAATCAGCTTTGGCAGACGGACTTCACCTACCTCAAGGTCGTTGGCTGGGGCTGGTACTACCTGTCGACCGTACTGGACGACTTCTCACGCTACATCGTCGCCTGGAAGCTGTGCACGACGATGCAGGCCAGTGACGTCACCGCCACGCTCGACCTGGCGCTGGGTGCGGCTGGGCTCGATCAGGCGCGGGCGATGCCGCGGCCCCGCCTGCTCTCCGACAACGGACCGAGCTACGTCGCCAGCGACCTGGCCGACTGGCTCGGCAGCCGGGGCATGACCCACATCCGCGGTGCGCCTTGCCATCCGCAAACGCAGGGCAAGATCGAGCGTTGGCACCAGACGCTCAAGAACCGCATCCTGCTCGAACACGCCTACTTGCCCGGCGAGCTGGAGATGCGGGTCGCCGCCTTCGTCGAACACTATAACCATGCCCGAGCCCATGAAAGCCTGAGCAACCTCACGCCCGCTGACGTCTCCTTCCGACGCGGCGAAGGGATCCTGGCCGAGCGGGAACGCATCAAGCGTCAGACCCTCATGGATCGCCGCTTGCGCCATCACGCGCAGGCTGCCTAACCTCTTACCCCAGATGGACCAGAGCCTCCGCTCCTGAACACCGCTGAATGTCCCAAATCATCTGACGACGGACACTTGCAGACGATAGGCAGCCGTCTAGGGATAAGCCACACCCACACAGGACGACAATCCGCGTCACATCCATGCCGACCTCATTTTGCTGAGGGACCCGCGAGATGGCGAACCGGCGAAACAGCACGCAGCCGACTGGCATCAGCGTCAAACTACGCGGGGGCGCTGCTGCGGTGCAACCCAACGAGCTCGGGCTCTAGCGTTGACTTAGCTATGCGCCCCGGTCGACATGGGCGGTCACCGCCATGCTCGCGTAAGCGAGTCGCGGCCGTCATTCAGGAGACCACGCCGCCGCAAGTCGACCCCTGAAAAGCCAACGGGCCCCCCGTCGCCAAACGAGGAGCCCGTCGAAAATTGAGATGGCTTGTGGGGCTCTTTTCCAATCCCCACAAGCCATGAGACGCCCCCGGGCGTCAAGCGGGAACGCCAATTCCCGCGACGATGAGGCTTTGCCTTGTGGACCGGACGCCCCTGCGGCGGCCCGGAACGACCTGTTGCGGCCCTTTCACGGGGCCGAGGACCATGTTTGCCGACGAGTTAAGGCGCGCCATCGAGGCCGCTAGCCGAATCACCCTGACGCAGGTCACAGCGCTGCTGTGGCGCGCCTACGCGGACGGAAAGGTCACGGAGGCCGAAGCAGAGAGCCTGTCCGAACTTATTGACGCCCGTCGCTCATCCGAAGGTGGACAGAAATCAGGACAGAGCCCGAACCCAACGGCAACAGCCGACGCTGGCTTGACACTTTCGCCCCCAGATCGCGCAGGATCGCCCAGGAGGGCCGTCGGCTCGCGCCCGCGCACGGATGCCTCGATGGAGCGCCGTCGCCGTTGGGCCGCCTCGGGGAGGCTCCCACCGGGGCTAGCGGCCCGGTTTACGCTGGCCGAGCAGGCGGTCCTCGCCCTCGTGGCTGCCGAGGTTACTCGCCGGAAGGACTGCCGGCTGTCGATCGAGAACATGGCGGCCGTCACGGGGGTGTGCCGCTCGACCGTGAAGAACGCGATCCGCGAGGCGGCCCGGCTAGGCCTGCTCACCGTCGAGGAGCGCCAGATCACCGGCTTTCGCAACGACACGAACGTGCTCCGCATCGTCTCGCCAGAGTGGCTGGCTTGGATCCGGTTGGCACGGAAAGGGGGGGGCGGTTCACCACCCCCCTCTCGAAGGGAGGGTCATCACGGCCCCATCCTCCAGGGGGTAGGGGTCAAAACCGTAACCAGCACGCATACTGAAGTTATAACCCTGCTGGAATCGGGGAAAACGGAACCGAAGAAGGGCTGCCGACAAGCGGCTGGCGACCTCGACCGATCAGGCCAGCAGAGAATCCGCGCGGGTGGTAGGGCGGACCGAGCCTTGCGGTGACGGTCTGCGGGCGGACGGTATGACGAACGAGATTGTAGCGACCGTCGCGGGCGAGGGCACTCGACCAGCTCGGCAATGGCTTGCCTAATGGCCCTCTCGCACCTCCGACATCGTTGCAGCGTTAGCGTGCGATGACAGCTTTCGAACTGATCCGGGCGCTCGCCCACGACACTGCCATCGGCATCGTCGTCACCGATCCAGTAATCGAGCCACCCGGCCCCACGATCCTGTACGCCAACGCCGCCTTCGGCCGTCTCGTCGGGCGCGAGCTCGACGACATCGTCGGTCAAAGCCCCCGGTTCATGCAGGGCAGGGAAACGCGCCGGGAGACGCTCGACACGTTCCATCGCGCCTTGGCGGCCGGGGAGCGCTTCCACGGCTACTTTACGAACTATCGCCCCAACGGCACGAAGTACCGGGCTGAGATCGATTGCCGGCCGCTGCGCGCCGCCGATGGGCGCATCGAGAGCTTCGTCGCGTTCGAGCGAGAGGTGCTCCGGCGGCTCGGGCGCCCTGCTGGCAACGCCTCCGGACGCTACGAACTAACCAGCGTAAGCAACGATACATTAACCGGAGGCCTGCGCGCTCTGGGTGTGTTTGAGCACTCATAAGTTGTATTTGGTGGATCGCAGCAGCATGACTGTTGTTCCTCAGGCTATAATCTGCAAAGAATTTTGCTTTGAAATGTCAAATTATTACGTCGTTAAACCTTAAATAACGCTTGCCATCCAGGGTTTGGTCAACGGTGCCACCTATGACTGACACGCCGGTGGGTTGCACCGTAGGCCTTCGGCCACCTGGGTGACGTCGAGCAGCCTCAGCGATCCTAGGAGTCGATGCCATGTTCGGCAGAACGCGCGCGCATGCGGATCTCGCGGCCAAACTCGATGCCTTGGACCGTTCACAGGCGGTCATCGAGTTTCAGCCCGACGGTACCATCCTCACCGCCAACGCCAACTTCCTGGCGGCGATGGGCTACACCCTCCTTGAGCTGCGGGGGCAGCATCACGCGATGTTCGTCGAGGCAGCGCACCGCGACAGCGTCGAGTACCGTGCGTTTTGGGACGCGCTGCGGCGGGGTAACTTCCAGTCGGCCGAGTTCAAACGCATCGCCAAGGGCGGTCGCGCCGTCTGGATTCAGGCGAGCTACAATCCCGTGCTCGACCGCGCCGGTCGCGTCGTGAAAGTGATCAAGTTCGCCTCTGACGTCACCGCCCACGTCCTGCGCAACATCGACCACGATGGGCAGCTTGAGGCCCTGCACCGCTCGCAGGCGGTGATCGAGTTCGCACTCGACGGCACCGTCCTGACCGCCAACGCCAACTTCCTCGACGCGATGGGCTATCAGCTCGACGAGATCCGAGGGCACCACCACAGCCTGTTCGTGGATGCGGCCGAGCGCACGAGCGCGGATTATCATGAGTTCTGGGCCAAGCTCGGGCGTGGCGAGTTCGCCGCGGGTGAGTTCCGGCGGGTTGCCAAGGGCGGACGCGAAGTCTGGATCCAGGCCACCTACAACCCGATCCGCGACCGTGATGGCGTGCCGGTGAAGGTCGTGAAGTTTGCCGCCGACATCACCGCACAGGTGCGCAAGCGCCAGCGTCGAACCGAGGCACAGCGGGCGATCGGCATGGATCTCGACGCGATCGGCACCGCGGTCGAGGACGTCACCCGGCAGACCATGGAAGCGGTCGGTACGGTCGGGCAGGTCTCGAACGACATCCAGTGCGTCGCCTCGGGCGCGGAGGAGCTGTCGGCCTCGGTCGGCGAGATCAGCCAGCAGGTCAGTTACGCCGCGCGCATGGCCGGCGAGGCGGTCGAGCAGGCCCGGCATACGGGAGCGATCGTGGCGGGGTTGAGCGGGCAGGCGGCTCAGATCGGCGACGTCGTGACCATGATCCAGGGCATCGCCTCGCAGACCAACCTGCTCGCCCTGAACGCTACCATCGAGGCGGCGCGCGCGGGTGCGGCGGGCAAGGGCTTCGCGGTCGTCGCCTCCGAGGTGAAGGCCTTGGCCGAGCAGACCGCTAAGGCGACCGATCAGATCCGCGGGCAGATCGCGGCGACACAGGCAGCCACGCGCGAGGCGGTGGGAGCGATTGGCTCGATCCGGGGCACGATCGGTCAGCTCGACGAGGTCTCGGCTGCGATCGCTGCGGCGGTGGAGGAGCAGTCTGCGGTGACCCGGGAGATGTCGGGCAGCATGCACACGGCCGCCCACGGCGTGACCACGATCGCCGGCAGCATGGAGGCGATCGCTCGGGCGAGCGAGCAGGTCGATGTGGCTACCCGCCAGGTGCGTGAGGCCGCGCGCGCGGTCGCGTGACCTGGCTGATTTGAATGAGACCAGCATGTCGAGAGGTCTTGGAGGAGCGGTGTGCTGTTTCACCAACGTCCACTCTGACCGAAAGGTCGAAGCGCCTGCTACTGGCGGGGTTGCCACCTGCTCATTCAGCGGCGCTCACCCATTTGATCCGGAGCCCTCCTTTGCCATCTTCACCCGTGCAGACTAACGAGGAAGCTCGGCTGCAGGCGCTGGCTGAGCACGACATCCTTGATGCGGAGCCGGATCCTTCGCTCATTCACATTGTCGAGCTCGCTGCCCGCCTTCTCGGTACCCCGGTCGCTTTTGTGTCCTTCGTCGATCGCGATCGACAGGTCTTCTACGCCAAGATTGGCCTGGGCTTTTGCGAGACAGATCGCGACATCGCTTTCTGCGCGCAGGCCATCGCGCAACCGGACATTCTCGTCGTGCTCGATGCCTCGCAGGATCCGCGGTTCTGTGACAACCCTCTGGTCACCGGTGCCCCATTCATCCGCTTCTACGCGGGCATGCCGCTACGTACCGGGGACGGACACGCCATCGGTACGCTCTGCCTCGCCAGCCCCAAGCCGCGACGTGCCTTTACAAGCCGAGACCGGCGTATCCTCGCCGATTTCGCCCGTCTCGTGCTGGACCGGCTGGAGTTGCGCCGCGTCGAGGCGGCCCGGCGAGCGACGCAGTCGCGCTTCGAGCACATCGCCGAGACCTCGTCCGACGCCATCATCTGCGCGGATGCGCTTGGGCGGGTGAGCTTTTGGAGCGCGGCTGCCGAGCGCTTGTTCGGACATACGGCGCCCGAAGCTCTGGGCCAGTCCATTGCAATCCTGGTGCCCGATCGAATGTGTGGCGGCCACGAGGGCGAGTTGCGCCGTATCGCACATGGGGCGGCGACAGGGCTGATGGGTCGTACCGTCGAACTCATCGGCCTGCAGAAGGACGGCCGGGAATTTCCAGT
The DNA here is from genome assembly GCF_022829365.1 of Methylobacterium sp. J-077. GTDB lineage: Bacteria > Pseudomonadota > Alphaproteobacteria > Rhizobiales > Beijerinckiaceae > Methylobacterium. Next base: position 23,510 of record NZ_JAKSYJ010000022.1, on the reverse strand, counting down.
CGAGCTGTCCTTGTCCTCTTGGACCGAGAATGGCCACGCAGCCTTCGGGGTGATCGTGCGCGATGTCAGCCAACGGCACGTGTTCGAGGAACGCATGTTCCGTCTTGCGCATCTCGATCCCCTCACTGAGCTGCCCAACCGAGCCGTTCTGCGCGGTCGGATAGGGGCCGCGATCCTGGAAGATCGTCCAGCGACGGTGCTGATGCTCGATCTCGATGACTTCAAGGAGGTCAACGATGCGCACGGACATGCCGTAGGCGACGTCGTCCTCCAGCTGGCAGCAGCTCGCCTGCGTACCTGCATCGACACCATGGGCGTAGTGGCACGCTATGGTGGCGACGAGTTCGCAGCCGTACTTCCCGGCGTCGGTGATCCCTTGGTGGCAACCTCCACCGGTCAGGCGGTGATCCAGGCCCTCGCAGAGCCTTACCACGTCGATGACCTCGTCGTGCGTCTCGGTGTCAGCGTCGGCATCGCCCTGAGTCCGGCCCATGGGCAGCGAGAAGACGAGCTCCTGGCCTGCGCCGATGCCGCCCTTTACCGTGCGAAGGTAGATGGACGCGGACGCGTCTGTCTGTTCACACCGAACTTGCGCGAGGCCGCGCAACGTGAGCGAGCCTGCCGCGATGGGCTGCGTCGCGCCATCGAGCGCGGTGAATTCGTCCTGCACTATCAACCCCAGGTAGACTTATCCAACGGCGCGCTCGTGGGTGCTGAGGCCCTGATCCGGTGGCAACATCCCGAACTCGGTTTGCTCATGCCGGCTGCGTTCCTGGAGGTGCTCGACAACGGTCCAGACGCAGCTCGGGTCGGAGACTGGGTTCTGCGCACCGCCTGCGTCCAGGCACAGGCTTGGCGGCAAAGTGGCCTGCATGCCTTCCGGATTGGGGTGAACCTCTGCGCGGCCCAATTTCGAGATGGTGATTTGGTTGAGCGGGTCGCGGCTGCGCTCGCCGAAACCGGGCTGCCGGTGCATGCCCTGGAATTGGAAATCACCGAGACGATCATCCTGCGTCACGACCCAGGGGTGGTCGTTGCGCTACAGGATCTACGCACCATGGGCGTGGGCATCGCGTTCGATGACTATGGTACCGGCTACGCCTCACTCAGCCTGCTCAAGCGCTTTCCGCTGACACGGCTCAAGATCGACCGCAGCTTCGTGAATGGCCTAGGCAGCGACCGACGGGATGCTGCGGTTGTGCGGGCGGTGATCAACCTCAGCCGCAGCTTCGGCCTTGAAGTAACCGCCGAGGGCATCGAGACCGAGGAGCAGCGCCAGCGTCTGCTCGCGAAGGGCTGCAAGGAGGCACAGGGCTACCTGTTTGGTCGGCCCATGCCTGCGGCGGAGTTCGCGACCCGGTTTGAAGTGGGTCAGGAACGGACACATCAGCCCTCGACCGCTGCGTAGCTGAGCCTGCCGATTTAAGTGGCGACCGGAGGCATGAATATCAGGCGTAGGGCCCACCGAACAGATCGCCCATTGCCTTGCGTTGGCACAGCGTGCACCGCCGCCGTCTCTGATGCTCCGGCCGGTCGTGGATCATGTAGCAGCGCTGGCAGAAGGCCGCGAGATCGGCGTCCGCGTTCTTCAAGGTGTCGCGGTCTCGATGGGCTGCGGCCAACACGACCCAGGTCCGACGAATCCGACCGAGGATGTCGGCCTCTACCGCGATCCGGATCCGCCTGCCCCAGTTGTCGCGCCACCGGCCGGCATCCGCGTCCCACCAGCGGTCGTCGCCGAGGTGGTAGACCATCCGTCCGTGCGGCCGTCCGCAGCTCTCGCAGCAGCCCTTTGCCCGGCCATTGATCATTTTAGGTCTAGCGACCGCGGTCAGAAAAGAGCGGGCCGAGCTATGCGGAGACGGTCTGTTGGCGTTCGGCGGGTCAACCAGACCTAGTAAATATGTGCCACTTTGTCGCAGCCGTTAACGGCTGATAAATCTAATTTGGATTAGGCTGCAATCCTGGGTCGTACTCAACCCCGGTTAGCTCGCCTTCAACCAGGAAAGTTGATGATCAAGCGCCCACGTCGGGTCTGCAAGCCACCTAACCGGAGTGCCCTCAAGCCAAACCAGCTGAATGCTAACGTTCAGGCTGCCTTTCAGCCGATCGAGGATCTGCGCACAGGCGAGATCGTCGGCTACGAGGCGCTTGCACGGCTCATGCGCGGCGAGCAGCTTCTTCCGCCGGCGGACTTCCTGTCCAGTCTGCCACAGGACGCCCTCGCCGAACTGTTTCGCACGATGCTCAGGCAAGCGGTCTCGCTGCGGCAGAGCTTGGCGGGTGATGGTCCAGGTCCCTACGTCAGCGTCAACGTCGAGGTGCCGCTGGTGCTCGCGGATGGATTCCTTGATCTGCTGCGCGACGTGCTCGATCAGCACGCCTTCAGTCCGCACGGCGCAGTGGTGCTGGAGCTGTTGGAAGGCCATGCGACCCCGGACTTCGCTCGAATGTCAGAGCGCCTGCAGGCCATCCGTGCACTCGGCATCCGCATCGCACTCGACGATATCGGCAGCGCCTACTCGTCCCTGATCAATCTGCGCGACCTGCCCGTCGACATCATGAAGCTCGACCAGTCGTTTGCGCGCGGGCTCCGACAGAAGCCCCGAGACCTGCACTTCGTGCTCAGCCTGCAGAGCCTAGCTCACAGCATCGGCAAGCGGCTTATTGTCGAGGGCGTGGAGACGGTCGAAATCCGTGACGCCTTGCGCGTGCTCGGGGTCGATCTCGGGCAAGGCTACGGGATCGCACGGCCGATGCCTGGAGCGGTTGTCGCATCATGGATGGCGGCACGGCCCACGGTGGGCATGGAGGTGGACCGGGCGCCGACGTCGATGCTGGGCGCCTATGCAGGCCACCTGCGCGTGGTGGAGGCGTGTCGGACACTGATGGGTCAGCCTCTACCGGTGACTTGGAAGGAAGCATCGAAGGATCCGCATGCCTGCAGCATCGGGGTGTTCTTCGATAAGCACGGCCTGCACGACACCGCCTTCGGATGCGCGCACAAGCGCTTTCATGAGGTTATGGCTTTGTACGACGCTGATCCGGCTGGCTGGCACGATGGAGCCGAGGGGTTTCGGCAGGAGATGGAACGGGCACTGGCGGATCCCTCGCAACGTTTCCGCTGCGACGCCGCCGCCGCATGAGCAAGAGCGTCACAACGGTTTAGGCAACGCCGTTCTCAATCAGCGGCTGACCCCTGACCCTAGTACTCCTCCGTTACTCCTTATCAGCGACTGACATAGGTGCTTGGAGCCATAGCAATTCTGTTCGCCACGATAGGGGCTTGTGCCTTGCCCTGTGCGCCCAATTCGGGCCGACGTCGTGCGCAGAGAGGCTGAGGTCAAGCCATTGATCCGTGGGCAGCCACTTGCTGCTGCTTGAACAATATCGATCTCGAAGTCGTTCAGCTCAGGACTGATCAATCGATCCGTCTGGAGGAAGACACCATGTCGATGAAGACACTTGCACTCGCCACCGCGATGACGCTCCCTGTCACGGGGGCGGCTCTCGCGCAAATGCCGGCCGGCAGCGGGAGCGGCAGTGCTCAGAGCAACATGAACAATCCTGGCAGCGTGAAGAGCCCCTCGGAGAAGCGCATGGGCGGCCAGCGGAGCATGATGGGTATAAGGCACATGAAGCGCCATCGGCGTCATCACATGCGTCGTTCCCACATGTGATTGGGAGCTGCGACACGGGCTTGATCTCGCGGGGTTTGTGTAGGATCCGTTAACTACCTTGCGCCACCATGCTCTCAGCGACCGGCTCTGAGCCGAGCGCCGGCAGAGCAGCACCGAGGTCTACACCCCTCGATACTCGGCGCGGCTTCGCCGGCGTAGTTATGCTAAAGCTCAGGCTGATAGTCATGCTGACGCGGCGACAGCCTCCCTTGCGCCTTCTACAGGGCCCCCTCTTCCCGTCGGCGCGCTCGAGGCGTTTCGCGACACCGCAAGGCGTGCGGCGGGCAAGCACGCGACGACAGACGACCGTGGGCCAGTTCCTTACGGATCGCCCGTGAAGCGTTGACCGGGCTTTCGCGTGAGGGTCGGTGCTGCGGGGGAACTGGAGACCGCAAGCGCCGGCCCATGGCTCCCGTAAATTGAAAGCTTCAAACCCCGACCTTAGTCCGGTCGTTTGCGTCCTTTTGATAGACCGCGGGCGATCTCACGACCGATCGCCATCAACAGGGCCCGCGCGGGCACAAGGAGATGCGGAAGACCCGTTGCTTTGATCGCTTCGTAGGCCGCAACACCATACTCAGCCGCATCATCCAATGGGCCATCAGCCCCACGAATAAACCGACGGCGGCCGTCCGCCTCCACCTCGGTGATGTCGATCACGACGCCCATCGTGTAAGTCGGCCGACCCTGTTCATCGAAATAGGTTCGACCGCGGCACAGGACCCGACGCACGCCATGGCGTTCCGAGCACACACGGTGCTCGCGGATCCGCACGTCCGATCCGGACACAGCCTGCCGCATCTGTGAGCGTAACCAGGCGACATCGTCGGTGTACACGCCCGCTAGGGCTTCGGTCATGCTGAGGTCGCGTCCGGCGAGGCCGGCATCACCGGCCAGCAATTCAGCAGCACTCTCGCAGTAGCGAGCTACCTTTTTGTTATGATCCCATTCCCAAGTTCCAACTATACCAGCCGCGGCGAGCGCCTGATCACGACGTTTTTGAGTGCAGCATCTAGGATCAAAATCTGGTATCAAAACTTCTCCATGGGCAGCCCTTTTTTTGAGTAGATTGCATCAAATGATGGATTTCAATTTCAGAGGGAGTTTTATTCCATGAAATGTCATTATGCCGCATGCTTTGCTGTCACACGCATTACCCCTGGCAATAACAGCATATCATTATGAATGACGTAGATGATGACGATAAAAAGCAGAGATATTTGATAGAGATTGCTCGAGCTCTCGACGTTTCTATCGAGACCTTCTTAGATCCATCAGAATTTGGCGATAGTCATCCGTCAGAAGCGGAACAGGAAGATGAGCTGCTGCGGCTGTTCCGCCAGGTCAGAGATATCGAGGCTCGAAGACGGTGCCTCGGTTTTGTTCGTGCTCTGGTTGATCGGCCACAAAAAGTTCAACCTGATTAGACGCTCATCTCACGAGCGCTGTTGCGTTCTCAAGCATGTTAGTCAGCGGTGAAGCCGCCCTCAACCAGAGGTTGATCTACAACTTACCCATACTTGCCCGCTACTCCCTTCTCACCGGCCAAGAGGGAGGGGCGTGGAGCCACCGTATCCGGCAATGCAAGATCGGGGCTTGTGCCTTGCCCTGTGCGCCTAATTTGGGCCGACGCCGGGTGCAGAGAGACTGACGCCAGCCTGAAAATGCAGAAAGGGCTACCTCCTCCCTAAGGTGGAGGAAACAGTCCCTTCGCTGAGCCGGCTCAGTGTGACCCTGAAAGCCTGAACGCCTCAGGCAGCGCGAACGGTGGCGAGGAAGCGTCCCACCTCGGCTGCGAGGTGCTCAGACTGACGTAACAGCTCCGAGGCCGCCCCAAGCACCTGACTCGCCGCTGCGCCGGTCTCTTCAGCTGCACCGGCGACACCCGAGATGTTGCTGGTTACCTCGCCCGTGCCCATCGCAGCCTGGCTGACGTTGCGCACGATCTCCTGCGTTGCCGCGCCCTGCTGCTCGACGGCAGCCGCGATCGATGTCGCCACGCCGCTGATCTCGCGGATCCGCCCGGTGATGCCGTCAATTGACGTGACGGCTTGGCCGGTCGACGCTTGGATACGGGCGATCTGACCCGAGATCTCACTCGTAGCCTTGGCGGTTTGCTCAGCGAGTGCCCTCACCTCGGAAGCGACGACGGCGAAGCCCTTGCCAGCAGCGCCTGCCCGTGCGGCCTCGATGGTAGCATTGAGCGCTAGTAGGTTGGTCTGGCCGGCGATGGTCGAGATCAGTCCGACCACGTCGCCGATCCGCGCCACCGCGGCACTCAACTCCTGCACCAAAGCCCCGGTCCGATCCGCTTCGTGCACGGCAAGCTGTGCTAGTTCAGCTGAGCCAGCGACCTGCCGGCTGATCTCCTGCACTGACGAGCCCAGCTCCTCCGCTGCGGCGGCGACCGTGTTGACGTTGCTGGCTGCCTCCTCGGCCGCGGCCGCGACTGTCGTGGACTGACTGGCCGTCTCAGTCGCCGTGGCCGTCATCGTCTGTGCTGTCGCCTGCAACTCGGTGGCGGACGACGACAGCATGCCGATGATGCCGCCGACCGCCCGCTCGAAGTTCTCGGCCATCTGGCGCATGCCGGTCTTGCGCTGTTCCTCGGCGGCCAAGCGGGCCTCCGCCGTCTCCTCTTCTAGCGCCTTCATGCGGATCAGGCCGTCTTTGAATATCTGAACAGCCGATGCCATCGCGCCGATCTCATCGCGGCGTTCCGCGCCTGGCACCTCTGCGCTTAAATCTCCTGCGGCGAGATTGGTCATGAATGCCGTCATGGCGCGTAGCGGCTGCACTACGCTACGGCCTATGAGCGTAGCGAAGAGACCGATTATCGCCGCGACGATGGACGCTCCACCGAGCAGGCGCATCAAGGTCGGGCGCATCTGCGCAGCTGTGTCGTCCGCATAGATGCCAGACCCAATGATCCATCCCCACGGGGCGAAGCCCTTCACGTAGGAGATCTTCGCCATAGGCTGATCCAGGCCCGGCTTCGGCCACAGGTATGGGACGAACCCTGCCCCCGACTGTTTCACCCGCTCGGCCACATCCACGAACAGGTGCTTGCCAGCCGGATCGACGATCCCAGCGATGTCCTTGCCGACTAGGTCGGCCTTGGGATGCAACACCATGCGCGGGTGCATGTCTTGGATCCAGAAATATTCGCTGCCCGCATAGTGCAGGCCCCGAACCGCCGCTACGGCCGCTTGCTGGGCGGCATCACGGCTCATCCGGCCGGCGCGCTCCTCGCCCTCGAAGTACGCGAGTACCCCCTGTGCCGTTTCCACCAGGTCACGGGTCTTCAGCTCACGCGCATCGGTGATGGTTGCGGACATGTCCCAGGCTGCCAAGCCAACCAGCGTGGCCATCCCGCCCAATACGATCAAGGTAACAGTTTGGATGCGGGTACCGATATGAAAGGCCATGAGGTTCTACTTCAAGTTTACATTAAACAGGTCAGCAGGCCGCCGGGGTGCGAGTCGGCAGCCTACCGAACGCGGACGGCGAGCTTCATTTTCGGATGGACGCCACACAGGACGGTGAAATCGCCTTCCTTCGGGAAGGTGATGACCGCCCTAGCGCCCGGCTCGATGTCGCCTGAATCGAAGGCGAACTCATCGTCCTCGATGTAGGCGTGGTGGACGAAATTACCGTCGTCGTTGACGATGGTGATGTGCTCGCCGGTGTGCAGGACGACGTCCCGCGGTCCAAACTGCTTGCCCTTCTGCGATATGAGGTGATCCGCGTCTGGCAAGCTGGCGATGGCGCTACTGGCTATTGCCAGGGAAGCCGTGGCACACAATACAAGTGTCTGAAACAATCTTTGGTTGATATATATCATCTGCACCACCACAGATTGATGGCCCGTGGGATGGATACTGAATGCGGCTCGTTAAGGTTGGCCGAAAATCTTCTGCGTCTTCAATGCGATAACGAGGATGTGATCCGATGGGGCTCATGCGGTAGACAACGGTGAAGCAGCTGGACACGTTGCCAGACGAGTCGCCCACACCTTCAGTGCGTATGGTGTGATACCCCTCCTGCTACCGTTCGACTTACCGTACCGTTGCCGGCAGTTACCGCGCCTTGCCGCACGCTGCCGTCCCTCAGCCGTATACAGCCGTCTTCCCGCTGCTTCAGCATCATCGCTAAACTGAAGCCGATCGAAGCAAGGCGCATCAGGCCAAAGCCGTGCCGACGCTCTCGGACGTTCGTACCTGTTTGAAAACGCTCGAAGATGTTCTCTGCACACCTGTGCACCATTGGTGCGGGCGCATCCTGAGGGCCCCCGGCTTTGCCCAGATGTAAAGCCGCCTGCCTCGTCCCCCTCGCATAAGGGCACGCTACCGAACAAAGCGCACCGTGACGTTCTGCCGTCGTCTGCGAGCCAATGTGCGTGCTGGGGAGGTCTGTTCCCGGGTCATCGAAGCCGAAGCCTATGACTGGGTCGGGTGGATAGCCGCCTGTCTGTTTTGGCTCGGCAATGGATAGAAGCGGCCGTTGTCGTCGTGCCCGGTCCCGACTTTGTGCAAAAGCCGGGAATGGCCGGTTGCGGGCGGTTCGATGGGGCAGCACGGCGATCCACCGCCTAAAACAAGATAACGGTCTCGCTCTTCAAGCAGGACTGGGACGGACGCCGGCGAGGAAGAGGGCGACGGCCGCGCGACGGCGCTTCTCTTGGACCTCCACATCCACCTCGATGCCGTACAGCGCCTGCTTCGAACTGCGTCCCATGACGAGGTTCAGGAACAGGTCGGCAGCGATCTCCGGGTCGTCGATCGTAATTTGTCCCTGCTCGGCCATAGCTCCGAGGAGGCGACCGACCGTCCTGACACCGCGGAGCCAGCCCTCCTCGTAGGCGAGCCGCGCAAGATCCGGAAACTGCAGGGCCTGCGCGGCGATGCAGCGGGTCAAGGCCGTGGTCTCGGGAGCTTGGGCGCGGACTAAAAGGTTGCGGCTCAACTCGTCTAGCACCGTCGCGGCATCCTTCGGCGTCGCTCGAAGCGCCTGCATCTCGGCCGCCGCAGAGAGGGGCGCGAGCCATTCGCGGATCCGATCCTGCAGGACCGCTTCGAACAGGGCACGCTTGTCCTGATACCGCGAATAAAGAGTCGGCTTGCTGACGCCGGCGGCTTCCGCCACCGCGTCGATCGAGGTGCCGTCGAAGCCGCGCTCAATGAACAGCCGGGTGGCGACCTCCACGATGCGTGCCTCGCGCCGCGCGGCTTCCTCGCGCGTCGGTCGACCGCCTGTACCACGCTTCGCCGTCGACTCGGGCTCGGCGGTCGCTGCCATCGTCGTGCTCCTTGTCATGCCTCATGCCGTCATATATCGATACCTTACCGTATCGTATTGATGTTGGCCACCATCATGGACGCTCGACCCAGCGACCTTCCCCAGCCCGGAACCTCGACCGCTACCACAGTCGCCGCTGGCGGTCCCGCGCCGGCCTCCCCGGGGGCCCGGACCGCCGTGCCGGCGCCCAAGCGTCGAAAGGCGCGCGTGATCGTCCCGGTCCTACTCCTGGCCGCCCTGGGTGGGGGCGGGACCTACGGCTGGCACTGGTGGATCGTCGGCCGTTTCCTGGAGACCACCGAGGACGCCTACCTACAGGCCGACAAGGTGACGGTCGCACCGCGCATCGCCGGCCACGTCGCCGAAGTATTGGTCGGTGACAACCAGCCTGTGAAGGCCGGCGACGTGATCGCGCGCCTCGACGACCGCGAGTACCGGGTGATGCTCAAGCAGGCCGAGGCCGAGGTCGGGAAGAGCCGTGCCCAACTGCTGGGGACCGCCGCCGCCATCCTACAACAGCAGGCGCAGGTCGCCTCGGCCCAGGCGGAGGTCGAGAACACCGATGCGGCGCTCGACTTCGCCGGCAAGGAATATACCCGCTACCAGAACCTGCTGCAGACCGGCTCGGGCACGGCACAGCGCCAGCAACAAGCGGACTCCGACCTGCGCCAGAAGCGGGCGGCGCACGACAAGTCCGTCGCCTCCCTTGAGGCGGCCAGGAAGCAGGTCGACAGCCTGAGGGCGCTGGAGGGCAGTGCCCGCGCGAGCCTTGAGGCCGCGCAGGCGAAAGTGGAGCAGGCCCAGCTCAACCTCAGCTACACAACCATCGTCGCGCCCATCGACGGCACGGTCGGCGACCGCTCCCTGCGCGTCGGCCAGTTCGTATCGGCCGGTACCGGCCTGCTCACCGTGGTGCCGATGGGTCGCGACATCTACCTCGTTGCGAATTTCAAGGAGACCCAGACCGGGCAGATGCTGGAGGGCCAGCGCGCGACCTTCACCGTCGACGCGCTGGGCGAGCACGAGTTCGAGGGGCGGATCGAGAGTTTCTCACCCGGCACCGGCGCGCAGTTCGCCCTGCTGCCGCCCGAGAACGCCACCGGCAACTTCACCAAGGTCGTGCAGCGCGTGCCCGTGCGGGTCGCCCTGGACGAGGCCGATCCGATGCTCGGCCGCCTGCGCCCGGGTCTCTCGGTCGAAGCCACCGTTCATATCCATGACGCCGTCGAGCCGGTGAAGCTCCGCAATCATCGACCCGCCCATGCCCTTGTCAGCGAGGCTCTCCCCCGATGAGCGTCGTGCCGGCCGTGGGCACGCCCGAGGTCAAGGCGAGCGCACGCGACTGGCTCGCGGTGTTTGGCGCGATCCTCGGCGCGTTCACCGCCATCCTCGACATTCAGATCACCAACGCATCGCTCGCCGACATTCAGGGGGCGCTCGGCGCCTCGACCGAGGAAGGCAGCTGGATCTCGACCGCCTACCTGATGGCCGAGATCATCGTGATCCCGCTCACCGGCTGGCTCTCGTCGGTGATCGGCCTGCGCCGCTACCTGTCCGTGAACACGATGCTGTTCACCGCCTTCTCGCTCGCCTGCGCGCTCTCGACCTCGCTCTCGCAGATGATCCTGTTTCGCGCCGGCCAGGGCTTCACCGGCGGCGTGCTGATCCCGACCGCCATCGTCATCGTGCGCACGCGCCTGTCGAAGAGCCAGCAACCGATCGGCATCGCGCTGTTCGGGCTGACAGCCACCTTCGCGCCGGCCATCGGCCCGACGGTGGGCGGCTGGCTCACCGACAACCTGTCCTGGCACTACATCTTCTACCTGAACCTGATCTTCGGTCCGCTTGCCGCCGGGATCCAGCTCGGGGCCTTCGACAATGTCCCGGCACGCTGGGCTGAGCTCTTGAAGGGCGACTGGATCGGCATCGGCCTGATGGCCACCGGCCTGCCGGCCCTGACCTACGTGCTGGAGGAGGGTCAGCGGAAGGACTGGTTCGGGTCGCCCGTCATCGTCCAGGTCAGCCTCCTGGCCGCCGCCGGCATCACCGGCTTCATCGTGCGAGAGCTGATGGCCGAGCGCCCATTCATCAACCTGCGAGTGCTGGCAAACCGCTCGGTCGGCGGGGCCTGCGTGCTGATGACGGTGCTTGGCGCGGTCTCGTTTGGATCGATCTACATCATCCCAGTCTACTGCGCGCAGATCCAGGGCTACAACGCCCAGCAGATCGGCTACGTGGTGATGTGGTCGGGCCTGCCGCAGCTCGTCCTATTCCCGATGATGCCCCTGCTGATGCGGACCCTCGACGCGAGGCTGCTCGTCGTCGCGGGCACGCTATTCTTCATCGCGAGTTGCTGGATCAACGTCGGCTTGACCCACGACGTTGGGGCCGATCAGCTGATCCTGCCGCAGCTCCTGCGCGCCATCGGCCAGCCGCTGTTCACGATCCCGCTCTCGCAGCTCTCCACCGTCGGCCTGAGCCCACGCGACACCGCCGACGCTTCGGCCCTGTCGAACATGATGCGCAACCTCGGCGGCTCGATTGGCATCGCGATGCTGTCGACGATGATCGACCGGCGCGAGCACATGCACTTCTCGGTGCTGGCCGAGGCGATCACCGTGAACGCCACGCGCACCCAGGATCGGATTGCCGCCCTGGCTGCCGGCCTGCACGGGCACATCGCCGACCAGGCCGCCGCTAAGGGAGCCGCCCTCGGCATGCTGGCGGCCCAGGTCCGCCGCGAGGCCTACGTCATGGCCTATGCCGATGGCTTCTACCTCGTCGGCGTCAGCCTCGTGCTGAGCCTCGCCGTGGTCGCCATCCTGAAGAAGCCGCAGCGGACGGCGGGCCCCATCGAGGCCCACTGACCCCACGGCTCAAATAGATCATGCGGTCCGCTCGTCGTCGACCGCATGATGGACGGCCGGTCTCCGCATTAAACCCCCTCTTGCGTAGGCCGGCCGCAACCTTCTCTACGAGCCATTGAAGTCCGCCTCCCACGCTGAGACGAAACTGCCGGACTGACGAGGAACGGCCGCTTTGGGGAGGCGCCAATGGCGGTTCGGGCGTCTGACATGGGTCGTAGACGGAACGTCCGCTTCATGATGCAGGGCCGCGGTCGGGCCGAGATTATCAGAGGGATCGTTCGCATAACGTCGGCTTATGTAGCCTGGACGACGGTAGCAGCCCGGTCCATCGTTCCGGGGGCTGACGCTATATGTAATAGTAAAATACTACGTCTAGCCGCCGCTCCAAGCCAATCAAATCCAGACTGATAGTGTGTTGTCTCGGCGTCGTACGGACAGTTTCGCAGAATTAACCGAGGTTTTTAGGCGATCGGCGCACCTTCGATCAAGAATACTCACCGGCTTCACCAGTCGGTAGCCTTACCCGTTATGCTCTTGGGCAGACGAGGGCCAAAAGTGATCGCCATTGGTCGCTCCGCCACCGGAAGCGCGGCTTCGATCCACGCATACAGGGCCGTCCGCAACTCAGTGAGATCAACCTCCGCGTCGGGTACGACGAAGGCCTTCAGGCGTGAGCCTTCCTCCGAGCGCATCAGGCGCGCCACCGCCTCACGAACACCAGGTCGCTCGCGGAGGCGCGCCGCCACCTGATCCGGAAAGACGTTGGTGCCCCCAACCTGCACGGCGCCATCGAGACGATCGGCCAATCGAAAGCGATCCCCGCCCTGAAGCCGGATGCCGTCCGGCAACGCGACGCTTCGACCGGAGCGATCGACGATCGCCGGCGCGTCCTCGCTCACCGGCTCGACGAAGCGCCAATGCGGCATCAGCCGGTACGACGCATCCGGCCAACGGCGCACCGCCACACCGGCCGTCTCCGACGATCCGTACACCTCCGTCATCGCCGACAGACCGCCGTCGTGAAGCGCCGCGATCAGGTCCGGAGAGCATGGGGCGGTCGAGACCACACCCTCGACGTCCTCGGGCCATGCCGGCAGCGAGCGCTCCAGCCACCGCCAACGTTCAGGGAAGGTGACGACGAGATCGCCCGGAGTGAGGCTACGAGCCAACTTCCCGGGGCCGAGGCGGTGCGCGTCGAGTCGGTCGACCCCGAGCGCGTCCGGCAGGAGCGCGGTGAACAGGAGGCCGTAGGCGTGGTGGGCCGGCACGAGGGAGACGACCCGCCGTCTGTCTCGGAACAGATCCCCCAGGAATTCGGCCTCCATGAGCAGGGACGCCGCAGCATGGGGGCACCGCTTCGGCCGCCCAGTCGTCCCAGAAGTCGTGAGCGTGATCGTGTCGACCCCGGATCGCCACGCCGCCTCGACGCGATCGATCCACGCCCCGAACGTGGCGTCGGTCAGCAGGCAGTCCTCGTCGCCCACCTCGTGGAGGTTGAACATCTCGTTGACCGCCGCGGCCAACCACAGTCGCTCTAACGAATCACAGCCCAGCCCATCCCCCGTGCCGCCGTCGATCCCCATGGCCTCTGGCCATACGGATGGCAGGTGGGTCGGGAGACGTGCGTCCGGATTGCCACGGCCGCGCGCGGCGACAAGCTCCGCGGCGAGCAGGCTCTGAAGGACGGTAGCGATCCCGCGCCGCGACAGCATCGATGGACGACCAGCGCTCAGGCTGCCTGGGCCGCACCGGACGAGGCGACCCGGTCGCGGCCCGTGCGCTTGGCCTGATACAGCGCGCCATCTGCCGCAGCGAGCAGGTCGGCGAGCGAAGCGGTGGGATCTGTGTCGAGCGCGCTGCAGCCGAAACTTGCGGTGATGCGCAGCTGGATCCCACCGGCATCGATCAGCTCGCGAGCGAGCGAGGTGCGCAAGCGTTCGGCGATGGCCGCAGCCGCCAGGAGGGGGGTGCCCGGCATGAGCGCCACGAACTCCTCGCCGCCCAGGCGGGCGAAGACATCCTCTGGACGCAGCTCCGCCTCGCAGCGGCGCGCTACCTCGCGTAGCACCGCGTCGCCGGCCGCGTGCCCGTGCTCGTCGTTCACCCGCTTGAAGTGATCGACGTCGAGGACGATGAGCGCCAACGGTCCACCATCCTGCAGCGACCGCACGCGGTGACGTTCCGCCACCTCGAAGAAATGAGCGCGGTTGCTAACCCCGGTGAGGTGGTCGCGCGTCAGCATCCTCCGCAGCGCTGCCGCGTCATGCCCCTGGCGCGTCACCGCTCGCATCACCAGCGTGTAGCCCGCCATCGCCCCATCCAGATGATCGCGCACGGCGACCAGCCGCTGGCACCAGTAGCGCCCGCCATCGGCGCGGGCATGCCAGCCCTCGTGCAAGTGCCAACCGTCCCGCCGCGCCACGGCGATCGCCTCGCCCCGCGGGGGCATCGCGGAGGCGGGGTCCGGGCGGTCGAAGGACTCGAATGATCGGCCGAGCAACTCTGCCTCCATGAAGCCTGTCTGCCGCGTCACCGAGGGCGTGACCGTGTCGATGCGGCCGTCAGCATCGAGCGAGAGCGCCGCGACGTCATCGACGCCGTCGAGCAGCGAGGCGAACCACGTCTCTGCCTGCTTCAGCCGCCGCTCGCGGGCGACCTGCTCGGTCACGTCGGCGAGCGTCGCGATGTAGCGCTCCGGGGTCAGCTTCACGACGCTGCAGGCCAGGACCGTCGATCGCTCTCCGCGCCCCGTCACGATGCGATGGCCGTCACAGATCGTACCATGCGCCGGGGTGAACTCGTGGATCATATTGCGCAGCTCGGGAGCGCACCCGTCCATGATGTCGAAGAGATTGACGACGAAGGGACGGCCCGCGATCGGCATCAGGAGGCCCATCGCGGCCGGGTTGACCATGCCGATAGCGCCGGCGGCCGAGAACTCGACGAGGCCGGCTGGGCAGGCGTAGAGGAAGTGTAGTAGGGCCGCATTCTCGACTTCGAGTTCGGTCGTCATGGCGGCATCCCTCAGCGCTGGATCAGGATGAAGCGGTGGTATGCCTGCGGCGCCTTCAATAGGCGCAAGCGGACGGGCGTGGGGCGCATGCGTAGGGTGAGGACGTAGTCGATGATCGCGTCGATCTCAGCCTCGTCCTCGAAGCGCTGCGCCACCATAAAGTTGTTCATGCACTGCGCCGTCGCGGAGAAGTAGTGCGTGCCGAGCACGCTATCGCGTGGCAGACCAGCGAGCTGCGCCTCGGTCGCGTTGTAGATCTCGACGACGCCCTCGGACGAGAGGCCGACGACCCCGAACGGGAGGGCGTCGAGCCGTTCCCCGTCGAGGGCGTCGAGGGCGTCGAGGGAAATCGCTTCGAATGTGAGCATGGCGGTCCCTCGCGGGGTGATCCCGAGACGTTCAGGCGGCGTGGGTGGCTCCTGTGCCAGAGGCAGTCCGCAGCACGGGGGCCGGCGCGCCGCATGCACCCCTTGGGAGCCAGACCTCCGGCAGCTGCGCCACCGTGGGCTTGGCGAAGAGATAACCCTGAAAGAGTTCTATTCCGAGTGAACGTAGGGCCATCAGTTCGGCCTCCGTCTCGACGCCCTCGGCGATCACCGCGACGTTCAAGCGCTCGGCGATCACGACCATTCCCGCGACAATCGTCTGACGCCGCGGCGAGTTCGCGATCCCACGGATCAGCTCCATGTCCAGTTTGATGAAGTCTGGCTGGAAGCTCGCGAGGAGGTTTAGGCCAGCATACCCAGCCCCAAAGTCATCGAGGGCCGTCGCGAAACCCTGCTTACGGTACTCGGCGATGATCCGTTGGACGTGGGCGACGTCCATCATGCGCTCGTTCTCGGTGAACTCGAACATGATCTGACGGTGTGCGAAGCCGACGCGCCGGGCGGCGTCGAGTGTCGCCCGGATACACGCGGCCGGCTCGTAGACGGCGTTGGGCATGAAGTTGATGGACAAACGCGTCTCGGCGTCGGGGAACAGTGAGCTAGCGAGTTCGATCGCCTTCACGCGGCAGGCCTGGTCGAACTTGTAGCGGTTGCCCTCGTCGACCAGCGCGAGGATCTGTCCAGCGCCCTGACCCGAAACACCCCTGACCAAGGCCTCGTAGCCCCAGACGATGTTTTTGCCGAGGTCGAGGATCGGGTGGAACGCCATCGTGAACGCGAAGGGTAGGGGCTCACCGTCCCGGCAGCCTTGGCAGCCCTGTCTCATAGAGCGAACTTCTCGAAACATCACCCACGGTAGTCTATTCGACCGACTATTTCAGCAATGTAAATTTTTAACTAATACAACCCATTCTATCAATGCAACCGAGAGGCGGGCTAGGCGACAATTTTGGATTGCATCTCTAGATATCCAACTATCCAGTGGTGCGAGTCTAACGCTTGGTGCCCGCGTTTTGCGGCTTGGATGATCCGGTCCGGTTCTGCAGTTCGGACGAAGGGCTTTGGATCTACGTTGCTTGCGGCGATGAAGCGTTTGATGGTCGTCTGGACCTCGACCCGTGATCCGAACACGCTCCGTCGCAGCCGGCGTTTTGGCGAGCTTGGCGAAGAAGCCCTCGACGGCGTTGAGCCAAGAGGCGGAGGTGGGCGTGAAATCGAAGGTCCAGCGTGGGTGGCGATCGAGCCAAGCGCGGACCTTCGGGTGCTTGTGAATGACATAGTTGTCTAGGATCGCGTTGACGACCTTACCGACTGGGGCCTGCGAGCGAGATCCTAGGGGACGTCTCCGACGAGGCCGGCTGGCCATCGCAGGGTCACGCACGTTCGCAAGTCGCCGCGACCGGTACCCCCATCTCGTGGGTGTAGCTACGCCCGTAATGCGGGCGAAGCTCGACAGCAATTAGGTTGTGGTTGGCGCTCACCTGCAGCGGCTGTGCGCTTTCGTCTCAGTCTGACCAGAACAATCAAGCCGTAATTCACCGAACCGTGAATACAATACACTATTATTTCGTGATCTGATTGTACAACTCGTGTTTCTAGTTGGCGTTGCAGCCCAAGCACCGCGTAAAACCACAGGTCGAACGTATCATGCTGACCGTTCTCGGCTGCATCGCTCAGCAGCACGACCCGCTCCTCGTCGCCCTATCCGCCCTCATCTGCGCCCTCGGCTGCTATATCACCGTGACCCTCATGGCGCAGACCGAGACCGCGCGCGATCCCCGCGCGCTTCTGCCGGCGGCCGCGGTGTTCGGGTCGAGCGTCTGGGCCCTGCACTTCGTAGCCATGCTCGCCTATCTACCTGGCACCCAGATCGCCTACGCGCTAAACCTCACCGCTGCCTCGATCGGCGTAGCCGTCGTAGGCTCGCTGCTCGCTCTGCTCGTGTGGCGGCGGTGGTCCAGGGGCCCGATCGCTTTCGCGCTCGCCGGCACCCTTCTCGGGTTGGCCATCACCGGCATGCACTACCTCGGCGTCGCGGCCATGCGCGCCTCCGCCCTCGTCTTCCTCGATCCCGCCTACACTGGCGTCTCCGTCCTTCTCAGCGTCGCGTTCGCCACGCTGGCGCTGGCGCGCGCCGGCAGCGGCCTGCCCGAGCTCACCCGCCGCATCGAGGTCGCCCTCTGGCTGGCGCTGGCGATCTGCGGCCTGCACTTCACCGGCATGGCGGCGGTGACCCTCGCGCCGTCGGGTCTGCCCGAGGCGGGTGGGTATCTCCTGGGATCGACCGCTCTCGCATGGGCGGTCGGTCTCGTCAGCCTCGCCATCCTGGCAGCTGGCCTCGCCACGCTGCTGGTGCAGCAGCACTTGTCCCTGCGAGCCGTGCATGAGCTCGCCCGGATGCGCCTGCTCGGCGATCTGGCTCACGAGGTGCTTCTCATCCACCGCAGCGGTACAGTGCTGGAGGTCAACGGTGCCGGCGCCCGCCTGTTCGGAGCGCCCATCGAGAACCTGATCGGCAGCCACGTCCTCGGATTGTTCGCCGAACGCGATGCCCCCGGCCTGATCCGCCGCATGCGCTGCCGCTCCGAGGACCTGCAGCCCGAGGAGTTCCGGGCGCGCACCGAGACGGGCGCCCTCGTGCCGGTCGAGTTGTCTTGCCGCACCATCGAGTTCGGCGGAAAGCCAGCCGTGGCCGTGGCCTTGCGCGACCTCACAGACCGTAAGCGCGACGAGGCGCGCATCCGTCACCTCGCCCTGCATGACGCGCTGACCGACCTGCCCAACCGCCATCTACTGGAACAGCGCCTCGCCCAGGCCATCGACACGGCTGCCCAGGATGGGCACGGCACGGCAGTCGTCTACCTCGACCTCGATCGCTTCAAACCGGTCAACGACCTGCACGGTCACGCTGTAGGTGACGCCCTGCTCGTCGAGGTGGCCAAGCGCATGCGCGTCGAGCTGCGCCCAACCGATACTCTCGCCCGGATCGGCGGTGACGAGTTCGTCGTCGTGCTCGCTGTCACATCCGTGCCCGAGCAGGCCGGGGAGATAGTCAGCCGCCTGGTGGCGGCTCTGCGCCGCCCGTTTCGGATCGAGGGGCGGCACCTCGAGGTCAGCGCCTCGGCCGGTGTGGCGCTGTATCCCGCCGACGGCGGCAGCGTTGAGGCGCTACTGCGCGCTGCCGACACTGCGCTCTACCGCGTCAAGGATGAGGGGCGCGGGGCCGTACGCTTCTTTGAGCCGGCGATGGACGCTCAGCTCCAGGCCCGCCGGCTGCTGGAACACGAGTTGGGTCTGGCGGTCGAGCGAGATGAACTTCGATTATTCTACCAGCCGGTGGTCAACGGAAGTAGCGGCGAGGTCGAGACATTCGAGGCGCTGATCCGCTGGCAGCACCCCAAGCGCGGCTTGGTCCTGCCCGCCGAGTTTATCCCGCTTGCTGAGCAGACTGGCTTGATCAACCGGATCGGTGCCTGGGTGATCGACGCGGCCTGCGCCGCGGCGGCGGGCTGGCCAGAGCCGTGGCGCGTGGCGGTCAACGTGTCACCGAGCCAGTTCCGGCTATCCGACGTGCCGGTGGTGGTGGCTGCCGCACTGTCCCGGTATGGGCTCGATTCAGGGCGGCTGGTGATTGAGATCACGGAAAGCGTGTTCATCCAGGACGCGGACGCGGCGGTGGCGGTGCTGACGCGGCTGCACAACCTGGGAGTACGGTTGGCTCTGGACGACTTCGGCACCGGGTACTCGTCGCTGAGCTATCTGCAGCTCTTCCGGTTCGACAAAATCAAGGTGGATCGTTCGTTCGTGAGAAAACTCGGTCGCAACACTGACACGCTGACGATCGTGCGGGCGATCGTGAACCTCGCGCACAACCTCGACCTGCAGGTGACGGTGGAGGGAGTGGAGACGGGGGACCAGCTGGCGATCCTACGTGGGTTAGGCTGCGACCAGATGCAGGGCTACCTGTTCGGCCGCCCGGAGGCTGACCTGAAGATTTCGGATGCGGAACGGTTGGGGATCCGGGCGCTGTTCGCCGCGCCACCGATCCGCGCGGTCGCATGAGACGCGTGCGGTAGCGAGATCCATCCACCCTATCGAACACCCGTAGATTGGGATTGCCCCGTTTTTGTCGACGGTCAGGAGGCTTGGCTGAGCAGGGCTAGCGACGTGTATTGCGAGCCCTGGTCCGAAGGATGGATCACGTCGCGGGGCCTGCGCTGGGTAACGGCCATCTCCAGGGCGTCCAGGACGAGCTCCGACCGGAGGTGATTGGCCATTGCCCAGCCGACGATCCAGCGGCTGAACGCATCGAGCACCACAGCGAGATAAAGGAAGTCAGCGGCGGTCGGCACGTAGGGATTGCACCTCGACCGGCCTGCATTAGTTCACCGTGCGAACCTGCTGCTTCGTTCGCGCGGCCAGCGCCTGCCCAATTTTGAACAATGCTCTCCGCAGATCGGGTAGAGCTTCTTTACCGCCGTCCCCTTCGATGAGTGAGTGCGCCAGGATCAGGTGATCAGCGATTAGGTCGAGGGTGCAACTCGGCATCGTCGCCGGATGTGGCACCGGCGGGACGAACCGCTCGACGTTGCCGTAGGCGGTGATCGTGTCTGTGGCTCCCTCAGCGAGTTCGGTGATCGAGCCCAGGTAACCGATGAAGCGGTTGCCCTCTATCCCGAACGACGGCACACCACCCGTACCGACCCAGCGTAGCGCACCGTCTGTCTTGAGTAGGCGGTAGCGCATGCTGAATTCCGCGACGGTCCAGAGGGCTGCGTCCACGGTGTCGGAAACGATCCGGCGGTCGTCCGGGTGAACGCAAGCCAACCATCCCCGGCAAGGGCGTCGGCGACCTCTTGCCCGGTCAACGCCGTCCATTCATGGCTGATATGGACGCATTCCCCCGCAGGGTCAGTCACGAAGATCATCCTGCAACCTCAGTCCTCATTCGACAAGAACCAGCACGATGTGTTGGCGCCCTGCATCTCTCTGCGAGATGAGCATCAACATTGGGTTTAAATGGTACTCAGAAACTCATCGTATCCAGATTAAAGCTGACGTGAACAGTCACGTTACCGCTGCGACAGATCATTCAGACTGCAGTGCATCGTCGCGCCCAAGTTCATTTAGTTCGTTGGACAATTTGCTGCGCCGAGCGATTTCCTTTCCGATCGCGAGCAGGCGCGTTCGGCTCAGCCTTTTCATGTCTGGCGTTCCATTCTTCTCGATGACGGCGTGGGCAACTATGACCGCATCGGCGACAGCATTTAGATCGGAGTCGTGATCCATGTTTTTTCCATCCCACACAGGAAGGAATGAAGTGTAAAAGTTTTACTTAACTGGTTTTTTCGCGATTGCTGTAAGATCTTTACATTGTTACAACCGTCAGTGCAATGCTAGGGTGCATTTTGTAGCTAGATCGGCCGGAACGTGGTGTGAGGAAATAGCATGGACATGCCGACGCCCAAGGGTCTCGATGCGATGTCGGACATCCACACACAGGCCACGCTCGCCCGGGTGGCGCAGGTGCTCGGCTGCTCCCCAGAGAGCTTCTTCGAGTTCGCTCCTGTGAACGCGCCGAGGGACACCTCGCAACTAATCCAGATCTGGCTTGCGGTCAGATCCCCCAAGGGCCGTGAGGCGATTTTCGCATTCGCCAGAGAAATCTTGAGATCGGAAAAATAATGGTACGCCGGCGATTGCCAATTCGTTTTATCACACCAAAATCTTTATTCGGGAAAATTACGTAAAAATGTGACATTCTCCGTAAAGTAGTATCGACGTCGTCGTGTTTTTACGATTATACGACGTTGTTTAAACCTTACGGGCGTACCATTTACTAGATGTGGTCGGCCGATTTTTGGGCGCTGACGATTGAGGGACAGCGTGTGCTCTTGCCCTTCAAGCGAAAGCATACGTGGCAAATTTCAAGCAGGCCGACCTGCGCAACCGCCTCCTGCGGGCGCTCGCGCCGGAGGATCTCGCGGCGCTGCTGCCCGCGTTGCGTCCCGAGGTGATGGTTCTCCAGCAAGTTCTTATCTCAGCGAACACCAAGATCGAAACTGTCCATTTCGTGGAAGCGGGCATCGTCTCCGTCACCAACGATGCTCCGGGCGGACGGGTCGAGATCGGCCTGCACGGTCGCGAGGCCCTGATCGGTGCCAGCCCGATCCTGCTCGATGACGATCGGAGCCCGCACACCCACTTCGTGCAGGCGGCCGGACACATGTTGTCGGTCGATGTGGCGGCTCTGCGCGACGAGGTGGGGCGACGCCCCGCCCTGCGCCGCCTCCTGAACCGCTATATCCAGGCTCAATTCGTTCAGACGGCGCAGACGGCGTTCGCGAACGTCAAGGGCAACACGCCGACCCGGCTCGCCCGATGGCTGCTGATGTGCCACGACCGGGTCGATGGCGATGAGATCATGGTCACGCAGGAGTTCATGTCGCTGATGCTAGGCATCGAACGACCTGGCGTGACCATCGCTCTGAGAGCGTTGCAGAAAGATAACTTGGTGCGCAAGCGCCGTGGCCACGTCAAGATCATCGACCGCGACGGGCTGCTGGATCTCGCGGGCGACGGTTACGGCGTGGCGGAGTTCGAGTATGCCCGATTGATCGAGGGAAGCACCGATCCGGAGACGCGATAGACCGAGCGGTCTCAGCGTCACTTCACCGGCTCATTCGCCAGTTCGCGCAGACACTCCAGCGCCCGGCGGCGGCCATCGGCGGTCTTTATCCTGTCCCACAGCCGCAGGCACTCATTCGCTTTGTCGAAGCGGTCCGCCGCCTCGTCGTTGGTAAAGAAGCTCTCCACTGGAATGTCGAGGAGGGCGGCCATCGTGTGCAGCTTCGCCATACAGGCGGCATCTGCTAGATTGTCCATGCTTACCTCCTGAAGGACACGCATCTCGTCGGCTTCAACCATGCGCCTTCCTCGGCGAAATGTAAAAATCTTACGCTGCTGGCGTGCCTGCCAGATCAAATATCGCGAAGGATATCAAGCTCAGAAGGCGTATGGCTCTCAAGCCCCCTCAAACAACTGTTACGGGCGCAAAGTCGAACGACCACTCTGGGCGTCAAGCTAACGACTGCTTCCCACTTTTTTTGGGATATAATTCATATTGAATTACATATCGTTTATCTGATGGTTTTCCTGATATATGTAGGTAGCAGCTTTCGACCCTTCTCGGACCCTCGGAAGGTCGTCTTCGCGGTAGGTTGATTGAGGATGACCTACGTCTGGGTCGGATGGTCTTTTGCCAGTCCGCTTTTAGCCAGCAAAATGACGGAAGCGGAGGTCCAGATGGGCGCAATCGACGGCCGGTCCGTGCGAGGGGGCAATGCGCGAACCGGCCGCCTATCACCCGACCGAGACGACCGAGCGATCCCGTTTGGCGGACGCTTCGTAATCGAGGGCGATCCTGCCCCGCTGATCCGCGACAGAACTTCCGAGAAGGCCGCCGATCGATTTCACGGACAGCGCGCCAGCTGGCACGCGCGGGTGATCGGCATAGCCGTCGTCATCCCTGTAAAGCGTGGAACAGGTAATAGCCGAGCATCTGGCTACCTTGCCGGGCTGCGCGCGGCGCGAAGTCCGCAGGCACTGCATCGACGCGAACCGTCTGCGCGAATTCCCAGGTCTGGGCCCTGATGAACACTGGAATGGGATAATCGACCCGGACGGCGCAACGCAGCAACGGCTGGTTCCGACGTAGAAAGACGTTATAGACCTCGTCTGATCGCATACGCGGTCTCCCAGACACATATAAGGTAACGCCCTCGTGACGACGCTCGTAGGATGATGCGCGCGTCGTAGATCGGTCGTGGTTATCGCATGCGCGGGCGTGATTTCACGCTCGACAGCGCAGACCATTGCGATTTCGGGGCAGCCTCGCGCGGCTGCGCACGCGCCATCATGATCGGCGCATCCGGTTCCGGATCGGCTTTCGCGAGCATCATCGACGCACCGAACGAGACCAAGCCTGCCATCGACCGCAGACCCTGCGGCTGCCGAGGGTCGTTGGCGATCTCAGCCGCCTCTCGCTCCAGACGGAGGTTGCACGCTTTCACGGGTAGCGCGTCGTCCGGGGTGCAGGCGTCGTGGCGGGCACACGCAGCGTCCAGCGTGTCAAAAGGCGTTGGAATGGGACCCCGGATCGGCGTGCAATTGGGACCCCTTCGCAAGCTGGGTACGGTACGGTGCGGCTGAGCTGATCCGACGTCCAGCTTTGGCGTCGTAGGCGCTGGCCTCAGGCGCGGTTCTT
>NZ_JAKSYJ010000007.1 GCF_022829365.1 Methylobacterium sp. J-077 | reverse complement strand
CCCTTGGTCGGGTCGAAGACGCGGATGGTGACGTTGTACGGCTTGAGCTCCGTCTTCATGATGTCCCCTGCCTGAAGTTGCGTGGATCCTATGACGACGAGCGCCACCAGGACCGCGCCCGAGATGAGGCCGCGCATCGTCGTCTCCGTTCTCAGCGCCCGGCGCCCGGCTCGTGGATCGGGCAGCCGTTGAAGCGCTGGCGGAACTCGGCGGAGTGCTTGTAGGGGGCGTTGCGGGCGCGATTGATGTTGCCGAGCGGGCGGTGCGCCGCGAGGCCAGTCCAGATCGAGAAACGCATCTCCTCGTCGACCGCCTGCACGCAGGCCTCGTCCCAACTGTCCTGGGGACGGGCGGTGATCAGGCCGACACGCTGGAACGGCGCCTCCTCCTCTTTCCACTCGACGGTGGGGTCCTCGACGGGCTGGCGTTCGAGGTCGCGGCAAAGCTGGACCCGGAACTCCCAGACGCCCTCGATGGCCTGCATCTCGGACTGCACCGTCTCGCGGATCGCGTTCGGCCGGCCGGAGGCATCGATCTCGGTGCCGGTGAGCGCGGTCAGGCCCGGGGCGACGGGGGCGACCGAGAACTTGGCGATGTGGTCGCCGTACCGGAACGGGGTGACGCTGTAATAGGTCTCGCCGAGCGGATCGACGTTCGGCGCGCCGCCGAGCGAACCGATGGTCGGGCTTTCGATGCCCACGGCCGACAGGGCCTTGTTGACCCCGCGCAGCACGGTGGATGCGGCGACCTTCAGCCCCTCGACCCGGTCGGTCGTGCCGGCAAGCATCTTCAGGCTGCCCAGGAATTTCTCGGCGTTCGGCGCCTGGAAGACCTTGCCATTGACCATGATGAAGTTCTGGGTGGTGCCCTCGGCTTCGGGAAGGCGCTCGCCTTCGACGTCGAGGACCTTCAGGGCGAGGCCGCGCGGCAGCGAGACGGCGTCGGGAAGGATGTCGCCGGCATTGGTCGACATCCGCATGTAGACCTTGTGCTCGCCGGGCTTGGCGAACAGCCCCTGCGCCAGTTCCGGCGGTAGGTTGGGATCGATCCTGAGGACGCCCTCCAGGATGCCGTGCGCCTTGGCGTGGACGGAGCGGACGGCATGACCGGAGTCGTCCGCGACCGTCTGCAGGATCGTGTCGAAGGTCTCGTTCAGTCCCTCGATGGTCTTACCCTCGTCAGGCTTCACGACCTCGACATCGGGGCTGTAACGGACAGGCGCTGGCAAGGCTCTCAACTCCATCATTTTCAAATCCGACGATGAACCTCGCCTAGGCTTATCCGTTCCTCGTTCAGGCTCATTTCACTCAGACGTGAACGAATTTTTGGAACGCCGAGGCCAGGGGGGG
>NZ_JAKSYJ010000257.1 GCF_022829365.1 Methylobacterium sp. J-077 | reverse complement strand
GCACATGCAGGGGGGCGCGCAGCGGCAATCGATCCTGCGAGGGCGGGCGGAGCACCAGGCGAGGGTCAGTGAGGGGTGGGTAGCGCCCGCCGGGAGGCGGGCGCCGTAGCCGAGGCAGGGATGCGCGCGCCGGGAGAGTGCGGAGAACAAAAAGATCTCAGCCAGCACCTCGTCCGGCATCAGGTCGGGGCGGCCGCCGCGGTGCGGTTAGAAGGTGCGCAACGCCGGGCTAGCCGTGATGATATGGCCGCCCGGCCGGGCGCGAGCCAAGCCGATCAGTGTGCGTTGGGAATGCAAAAGGCGACGGATTGGTGCCCGCCGCCTTCCGAA
>NZ_JAKSYJ010000256.1 GCF_022829365.1 Methylobacterium sp. J-077 | reverse complement strand
GGAGGGTGAGAACAAGGGCGGCCAGGATGCGCGCCCTCCCTCCCCCCGCTGCGGGGGGGGTACCCTTGGGAACAGGGGGGGAGAGGGGAGCGGCGCCTCAAGCATTGTCCCGCCCGACATTAAGGGCTCAGCCCGCTCCGGAAGCCGGGGTCCCCTCTCCCGACCCCCTCCGGGGGCCACCCCCCCCCGCAGAGGGGGGAGGGCAATCGCCGATCCGGGAAGGCCCGAAAGAATCCCCACGGGGTGCCCCCGGCGGGGATTCCGGTTCCGGCCTTCACCCGGCGGGGCCGCCCCGCGCGGC
>NZ_JAKSYJ010000255.1 GCF_022829365.1 Methylobacterium sp. J-077 | reverse complement strand
CGACCGGATCGGGTCCGAGTCGGCTTCATGCGGGCTGGGACGGGAACGGCTGCGGCCTACGGGGCCGGCTCGACCTGCTGCTCCGGCACGGGCACGTCGAAGCCGTTCAGCGTGATGCAGACCATCGCGTAGAGGCCGACGCGGTGGATCAGTTCGGACACGCCGGGGGCGACGAACGCGGCGACGACCCGGTCGTAGACGGGGCGCGGAAGGACGCCGCCGGCATTCTGGGAGCTGGCAGCATCGAAGACAGCAGCCTTCTCGGTTGTGAGGTCGGACGGACGCTGACCAGACACGATGGTCGCGACCCTGCCTTCCCGCATACCCTTCTCCATGGCCACCTTGACGTGGGCGTAGAGCTCGTACGCCGACTTGAAGCCCGACCTCGTCACCATGATCGCGACCTGCCGTGCCGCTTACGTCAGGGCGCCGCCCTCTGAC
>NZ_JAKSYJ010000208.1 GCF_022829365.1 Methylobacterium sp. J-077 | reverse complement strand
GGTCGGCCACTACGCGAGGCCCGAACTCCTCAGCCTGCTCCACGACGACCGCCCGGCCTCGTTCGTGCACCAGCCGATCCGTTCCCAGACCGATTTCCGGAGCCTCGACCATGAGCAGTTCTCCGCTTCCGACGAGCCTGCCCCCGTCGCCGCCGGTGGTGGCGGGCCTGGTCGGGATGCCGACGGAACGCCTGATCAACGCGTTGCAGTCCTACGGCGTTAGGCTCGCCGACAGCCGCGCCGGGGCCCCGAGCCGCCGTGGCGGGGCCGGTCCGTCGGACCACAAGGCCATAACCATCGCGGGGCGCACCGTGATGGTGCCGGTCCACACCGAGGCCGCCTTCGATTCACCCTTCCTGGTCCGCCGCCCGGACGCCAACGGGGTCTCGGTGATCGAGCATGACGGCGTGGTGATCGGGCAGGCGACCTTTCCGGGTAAGCCGCGCTTCTACGCGCTCTCGACCTTCGACGGCGTGCCCTACGCGAAGATCGCCGTGCTGCACGGGCGGGACGTGCTCGCCACCACGGTGCTCCAGACCTGCATCCGCTACGCGAGCCGCACGAAGACCTGCCAGTTCTGCTCGATCGGCCAATCGCTCGCCGCCGGTCGCACCGTCGCGCACAAGACGCCCGAACAGCTCGCCGAGGTCGCCCGCGCGGCCGTCCTCCTCGACGGCGTCAGGCACATGGTCATGACGACCGGTACCCCGAACGCCACCGACCGGGGCGCCGCCGTGCTCTGCGAGAGCGCGTTCGCCGTCAAAGCCGCGGTCGACCTGCCGATCCAGGCGCAGTGCGAGCCGCCGGATGACGACCGCTGGTTCGAGCGGATGAAGGCGTCGGGCGTCGATGCCCTCGGCATGCATCTGGAAGCGGTCACGCCCGAGGTCCGGACCCGGATCATGCCCGGCAAGGCGAGTGTGCCGCTGGAGCGGTATTACGCGGCCTTCGAGGCCGCCGTCCCTGTTTTCGGTCGGGGCCAGGTCTCGACCTACATCCTCGCCGGCCTCGGCGACGCGC
Organism: Methylobacterium sp. J-077; assembly: GCF_022829365.1. Classification (GTDB taxonomy): domain Bacteria; phylum Pseudomonadota; class Alphaproteobacteria; order Rhizobiales; family Beijerinckiaceae; genus Methylobacterium. The sequence goes on along the minus strand of NZ_JAKSYJ010000208.1, from coordinate 22,189 downwards.
CGGAGGCGATCCTGGAGACGGCCGAGCGCCTGATCGGGATGGGCGTCTACCCGTTCGTGGTGCCGTTCGTGCCGATCTCCGGGACCCCCCTGGAGAGCCACCCGGCGCCCGGCCCCGACTTCATGCACGCCATCCTGGCGCCGCTCGCCACCATGCTGGCGACGGCGGATCTGCGCTCCACCGACATCAAGGCGGGTTGCGGGCGCTGCGGCGCCTGCTCGGCGCTGTCGACCTACGAGCGCGCGGGGGCGGCATCGTGATCCTCGAACCGGTGCCGCCGTACTGGCCCAGCCACTTTCGCATCAAGTTCGCCACTGGTTCGTGGGAGCGACGCGCCTGCGCGGCCCTGCGCCGGCAGGTCTTCTGCGCGGAGCAGGGCATCTTCACCGAAGACGACCGGGACGCCGTCGACGCGCACGCGATCCCGATCTGTGCCCTCTCGACGCTTGGCGGCGACGCCGATGCCGTCGTCGGCACCGTGCGCATCCACGAAGGTCAGGAGCATCCCGGCGCGTGGTGGGGCTCGCGCCTGGCCGTCGCCGGAGCGTTTCGCGGAACCGCGGCCCTGGGCGCCGGGCTCATCCAGGTCGCGGTCTCCGCGGCCCATGCCCGGGGCTGCACGCGGTTCCTGGCCCATGTGCAGGATCGCAACGTCGCACTGTTCCAGGCCCTGCACTGGACGAGCCTCGACGCGGTCGACCTGCACGGGCGGCCGCATCACCTGATGCAGGCCGACCTCGCCGCCTACCCGCCGATGCAGGACCCCGAACGGGGACTCGTCACGTTCCGCAAGGCCGCGTGATGAATGCCGGCTTCGACCTCCAGGCCCTGGCTCGCCAGATCCGTGACGCGCGCGGGGTGGCTCACAAGCGCGACATCGATGCCGTGGTCGCGCGGCTCGGCCTGAACGTCCGGCGCGCCACGGTGCCGGTCGGCGACGATTGCGCCGCCATACCGGATGGCGACGGCCATCTGCTGTTCGCCATCGAGGGCTTCCTCGACAGCTTCGTCGCGGCCGATCCGTACTTCGCTGGCTATTGCGGCATCATGGTCAATCTCAGCGACATCGCCGCGATGGGTGGGCGCCCGCTCGCCGTGGTCGACGCGCTGTGGAGCCGGGATGCCGCGGCGGCGGACCCGATCCTGGCAGGCCTGTCCGACGCTGCGGCGCTCTACGGCGTCCCGATCGTCGGCGGCCATACCAATACCCGGGCCGATGCGGGCAACCTCGCGGTCGCGGTGCTCGGCCGGGCCGGCCCGCGCCTGCTCACGAGCTTCGACGCGGCGCCTGGCGACGACCTCGTCGCGGCGATCGACCTGCGCGGGCGCTTCCGCGACCCATACCCGTACTGGGATGCCTCGACCGGCACCGCGGGCGAGCGTTTGCGCGGCGATCTCGCGCTGCTGCCGGGCCTCGCCGAGGACGGGCTCTGCCGGGCGGCCAAGGATATCAGCATGGCGGGCGTCGTCGGCACTGCCCTGATGCTGCTGGAATGCTCGAACGTCGGCGGCGTCATAGACCTCGACGCGATCCCGCGACCCGCCGGCATCCCACTCGCCCGCTGGCTCACCGCCTTCCCGAGCTTCGGCTACCTCTTGAGCGTGCACCCGGACTGCATGCCTACCGTCCGCGCGCGGTTCGCCGAACGGGACATCGCGGTCGCCACGGTGGGAAAACTCGATGCGAGCCGGGTCGCCCGGGTGCGCGATGCCTCCGGCGGAGAGGCCGTGGTCTGGGACTTCGCTGTCAGCCCGCTGATCGGCTGCGGCCAGGACGGCCTGGGTGGCGTCCGATGACGGCCCTGCGTATCGCCGTCCTGACCCACTCCACCAACCCACGGGGCGGCGTCGCGCATGGCCTCGCTCTGGCCGAGGCCCTGTGTGCGCTCGGGCATGAGGCGGTGGTCCACGCGCCCGATCCGACAGGGCGCGGCTTCTTTCGCGCGGCCGCCTGCCCGACGGTCTCGGTGGCCGCAAAGCCGGTCGCCGGTACGACGGTCGACCGCGTGCGGGCGCGCATCGATGATTACCTGCGCCACTTCGCGTCCCCCGCCGCCTGTGACTTCGACGTCTTCCACGCCCATTGCGGCATCGGCGGCAATGCGCTCGCGACGCTCAAGCACCGCCGCCTGATCCCCGGCTTCGTGCGCACGGTCCACCACGTCGACAGCTTCGCAGACCCGGTGCTCGCGGACTGGCAGGATCGCTCGATCCGTGAGGCCACGCGCCTGCTCTGTGTCAGCCGCACCTGGGCCGACCGGATCGCGGACGATTGCGGTACGGAGATCGTCGTCGTCGGGAACGGCGTGGACCTGTCGATCTACCAAGCGGCGCCGACCGGAGCTGACCCGATCGTGCGGGAGCGCTGGGGCCTCGGCGTCGGGCCTGTCGTCCTGAGCGTCGGCGGCTTCGAGGCGCGGAAGAATACGGCCGGGATCATCGAGGCTTTCGCGCTCCTGCGTCGACGCCACCGCCAAGCGCAGCTCGTGGTCGTGGGCGGCGCATCACTCCTCGACCATGCAGCCTACGGCGCCCGCTGCCGCACCGCCCTGAGCGCCCACGGTCTCGCGGTCGGGCGCGGCGAGGCGGTGATCGAGACCGGGCCCGTCTCGCAGGAGGAGATGCCGGCCCTTTATCGGAGCGCGGACGTTCTCACCTTTCCCTCTTGGAAGGAGGGCTTCGGGCTCTGCGTGCTGGAGGCGATGGCCTGCGGCACCCCGGCGATCGTCTCTCGCCGGCCGCCCTTTACCGAATACCTCCGGAGCGACGACGCCCTGTTCGTCGATCCCGACGATCCCCGGGACATCGCCGCCGCCATGATGGCCGCCCTGGCGCCTATGACGCGCGAGAGGCTGCGCGCGGCCGGTTCGGCCCGCGCCGCCGCTCACACCTGGCGCGCCTGCGCCGAGCGTCACCTCGATACCTACGCGGCCTGCGCCCGCGCCGGACGGGAGCCGATCCATGCCTGAGATGCACTTCCACATCCGCTGGCCCGATGGAAAGCGCGAGGCCTGCTACTCGCCCTCCCTCGTCGTGAAGGATTTTCTCACGGTCGGCGAGAGCTACGCCCTCGACGACTTCGTCGAGAAGACCCGCACGGCCCTCACCATCGCGAGCGAGCGGGTGCGTGAGACATACGGCTTCGCGTGCCCGTCGGCGATGGCCCAACGCGCCCGGATCGAGGCCGCGGCGAAGCGGCAGGACCCTGGGGGCCTCGTCACGGTCGAGACCTTCGAGCCCTGAACCCGGCACCTCCCCTCGAACCATCGCGGAGTTAGAGCCATGACGTCCACGCCCCGTCACGTCCCGGTCGCCATCGTCGGCGGTGGCCAGGCCGGTCTCTCGGTCAGCTATCACCTGAAGCAGCGCGGGATCGATCATCTCGTCTTCGAGAAGCATACCGCCGCGCACACGTGGTCGAGCCAGCGCTGGGACACGTTCTGCCTGGTCACGCCGAACTGGCAATGTGACCTGCCAGGGCACCCCTACGATGGGCCGGATCCGGACGGGTTCATGAAGAAGGACGAGATCGTCGCGTATTTGAAGGGCTTCGTGGCCAAAGTGAACCCGCCGATCCGCGAGGGTGTCGCGGTCACGCGCGTCGTACGCGCCGAAGACGGGATCTTCTCGGTGCACACGTCGGACGGCGACTACACGGCGAACGAGATCGTGGTCGCCTCGGGCGGCTATCACACCCCGATCATCCCCCGCATGGCCGAGAAGCTGCCGGGTTCGGTCACGCAGATCCACTCGAACCAGTACCGCAACCCGGCGCAACTGCCTGAGGGCGAGGTTCTGGTGGTCGGCTCAGGCCAGTCCGGCGCGCAGATCGCCGAGGACCTGCATCTTGCCGGCCGCACGGTGCATCTCGCAGTGGGCGATGCGCCGCGCTGCGCCCGGTTCTACCGGGGCCGCGACGTCGTCACTTGGCTCGCCGATATGGGCTACTACGAGATGACCGTCGACAACCATCCGCTGCGCGACGGCGTCCGCGACAACACCAACCACTACGTGACCGGCCGCGACGGTGGCCGGGATATCGACCTGCGCCGCTTCGCCAAGGAGGGCATGAAGCTCTACGGCGTGCTGGACGATTATCACGATGGCGCTCTGCGCTTCCGCGACAACCTCAAGCGCTCCCTCGACGGGGCCGACCGGACTTACAACGGCATCAACGCCGCCATCGACAAGCACATCGCCGAGAACGCCGTCGACGCTCCGGTGCAGGCGCACTACACCCCCGTTTGGGAGCCGGGCGAGCCCGTCACCGGCCTCGCTCTGGCGGCCTCGGGCATCACCGCGATCGTCTGGTGCATCGGCTTCACGCCGGACTTCCGGTGGCTCGACGCGTCCGTCTTCAACGGCGCGGGGAACCCCAAGCACAAGCGCGGCGTGACGCAGGAGGACGGCGTCTCCTTCATCGGTCTGCCCTGGCTGAATACCTGGGGCTCCGGCCGCTTCGGCGCGGTCGGCCGCGATGCCGAGTTCGTCGCGCAGGCCATCCAGAAGCGCCTCGGCGCCGAGCGGTTCGCCCTGAAGTTCGCCGTGTAGCCGGGCGCCCCCGAGGCGGCGCGCGAGGCGTCCGTTTGTCCGGCACCGGTGGCTGCGTCGGCCCAAATCTGAGCCGGTCCAAGTCTGAGCCGGCCTCTCCGAAGAGGGTGGAACCAAGCCGCGAAACCTGCGGCCACGTTGCCCCCCACGCGTTGAGACGATGGCCTGTGAGGCTTGATGGGGGTGGTTCAGCCCTGTCGAATGCTGGCCGCTACACATTGAGTATGCCGCGTCTCTCGCGAACGGTCTGTCGGAGACCTGCGTCTGGAAGCAGCTGAGACACCGTCATCGGGCGTTGATCGCTCAGGCGCTCGGTCGAGGAACGGCTGGGTTTCGAAGAGTCGCCCTTGCTCGCATCTCCGGGATGCCGAAGCCACGTGCAGTCCCGGAGTGTGAAGGTGCGTCATCGACGCTGACGCGTTAGGCGGAGGATGCACTGTGGCAGAAGTTCCTCACGGCGGCGCTCGAACGACGCCGCGTGCCTCATGCTGAGCCTGCCGAAGTACGAGCCGAGTTCCAAGCGTCGAAAGAACGTAGCCGCGCCCTTGCCGCCGCGTACGGCCAGAACCCGAAGACGGTCGCCAAATGGCGTGGGCGGGCGGTGACGACCGACGCTCCGATGGGGCCGAAGAAGCTCAAGAGTACGGTGCTGACGCCGGCCGAGGAGGCCATCGTGGTCGAGGTCCGGCGTCGAACGCTGCGGCCGCTCGACGATATCCTGGGCTGCCTGCGCGACACGATCCCGAACTTGAGCCGCTCCGCCCTGCATCGGTGCCTGCAACGGCACGGCATCTCCCGTCTTCCGGCAGCCGAGACGGCGCAGACACGCAAACGCTTCAAGACCTACGAGATCGGCGACCTGCATCTCGACAGTTGTGAGTTGCGCCACGCCGACGGCAAGCTGATCATGTTTCTGGCAATCGACCGGGTTTCGAAGCTTACCGCCGTCGAGTTTCACGACAGCACCGGCAAGAGGGAAGGATCAGCTTTCCTCAGAAACGTCGTGGCCACATTCCCTTACGAGATCCACACGGTACTGACCGACACCGGATTGGCATTCGCCGATCTGCCCACGCACAGGACCGGACCGAGCCGACAGTTCCTCGGACCGCACATCTTCGATCGCGCCTGCATCGAGCATCGTCTGACCAAGCCATACCATCCCTGGACCAATGGGCAGGCCGAGCGCATGAACCGCACGATCAAGGATACGACCGTCAAGGTCTTCCGCTACGAAGATCTGGCGAGCCTGAAGGCGCATGTCCCGGCCTTCGTCACAGCCTACAACTTCGCCAAGCACCTCGAGGCACCCCGCTGGAAGACCTCGTTTCAAACCATCTGTCAGGCGTGGACCAACCACCCAGATCGGTTCAGGGTCGATCCGCACCACCTCATCCCGGGATTAAACAACTAGGCTGGGCGAGACGCTGAGGGCCGGCGGCCTGAGCACCGACCACGTCACGGTCTCCTTCCATACCTCCGAGCACGACCCCGACCGGCCACAGCGTTCGGTGTCATCGGTGGTCACCCTGCCGGAGGCGTCGAACGGCACGATGGTGTTGATCAAGGCGTATCTGCACGGCTTCAGGAGAACCTAGAGGGACGGCTATTGGCTTATCCAAGGCTGGCGTGGTCACGACCGATCTCGTACCCCAGGCGACCTCCGACCGGGCCTGCCCGGGGCTTGAGCAATTCGACCGGGAGCAGGGATCAGCGCTTATGGGTGCCCTCGACGCCTGCAACCCAAGTTTGGAGGAAGGGGTTCAGGAGGAGGAAAGCGCGGCAGGCTCCTCGATCTCGACGCCGTTAGATCGGGCGCGGTAGTCGCGGGCGGCGGCGTAGGCGGGACGGCGGGCGCGCATGATCGAGCCCAGCGGCCGATGCGCGGCCAGGCCCGTCCATGGATTGAAGGCCATCTTGTCCTCGACCCATTCACGCATATCGTCCGTCCAAGTGTCCTGCGGGACGGCCGTGATGCGGGCGACGGGTAGGTAGCGGCTCTCATCCTCGGGCCACGTCGCGGCCGCGTCCTCCACCGGCATCGCGTCGATATCCGTCGCCAGCTGAACCCGCAGCTCCCAGACGGCCGGACAAGTCCGGAAGTGGTCCCGTACGGATTCACGGATCGCATCCGGATGACCGGAGGTATCGATGGGACGCTCCGACAGGGCGACGAGCTCGGACGAGACCGGGGAGAGAGCCACCTTGGCGAAGTAGTCGCCATGGAGCAGCGCAGCCTGGGAGAAGAAGCTGTCTCCGAGGAGGTGGGTCTTCGCTTGGCCGGCCAGGGTGGTCAGCGTCGCCGACTTGCCCCCGACCATCTCGAGGGTCGCCTCGGCGATGCGAGCCACCGCCGAGATGACCTTCTTAACCGGTTCCGCGTGGCCCGTCGTGGCGGCCAGGGGCCTGAGTTGCCGGAGGAAGCCCTTGGCGGTGCCGATCTGGAACGACGGCGAGTTGCCCAGCACGTAATTCTGGGTGGTCTCGCCCTCGCTGCCGGGCAGGCGCGGCCCGGGCACACCCAGGACCTTCAGGGCGGCACCGCGCGGCGTGGAGACGCCGTCATGGAGCACGTCGCCCGGGGTCGTGCTGAACCGCAGGATGGCGTCGTAGGAAGCGGGCGAGGCGAACAGGCCTTGGGCCAGCGCCGGGGGCAGGTCGGGGAGCACCTCGAACTTCGCCCGGAGGTATCCGTGCGCCTTGGCATGGACGGCGCGATGGGCATAGCCGGTATCGGCGTGAGTCTTCCGCTGGATGGCCAGCATGGCCTCCGTCAGGCCCCGCTGCGTCTCATCCTCGTCCTCGGGGATGGTCTCGAAGGAAGGATCGAACCGAAGAGGAACATGTCTGGCCATCGTATCGAACGTGAGCGACTTGCCAGGGTTGCGGGACCGGTCGAGATGCCGCGCCCGCCAGCCATCCGCATTCATCCGATGTGATCGCATTCGCGGCAGGGCAGCCTTCCCGTCCCGATCTTATTTTGGCTCTGTGACCCCCGCTTTCCTGGGCGGCGTGCTCCAATCCCTCGTCGACGACGACGCCCAATTCGGCGATCAGCCGCCAGTCAAATGGGAGTGATCACGGCCGGTTTCGACAGCCGGGAAAGCGATATTGAAACAGCCGCCGCCTGCCGCGAGCGAGCGCGCCGTGACGGTTGCGTTGTGAAGCTTGGCGATCGCCGCAACCAGGCTTAGCCCCAAACCATTGCCTGGAGTCAGGCGGGCCGTCTCGGCGCGGTAGAATCGCTGGAACATCTGCGCGTGATCGCCCGGCGGCAGGCCTGGCCCCGTATCGTCGACGGCTGCGACCACGGCATCCCCGATCCGGCTGACGCTCACGATGACGGCGCCTCCGGAAGGCGTGAACTTCAAGGCGTTGTCGAGGAGGTTCGACAGGGCCTCGAAGCACAGGTCGCGGTCACCCAGGATCACCTGGGCTCCCGATGCGATAGCGATGTCGAGGCGGATGCCTCTCTCCTCGGCGATGGGCTCGAAGAACTCCACCGCTACGGAGGCGACCTCGCCGAGGTCGACGCGCGTGAACGCGGCGCGGCGGCGGCCGTCCTCCATCTCCCCGATCCGCAGGACGGCCGTGACCATGGCCAGCGTCTGGTCGATCCAGGCGAGGCCCTGATCGATCGTCTCGCGGAACTCCGTGACGGTGCTGGCCTGGGCCCGGCTGCGCTCCAGGCGTGCCCGCAGCCGGGTGAGGGGGGTGCGCAGGTCGTGCGCGACGGCATCGCCGACGCTGCGAACCTCGCCCATCAGGTGCTCGATCTCGTCGAGCATGCGGTTCACGTTCCCGGCAAGACGGTCGAACTCGTCCCCGCGCTTCCCGACCGGCAATCGTTTGCGCAGGTCGCCGCGCATCACCTCGGCCAGGGCCGCCTCGGTCGCGGCCAGCCTCCTGCGGGCGCGGCGCGCGAGGAGGAGGCCGCCCAATCCTGAGAGCATCAGCGTCGGCACGAGGCCGAGGCCGAGGGCGCGCAGGGTCGTCCCCCGCACCCGGTCGATCTCGTCGGTATCGTGGGCGATGACGACGGTGCCGCCGTTCGGGAGCGCCAGGGCGGCGGCCCAGATCTCGTCGGCGAGGGTGCGGCCCGCGACATCCACCGTGGCGCTGACGCGGTAGGCGTCGCCGTCGCGCACGAGACGATCCGGCACCGCCCCGAGATTGCCGGCCAAGCGCGTGCCGCCGGGGCCGAACAGGCCGCCGTAATGGGTGGCGTGGAGATCCATGGCGGTCCAGGTGTCGACCCGCATCGCCGCGGCCGCAGGATCCGCGGCGGCGGCGCGGACCTCCAGCCGCAGCGTCTCGGCGAGTTCCTCACGCAGGTAGGCCGCCGTCTGCCAGTAGATGAAGGCGAACATCGTCAGCGCGAGCAGGATCGACCACAGGGCGATCCCGAGCGCCCAGCGAATGGTGGTGGAGCGCAGGAGGTCAGTCATCGGGCGTGAGCATGAAGCCGATGCCGCGCACGTTCTGGATCAGGGGCGTCTCGCCGCTCGCTTCGAGCTTCCGCCGCAGACGTCCGACATGGACGTCGATGAGGTTCGACTTCGGGGTGAACCGATAGTTCCAGACCTCCTCGAACAGCATCGCCCGCGTCGCGATCTGCCCGGGGCATCGCATCAGGTAGGTCAAGAGCTTGAGTTCGCGCGGCAACAAAGCCAGGTCGCGCGTGCCGCGCCGGCCGGTGCCTGCGATCAGGTCGATCTCCAGGCTGCCGACGCGCAGGACCGTCTCGGGCCTGGTCGCCGGACGCCGGAGCAGCGCCTCGATGCGGGCGGCGAGTTCGCCCAGCGCGAAGGGCTTCGCGAGGTAGTCGTCACCGCCCGCCCGTAGGCCCCGGATGCGCTCGTCCACATCGCCCAGCGCGCTGAGGATCAAGGCAGGGGTCCGGTCCCCGTCCCGTCGAAGATCCTGCAGGACACCGAGCCCATCCTGACCCGGCAGCATCCGGTCCAGGATGATCGCCTCCCAGCCGCCGTCCCGGGCCGCTCGCGCCCCGTCGAGCCCGGTCGCGACCCAGCCGACCTCGTGGCCGCGACCGCGCAGATCGTCGAGCACGTCGCCGGCCGTCTCCGCGTCGTCCTCGATCAGCAGCAGCCTCGCCACGCTCGTCCATGCCTCCGGCCATCGCCCGGCCAACCCGGCCTCGTGCCCCTTGTGTCGGAGTTCGCGCCGCCGGTCCCGACCTACGGACAGTATGAACCCGAATTTAGTGGCGCCGCATCGGGTTCGCCCAACTTATTAGAATGGCTCTAGCGCGTACCGGCGGCGATCCCGTGGCCCGAACGCCCTTCCCCGAAACGCATCGATGCGGACGAAGCCACGCGCCCTGCCGGCGCTCCGGCCAGCCACGGATCAACGAGGAACGCGCCGTTCATGCCCAGGAAGCGGCGCCCCCGGCGCCTGATCAACCGGTACGGCCAGACCCGGCTCTACGACGTGGAGACCGCCTCCTACGTGTCCCTCGCCCGGCTCAGGGAGTGGCGCAGCGAAGGCTACGAGGTCGTGATCCGTGACGTCGAGAACGGGCGCTTCGTGACCGAGGACGTGCTTCGTGCTGGTCTCGACGGATGAGGTGGTGGGTTCCCCACATGCCGGTCTCCCGTCACGCCCGGCGGCGCGGCCGCTGATGTCGTTGCACGCCGAATTGATTCCCCCCGCGCGAGACGCCGGAGCCGTCGATTCGGCTGGCCCCGATAGCTCCGCACATGAAGGGGCATCGCGCCGTTCCCAGGCCTCGCCGCGGCGCCGATCGCCCAAGCTTCCGCTCGTCGCCGCGGCTTTGGCCGTCCTCGCCTTCGGGGGGTGGGAATACCGGGGCCCCCTCCTCGACGCCCTCGGCCTCGCGCCGAGTCCGTCGACCCCCGGGGCGAAGGATCCGGAGACAGGCGACGATCCCGCGGCCAATCCCGACCTCGTGACCCTCGACGACGCGGGGCAGAAGCGGATCGGCCTCGCCTTCGGGACGGCCGAGATCCGCCGGATCGTGCTGCCGGTGCGCGCGCCCGGAACCGTCGCCTTCGACGAGCGCCGGGTCACGCATCTCAAGCCCCGCACGTCTGGCCGCGTGCTGAGCCTCGCGGTCCAGCCCGGCGACCGCGTCACCGCCGGTGAGACCCTCGCCACCCTCGACGCGGCCGGCGTCCTCGACGCCCGGAACGGGCTGACCGCGGCGCAGGCAAGCCTCGGGGAGGCCGAGGCGACGGAGAAGGTGGCCGAGATCAACCTCAAGCGCGGCAGCGACCTCGTGAAGATCGGCGGGGTCGCCCAGGCCGACGTCGACAGGCGGCAGGTCGAGCTCGCGAAGGCCCACGCGGCCACCTTGTCCGCCCGGGCGCAGGTCACGCTCTACCAGGCCCAGTACGAGCGCCTCGCCCCAGCGGCGGGCCAGGCGCCCGGCACCAGCGCCATCGTCTCCCCCATCGACGGGGTGGTCACCGCCTCCGGCATCACCCTGGGCGAGGTGGTCGACACCAACCGCGACGCCTTCACGGTGGCCGATCCCTCGCAGATCCAAGTGCTGGCCAACCTCTACGGCCACGATATCGCCAGCGTGAAGGCCGGCGACCGGGCGACGGTCGAGGCGCCGGTCCAGGCGCATCCGACCTTCGAGGGCGTGGTCCGCTCGGTGAACGCAGCGATCGACCCGGCGACGAATACCGCCCCGGCCCGCATCGAGATCGCCAACCCCGACGGATCCCTGCGCGCCAACATGTTCGTGTCGGTGGAGATCGCCGCCGATCTCGGCCGGAACGGCGTCACGGTCCCGGCCGCCGCGATCCAGCAGACCGAGGGCGGCCCCATCGCCTTCGTGCGCACGGCCGACGACCGCTTCGAGCGGCGCGGGGTGACCCTCGGGGTCCAGCGCGCCGACTGGGTCGAGGTCCGCTCCGGCGTCACGGACGGCGAGACGGTGGCGACGGAAGGAAGCTTCGGCCTCAAGGCCATCCTGATGCGGGCCCTGCTCGGCTCGACCGATTGAGGGTGCGATGAAAGCCTGGTTCGCCCTTCTCGTCCGCCGCCGATGGCTCGTCGTGGTGATCGCCCTCGCCGGCGCGGCCGGCGGCATCGCCAACCTGCAGGGCCTCTCCATCGATGCGGTGCCGGACATCTCGCCCAAGCAGGTGATGATCCTCACCCTGTCCCCCGGCCTCGGCCCCCTCGAGGTCGAGCGCCTCGTCAGCTTCCCCGTCGAGAACGCGATGGCGGGTGCGCCGGGCCTCACGGGCATCCGCTCGACGTCGCGCTACGGCGTGTCGGCCGTCTACGTCACCTTCGACGACGCCATGGCGGTGACCGAGGCGCGAGCGCAGGTGTTCCAGCGCCTGCCGCTCGCCAAGTCCATGATGCCCGCCGGCGTCGGCGACCCCGAGATGAGTCCGATGGCGACGGGGCTCGGCGAGATCTACCAGTTCGAGGTGCGCGGGCCGGCCTATTCGCCGATGGCGCTCAAGCGCATCCTGCAATGGACCATCGCGCCGAAGCTCAAGCTGACCCCGGGCATCACCGACGTGAACGTCTACGGCGGCCAGATGCCCACCTACGAGGTCCGCATCTCGGCCGAGAGCCTCCACCGCTACGGTGTGACCATGGCGCAGGTCTACACGGCGCTCTCCGAGAACAACGCCGCGCGCGGCGGCGCCTATATCGAGCACAACGACCAGCAGGAGGTGATCCGCGGCCTCGGCCTCGCCAAAAGTACGGCGGACCTCGCCAACGTCGTCGTGACCACGGGCCCCGGCGGCGTCCCCGTGACGGTGGCCACGCTCGGCGAGGTCGTGGAGGCGCCAAAAGTCCGCCTCGGCGCCGTCACGCACGATGCCGCCGGCGAGACCGTGGTCGGCATCGCTATGATGCAGCAGGGCGAGAACGCCAGCGCCGTGGTCGAGCGGGTCAAGCAGACCATCGCGGATCTCGGTTCCCAGTTGCCGCCGGGCGTCGCGATCGTGCCGTACTACGACCGCAGCACTCTGGTGGCGCGGACGATCCGCACGGTGGAGCACAACCTCCTGGAGGGAGCGGTGCTGGTCATCGTCGTGCTGCTGCTGCTTCTCGGCAACCTGCGGGCAGGGCTCGTCGTCGCGGCGGCCATCCCGCTGTCGATGCTGATGGCCTTCGCGGGGATGCGGCTGCTCGGGCTCTCGGGCAACCTGATGAGCCTGGGCGCCATCGATTTCGGCCTCATCGTCGACGGCGCCGTGGTGATGATCGAGAACGTCCTGCGCGCCCGCGGCGAGCATCCGGAGCGTCCGGCCGAGGACGTGATCCGCGAGGCCACCGTCGAGGTGGCCCGCCCGATCCTGTTCGCGGTCGCGATCATCATCATGGTCTACCTCCCCGTGCTGGCCCTCGAAGGCGTGGCCGGGAAGATGTTCCGGCCGATGGCGCTGACCGTCATCCTGGCGCTCGCCGGGTCGCTGGTCCTCACCATGACGCTGATGCCGGCGCTCGCCGCCATCGTGTTGGCCGGGCCGGGGGTGGGCGAGCGCGAGACCCGCCTCGTCCGCTGGGTGCGGAGAGCCTACACCCCGGTCCTGAAGGGTGCCGAGCGCCACGCGGCCCTGACCGTCCTCGTCACCCTCGGCCTGTTCGGCGGGAGCTGCCTGCTCGCGACGCGGCTCGGAGGCGAGTTCCTGCCCAAGCTCTCGGAAGGCTCGGTGGTGGTGACCTCCGAGAAGCTGCCGGGGATCAACCTCGATGCCTCGCTCAAGGTCGTCCATCGCATCGAGCAGGCGTTGCGCAGCTTCCCCGAGGTCAAGCGGGTGGTCAGCCTCACCGGCAGCGCCGAGATCCCCACCGACCCGATGGGCGTCGAGTCGACCGACAGCTTCATCACGCTCACCGACCCCGCGACCTGGAAGACGGCGCACACGCAGGACGAGCTCGTCGCCGCCTTCGACAAGCGCCTGCGCGAGGAGGTGCCGGGCGTGTCCTACACGTTCTCGCAGCCGATCCAGATGCGGATGGACGACCTGCTGGAGGGCATGCGCGGCGACGTGGCGATCAGCCTGTACGGCGACGACCTGAAGGTTCTGAAGGACACGGCCGACGCCATCGTGCGCGCGGTCTCCGGCGTCGCCGGGGCTGCGGACGTCAAGGCCGAGGCCCAGGCGGGCATGCCGGCCCTGTCCATCCAGGTCGACCGGGCGGCCGCCGCCCGCTACGGCGTCAACGTCGGCGACGTGCTCGACGTGGTCGAGAGCATCGGCGGACGCACCGCCGGCATGATCTACGGCGACGACAACTCCATCACCGACATCGTGGTCCGGCTCAGGGCCGTCGACCGCGGCGATATCGAGCGCATCCGCGACCTGCCGGTCGGCCGGAGCGGCAAGGCGCTGGTGCCCCTGTCGCTGGTCGCCTCCGTCGACGTCGCCACCGGGCCGGCGCAGATCAGCCGTGAGCGGCTCCAGCGCCGGATCTCGGGGCAGGCCAACGTCCGCGGGCGCGACGTCCAGAGCTTCGTGCGCGATGCCCAGGCCGCCGTGAAGGCGCAGGTCAGCCTTCCGCCGCGCTACTCCCTGCAATGGAGCGGACAGTTCCAGAACCTGCAGGCGGCGACGGCCCGGCTCACCGTGGTTGTGCCGGCCGCGATGGCGGCGATCCTGGTGCTGCTCGTGGTGATGTTCGGCGACATCCGGCTCGCCGGCCTGATCTTCCTGAACGTGCCCATCGCCGCGACCGGCGGCATCGTCGCCCTGTCCCTGCGCGGCCTGCCGTTCTCGATCTCGGCCGCCATCGGCTTCATCGCGACCTTCGGCATCGCCATCCTGAACGGCGTGGTCCTGACGAGCTACATCCGCGACCTCGAACGCCTCGGGCTCGATGCCCGCGAGGCGGCCACCCGCGCCGCCGAGCAGCGCCTGCGTCCCGTGCTGATGACGGCGCTCGTCGCAACGCTGGGATTTCTGCCGATGGCCCTCTCAACCAGTGCAGGCGCCGAGGTCCAGCGTCCCCTCGCCACCGTGGTGATCGGCGGCCTCGTGACGGCGACGCTCCTCACCCTGATCGTGCTGCCGGCTGTCTATCCATATCTGGCGCATCTCCGGCTAATCGGGCGCGGTCGCGTCCCGGCCCCGCCGGCGAGACCAACGCGCCCGGCACAGCGTGAGCGCCGGGCTCCCGCCGATGGCTAGGTTCCGGGCCATCCGGATCGGGGCGCGGCTGATCGCGTTCATCATGCCCGCGACCGGGTCCGTATCGTCCGCCGTCTTCGCATGCGCCGATGTCCTACGGATGCACGGGATGCTGAGGAAGGCGGCGGGGACCTGCGGGTTCTCCGCCTGCAACCCGGCGATCGTGGACCGGGCGCACGCCTGCTACGATATCTTCGGCAGCCATCAGAGCGCCGCGGAAGCAACGAAGTGGTCTGCGCGATCTTCGCTCGCACGTTCCCGATGGTCGTACACCCCTAACCGCAGCTCTGCCGCACTGTAGGAACTAGCTGGGCTTCTGGCTGAACCGGGCAATGCTCGGCAAAAGCATCCGGGGCCTCCGCTCCGCTCAAGCCGAACACGTCCGACAAGCGAGGGCGGGCCCAGCACACCTGGCTCTCCACCGTGCCGAACTTGCATCGGAGCAACTCGGCGGCCTTCTCGTAGGTGTAACCCGCCGCCCCCACCATCAGCAGGGCTGTGCACTGGGCTTCCGGGATCTGTGTGAGATAGTCCCGCAGGCGCTCCTGCTCGACCACGCCCCCCTGCTCCGGAAGTGCGGTGAGCGTCGCGGCGTGGACACCATCAGCGCCCTCGACCTCGCGCTTGGCCTTCCGGATCCCGTCGTAAAATAGGTTGCGCAAGATCGTGAACAGCCAAGCATTCACGTGGGTGCCGGGCGTGAACCGCTGCCGGTTCGCCAACGCCTTCACCGTGGCCTCCTGCACCAAATCGTCGGCCCTGACCGTGTCGCCGACGAGCGAGAATGCGAATTGGCACTGGCTTGCACGTCCGTGACCGGCTGAGCCTCAGCGGCATCAAGCTCAGCCTCGACGTCGCGGATCCACCACTGGGCCTCGGGTTTGGTAGTGAAGCTCCGGGCTCGCAACGGATGGCCGGTCCTGCGGACCTGCGCCTGCCATTCCGCTTGCGGACGGTGGCCATCGGATTTCCTCACAGCTGGGACCGATTTGGGACCGGCTGATGCTGAGAAACTTGTCTGGCGCTCAAGCCAAGAAACTAAAGCTTTGTTTTTCTGAGGAGATTTGTTGGCGCGCCCTACGGGAGGAAGCGCGGCCGTATGTACCACCAATGTCTTCAACGACTTACAACGCAGGTGAAGCAGGATGTTATGCGGTGAGTGATACACCGACAAGCCCGAAGAAATGCGATAAGTCCCGCCCCGCCCCGGCGTGTCTCGCCCAGCCTCGACACTTTCAAGCAAATCGCCGAGCTTTGGTAATACCCTGCCACTGTGGTGGGCGCTCAAAGCTCGCCGATGCTCCTCGACCCATCCTCCGACGATCCTGCTGCACCTGACGACGCCAGCGCGTCGTCGGCGCCCTCCGTCCGCAGGAGACGGCGACGGCCTCGAAAGCTACCGCTGTCGCGCGCCGAGGAGGCCCGGGCCGATGCCCGCACCATCTCGATCCTGGAGGCCTACGGGATCGACTTCCGGCCCGCTCAAGAGACCATCCTCGTGGCTGTCTCTACGGGAACCGCGCACCTCGTCAACGAGACGCGGGAACGGCCCCTCTTCGCGGCCCTGGCGCGGCGCAAGGCGGCCGCGATGGCCTTGACGTTCGATGCCTTCGCCCAGGACCGCGACCTCAGCCACCTGCGCCTCGTCGGCCTTCGACCTGCAAAAGGTAAGGCCCGGCCAGGAACCTTGGCCAAGGCCCTATCCGATTTCGCACGGGTCTACGACCGACGCGTGGGGCGCCTCGTCACGGCCGGCGTCATCCGGCCGGTGCTCTCCGTCGTCCACATTCGCTACGACGTGGCCCTCGACCTCTGGGACATCCATGCTCATGCCTTATGGGACATACGCGACGACAAGGTCGAGGCTGCCATGTTGGGTCTCGGCGTAAAGTTCTTCGACAAGTGGATAGACGAAGATAAGGTCGAACGTCCTGGCGCTGCGGCAAACTATTGCGCCTCCCGCGTCATCGACCACCGCGAGATCATGATGTGGCCTGAAGCAGCGATCTTGGAATTGTGGAAATTACCCCGTGTCCGTCTGATGAAGCCGGCGGGAAAGTTCCGAACGTTCCGCGGCACTCTGAACGGCAAAGTGGTCCGGCGTGAGGGGACCCGCATCATGATCGAGGATCGCCCGGACCCCGGTCCCCGCCGCAAGGCCACCAAACGCCCCGGGCCGCCCGTGGAGGCCGGTCGCGTGGTCGCCATGACGAAAGCCCGGGTCCCGGGTGGCGAGACGCTCTGCGCAGTCGTGAAGCGGCCGCGGACGGAGAAGCGTGCCGACAGAATCGAAACCAGCCCCGCGGGCTCCTCGCGCGCGCGCGTAAAGCTCGCCTTCGGCGAGTACCGGCATAACTCCCCACCGGCCGATCCGGCGCACTCAAAGGCATCACCGGGACCGTGCGTGCACGCATCAGCCATCACGCCCGACAGGTCGCCCAGGAAAGCCTCCAGGAGCGCTCTGAACGCCTTGCCGCCCCGGATTTGGTGGATGCTGAAGGCATGGCCCTCAGAGCCCCCTGGCGGCCTCTCGAAGACCATCATCCGCAAGCTAGCCGCGTCTCCCAAAAACCGGCTAGCCATGCAGCGCCACCTTGGCAGGGGCGATGGCCCCCCTCACGGCCGAGGCCGGTTGGTGTCCTGTCCTAACGCCTCCCTGATCCCCAGTGGGTGCGACCGTAGCCTGCCTGCCAACCCATCACCGCCATTCGCGATAATCCCCCTAGGCTGCCCGCCGAAGTGCATAGGAGCGTCCCCCGTCCGTCGTGGTCACGAAGCCCAAGCGGGAGAGGGCTGCCAAGACCGATCCCACCCGCTCCTCCAGACGTCGGGTTTTCCGAAATCCCGAGGCAATGGTGGTGGCGTCGAGGGGACCTGCTGCCCCCATGAGGGCAGCCATGACCACAGCAGTCTGAGCCATATCATCAAGCGGAAAGCCGGGCTTCCCGGCAGCCCCGTCCGCGACCACCAAGTCGGCCTCGACCTGTTCTCCGGTCCCTTTGGCAGGAGCGCCCAGACGTGGCACCTGGAAGCCCGGGCGCAGCCAGTGGACCACGCCCCGAAGCTCGTCCGCCGCCCGAGCCTTGTTGAGGGCAACGAGGCGCGCGAGGATGTCGTCCTCCGTGAGGTTCGCCGGCCAGCCGTAGGCGTCCGCCACCGCGGCGTCGAGGTCATCGTGAAGCTCGCGCAGGACCAAGACCAGGGCAGCCTCCAGGATCGCCCGGTCGGCCTCATTGAGCGAGGCAACAGTGGTGCCGGCCTGGAGCTTGGCCAAGACGTTGTAGGCGTCGGTCAGGCTCACCTCGGGGTGGAGGGTCCTTCGCTCCTTCCGGTGGGCGTCTAACGCCTCCCCCGCCCGGCGGATGCGTTCGACTTTGGCAGGTGTGGTCAGGGGGAAGGGGAAGGGGTCGAAGCAGCGGGACTTCACGTAGACAGAATCGTTTCCGACACCGAGCCAGCCGCCGGCCCGTACCGCCCAGGTTACATGTATGCGAGACGAGAGCACGCCAAGGTGGAGGGCATCGTCCGTTGCCACCGCCACCAGTTTGTTGTCGGGCAGGATACTTGCGTCCAGGAACTGGAACACGCGATGCCGCATGGTCTCGACCGTAACCACGTAGCGAGGCAGACCTTCCAGGGCAGGGCGTAGCTCCTGACGAGGCTTCCCGAACGCCCACCAAAGACGAACGTAGGCTTCGGCGTCCTTCGTCGGCGATTTGACGAACTGCTTTTCCCGCTCTGGCTTCACCGTCGTCAGGACATGCTGGTAGACCTCTGGGAAGCGTGATCGTACCTCCTCCGCCGATAGGCCGAAGAGGTCGATAACCATGACGCCCCGGGGCCGGGCCGTGAGGTCGCGTCCGTTCCGGTAGGGTCGGATGTGCCGTTCCAGGCCAGATCGCCGACCAAGACCGAGGGAGGTTGCTTTTTCAGGCGTGACGATGAAGCCGGCGCCGTGGAGCGACATGCCTCGCGAGGACAGACCCTCGTTCGCCCGAAGCGGCTTCGTCGCGGAGAGATCCACGCCCACCGTCAGGTCAGAGTTGATAGTCCCGACGCGTTCGTCCAGTTCGACCGTCGGCTGGTCCGTGTCGAGCCCTTCTTCCTGGATGACTTCCCGTAGCACACCATCCCTAGTTCCGGCCTCCACCACGGTCATGGCGATCCGCACCGCGGCGGCATCCCGTGTCGCCTTGGTCCAGGGATGGTCGGGTATGGCTGCAACGAGCGAGACAGGCCGCTTCGCCTTGAGGTGGCGTTCCATGACCCGACGTTGGAACACCTGACTGATGCTGTTCGTGGTCACAAACCCGAAGCGGCGCAGCACCGTGCCCTTGCGGGTCAGCAACTCCGCCGCCCGGTCCCACCAGAACATCACGAAATCGGCGCTCTCGTTCATGTGCGGGTGCGCCGCCCAGAGGGCTTCGGTGTAGGCGTCGCCCAGGCGCGCCCGGAGGTCCTTGCCGCCGATGAAGGGCGGGTTGCCTACGATGAACTCGGCTGAGGGCCACTCCGGTCTGCGGGGATTGCGGTGAAGGGTGACAGGCTGCGGCGTCCCATCCGAACCGAGCCGGGTCAGCGGCTTGCCGCTCTCGTCGCGGGCAAGGACGGGTTCGGAGTCCAGCACCGCGTCGAAGGAGCCCCGGACGTTGCGGAAGGCTTTCAAGATGGGGTCCGAGGGCGCTCCGCCGCGGGTCCGGAAATGTTATTGCAGGTAGCCGATCCAGAGCACTAGTTCGGCGATGGCGGCGGCGCGGGGGTTCAACTCCAGGCCGAGAAACTGATGCGGGTCCACCGTCGAGCCTTCGAGGCCGCTCAGCGCCTCCTGGCCGCCGAGATCGGCCAGGGCTTCCAGCACCTCGCCTTCGAGGCGCTTCACCAGTTCCAGCGCGACGTACAGGAAGTTTCCTGTGCCACAGGCGGGGTCTAGGATGCGCACGGCGCAGAGCCGGTCGTGGAAGGCGCGGACCGTGGCGATTGCGTCCTTGTCCCGTCCCTCCACCTTTTGGCGCTCTGCGGTCGAGAGCACCGTAGCCCACTCCGCCCTCAAGAGCTCTATGACGGTGGCAACCACAAGACGCTCGACGTAGGCCCGAGGCGTGTAGTGCGCACCGAGCTTCGCACGTTCCCGATCGGACAGGGTCTGTTCGAGAAGGGTGCCGAAGATGGCGGGCTCCACCTCGCGCCAATTCGCCTCCGCCGCCTCGCGCAGGTTCCGGATTTCCTCGCTTCCCAGCGGCAGCACCCCCCGGCGCTTGAAGAACTCGCCGTTGAAGCGCCGGACCGTCGCCTCGATGCCGTAGGCGAAGCCGCCGGCATCCATCGCCTCCCAGAGTTGCCCGACGAGTGGGCCGAGCTTCTTGGGGTCCGCCTCGCAGCGGGCGAGGAGGTCACGGAAGGAGCGCTCGGGAAGAAGCTCCACGTCCTCTGCGAACATGGTGAAGAGGCAGCGCATGAGGAACATGGCGACCTCTTCCGGTTCATGCTGCCCCTCCAGGGTTCGCGACACCGCGGCCAGCCGCCGGGCGACTTCGCGGGTGACGCGAGAACTCTGCCGGGCTGGGTCGAGGGAGAAGGGATCGAGCCAGATGGCGCCCAGACGCTCGCGGACCTCCTGGCGGCGGAGGTCTTCGAGGTAAACCCGGAATCCCTGACGGTCGGGAAACTGGCTGTAGTTGCGGCCTTGGCCCGAGAAGTCGGCGAACACCTCTATGACGTTGCCCACGTCGCAGACCAGGATGAAGGGCGGCCAGGGGTGGTCGGCGGGGAGCGACCGCGCGTAGCCCTCCGCTTGGCGCCGGGCATTCAGCATCAGCACGTCCCAGGCCCGTTCCGCACCGCGGCGACCCCGCGGTGCCGGCTCCTTGACCGCGGCAGCGCCGGCCACTTCCTTCGAGCCGCCGACCTGCCGGGATTGCTTGGCTTCGAGAATGAAGGCGCCGCGACGGTAGAGGTCGATGCGACGGTGCGTGTGGGTTTCATCGCCGATGGGTTCGCGCACGACCCGCTCAAGGACGTAGTCGTTCAGTTCGGTTGTCGCGCCGGCTGGGTCAGGCCGGGGCACCCCAATCACGTCGCACAACTCAGAGAGGAACAGGGCGTAGTTCGCCCGCTCCTGGCCGCCTTCGCGTCCCTGCCAGCGCGCGATGAACGCTTCGACGTGTTCTGAGCCCGAGGGCGCCCGTTGCACCTTGTCCATATCCAGCACCCTACGCCAGGATCAGCGCGGGTGTCAGCGCAATCGTTCAGGTTCGACTTTTACAAGAAGTGCGAAGCCTAGTTCGTTATGGGTATACCCCTCCTGAACCGATGTCCGGATGGTTCACTTTCCGAGCTTGGCCATTTCAAAATGAACTGCTAGACTGTGAACCAACCTAAGTGAACTCGCCGGCCTCTCATGTTCGTTCGTGCCTATCTCCGCGCCTCCACCGACGACCAGGATGCATCCCGGGGCCGGGCCGATCTTGAACGGTTCGCCGCCGAGCGCGGCCTCATCATCGCCGCGACCTACATCGAGAATGCCTCGGGCGCGTCGCTGGCCCGCCCTGAACTCTTCCGTCTGCTCGGCGACGCGCAGTCCGGCGACGTTCTGCTGGTGGAGCAGGTGGACCGCCTCTCGCGCCTCACCGCCGAGGATTGGGGGCGCCTGAAGGCCAAGATGGCCGAACGCCACATCCGCGTCGTGGCCCTCGACCTACCGACCTCATGGACGATGGCGAGCACCGAGGCCGACCAGTTCACCGGGCGGATGTTCGACGCCATCAACGCAATGCTGCTGGACATGTTGGCGGCCGTGGCCCGCAAGGATTACGACGACAGGCGCCGCCGACAGACCCAGGGTCAGGCGAAGGCCAAGATCGCTGGCCTCTATAAGGGGCGAACTGAGGACGTGAAGCGGAACGCCGGAATTACCGCCATGCTAAGGGCGGGTTCCTCATGGTCAGACATCCAGGCTGCTGTCGGATGCAGCCGGGCAACCATCGCCAAGCTCGCAAAACGCTTGAAAGCAACTGAGGCGAACGCGGCCGCATGATGGGACCCCAAAGCCAAACACGCGGGTCCAGGTTCATAAGTTGGTCGGTTGTGCTTCCGTAGGGGAATTTATGCTTAAAGCTACCGAGGAAGAAACTGAGGAAGTTCGAGAGTACTTTGAATGGCAGGCGCCTGACCTCGAAGTGACTTTTTTACAAAAGGTTTATTCGGAGGTTGTTTTAAATACAAGTCATGACGTATGGGATATACATACTAATAAGGACCGTTGGTGGGTCATTACCGGAGGAACAAATCTTTACTCTCAGCAGCAATTTCCAAATATGGATCTGGCGCTCACGTTCCATATCGGACTTATCTTGTGATTAGGCGTGGAATAAGGACCCCGTTCTCGGGGTGATCGGCGTCCAAACGGGACCCCCAGGACAAGTCATCCACAATGCCTTCCGGCTCGAACGGGAGGCTTGCGCGGGATGTTGGTCGTGGAGACGGTCGCAAAG
>NZ_JAKSYJ010000206.1 GCF_022829365.1 Methylobacterium sp. J-077 | reverse complement strand
GAGCGTGGGCGCCCGGCAACAGTTTCCGCGGTGGTGGGAGGGGCGGGGTTGTTCACCGGAGCGCCCGCGCCGGCGCGGCGGCATCCCCCCCCCCTCTTCGGGGGAGGGTGGCCCCTGGGTCAGCAGTGGTTGGGATAGGGGCAGCGGGACGCCGGCGGATGTGTCGCACGGCGAACCCTCTCCGCAAGCGGGGCTCCCCTCCCCCGACCCGCGTGAGCGGCCACCCTCCCCCGCAGAGGGGGGAGGGGGCGCAGCGGTGCGCGATCTGACGATCCGAAACCGGAAAAGATCGTCACGGCACATCGGGTCGTCGGCCGGCTCGCCCCAGGCTTCCATCAGCGCATCACGCGATGCCGCGGGCAACTCGGCGAGCCAGGCGGCATACTCCGCCAGCGGGACCGTGAATTCCGCCGCACCCTCGGTGAGCGCCCGCATCACCGCGGCCGACTCGGGCAATGCCCCGGTCGCATAACCCGCCTCGACCAAGTCCGAAGCAAGCGCCCGGGCGCTCTCGGGCGTATCGAGCCCAACCGCGAATCCGGCCCGGCCGCCGCGGGCGGGATAATCGGACAGCACCACGGCGACGCACCGCTCGGCGCGGGGGAGGGCGGCGAGACGCAGCCAGCCGTGCGCGCGCTCAGCCAGGGCCGCGATGCCCTCGACATAAGGAACAGCCCGACGCTCGGCGAAGCCGGCGACCTCCGGGGACTCCTCTTTGAACGAGATCGGGAAGCCCGAGAGCCGTCCGTCGAATTCCGGCAGGGCCACCTGCATGGCGAGGTCGGCAGCGCCGAGGCCCCGCGCCGAGGCTTCCCAGGCCGCCCGGGGGGACCCGACCGTGAAGGCCTGAAGAACCGGACAATCGGCGCCGTCGAGGACGAAGTCGATGCCGTCCTCCCGCGCCGAGAACGCGGTGGCAGCGATCACCAGATCGGGTTTCTCCGCCCGCACGGCCGCGGCGACCGCCGCGGCGGCTTCCGGCTCCCTCAGGCTCGACACCGCCATCGGCAGCACGCCGATCCCGCGGGCGCGGAGCGCTGCGGTCAGGACGACGAACGGCGCGGTATCGCCGCCGAGCACCGCGGAGCGGTAGACCAGGAGCAGGACGAGCGGCGTGGCGGTGACGCGCGGGTCCGAGAGCGGCACCGCCGTTTCAGCGGCCTTGATCGCCGTATCGAGGGTAAGCACGCCGCAGCCCGGGCACCAGGGGAAGCCCCGTGGCAGCGGCTGCGGTGGCTCGACGGCACCGCCTGCACCGATCCGGGCGGCGAGCAGCCGCAGCATCCGGCGCAGGTTCTCCGGGCCGCCGGCCCGGAAATAGCCGTCAAGCAGCACGGCGAAATCCGGGTCGGTGGAAAAACCCGCGAGCCGCGGGTCCGGCCGGTCGTCGCCCGGCAGCACCGCCAGCACGACGCCGTTCGCCCGCGCCGCGGCGGCGCTGCGCTCGATCCCGTAGCGCCAGTAATCCAGGCCGCCGAGGCAGCGGATCACCACGAGCTTTGCCCGGGACACCACGCGCTCGACATAGAGATCGACCGACATCGGGTGCCTAAGCTTCGCGAGCTTGGCGAGTCTCAGGCTCGGCAGTCCCGGTTCGGCGGCGTGGGCCTGCGCGATCCCGGCGAGGTCGCTGTCCGTGAACGACAGCACGACGAGATCGCCGGGCTCCTGCCCGAGATCCACGGCGGCCTCGCCCTCGTCAAGGGAGACGGCATCGATGCGCACCAGGTGCATGGCGGTTCCTAGGCCGCGCCGAAACGGGCGCGCGCGCAGCGTCTCAGGGAAGAAGCGCGCGCAACTGCCGTCATCCAGCGAGCGCCGCGGCGACGGCGCCCTGGTCGAACCCCTTCAAGCCGATCACCACGAGGCGCCCGTCGCGGCTCTCGCCCGTCCGCCAGGGCCTGTCGAAATGGTGGGCGACGCGCCGGCCGACACCCTGGACCACGAGGCGCATGGCCTTACCCTCGACCTCCGCAAAACCCTTGATCCGCAGGACGCCCTCGGCTTCCGCGGCCTTCTCGACCCGGGCCGCGAGATCGCCAGCGGTGACGGCCGGGCGGATCGGCAAAGCCACGGTCTCGAAATCGTCGTGGTCGTGATCCTCGCCATCGCCGTGATGCGAGGGACGCGCGTCCAGATCGTCCTCGGCGGCGGCACCGAGGCCGAGCAGCACCAGCGGGTCGATCGCGCCGTTCTCGGTCTCGACCACCTTCACGGCGCGGGGCAGGTGGGCCTCGACCTCGGCGCGCACCCGCGCCCGGGTTTCGCCGTCGAGCAGGTCGGACTTGTTGAGCACGACGAGGTCGGCGCAGAGGAGCTGGTCCTCGAACACCTCCTCCAACGGGTTGTCGTGATCGACCGCCGCATCGGCCGCGCGCTGGGCGGCCAGGGCCTCGGGATCCTCCGCGAAGGCGCCCGCGGCGACCGCCGGCCCGTCCACCACCGCCACGACCCCGTCCACGGTGACCCGCGAGCGGATCGCCGGCCACTGGAACGCCTGAACCAGGGGCTTGGGCAGGGCGAGGCCAGAGGTCTCGATCAGGATGTGCTCAGGCGGCTCGGCGCGGCCGAGCAGCGTCTCGAGCGCCGGCACGAAATCGTCGGCGACCGTGCAGCAGATGCAGCCGTTCGGCAGCTCGACGATGGACTCCTCGGTGCACCCTTCGACGCCGCAGGCGGCCAGGAACGACTTGTCGAAGCCGACATCGCCGAACTCGTTGACCAGGATCGCCAGGCGGCGGCCCTTGGCGTTCTCGATGACGTGACGGACCAGCGTCGTCTTGCCGGCCCCGAGGAAGCCGGTGACGATGGTGCAGGGGATCTTGGTCACGATGGTCATTCCGCAGCCTCCAGGGTGCCGGCCGGACGCGGGCGGGGATCGGGAAAGGGCGGGATCCGAGCGATCACGCCGGTCTTGAAGGCGGCGGGCCGCTCCCGCCACGGCACGATGCCGTCCTGGGTCGCCGCGTAGGCCGAGAGGCCGTCGAGGATGATCGCCGCGGAGTCGACCGGGTCCATGTCGCCGTAGACGTAGGTCCAGCGGTTCTCGGAGGCGACGGCAACCGAGCAGGGCCGCTTGCACACCGACAGGCACTCGACGCCCTCGATCCGAAGATCCGGGGCCGCGTTACCCGCGCGCAGGGCATCGAGCAGGCGCGCCCCGGCCCGGGGGCCGTCCGGGTCGTCGCCTGGGCGGCGGCAAGTGGTGCAGACGTAGAGGACGGTCTCAGGCATGGGCCGTCCCGCGCGCCGGACCCCGGGCGAAGACCTGCCAGGCCCAGCCGAAGCCGAGGCCGATCAGGACCCAGAAGACGAAGCTGATCGCCAGGGACCGGGCCGCGAACTGCGCCGCCAGCGCCGCCGGCAGCTCGGAGGCCGCCTCCGGCGCCTGCGGGGCGCCGGCCACGTGCGGGGCGATGATCAGCACCAGCCCGCCCAGGATGGCGATCAGCGAGCGCCGGACCGTGATCAGGTACAGGGCCATGCCGGTGGCGGCCGCCGTCATCACCCACCAGGCTTGGCGGGTGGCCAGCGGAGCCGCCTCGCTGCCCGGCAGTTCCGGCGGCAACCCGAGCCCCGGGGCGAGGGCGACGCTGGCGAAGCCGGCGATCGCGAAGGCGAGGCCGACCTGTCGGGTCGGCTCGCGGCCGCAGGCGAGGATCGCCGCACCGAGCAACAGGGCGTAGCCGACCGCGCCGACGAGCGTCGCCAGCGCCGTGAAGGCCATGCGCGGCAGGCCCTCGCCGGGCTGCCATTCGGGCGCAGTGTCCGGCGCGGCGTGATCGTGCCCGGCATGCGCCAGGACGATCGGCAAGCCGCGCGTGGCCTGATGCGTCTCGTGGGTCTCGTAACGCTCGGCCGCCACGATCAGCGGCGAGGTCAGCGTCAGCTCGAGGCCCGTCACCACGACGGCCGCGAGGAAGCCGGCGGCCAGCGCCGCCGACAGAAGCCGGATGATCATCCCTGGGGCAGGGGCGTCAGTGGCAGGGGAAGTTCTGAGTATGCCGGAAATCGTGCGCGGCGTTGTGCAGCGCGATCGCCGGCGAGAAGCCCGCCATGAACAGCAGGCCGAGCCCGAGGAACGCCGCAAGCGCGACGGCGACCGGGCGCTCTGCGGCGCGGGTGCCGGCGGCGACGGGGGCGAGGGTCGAGGTGGTCATCAATATGTCTCCAGCCGCCCCACCGGCGGCATTGCGGGATCTCATTGGGACGGCAGGTCTCCTGGCTCGCGGCTCGGCGCGCCTGCCGCCTTCCCGGATCGCTCCGGTGGCTTCCTGGCAGACGCTCGCCGCTCACAGTTGCGGGGGCAGCCGCGGAATCGGGGTTCGCACCCTTCACCGCATTCCCTTTTCACCCCGTTGCCGGGGCACCGTCACGCGATCGTTGTAGACGCATGACAGCTCTCGCACAACGGAGACGCAGCGGAATCGTTTCCGACTCTTGGGGGATGGTGCGGATATGCGGGTCGGGCAACTGCCGTGACGGTTCGAACGCTTCGCAGCAACCGATTCCGCTATTCCACACCCGCTGCGTTCGTCGTCGACGCTTGGTCGTTGCGACTGCCGCCGTGTAACGGCTTCGTCGGCCCCGGTGGGCCATGTTGCCGAATCTCAATCCTTCAAGCGTGATGTCGATGCGTCCTGTGTCGCTGGCCTTCGTTATCCTGGCGGCGGTATCCCTCCCGGTCAGGGCCGACGACAGCAGCGCGGCGCTCTCCGCGGGCGGGCTCGTTCTAGAGAAGACCGACACGATCGCGCTCGCAGCCGAGGACCTGTATCTGTCGGAAAAGTCCGTGCGGATCGATTACCGGTTCCGCAACGTGACCGACGCCGACATCGAGACCACGATTGCCTTCCCGATGCCCAACATCGCCGGCGATTCCGCGACGCTGGTCTCAATTCCCGATCCGGCGCATGACAACTTCCTGAAATTCGAGACTGCAATCGATGGTCGGCCGGTCGACTGGCAGGTCGAGCAGCGCGCTGTCCTAATGCGCAGCGACAAGCCCCCCGTCGAGATCACCGATCGGCTCAAGGCGCTCGGAATCCCGCTGGTGCCGACCGTCGAGGCGACGGAGGCCGCCCTGCGCCGGCTCGGGGAGAGGCAGCGCCGCGACCTCATCGCGGCCGGCATCCTGGAGCGGCAGGAGCACAAGGACGGGACCATCGCGGACGCCCCGCTCTGGACGCTGAAGTCGAAGTTCTGGCGCCGGCAGGTCTTCCCGGCCGGCCGGGAGATCGCGGTCCGCCAGAGCTACGTGCCGAGCCTCGGCGGTCTCTCGAGTTTGTCCTACGGCGCGCCGAACCTCGATCCGTCACAGAAGGCGCAGTACGCGATCCGGTACTGCACCGACCCGGCCTTCGAGCGCTCGGCCCAGGCCCTGTACCGGCGCGCAAGTGCCGACGGCAGCCGGGCGTTCCAGGCCTACGAGCAGTCCCTGTCCTACGTAATGACGTCCGGGAACAACGGGGCTCGGCCGATCGGCGTGTTCAAGCTGGTGGTCGACAAAGGCGATCCGGCGACCCTGGTCTCGTTTTGCGGCGGCACCGCGAAGAAGATCGGCCCGACCACCTTCGAGATCGTCGTGAAGGATTACATCCCGCAACGCGACATCGATATCCTGTTCCTGAAGACGACGAAGGGCTGACGGGCCGGTTCGGTCCCGGCGTTCCGACGCGCCGACGGGCTTGACGGGCCGGTCTCGATGCGGGCACCGCCGGGCGCGCCGTCCGGCCGCGTCCTCGGCGCGACCGGTCCAGATCGCTTCGGAGACACGATGGCCCCGGCAGACGCCTCGAACCCAGCCCTCGTCGATCTCGCCGCCGGCCGTGTCCCGCAGACCGTGGTGGACGCGGACACGGCCTGGCTGGAGATCGATCTCGGCGGCCGTTTCCCGGTCCAGTCCGTCGTGGTTGTCCCGGGCGGGAAGGAGCAATCGGCGGCAGACGGCGCGATCCTGTTCTCGCAGGACGGCGCGTCCTGGTCCGAGCCCGGCATCGCATCCCGTCAGGTCGAAGCGGGCGCCGGCACGGTCTGCATCAAAGCCGACGAGCGCGCCTGGACGCGCGCCGTGCGCGTCGCGGTATCGCCGCCCATGGCGGACGCCGTGGTCCAGATCCGGTGTGCGGAGGCCGCCTTCGACCTGATCGCTTTGCGGGCGATGCTGAACCTCGACGTGACGCTCCTCAACGAGAAGCCCGGCGCCAACCCCTTCACCTCCTACAGCCTGGAGAGCAGCCCCGGACGCACGAGCCGCGCGCTCGTGGGCGTATCGACGTTCCAGAACGGCGCGTTCGGGAATTGCCTGATCCAGTACATCATCGCGCTCTCGGTCGCGAAGGCGCTGAACCTGAAATACGTGGCGGTTCCGAAGTTCGACCGCAGCAGGGTCATCTTCCTGACCGAACGTCTCACCCGCGACGGCATCACCTTCCTGCCCCCGGACGAGCCGCTTCCGACGGACGGCTACTTCCTGTCCGGCCTGTTCTTCGATCCGACGCAGTTCCAGCGGCAGGTGAGCCTCGAGACGCCGCCGGATTCGCGGGCGATCATCCAGGGGATGATCCGCCCCCTGTTCAACGGCCTGCCGGCGACGTTCCCGGTCAAGCCCGACGACCAGCTCCTGATCCATATCCGCTCGGGCGACATTTTCAGCACCTGGGTCGATCCGCACTATCCGCAGCCGCCCTTCGCCTTCTACCGCATGGTGATCGACCGCCTGCTCGGCGAGGGCCGGATCCGCTCGGTGAAGCTGGTCTTCGAGAACCGGCTGAACCCGGTGATCGCTGAGGTCGAGGCCTATGCAAACCGTCTCGGCCTGCCGGTGGAGACGCAGAGCGAGTCCCTGATCGCCGACGTCACCGCCCTGGTGAACGGGCGCTACCTCGTGTTCGGCCTCGGCACCTTCGGCCCGGGGATCTGCCACCTGTCCGAGCGGGTCGAGCAGGTGTTCTACTTCGCATCCAATTGGCCGCAGATCTTCCGGGGCATCCCGTCCATCGACAAGGTGGTCGAGGTCCGGGACTTGGAGGAGCGCTACATCAAGGTCGGCGAATGGCAGAACACCGACGCGCAGCGCCGCATGATGATCGACTATCCGGCCGAGGCGCTGGCGTTCGACGACGCCTGAAGCTCAGGGTGCGTCCTGGAGGCGTTCGGCTGGTGCGCCGGCCGGCGGTGCGGGTCCGGCATCGCGGTCCTTCAGAGCATCCCGGTAAAGGTTTCGGACATCGCGCCTGAAGGCGGCTCGGGAATCCGAGCGCGAATAGAACATGTGCCCGCCGGGATAGACCGCGAGGCTGACGCGCCCCGCGCCGTAGGCCGGCACCTGCGCCAGCAGCAGCTTCGACGCGTAGTAGGGCGTCACGAGATCGGTGAAGCCGTGGGCGACCAGAACGCGGAGCCGGCCGTCGAGGGCCAGGACGCCCTTGAGGTTCGAGAGCACTTCCGGGGCCTGTCGGCCGGAGCCCCAGCTCCAGCCGCGGTTCACCGCGTTGCTCAGGAGCTCGTAGCGCATGTTCGGCACCGGCCATTTCAGCGTGCGCGCGTAGAGATCGAGCATCGCACTGGTCAGCGGCGCCTGGAGCGCGGTGAGCTGCGGGTCCTCGAAATTCGCCTGCGCGGCGTCCGGATTCGGGTCCCAGCCGGTGATGCCGGTGTCGTAGGCGCTGGTGACGCGGCCCTCCGTCCGGTCGATCTCCCGCTGGACGCTGCGGGTGGAGAGGCGGGCGGCCTGCGCGCGGACGATCGCCGGATCGAGGCCGGTGAGCGGCGCGACCTTCTCGGTCATCCGCGCAACGGCGGCGGTATCGCCTGGGCCCTTGAGCAGGTCCGCCAGATAGGGGCCCGCCGCATAGGCCTCGGCCTCGCCGAGCAGCGCCGGGGTCGGGATGGTCCCGGCCCGTTCCAGGGCGCCGGCTGCCAGGGAGGGCAGCTTCAGCACGTAGCCCCAGGGATTGGCCCGCGGCGTCTCCAGCCAGCCGAAATCGAGCACCGGCGAGAGCAGCACCATCCCGGACAGGCCGATCCCGATTCCCTCCTGCAGCTTCTCGGTGATCAACGGCCCGCGGAAGCCGCCATAGCTCTCGCCGACATAGAATTTCGGGCTCGCCATCCGGTCGTTGACCCGCAGGTAGCGGGCGATGACGGCCGCCAATGTCGATGCGTCGCTGTCGATGCTCCAGTAGGTCTTGCCGTTGCCGTCGCTGGCCCGGCTGTAGCCGGTGCCGACGGGATCGATGAACACGAGGTCGGTGAAATCGAGCCAGGTGCCGTCGTTGGGCGTCAGCGCCACAGATTGCGACGGACTGATGCTGGTGCCGCCAGTGGGCAGACGCCAGGGACCGATCGCCCCGATATTCAAGTAGGCCGAGGACGCGCCGGGGCCGCCATTGACCGCGAAGGTGACGGGCCGCTCGCGGCCGGCCTCCGGCGCCATCGTGTAGGCGACATAGGCGATCTCGGCCTGGAGCTTCCCGGCCTCGTCGACCAGCGGCAGGCTGCCGGCCGTGGCGGTGAAATCCAGCGTCCGTCCGTCCGGAAGCTTGATGCTCTGTCGCGTGGTCGAATCCGGCGGCAGGCGCCGCCCCTCCGGGCCGCGCGGTGCCGGCTTGGACTCCGCTGGCGGGCCAGGATGGTGGGCGTCCTGCGCCCGCAGCGGCAGCGGCGCCGCCGCCAGGGTGAGGGCGAGCGCGGCCTGCGCGAGACGCTTGCTGAGGGGCACGGTCAAGCCTTCTTGTTCCAGCGGCCCGAATCGTCCTGCTGCCAGTAGGCGACGGCATGGCCCGCCTCCTTGGCCTGGCGCCACTGCTCGCGGGCGCGCAGCAGGGCGTCCTGGTCGGTCCCGTCGAACAGGATGCAGATCCGTTCGTAGCTCTCCGCATCCGGCGGCAGGTCGGCGCCCTCCACCAGGAACCGGATCGAGGCAGTGTTGGGGTTCACGTCGCGGAGCGTCAGCACCACCGGCTGGCCGGCCGCATCGGGATCGCGGTCGGTGCCGTGCGGCAGGAAGCTCTCGTCGGAATAGGTCCAGAGGTGGTCGTCGAGGGCCTGCAGGCGCTCCTCGGTGGCCGCCTGGATCGCGGCCTGCCAGCCCCGGCCGAGCGACCGCTCGACGAGGTTCGGCAGCACCTTCTCCAGGGGCTGGCGCTGCATGTGGTAGAACAGAATCTCGGTCACGATCCGACCGATATAGGGTTCAGGCCCACGGCGCGAGCAGCGGCGCGGAGCCGCGGACCTAAACGAGCCGGCTCTGCTCGATCGCCGCGCCGACGAACCCCTTGAACAGCGGGTGCGGCTCGAACGGGCGCGACTTCAGCTCCGGGTGGAACTGCACGCCGATGAACCACGGGTGCCCGACATGCTCCACGGTCTCGGGCAGGAGCCCGTCCGGCGAGAGCCCGGAGAAGCGCAGGCCTTTGGCCTCCAGCCGCTCGCGATAGGCCATGTTGACCTCGTAGCGGTGGCGATGCCGCTCGGAGATCCGATCCGAGCCGTAGATCTGGGCGATCTTCGAATCGGGGTCGAGCTGGGCGTCGTAGGCGCCGAGCCGCATCGTGCCGCCGAGATCGCCCACCGCGGCGCGGCGCTCAAGCTCGTTGCCGCGCAGCCATTCGGTCAGCAGGCCGACCACCGGCTCGGAGGTCTCGCCGAACTCGGTGGAATTGGCATCCGGGACGCCGGCCAGCGAGCGGGCGGCCTCGATCACCGCCATCTGCATGCCGAAGCAGATGCCGAGATACGGGATGCGCTTCTCGCGGGCGTAGCGGGCCGCGCGGATCTTGCCCTCGGCTCCGCGCTGGCCGAAGCCGCCCGGCACCAGGATGCCGTTCAGGCCTTCGAGGAACGGCGCGGGGTCCTCGCGCTCGAAAACCTCGGCCTCGATCCATTCGAGGTTGACCTTGACCCGGTGGCTGATGCCGCCGTGGATGAGCGCCTCGGTCAGCGACTTGTAGGCGTCCTTCAGCCCCGTGTACTTGCCCACGATGGCGATGGAGACCTCGCCCTCGGGGTTGCGCACCCGGTCGGAGATCGTGGTCCAGCGGCCGAGATCCGGCTCCTCGCCGTGCTCGAGGCCGAAATGGCCGAGCACCTCCCGGTCGAGCCCGGCCTTCCGGTAGGAGAGCGGCACCTCGTAGATCGAGGCCACGTCGAGGGCCTCGATCACCGCGGTCTCGCGGACGTTGCAGAACAGGGCGAGCTTGCGCCGCTCCTCGACCGGGATCGAGCGGTCGCAGCGGCAGAGCAGGATGTCGGGCTGGATGCCGATCGAGCGCAGCTCCTTCACGGAGTGCTGGGTCGGCTTGGTCTTCAATTCGCCGGCGGACGGGATGTAGGGCAGGAGCGTCAGGTGGACGTAGGCGCAGGTGCCACGGGGCAGTTCCTGGCCGAGCTGGCGAATCGCCTCGAAGAACGGCAGCCCCTCGATGTCGCCGACCGTGCCGCCGATCTCGACGAGGACGAAATCGAACGTGTCGTTGCCGTCGAGGACGAAGTCCTTGATCGCGTTGGTGACGTGCGGGATCACCTGGATCGTGGCGCCGAGATAGTCGCCCCGCCGCTCCTTGGCGATGATGTCCTGGTAGATCCGGCCCGTGGTGATGTTGTCGGCCCGGCTCGCCGGCACGCCGGTGAAGCGCTCGTAATGGCCAAGATCCAGGTCAGTCTCGGCGCCATCGTCGGTGACGAACACCTCGCCGTGCTGGGTCGGGCTCATCGTGCCCGGGTCGACGTTCAGGTAGGGGTCGAGCTTGCGCATCCGGACCCGGTAGCCCCGGGCCTGGAGCACGGCGGCGAGCGCCGCGGAGGCGAGTCCCTTACCGAGAGAGGAAACCACGCCGCCGGTGATGAAAACGTACCGCGTCATGGGCCTCGGTCCATAAAGAAGGCGCAGGCATTTGCCAAACGGCAAGCCTGCCGGCGATGAAATGTCTGGGGATCGGGCGGGCGCGGGGAACGGCCTGCCGGGTCGGTCCGAAGCCGAGCGAACGCGCCGGCTCCTTGCTCACCCACCGCCCGTCCTCTAGCGGCCCCCAGGTCCACATGTCACGCGCATCCGGCGCAGACCCGGAATGCCCGGATCAGCTCTGCGCGCCCGTCGTCGATCCGCAGAACGTCAGCGCGATTGCGGCGCCTCGGGTACCGCCGGCTGGGCCAGAGCGGTGGCTGGCGCCCGGTCTTGCTGCTGGCGCAGGGTGTCGAGCAGGTTGTCCGCACCGGTGGGCTGCTTGGCCGGCTGGCCCGCGGGGGTCGACGCGCCGGTATCGAGGATCGACTTCGGCGCGGCCGTGCGGTGCGACAGCACGGCGAGCAGCATGCTGGTGGCGAAGAACAGGGCGGCCAGGATCGCGGTGGCGCGGGTGAGCGCGTTGGCCTGGCCGCGGCCGGTCATGAAGCCGGCGACGCCACCGCCGCCGCCGCCGCCGAGCCCGAGGCCGCCCTCGGAGCGCTGCAGCAGCACGACGCCGATCAGCGCGAGCACGATGATGAGGTGGACGACGATCAGGACGGTCTGCATCGGGGTTCCGGAATTTCGTTCGGCTTCGCGCGCCGGTCCTGATAGGCCGGTCCGGCGGCGGGCGCGCGGCGACCGGTGCCAAGCATTCAACTTGGTGCGCCGGTCGCAAATCTGCGCCGGCCTTACACCACTCGCAGGCTGCCGCCAACTTGACGATCGGCCACCCCCTGTTCCCCGCAGCCCTCGCGCCCGGGCGCTTGCCGTGCTTTGTCGGGCGGGAAGGGCGGCTCACCGAACGCGCCGCCCCGTCCGGGAGGCCCGCCATGACCATCTCACGCCGTTCGGCGCTCGCCGCCGCGTTCGCCATCGCCGCCGCCGCGCCGATCCTGATGTCCGTGAGGCCAGCACGCGCCGCCGCCCCGGGCGACTCCGATCAGGGCACCGCGGTCGAGGCGGCGGTCGATAACCTGACCAAGGCCCTGCTCGCGGCGGACGGCGCCGCCCTCGACGCCCTGACTCTCGACGGTCTGAGCTACGGCCATTCCAGTGGCGTGGTGCAGGACAAGGTAGCCTTCATCGAGGCCCTGACCAGCGGCGCTTCACGCTTCCCGAGCATCACCCTGTCGGACCGCTCGGCCTCGGTGATCGGCGACGACGCGATCGTCCGGCACGTCTTCACCGGCGAGACCGTCGCGGGCGGCAAGACCTCCCCGGTGCATATCGGGGTGCTGCAGGTGTGGCGCCGGGATGGCGGCCGCTGGCGGCTGATGGCGCGCCAGGCGTTCAAGCTCTGACGCGCCGTGAATTGGGTCAGTAGCGCGACGGGACGAGCATCTCCGGCGGGGTCGGCGTGCGGATGTAATCCGCGTGGCGCACCCGCTCGGGCAGATGAACCGGCGGATGCTCGACGTCCTGGTAGGGAATCTGTTCGAGCAGGTGACTGATGCAGTTGAGGCGGGCGCGCTTCTTGTCCACGGCCTCGATCACCCACCAGGGTGCCTCGGGGATGTGGGTGCGCGCCAGCATGTCTTCCTTGGCGCGGGTGTAATCCTCCCAGCGCCGGCGGGACTCGACATCCATCGGCGAGAGCTTCCACTGCTTCAGCGGGTCGGCGATGCGCATGTGGAAGCGGAGGGCCTGCTCCTCGTCGGTGATCGAGAACCAGTATTTCAGCAGCACGATCCCTGAGCGCACCAGCATGCGCTCGAACTCGGGCACGGAGCGGAAGAACTCCTCGACGTCGGCTTCGGAGCAGAAGCCCATGACCCGCTCGACGCCGGCCCGGTTGTACCAGGAGCGGTCGAACAGCACGATCTCGCCGCCGGCCGGCAGGTGGGTGACGTAGCGCTGGAAGTACCATTGCGTGCGCTCGCGCTCGCTCGGCGCGGGCAAGGCGGCGACGCGGCAGACGCGGGGGTTCAGGCGCTGGGTGATCCGCTTGATCACGCCGCCTTTCCGGCCGAATCGCGCCCCTCGAACAGGACGACCACTCGCAGCTTGCTGTGCTGCACCCAGTCCTGGAGCCGCACCAGTTCGTGCTGGAGGCGCAGGAGTTCGCGGAAATAGCGTCTGCGATCGAGGCCGGATCCGGTGCCGCCTTCGAGGCTGTCGAGCCGGTCGTCCTCGAAGCCCAGTTCCATCTCCTCGTCGTAGCTGTCGAGGATCTCGCGGCGGATCATCTCCACCATCGTGGGGTCTGCGGAGGCGTGGTCGATCGTCATGTCAGGCTTCTTGGTCGGATATCGTTCCGACCTTAAAAGCAGGATCGTGTGACAGCTCCGAGAAGCCCGGCGCGTTATGCGTAAGCGGCGCAGATCCCCAAAAAGTCCTCGGCCACGAGGCTGGCGCCGCCGACCAGGGCGCCGTCGACATTCTCCACCGCCATCAGCTCCCGGGCATTGCTGGGCTTCACCGAGCCGCCGTAGAGGATGCGGATCCGGTGGGCCTCGTCGCCGACGAGCTTGTCGAGCATCTCCCGCAGCGAGGCGTGGACCTCGGCGATGTCCCGGGGCGTCGGGGTGCGGCCGGTGCCGATCGCCCAGACCGGCTCGTAGGCGATCACCGTGTCGGCCGCCTTGGCGCCCTTGGGCAAGCCGATGGCGAGCTGGGCGCGGACGATGTCGAGGGCGCGGCCCTGCTCGCGCTCCTCGATGGTCTCGCCGACGCAGATGATCCCGCATAGGCCGGCGCGGCGGGCGCCCAGCGCCTTGGCGTGGACGCCGTCATCGGTCTCGTGGTGGTAGGCCCGGCGCTCGGAATGGCCGACGATCACGTATTTGGCGCCGAGATCGGCGAGCATCTCGGCCGAAATCGACCCGGTGAAGGCGCCGCTCGGGCGGGCATGCAGGTTCTGGCCGCCGATGGCGATCGGCGAGCCGGCAGTAGCCGCCACACAGGAGCCGATCAGGGTCGCGGGCGGGCAGATCAGCACGTCGACGCGGGCGGCGAGCTCCGGCGTGAGACCGTCGCGGATCGCCTCGACCACGTGGATCGACGCCCGCGTTCCGTTCATCTTCCAGTTGCCGGCGACCAGCGGCTTCCGCCCCGTCTGCGTCATCCCTATTCCTCGCCTCGACCCCGCGCCGCCTCGGTTTTCCGGGGTCGGCGCGGCCTACCAGAGCGAGCTTGGGCGCGCAAACCGTCCGAAAGGCTGAGCCTTTGCCTGCGGGCGCGAATGGTCTATCGCGGTCGCCTTTCAGGGATGGCATCGGCCCGGCAACGGGTCGGGTGTCGAAGGTATCCGATCACAGATCATGCTTCAGGGCATCCGCAACGCCAGCCAGCACTGGCTCGGCAAGATCGTCTTGACGATCATCTTCGCGCTGCTGATCGCGGGCGTGGGCATCTTCGGCGTGGAGGAGTTCTTCCGCGGCGGCTCCAGCAACAACGTCGCCACGGTGGGCAGCACGCCGATCACCGGCGAGCAGGTGCGCCAAGCCTATCAGAACCAGCTGCAGCGCTATCAGGCGCAGCTGAAGCGCGCGCTCACCCCCGACCAGGCGCGGATGCTCGGCCTCGACCGGCAGGTGATGTCGCAGTTGATCACCGAGGCGGCGCTCGACCAGAAGACGCATGATCTCGGCCTCGGCGTACCGGACGCCTCGGTGATCCGGGCGATCCACGACGAGAAGAGCTTCCAGAACGCGCAAGGCCAGTTCGAGCCGGCGCTGTTCTATCAGACCCTTCAGCGGGCCGGCCTGAACGAGGGCCTGTTCGTGCGCGAGCAGCGGGCCGTGATCGCCCGGCTGCAACTGGCCGAGGCGGTCTCGTCCGACCTGCACGTGCCCGCGGCGATGCGCGAGGCGGTCCACCGCTACGCCACCGAGCGCCGCTCGGCCGCCTACCTGATGCTGACGCCGTCCGTGGCCGGGGAGATCCCGGCCCCAACCGAAGACGAGCTGAAGACCTGGTACGAGGCCAACAAGTCGGGCTTTAGGGCCCCGGAGTTCCGCGCCGCCACCCTGCTGGTGGTCGATCCCGAGGCGATGGCCAAGCCCGAGGCGATCAGCGAGGCCGACGCCAAGGCCGCCTACGAGCTGAACAAGGGCCGCTACGGCAGCCCGGAGAAGCGTACGATCCAGCAGGTCGTGTTCCCGGACGCGGCCTCCGCGGAAGCTGCCCGCAAGGCGATCGAGGATGGCTCGAAGACGTTCGAAGCGGTCGCCGAGGCGCGCAGCACCGGCGGCACCGACCTGACGCTCGGCACGCTGACCAAGGCCGAATTGTTCGACACGGTCGTGGCCGATGCCGCCTTCGCGCTGCCCGAGGGCGGCGTGAGCCAGCCGGTCCAGGGCCGGTTCGGCACGGTGCTGCTGCGCGTGACCAAGATCGAGCCGGGCACGGTCAAGCCGTTCGAGGCGGTCGAGGGCGAGATCCGCAAGAGCCTCGCGCTCACCCGCGCCCGCGACGCCATGGAGACCACCCGCGACGCCATCGAGGACCAGCGCGCCGGCGCCAAGCCGCTGGCCGACATCGCGGCCGAGCGCGGGCTCAAGCTCGTGACCGTCAAGGCGGTCGATCCCCAGGGCAAGGCCCCCGACGGGCAGCGCGTCGCCGACATCCCGGACCCGGACACTACCCTGCCGGCCCTGTTCCGCGCCGAGATCGGCGGCGACAACGAGCCGCTGCGCACGAAGTCCGGCGGCTATGTCTGGTACGACGTGACCGGCATCGATGCCGCGCACGACAAGCCCCTGGACGAGGTCCGGGACGGCGTGAAGGCCGGCTGGACCGCCACCGAGATCGCCAAGCGGCTCCAGGCCAAGGGCCGGGAGCTGGTGGACAAGCTCAATGGCGGCGCGACCATCGAGGCGGTCGCCCAGGAGGCCGGCGTCAACACCCAGGAGGCGCAGGATCTGTCGCGCAACCAGGCGAAGGACATGCTCACCGCCGACGACGTGAACCTGATCTTCGCGACCCCGGTCGGCAAGGCCGGCACCGCCGCTGCGGGCGATTCCCGGGCGGTGTTCAAGGTCACGAGCGCGACGATGCCGGCCTTCGTGGTCGACACCCAGGCCGACAAGACCATCACCAAGAACTTCCAGGCCGCGCTGGCCGACGACGTGCTGTCCCAGTACATCTCGGAGGTCCAGAAGAACGCCGGCGTGAAGATCGACCAGACGGCCCTGCGCCGGGCCATCGGCGGAGAGTATTGAGGGCCATGGCCGAGGCGCCCGACTACGCGGCCTTCGCCGGACGCTACGAGGCCGGGCAGCCGAGCCTCGTCGAACTGAGCCTGGTGGCCGATCTGGAGACGCCGGTCGCGGCGTTCCTCAAGCTGCGCGCCCGCCATGCCGGGCCGGCCTTCCTGCTCGAATCGGTGGAGGGCGGCGCGGTGCGCGGCCGCTACTCGATGATCGGGCTCGACCCGGACCTGATCTGGCGCTGCCGCGACGGCGCCCCCGCCATCGCCCGCGGCGCCGATCTCGACGCGTTCGAACCGGACGATCGGGCGCCGCTCGCCAGCCTCCGGGCGCTGATCGCGGAGAGCGCGATCGGCGAATCCGACGGCCAGGACCTGCCCCCGATGGCCGCCGGCCTGTTCGGCTATCTCGGCTACGACATGGTCCGTGCCATGGAG
This sequence comes from Methylobacterium sp. J-077, assembly GCF_022829365.1. Taxonomy (GTDB): domain Bacteria; phylum Pseudomonadota; class Alphaproteobacteria; order Rhizobiales; family Beijerinckiaceae; genus Methylobacterium. The sequence continues at coordinate 81,470 of NZ_JAKSYJ010000206.1, read as the reverse complement.
CGGCTGCCCGAGCCGAACCCGGATCCCCTGGGCGTGCCCGACGCGATCCTGATGCGTCCGCGCGTCATGGTGGTGTTCGATTCGATCCGCGACCAGATCACCGTCATCTCACCCGTGCGCCCGGCGCCCGGCGTGACGGCCCGCGCCGCCTACGAGGCCGCGCTTCTGCGTATGGACCGGGTGGCGGCAGCCCTCGAGGGACCGCTTCCGGTGGACGCCCGGGTCGACCTCTCGACGGTGGCGCATCCCGAGCCGGTCTCGAACACGACGCCGGAGGCCTTCGCCGCCATGGTGGCCCGGGCCAAGGAGTACATCGTCGCCGGTGACGTGTTCCAGGTGGTGCTGTCTCAGCGCTTCTCGGCGCCGTTCACGCTGCCCGCCTACAGCCTGTACCGGTCGCTGCGGCGCACGAACCCGGCGCCGTTCCTCTGCTACCTCGATTTCGAGACCTTCCAGATCGTCTGCTCGTCCCCCGAGATCCTGGTGCGGGTGCGTGAGGGCACGGTCACGGTCCGGCCGATCGCGGGAACGCGCCGCCGGGGCGCGACCCCGGCCGAGGACGTCGCGCTCGCCGCCGAGTTGCTGGCCGACCCCAAGGAATGCGCCGAGCACCTCATGCTGCTCGATCTCGGCCGCAATGATGCCGGCCGGGTCTCCAAGATCGGCACCGTCCGGGTGACGGATTCGTTCTTCATCGAGCGCTACAGCCAGGTGATGCACATCGTCTCGAACGTCGAGGGCGACCTCGACCCGCGCCACGATCCCCTGGACGCCCTGGCGGCGGGCTTCCCGGCCGGCACGGTCTCGGGCGCCCCGAAGGTGCGGGCCATGGAGATCATCGACGAGCTGGAGCACGAGAAGCGCGGGCCCTATGCCGGCTGCATCGGCTATTTCGGTGCCCGCGGCGAGATGGATACCTGCATCGTCCTGCGCACCGCCCTGGTGAAGGACGGGCGGATGCACGTCCAGGCCGGCGCCGGCATCGTCTACGATTCCGATCCGGCCTCCGAGCAGCAGGAATGCGTCAACAAGGCCAAGGCGCTGTTCCGGGCCGCCGAGGAGGCGGTGCGGTTTGCCGCGCAGGCCAAGCGCGGGCAGTAGGGCATGGTTGACCCCGCGGGTGAGAGGCCTCACATCGCGACAATGCCCGAGCCTGCCGCCGCGATGCCCAACGTCCTCGTCATCGACAATTACGATTCCTTCACCTGGAATCTGGTTCACCTGATCGGCCCGCTCTGCGGCGCCGTCGAGGTTGCCCGCAACGATGCGCTGACGGTGGCAGACATCCGCGCCAAGGCGCCGGACGCGATCGTCCTCTCGCCCGGGCCCTGCACGCCGAACGAGGCCGGCATCTGCCTCGACGTGGTCCGCGAACTCTCCGAAGAGATCCCGATCTTCGGCGTCTGCCTCGGTCTCCAGGCGATCGGCCAAGCCTTCGGCGGCGACGTCATCCGGGCGCCGCTGCCGCTGCACGGCAAGGTCTCGACCATCCGGCACAGGGCCAGCGGCCTGTTCCGCGGCCTTAACCACAGCTTCGAGGCGACGCGCTACCACTCGCTGATCATCGACCGCGCCAGCTGCCCGGAGACCTTGCGGATCACCGCGGAAGCCGACGGCCTGATCATGGGCGTGGAGCACGCCGATCGGCCGCTGCACGGGGTCCAGTTCCATCCCGAGAGCATCCGGTCGCAGCACGGCACCGAGATCGTGAAGAATTTTCTGGATCTCGCCGCCGCCTGGAACGCGGCGCGTGACAGGACCCCTGCCGACGTGCATTGACGCCGGACGGCCGGGGCGGCCTTCCGACAGAGCGCATGGACAGTTTCAGACCCCATCTCGCCAAGGTCGCCGGGGGCTTGGCCCTCGATCGCGCCGAGGCGCGCGCGGCCTTCGACGACCTGCTGTCCGGCGAGGTCACGCCGGTCCAGGCGGGCGCTTTCCTGGCCGCCCTTAAAGTGCGCGGCGAGACCGTCGAGGAAATCGTCGGCGCGGCCGAGGCGATGCGCGCGCGCATGACCCGGATCGCAGCGCCCGACAACGCCGTCGACGTGGTCGGCACCGGGGGCGATCATTCCGGCAGCGTAAACGTCTCGACGCTCGCGGCCATACTGGTCGCCGCCTGCGGCGTGCCGGTGGCCAAGCACGGCAACCGCGCCGCGACGTCGCGCTCCGGCGCCGCCGACGTGCTGGCGGCGCTCGGCGTGAAGCTCGGGCTCGATGCCGAGGGCCAGGCCAGGTGCCTCGCCGAGGCCAATTTGTGCTTCCTGTTCGCGCAGGCCCATCACGGCGCCATGCGCCACGTGGCGGCGGTGCGCTCCGAGCTGCCGGTGCGGACCATCTTCAATCTGCTGGGCCCCCTGTGCAATCCGGCCGGCGTCGCCTACCAGCTGTTCGGCGTCGCCCAGGAGGCCCTGGCCGAGCCGCTGACCCGGGTGCTGGCCGAGCTCGGCAGCCGCCGCGTCTGGACGGTCCACGGCTCGGACGGCCTCGACGAGATCACCGTCACCGGGCCGACCCGTGTGGTCGCCCTCGAGGACGGCCGCCTGACCCGCTTCACCATCGAGCCGCAGGAATTGGGCCTGCCCCTACGGGCACCGGAAGACCTGCGCGGCGGCGATCCCGCCGACAATGCCCGGGCGCTCGAAGCCGTGCTCGCCGGGGCGCGCAACGCCTACCGGGACATCGCCGTTCTCAATGCGGGCGCGGCCCTCGTCGTCGCGGGGGCGGTTCCGACCCTGGCGGACGGGCTCGCACGGACGCAGGATGCCGTCGATTCCGGGGCGGCGCGAAAGACCCTCGCCCGCCTGGTCCGGGCCTCGAACGAACGCTCGAACGGGCAGGAGTGCCGATGAGCACGCTCACGCAGGATCCGGCGCCCCAGGTGGACGCGCCCGAGCGGCCCAACGTGCTGGCCCGGATCGAGGCCTACAAGCGCCGTGAGATCGCCGAGGCGAAGCTGCGCGTGCCGCTGGCGAAGCTCGAGCGCCGCGCCGCACAGGCCGAGCCGGTGCGCGGCTTCGCGGCCGCGATCCGGACCCATCTCGCCGCCGGGCGTCCGGCCCTGATCGCGGAGGTGAAGAAAGCTTCGCCCTCGAAGGGGCTGATCCGGGAGGATTTTGCGCCCGCGATGCTGGCAGCCGCCTACGAGGCGGGCGGGGCGACCTGCCTGTCGGTGCTCACCGACGAGCCCTCGTTCCAGGGGCGCCCGGAATACCTCACCGAGGCACGGGCGGCCTGCGGGCTGCCGGTGCTGCGCAAGGACTTTCTGTTCGAGCCCTACCAGGTCTACGAGGCGCGGGCCTGGGGCGCCGATTGCATCCTCGTCATCATGGCTTGCCTCGACGACGACGAGGCCGAGGCTCTGGTCGCCACCGCGCACGAGCTGGGCATGGACGTGCTGGTCGAGGTCCACGACGAGGCCGAGCTGGCGCGGGCCCTGCCGCTCGGCACCGCCCTGATCGGGATCAACAACCGCAACCTGAAGACCTTCGAGGTCTCGTTCGACACCGCGATCCGTCTCGGCCCCGGCATCCCGAAGGATCGGATCGCCGTGGCCGAGAGCGGCATCGGCGGACATGCCGATGTCGAGCGGCTTCGGCAGCACGGCCTCGGCGTGGTGCTGGTCGGCGAGAGCCTGATGCGCCAGGCGGACGTGACCGAGGCGACGCGGGCGCTGCTGTTCGGCGAAGCCGACACATCGGACCCGGACGCCAAGGCCGGCAAGGCCAAGAAGCAAGACGACAAGAAGAAGGGCTGAGCATGGAGCCCGGTTCGACGCTCACCCATCTCGACACCAGTGGCGCGGCCAACATGGTCGACGTCACCGACAAGCCCGCCACCGACCGGACCGCCCGGGCCGAGGGGAGCGTGGTGATGCGGCCCGAGACCCTGTCGCTGATCCGCGAGGGCGACGCCAAGAAGGGCGACGTGATCGGCACCGCCCGGCTCGCCGGGATCATGGCGGCCAAGCGCACCCACGAGTTGATCCCGCTCTGCCACCCGCTGCTGCTCTCAAAGGTCAGGGTCGAGTGCGAACTGGATGATACGCTGCCGGGCCTGCGCATCGCTGCCGAGGTTCGGGTCCAGGGTCCGACCGGGGTCGAGATGGAGGCGCTGACCGCCGTCTCGGTGGCCTGCCTCACGGTCTACGACATGGTGAAGGCGGTGGATCGCGGCATGCGGATCGAGGGCATCCGCCTCGTCGCCAAGGATGGCGGCCGCTCCGGCGCCTACCGGGCGCCTCAGGCATGAGCGGCCTGATCCCGGTCGCCGAGGCGCTCGCGCGGGTCCTGGCGAGCGTGCCCGGCCCGGTCGAGGCGGAGACCGTTCCCCTGGCCCGGGCCGCCGGCCGGACGCTCGCTGCCGATGTCGCCGCCGCGCGCACGCAGCCGCCGTTTCCGGCCTCCGCCATGGACGGCTACGCAGTTCGCTTTGCCGATGCCTCCGCTGTCGGGGCGAGCCTGAAGCTGATCGGGACCAGCGCGGCCGGGCACGGCTTCTCCGGCCGCATCGGTTCCGGCGAGGCGGTGCGGATCTTCACCGGCGCGCCGGTGCCGGAGGGCGCCGACGCGATCCTGATCCAGGAGGACGCCCAGGCCGAGGGCGAGACGGTCCGGGTGGTCGAGGCGGTCGATCAGCATCGCTTCATCCGCCGGGCCGGGCTCGATTTCACCGCCGGGGAGACCCTGCTGGTGGCGGGCATGACCCTCGATGCTCGGCGCCTGGCGCTGGCGGCCGCCGCCGGCCATCCACGCCTGTCGGTCCGGCGCCGGCCGCGGGTGGCGATCCTCGCCACCGGCGACGAGCTGGTGGAGCCCGGCGCCGTACCAGCCTGGGACCAGATCGTCGCGTCGAACAGCTTGGCGCTGGCCGCGCTCTCCGCCGAGGCCGGCGCCGAGATCATCGACCTCGGCATCGCCGCCGACGATCACGGCGCCCTTGAGGACGCCTTCCGTCGCGCCCGGGAGGCTCGGGCCGACCTGCTCGTGACGCTCGGCGGCGCCTCCGTCGGCGACCATGATCTCGTCCAGGCGGCGCTCGCCAAGGAGGGGCTGGAACTTGGGTTCTGGCGGGTCGCGCTCCGGCCGGGCAAGCCGCTGATGCAGGGGCGTCTCGGCGACATGCTGGTGATCGGCTTGCCGGGAAACCCGGTCTCGTCCATCGTCTGCGGGCTGCTGTTCGTGGTGCCGGCGATCCGGGCCCTGCAGGGCGATCCCAAGGCAGGCGCCGACCTCAGCGAGCCGGCTACGCTCGGCCGTGACCTACCGGCCAATGACGGCCGTGCCGATTACATGCGCGCAAGCCTTGCCCTCGAACCCGGAAAGCTGCCGGTGGCGGATCCGGAGAAGCGCCAGGATTCCTCGATGCTGGCGGTCCTCGGCCGCGCCGAAGCGCTGCTGATCCGCGCACCGCACGAGCCGGCTGCCCAAACCGGTGACCCGTGCCGGATCATCCGGCTCGACCGCCGGCTGCTCTGACGTCTCACCGCACCACGCGCCAGACCTTCAGGGGGCCGGGCAGCGGGACGGGCTCCAGACGTTCGGAGCTCGCCTCTCCGCGGGCGAGCCGGGTCGCGAAGGCCGGCTCGGACTGGAGGTCGTCGGCCGGGCGGGCCGGGCAGGCCACCAGATAGTCGACCTTGAACCTGTCGACCACGCGGTCGAGATCAGCCTCGGTCCCGCCAAGCCCCTCGATCGCCGCGGTCAGTCCTGGGATCGCCCGGTGATAGGGCGCGGCAACGATCGCGTGCGGCGTGCGCAGCAGGATCGACGGCCCCAGGAAGATCGGTGCCAGCACGGTCCCGGCCGGCAGTGCCGCCAGGGGCCTCACCGCGGCGTCGCCCTGGCAGGCGATGACTCCGGCCGGATCGGGAGCCGTCCGGGAGGAAGAGCTCAGCCATTCGGCCAGGGCGGTCGGCGCCAACCAGAGCGTGCTGACCAGGCAGCCGCCGAGGGCGACGCTACCCCAGCGGCGAAGGCCGGTCTCGGGTGCGGCGGCGAGATTCAGGGCGCGGTCGAGCACCGGCCCCGCCACCAGCGGCACGAAGCCGGAGGCGATGTAGAGACCGCGGAATTGGAACAACCCGAGGAACAGCCCCGGCCAGAGGAACAGGGCCGCCACCGACCAGGCGCGTCGCTGCGTCCCCCGCCAGGCCATCCAGGTCGCGGTCAGCGTCGCGAGCAGCACGACCGGATAAAACACCAGCATCTCCCACCGCCCCTGGGCGATGGAGTGACGCACCGACGCCATCTCGTTGACGGTGAGCAGCCAGTGATCCCGGACCAGGGGCGTCATCCCGGCAAACGGCCCGTCCAGGCAGACCGGGAAGGCGAGGGCGAATCCGCCGAGCAGGACGAGGCCGCAGGCGCCTGCCAGGACGAGGCGCGACTTCAGCGTCGCGAGATGCCGGCCCAGGACGCTCGCCGCGATCGCGAAGCCGAGGCCGCCGGCGGTCAGCCATAGCCAGGGCGGGGAGAGCGCGTCGCAGCGCGGGGCAGTCCAGAGGCCGGGGGCGGTCTGCGCGGCGAACAGGAGCGGCGCCGCCAGGCCGAGGCCGATCCCGAATCCGGCCAGGCCGGGGAGGGCGGGGCGGCCGCGCCGGCACCAGTCGCCGACGAGGTACAGGGCGCCGAACGCCACGGACGGGAGACCTTCGAGCCCAACCGCGAGCGACAGGGCCGCGAGACCGCCGCCGACGAGTCCGGGGCGTAGCCCGCCGCGGATCATGCAGAGCGCGAGGCCCAGGATCGCCAGGATCTGGACGTTGTGGTGATCGACCCGGCCCGGCTGGAACTGGATGGCGATCCCGAAGGTCTGCGTCGCCACGAGCACCGCCAGGATCGCCGCCCGGCCACAGAAATTCTCTCGTACGCCGCGGTAGAGCAGGGTGCAGAACAGACCGAACAGCAGACCGGGCCAGAACGCCGCCGTCAGCCCCTCGGCGAGCCCGCGGCCGGCCAGGGGCGTCAGCGCCCAGACGAGGCCCGCGATCGGCGCATCCACCAGGCGCGACCAGTGGCTCGGTACGCCGTCCGGCGCCAGGAAGCGGTACTGGGTGTTGTCGTACCACCCCTGTCCGGCCACGAGGTCGCGCACCTCGACGAGCCGCATGGCGTCGTCGGTATCGGGCACGCGCAGGTGCCGGATCGTGTCCCAGACATCCTGCGGCGCGTTCATGGTCGCGAGCGACAGGACGACGAGCACCCACAGGAAGGTGCGCGGATCGATCCGCGTCGTCGGCAATGAGCTTCGATCCGCCTGAGCGGGCATGGTCGGTCACCCGGACGCGCGGCGCGACCCGGATCCTCACTCAGCCGAGCTTAACGCCCGGTCAAGGCGTCAACCGCGATCGTCGCGCGGCCGAACTACAGCGGTTAACCGATCGTCAGCGACGCGCAGCTAGTCTTCGGCCGGACTCCCGTACCTGACCGCCCGTCAATCCGCACTGAGACACTCCGGGCATGCCGACACCGCCCTCGTCCCGTACGCAGATCCGGATCATCGCAACCGGCTTTCTGATCTCGCTCGCGACATGGCTGTCGTTGCGGCCGCGGGATTTTCACGCCTGGATGATCGGCGCGCCGCTCGGGCACGATTACGTCAATTTCTGGCTGGCGCCCCGGCTGGTCATGGCGGGCCAAGCGGGCACGCTGATCGATCTCCCGGCCTACGGGGAGGCGGTCAAGGCGGCGTTCGGCCTGATCCACGATCCGCATCTCCTGTTCGTCTATCCGCCCCACGCGCTGCTGTTCCTGCTGCCGCTCGCCTGCCTGCCGTTCCTCCCGGCCGTCCTCGCCTGGACCGCCCTGAATCTCGGGGCCCTGGCCTGGGCGACGCGCCGCTCGTGCAGGGCCGCCGATCGCACGCTGGTGCTCCTCGCCTGCCTGTCGCCGCCCGCCGTCGCGATGATGCTCTACGGCCATTTCGGCGGCCTGCTCGCCCTCGGGGCGACCGTGGTGCTGCAGGAGAGCGACCGCCGCCCCTGGCTCGCGGGCCTGTGCTTCGCCGGCCTCACCGTGAAGCCGCAATTCGCGGCGGCGCTCGGGCTGATCCTGCTGTGCGGCGGATTCTGGCGCTGCCTGTTCGCGGCCGGGATCGCCACGGCGGCGCTGGTGGGCGTTTCGGTCGCCGCCTTCGGCGTCGTGCTCTGGGAGCGGTTCATCACCGTGACGATGCCGCTGCAGAGCGCCTTCATCACCGAGTTCCACGCGCAGGTCATCGAGACGTCGGTCGCGCCCTATTTCGTCGCCCGGTTCTGGGGACTGCCGGCGAGCGTCGCCTGGGCGATCCAGGGCTGCGTCAGCGTCCTGGCGCTCGCCGCCGCCGTCCGAGCCCTGCGCGGCGACATGCGCAGCCCGGCCCGGCTCCTGGTCGTGCTGCTGGCCGTCCTGGTGATGCAGCCCTACGCCTCGCATTACGACCTCGCCGTGGTGGCCCCGGCCCTGACCCTCGTGGTTCTGGCGCGCGATCCGCGGCCGTCGCGGCTGGCGGTGGCGGTCTGGCTGCTGGTTCCGCTGGCGCGCATCTTCTTCATCTTCGAGATGCCGCTCCTCTGTCTGCTCGTGCCCGGCGCGCTGTTCGCCCAGGCCGCGCTTCTGTCGCGACCCGGCCGTCGGAGCGTCCCAGCCGCGGCATCCGCGCGGCTCGAGCCGGCCGTCTGAATGCCGATTCGCACCCCGGACTGACCCATGGCCCGCGTCCTGATCACCGGCGGCTCCGGCTTCCTCGGCTCGCTGCTGGCGCAGCGCCTCCTCGCGGAGGGACACGCCGTCACCAGCATCGACCTGCTGCCGGGCACCGCCGGCCATCCGAACCTGCACGCCGTGATCGGCGATATCCGCGACCGCGCCCTGCTCGACCGGATCGTCCCCGGGCACGCAGCGGTCTTCCACTGCGCCGCCCTGCTGGCCCACGGCGGCGTCGACGCGCGGGCGATGTGGTCCAGCAACGTCGAAGGCACGCGCGTGCTGGCGCAGGCGACGGCCGCCGCCGGGATCGACAGCCTGGTCTACATCTCCAGCAATTGCCTCTGGGGGCACGGCTTCGACCGGCCGGTGCGGGAGGACGATCCGCCGGCGCCCTGCGAGCGCTACGGCGCCAGCAAGTGGGAGGGCGAGAAGATCCTCGCGGCCCATGCCGGCGACTTCGCGGCCACGATCATCCGATCCCCGACCATCATGGGCGCCGGGCGGCTCGGCCTGCTGGCGATCCTGTTCGAGTTCATCGCCGAAGGCCGACGGGTCTGGTTGGTCGGCGAGGGCAGCAACCGCTACCAGTTCGTTGCGGTGAACGACCTGATCGACGCCATGCTGCTGGCCTGGCGGCGCCGTGCCGCCGGCACGTTCGGGATCGGGTCCGACGATGTCGGCACGATGCGCGACACGTTCGAGCATGTGATCGGCCATGCCGGCACCGGCGCCCGCACGGGCCGCCTGCCGAAGGCGCCGCTGCTTCTCGCGATGCGGGCGGCGCACGCGCTGCGGATCTCGCCGCTCGGGCCGTATCATTACCGGATGATCGCCGAGGACTTCGTCTTCGACACCAGCCGGATCAAGGCGGCCCTGGGCTGGGCGCCGACGCTGACCAACCGCGAGATGCTGCTCGCGGCCTACCGGTATTATGCCGCGAACCGGGCGGAAATCGCCGATCGCCGTGCCGTATCCGCCCATCGGCAAGCCGCCAATATGGGGGTGATCCGCCTGCTGAAATGGGTTTCGTGACAGCATCGCGGCGCGAAAGGCCAGCGATTCCTTAACCACGACGATTCATGCTGCCGGTGATCGGGCGCTGCGTGTGCGACGCCACCCACGAATCGCCGGAGCTGGGGATGAGCCACCACACCGAGACGCTGGTGATCGGCGCGGGGCCGGCCGGCCTCACGGCCGCTTACCTGTTGTCGAAGCAGGGGCGGTCGGTCACCGTGCTGGAGCGGGATCCGGCGCAGGTCGGCGGCATCTCGCGCACCGTCTCGCACAACGGCTACCTGTTCGATATCGGCGGGCACCGGTTCTTCTCGAAGTCCAAGGCGGTGGTCGATCTCTGGGACGAGATCCTGCCCAACGACTTCATCGAGCGGCCGCGCCTGTCGCGGATCTACTATCGCGGCAAGTACTACGCCTATCCGCTCAAGGCCTTCGAGGCGCTGCGCAATCTCGGCCTGTTCACCAGCGCCGCCTGCGTCGCCTCCTACCTGTACGCCCGGATGAAGCCGGTGCGCGACCCGAAGAACTTCCACGCCTGGGTGCGCAACCAGTTCGGCGAGCGCCTGTTCGCGATCTTCTTCAAGACCTACACCGAGAAGGTGTGGGGCATGTCCTGCGACGCGATCTCGGCCGATTGGGCGGCCCAGCGCATCAAGGGGCTCGATCTCGGTTCGGCAATCCGCGACGGCCTCAAGCGCTCGCTCGGCCTGCGCAAGGCGCCGAAGGCCGGCGGCCCGGTGATCAAGACGCTGATCGAGTCGTTCCGCTATCCGCGCCGCGGCCCGGGCATGATGTGGGAGGCCGCCGCCGCCAAGATCCAGGCCCAGGGCGGCCGCGTGCTGCTCGACCGCGGCGTCGATTCCCTCGCCTACGATGCCGGCACCGGCATCTGGACGGTGGCGGCCCGCAGCGCCGACGGCAGCCGCGAGACCTTCACGGCCCGCCACGTGATCTCGTCCGCGCCGGTGCGGGAGCTGGTCGATTCGATCCGACCGCGCCCGCTCAGCACCTTCAACGCACGGGCGCTGAGATACCGCGACTTCCTCACGGTCGCCCTGATCGCGAAATCCCACAAGAATTTCCCGGACAACTGGATCTACATCCACGATCCGTCGGTGCAGGTCGGGCGGGTGCAGAACTTCCGCTCTTGGTCGCCCGAGATGGTGCCGGACGCCGACCACACCTGCCTCGGCCTCGAATATTTCTGCTTCGAGGGCGACGGGCTCTGGACCGCCTCGGACGACGAATTGGTGGCGCTCGCCAAGCGCGAGATCGGCCAGATCGGGCTGATCGACCCGGCCGACGTGGTCGATGCCTGCGTGGTCCGGCAGCCCAAGGCCTATCCGGTCTACGACGAGGATTATGCCGGCCACGTCGTCACCGTGCGGCGTGAGCTGGAGCGGGATTTCCCGAGCCTGCACCTGGTCGGCCGCAACGGTATGCACAAGTACAACAACCAGGACCACGCGATGATGACCGCGATGCTGACCGTGGAGAACATCCTCTGCGGCCGGCGCCGGCACGATGTCTGGCAGGTCAACGAGGACGCGGAATATACCGAATCCGGCGTGTCCGGGGCGCAGGACGCGCTGGGCAGTGAGCGCCTCGTCCCCCGCAAGGTCGCCTGACACGCGACAGGTGCGGACGCGCGTCACCTGCGCAACTTGCCCGCCCGCCTGGGTCGTTTATGTCCGATCCGGAACCGCCCGAACCCAAGGGCGGCCGGGAGGATTTTAAGACGATGCGATCGCTCATCATCGCCGCGCTCTGGGCGGGCGTCGCCCTGCCCGCCCTCGTGGCTCCGGCCCTCGCGCAGGGCGCGGCGCCGGCCGACACCAAGGCCAAGACCGATGACCTGGAGAAGCTCCAGGGCATGCGCAGCACCGACACCCAGGCCGCCCCCGAGATCCCGCAGACCGGCCGGCGAGCCGATGCGATCCGCAAGACGCTGGCCAAGATCAAGCTGCCCGAGGGATTCAAGATCGACCTCTACGCCGTGGTGCCGGATGCCCGCGCCATCGCGGTCGGCCCCAATGCCGGTGTGCTGTTCGTCGGCACCCGCAAGAACAAGGTCTACACGGTCACCGACCGCGACAAGGACCGGGTCGCCGACGAGGTCCGCGCCTTCGCGCCGGGCATCGCGTTCAAGATCCCCAACGGCGTCTGCTTCTCGAAGGACGGCGTGCTCACCGTGGTCGAGCAGAACCGGGTCCTGGCCTTCCCGGCCGCCGAGTTCTTTTATGAGAACCCGGACGTTGCCGCGGGCATCCTCGTGAAGGAGGGCGCCCTGATCCCGGCCGGGGAAGAGAGCTTCAACCACACCGCCCGGGTCTGCCGGGTCGGGGCCGACGGCAAGACCTACATCGCGCTCGGCCAACCCTACAATGTGCCGCCGGCCGAGAAGATGGACCTGTACCGGAAGGCCGGCATCGGCGGCATCATCCGCATCGATGCCGACGGCAAGAACCGCGAGGTCTTTGCGACGGGCATCCGCAATTCGGTGGGCATGGATTTCGCCACCGACAAGTCGCTCTGGTTCACCGACAACCAGGTCGACGGCATGGGCGACGACAAGCCGCCGGGCGAGCTGAACCACGCCACCAAGGCCGGCGAGAACTTCGGCTTCCCCTGGTACGGCGGCGGCGCGGTCCGCACCGTCGAGTACAAGGACCAGACCCCGCCCGCCGACGCGGTCGCCCCGGTCGCCGAACTGCCGCCGCACGCGGCCGATCTCGGCATGACCTTCTACAACGGCAAGCAGTTCCCGGCTTCCTACAAGGGCGGGATCTTCATCGCCGAGCACGGCTCCTGGAACCGCACCGAGCCGGTGGGCGCCCGGGTGATGTTCGCCCCCATGGGCGCGGACGGGAAGCTCGGCGCCGTCAAGCCGTTCGCGGAGGGCTGGCTCACCGGCGACGGCGAGTATCTCGGCCGCCCGGTGGACGTGGCGGTGATGCTCGACGGCTCCCTGCTGGTCTCGGACGATTCCGCCGGGGCGATTTATCGGATTTCGTACGAGAAATAAGGGCGCATTCCCTCCCCCTTGTGGGGAGGGACCGAGGGTGGGGGTGGTTCCGGATCTGGCGCTGCGGTGCCTCCTGCCCGACCCCCACCTCCAGCTCCTCCCCACAAGGGGGAGGAGAGTTCCGTCGCGCAAGCCGAGCCCGCCCGATGATCCGCCCGCTTCTCCTTCTCACCGCTCTGCTCGTCCCGCTTCCGGCCCAGGCCGGCGATGCCGCCCTCGGGCGCAAGAAGGCCAGCGCCTGCCAGACCTGCCACGGGATGGACGGGCTCTCGAAGCTGCCGGAGGCGCCGAACCTCGCCGGCCAGGTCGAGCCCTATCTGGTGAAGCAGCTCACCGACTATCGCGACGGCAAGCGGCAGAACGAGATCATGAACGTCGTCGCCAAGGAGCTGTCGGAGTCCGATATCGCGAACCTGGCGGCGTATTACGCGGGCATCCAGATCGACGTGCTGCCGCCGGGTTAGAAGCTTCTCTATCGACTCACACCGTCGTTGCGAGCGCAGCGAAGCAACCCAGGGCAGCGCGCGATCTCAGGACGTAGCGTTTCACTGGGTTGCTTCGCTGTGCTCGTAATGACGGGAGCGGCCGGCTTCACTTCCAGAACTGGACAACACGTCCGGACGCGGAAGCTAGCGCAGCTCCCGCGTCTCCCTAATGGCAAATAGGGAACAGCAAGTCACAAACGCAGCGCCTCAATCGTCCATCTTCAGCGCGGCGATGAACGCCTCCTGCGGGATCTCCACGCGCCCGAACTGGCGCATCTTCTTCTTGCCTTCCTTCTGCTTGTCCAGCAGCTTGCGCTTGCGCGAGATGTCGCCGCCATAGCACTTGGCGGTGACGTCCTTGGACAGGGCCTTGATCGTTTCGCGGGCGATGATCTTGCCGCCTATCGCGGCCTGGACCGGGATCTGGAACAGGTGGCGGGGGATCAGATCCTTCAGCTTCTCGCACATGGCCCGGCCGCGCGATTCGGCGCGGGTTCGGTGGACCAGCATCGACAGGGCGTCCACCGGCTCGGCGTTGACCAAGAGCGACATCTTCACGAGGTCGCCCTCGCGATAGTCGGAGACGTGGTAATCGAACGAGGCGTAGCCCTTCGAGATCGATTTCAGCCGGTCGTAGAAATCGAACACGACCTCGTTCAGCGGCAGGTCGTAGACCACCATGGCGCGCTTGCCGACGTAGTTGAGGTCGATCTGGACGCCCCGGCGGTCCTGGCAGAGCTTGAGCACGCCGCCGAGATACTCATCGGGCGTCAGGATCGTGGCGCGGATCCAGGGCTCCTCGATCAGCTCGATCTTCATCACGTCCGGCATGTCGGCCGGGTTGTGCAGTTCCTTGAGCGTACCGTCGCGCATCTTCAGCCGGTAGACCACCGAGGGCGCGGTCGAGATCAGGTCGAGGTTGAACTCGCGCTCCAGCCGCTCCTGGATGATCTCCAGGTGGAGCAAGCCCAGGAAGCCGCAGCGGAAACCGAAGCCCAACGCCGCCGAGCTCTCCATCTCGTAGGAGAACGACGCGTCGTTGAGCCGGAGCCGGCCCATGGCCGCGCGCAGGTTCTCGAACTCGGCGGCGTCCACCGGGAACAGGCCGCAGAACACGACCGCCTGGACCTCCTTGAAGCCCGGCAGCATCGAGGTGGTCTGGCGCTTGTCCTCGGTGATCGTGTCGCCGACGCGGGTGTCGGCGACCTCCTTGATCGAGCCGGTGAAGAAGCCGACCTCGCCGGGGCCGAGCTCGCCGATCTCGGCCATCTTCGGGCGGAACACGCCGATCCGGTCAACGCCGTGGACCGCGTCGGCGCCCATCATCCGGATGGTCATGCCCTTCTTGAGCACTCCGTCGATGATGCGCACCAGCACGACCACGCCGAGATAGGCGTCGTACCAGCTGTCCACTAGCAGGGCCTTGAGCGGCGCACTCCGGTCGCCCTTGGGCGGCGGCAGGCGGGTCACGATCGCCTCGAGCACCGCCTCGATGTTGAGCCCGGTCTTGGCCGAGATCGGCACCGCATTGGAGGCGTCGAGGCCGATCACCTCCTCGATCTGCTCCTTCACCCGCTCGGGCTCGGCCGCCGGCAGGTCGACCTTGTTGAGGACCGGGACGATCTCGTGGTTGGCGTCGAGCGCCTGGTAGACGTTGGCGAGTGTCTGCGCCTCGACGCCCTGGGAGGCGTCCACCACCAGCAGCGAGCCCTCGCAGGCGGCGAGCGAGCGCGACACCTCGTAGGCGAAGTCGACGTGGCCGGGCGTGTCCATCAGGTTGAGGATGTAGTCCTTGCCGTCCTCGGCCCGGTATTCCAGGCGCACGGTCTGCGCCTTGATGGTGATGCCGCGCTCCTTCTCGATGTCCATCGAGTCGAGCATCTGCTCGCTCATGTCGCGCAACGCCACGGTGCCGGTGGCCTGGATCAGGCGGTCCGCCAGGGTCGATTTGCCGTGGTCGATATGCGCGACGATCGAGAAGTTGCGGATGTTGTCGATCGGGGTTGTCATCGGCATTCCGTTCGGGCGCGCGACGGCGCGCACCGTCTGACGTCTGGGCGTGTTCGGGTGGATCGGCTCACGCGCGAGATAGCAGCGCCGCGCAGACGCGCCAAGCGCGGGGACCGACGCCCCGCAATCGGGCCGGCACGAACGACGAGGCGGGAGCCGGAACGATCCGGCCCCCGCCTGTCCGTCGCGATGCGCCGATGCCGGCGGCTCTCAGGATCGATCAGCGGCCGCGGTCGCGGATCAGGCGTTCGATCTCGGCCTCGCCGTGGGTGCGGGCCTTCGACTCGGTCGGGTGCTTCCGGTCCGAGCGCTGATGGAGCTTGCCGTGCTTGCGGATGCTCCACTGGAACATCGAGCCGCTCTCGCCGACCGGCTGCACATCGAGGCTGAAAGGATAGGTGTCTGTCTGGATCTCGCTCATCGCGCGGATATGGGGCACCGGGCGGTGCTTCGCCATGCCTGGCGGCGATCTCCCGCGTTACGGAACCGGCGCTCCTGTCCCCCCGCGCACCCGCGCCGCCATGGCGACCAGGCTCCTGCGCAGGCCGCCCATATCCGAGACCCGCTCCGGATAGACCACCCGCGCCGTCCGGTCGCCGGCCATCAGATCCAGACCCTCCGGATCGAGCCCGGTCAAGCGCCAGGGCAGCCCGGCCTCCGCCCCGGCGGCCGCGGCGTAGAGCGCCAGCGCGTCGGCATGGTCGGCGTTCATGTGCTCGACCGCGCCGGCCTCGCCCGTCGCAATGGCGTCCGCTCCGGTGAGGTCGAGGAGCAATTCTTCGCGGGTCAGCGTCGCAGCCTTCGCGAAACCGCCGTTGAGGTGGCCAGCCCGCGCGCGCAACGCGAAGAAACCGAAATCCGGAAAATCGGCATAGAGCTTGGCCTTCGGATGCCGCGCCAGGAACCGCGCCCGCGCCCGCGGCTCGCTCGTCTGGACGGCCTCGCCGACGACGGTGAGCCGCGGATGCGCCAGGGGATCGCCCTTGCCGCCCTGCGCGAACAGCAGCGAGCAGCGCGGATCTGCCAGCAGGTTGCGGGTATGCGCCGAGAGCCGCGACAGCAGCATCAGTGGCGTGCCGTTCTGGTCGGTGGCGATGGTGACCAGCGACGCGAAGGGCGTCCCATCCTGGTCGAGGGTCGCCAGCGCTCCGGAGCGGATGCTCCGCAGCAGCATCCGGGACAGCCCGATCGCGTCGAACGGGGCTTCGGAAGCCGGCAGCGGGCGCGCCGGCTCGCGCGGTTCCGACGCACTGGTGCTGATCTCGCCCATCGAATCCCTCGCGCTTCGAACCGCCGCCACAATCCCCCCGCATGGTAGCGGTGGAGCAGCCGGCGCACGAGCGCCATGGCCCGCGTCAGATCGGCCTTTACGGCCAAGCTATGACCGCCGCTCGCTTTTTCTGATCGACCGTACTAAAGGACCTGTCCCGTTGCGCGAACCGGGCGGCGCCAAAACCGCCCCGGTTCGCACGTCCGCCTGCCCCTCGGGGGCCGGGACGAAGCGCGGCCCGCGCGAACAGCCGGGACCGCGCTTGAGCCCGTTCATTCAGGGATCGCGCATGCCAACCATCGCCCTCGTCGACGACGACCGGAACATTCTGACCTCCGTGTCGATCGCGCTTGAGACCGAAGGCTACCGCATCCAGACCTACACCGACGGCGCCTCCGCCCTCGACGGTCTGCGGCACTCCCCGCCGGACCTCGCGATCTTCGACATCAAGATGCCGCGCATGGACGGGATGGAGCTTCTCCGACGCCTGCGGCAGAAATCCGACCTTCCCGTGATCTTTCTGACCTCGAAGGACGAGGAGATCGACGAATTGTTCGGTCTCAAGATGGGCGCGGACGATTTCATCCATAAGCCGTTCTCGCAGCGCCTGCTGGTCGAGCGGGTGAAAGCGGTTCTGCGCCGCTTCGCAAAGGAGCCGGCGGGCGCCACCCCGCGGGGCGAGGCCGAGGTCGCAGCCCGCTCGCTGGAGCGCGGCTCGCTGATGATGGATCCGGAGCGCCACACCTGTACCTGGAAGGGCGAGCCGGTGACGCTCACCGTCACGGAGTTCCTGATCCTCCAGGCACTGGCCCATCGCCCCGGCGTCGTGAAGAGCCGCAATGCCCTGATGGATGCGGCCTATGACGACCAGGTCTATGTCGACGACCGCACCATCGACAGCCACATCAAGCGTCTGCGCAAGAAGTTCAAAGTGACCGACCAGAGCTTCGATATGATCGAGACGCTCTACGGCGTCGGCTACCGGTTCAAGGAGGCGTGATCTAAAGGATCCGCTCCGTGACCGGCCGTACACCCACCCAAGTCGAGGACGCTCAGCCGCGCGCCTCGTTCACCCAGCTCCTGTCCCGACCGCTGACCTGGCCGCGCGCCCTCTGGGACGCCATCGGCCAGCGCGCGTCGTCGAGCCTGACGCGCCGCATCGTCGTGCTCAACCTCGTCGGGCTGATCGCGCTGCTCGTCGGGTTTCTCTATCTCAACCAGTTCCGGCAGGGCCTGATCCAGGCCCGGATCCAGAGCCTGGCGATCCAGGGCGAGATCATCGCGGGCGCCATCGCGGCCTCCGCCTCGGTGGATACCGACACGATCCAGATCGACCCCGACAAGCTGCTCCAGCAGCAGGCCGGCGAAGCCGCGGAAGAGGAATCGCAGCCGCTCGCGTTCTCGCTCAATCCCGAGAAGGTGGCGCCCCTGCTGTCGCGCCTGGTTACGCCCACCGGCAATCGCGCTCGGGTCTACGACCAGGAAGGCGGGTTGCTGTTCGATACGCGGACCCTTTTCAAGCGCGGCGATGCCGGCCGTGGCGACGCGATCACCGCCAAACCGCACAAGGCCGGCATGCTCGAATCGGCCTTCGAGGCGATCCAGGGGAAACTGAGCGGCCTATTCGGCAGCCGCACCACGCAGCCCGAGGAGACCGGCCCGGTCAACGGCCATTCGCTGCGCGAGGTGCAGGCCGCGCTCGGCGGCAATCGCGGCAGCCTCGTCCGGCGCAACGCGCTGGGCGAGACCACCGTGTCGGTGGCGGTGCCGATCCATCGGGCCGGCTCGGTGCGCGGCGCGCTGCTGATCTCGACGCAGGGCGATGCCATCGACCGGGTGATCGCCTCCGAGCGCTTCGGCCTGCTCCAAGTGTTTCTTGTCGCCTCGGCCGTGATGGTGGTGCTGTCGGCGCTGCTGGCGGGTGCCATCGCGGGCCCGGTCCGGCGCCTCGCCGAGGCCGCGGAAAAGGTCCGGATGGGGATCAAGACGCGGGAAGAGATCCCGGATTTCACCCAGCGCACCGACGAGATCGGCCACCTCTCCGGGGCGCTGCGGGACATGACGCAGGCGCTCTACCGGCGCATCGACGCCATCGAGAGTTTTGCCGCCGATGTCAGCCACGAGCTGAAGAACCCGCTGACTTCGCTCCGCAGCGCTGTCGAGACGCTGCCGCTGGCGAAGTCGGACGATTCGCGCGGCCGCCTGATGGCGATCATCCAGCACGACGTGAAGCGTCTCGACAGGTTGATCAGCGACATCGCCGACGCCTCGCGGCTCGACGCCGAACTCGCCCGCGCCGAGGCGCGCCGGGTCGATCTCAAGAAGCTGCTCACGACGGTGGTCTCGGTAGCGAACGAGCGGCGGCGTCCCAAGGACTGCCTGATCCTGCTCGACGTCGAGCCGATCCCGGACCAGGATGCGCCGTTCACGGTCATCGGCCACGACAGCCGGCTGGGGCAGGTCGTCAACAACCTCCTCGACAATGCCCGCTCGTTCTCGCCCACCGAGGCCAAGGTGCGGGTGGCCCTGCGCCGCGTCCGGGGCGAGGTCGAGCTGGTCTGCGAGGACGAGGGTCCCGGCATCCCCGAGCACGCCCTGGAACGGATCTTCGAGCGCTTCTACACCGACCGTCCCGAGCAGGGTTTTGGCCAGAATTCGGGCCTTGGCCTGTCGATCTCCCGCCAGATCGTCCAGGCCCATCGCGGCATGATCCGCGCCGAGAACCGCCCGGGCGCGCCCGACGAGGACGGCGAGCCCACGGTGCGCGGTGCCCGCTTCACCGTCCGCCTGCCCGCCGCGCCGCGGCAGCTCCACGCCTGATGCCGACCCTGCACGCCGCCTGCGTGATCCTGGGCGAGGCCGGGATCCTGATTCGCGGCCCGTCCGGATCCGGCAAGACGAGCCTGGCGGTCCTCCTCGCCACGGAAGCGGACGGAGCCTTCGTAGCCGACGATCGCGTCGTCTGCGATCGACGCGGCGGCGCGCTCGTGGCCCGGCCCCACGAGGCACTGATCGGGCGCGTCGAAATCCGCGGCCAGGGCATCCTGTCGGCTGCCGAACTCGGCCTAGCACTCCGTCATGAGGCGGATTTGTGCCTCGTGGTCGATCTTATAGACGAAATTCCCCGTCTGCCTGAACCGCCGGACGATACCGAAATTCTCGAAATACGGTTGCCCAGCATCGTCCTCGACCGCGGCGTCCGGAGTACCGGCTTGGCGCAGCTGCTGATTCGTGCGGCGCTGCGAAAGCGCAGGTCGTGACTTCGCAGCCGCACAGGTCGTTGATTCGCGTCGTGGTGGTGCGACCCCATGGCGTCCGAGGAGCGCGCATGGCATGATCGTGGCAATGTCCGAGCAAAAACGTCGCGATCGCCTTGCTGGGGTCAGTGCATTGCACAACATGGCGGCAGACAGAGGACGTTGGAACACGTGTCGATGATTGGCATGGTGCTCGTCACGCACGGGCTGCTGGCGACCGAATTCAAGGCCGCCCTGGAGCACGTGGTCGGCCCGCAGGATCAGATCGAGACGATCACGATCGGGCCGGAAGACGATATGGAATTGCGACGGCGGGACATCATGTCCGCGGTTTGTCGCGTGAACACCGGTGACGGTGTGGTGGTGCTCACCGACATGTTCGGCGGCACGCCCTCAAACCTTGCGCTCTCTTGTATGAACGGCGGCTCGGTCGAGGTGGTGGCGGGGATCAATCTGCCGATGCTGATCAAGCTGGCGAGCGTCCGCGACGAGGAGAACCTCGGCGACGCCGTCCTTCACGCCCAGGAAGCCGGCCGCAAGTACATCAACGTCGCGTCGCGCGTTCTGGCCGGCAAATAAGATCTTTCAGCCTTCGATGAGCGCGGCCTCCAGGACTGGCCGGCGCGACGTGGCGGTGATGCCCGCGGATGCAGCGATCACCAACCCCATTGCGAGCCATTGAACGGCGCCGAGCCGCTCGCCGAGCAGGGCGAAGCCCGCGCAGGCCGCAACCGCCGGCTCCAGGCTCATCAGCACGCCAAAACTCTTGCGGTCGAGGCGCCGCAACGCGAACATCTCCAGCGAATAGGGCAGGGCGCTCGACAACAGCGCCACGGTCAGCCCGGCAACCAGGATCCGGGGCGCAAGCAGGTCCGGGCCGGCCTCGGCGAAGCCGAACGGCGCCACCACCAGGGCGGCCATCAGCATGCCCAGTGACACGGCTTGTCCGCCGTCGATTCGGCCGGCCCGCTGCCCGAACAGGATGTAGAGCGCCCAGGCCAGGGCCGCCCCGAGGGCGAGGGCGACGCCGAGCGGGTCGAGCGCATTGGTCGACGCGACCGGCAGGAGTAGCCCGAGGCCCACCACCGCCACGCCGATCCAGAGGAAATCCGCTCGGCGGCGCGACGCGATGAGCGCGATGGAGAGCGGCCCGGCGAACTCGATCGCCACCGCCGGCCCGAGCGGAAGGCGTGCGATCGACAGGTAGAACAGCAGGTTCATCAGCCCCAGGGTGACGCCGTAGAGCGCGATCCACCCGGCCTCGCGCTGCGACAGGCTGCGCCGCCACGGCCGCCAGACGGCGATCAGGATCAGCGCAGAGAAGCCCACGCGTAGGGACGAAGTCCCGGCCGCGCCGACGATGGGGAACAGGCTCTTGGCGACGGTCGCGCCGTATTGCAGCGAGATCATGCCGCCAACCAGTGCGGCGACCGGGAAAAGTGTGGCGCCGTGGCTCGGCTTGGTGATCGTCACAGACACGGATCTCTCAGACGTGCGGCTCAACCAGACGGTAGCTAGTACTGCGTCCCCCCGCCGGGCCGCGCATCAGGAGCCCGCGCGCGGTCAGATCTTCGATGTCCCGAAGGGCGGTATCGTGCGAGCACGTCGCGATCTGCGCCCATTTCGACGTCGTGAGCTTGCCCTCGAATCCGTCGAGGAGGCGGCCTAGCATCATGCGCTGGCGCGGGTTCACGGGCTGCGCTTCCAGTGCGCGCCAGAACCGCTCCTTGCGCAGGACCGCCGTGAGCGTGGTCTCGGCGTCGGCGATGGCCGCGTCGAGGATTCCGAGAAACCAAGCCAGCCGCGCCGTGATCTCGAGATCGCCCTTCTGGGTGGCTTCGAGCGTCTCGTAATAGGCGTTCCGCTCGGCCCTCAGCCGCGCGGACATGCTGTAGAAGCGCCGTCCCGTCCCCTCGGCCCGGGCTAGCGCCATATCGGCGATGGCGCGGCCTATGCGCCCGTTGCCGTCGTCGAACGGATGGATGGTAACGAACCAGACATGCGCAATCGCGGCCTTGAGGACCGGGTCGGCCGGATCGGCTGGGTCCTCGAACCACCTCAGGAAGCGATCCATTTCTTCGGCGATCCGGTCGGCAGGCGGTGCCTGGAAATGCACCCGCTCGCGCGCCCGGGGGCCGGCGACGACGCGCATCGGTCCAAGCGCATCGGTCCGCCACGCTCCGATGGTGATCGGCTGGCGCCCGATATCGCGGTGCGGGAACAGCGCTATGTGCCAACCGAACAGACGTTCGACGGTCAGCGGCTCGGTGAAACCTTGGGTCGCGTCCAGGACCATCGTGACGATCCCGTCGACCTGCCGCCCGCTCGGAACGAGGCCTGCGGTCTCGATCCCGAGCCGCCGCGCCAGCGATGAGCGGACCTCGTTGCTGGCCAGGGTCTCGCCCTCGATCTCGCTGGTCTTGACCGCGTCTTGGGTAAGGGTGTCGAGGATGGCTTCCTGGCGCAGATTGAAGCCAAGGGCTTCCATGCGGCCCAGCAGCCGGCCTTGGCGGTAGCGAACCGCGCCCAGCGGGCCTAGGAGCGCGGTCTCGTCCCAGCGGAAGCGGGGCCAGTCGGGATGGTCGTAGGTATACACCAATCGACGCATATCATGCGTCGATTGCCCACCTCAATCGAGGCATCGGCCTCGGGCGATCAGCGCGCGCTCACAGAATGAAGCGGCTCAGATCCGCGTTGGCGGCGAGGTCCTCGACCCGGGACCGCACATAGGCGGCGTCGATCGGCACGGTTTCGCCGGAGCGGTCGGTGGCGGTGAACGAGATCTCGTCGATCACCCGTTCCAGCACAGTCTGGAGCCGACGGGCGCCGATATTTTCCACGGACGAATTCACCTCGACGGCGACCCGGGCCAGCGCGTCCACGGCGTCGTCCGTGAAGGTGAGCGTCACGCCCTCGGTCTGCATCAGCGCGACCGTCTGCTTGAGCAGGCTGGCCTCGGTGGAGGTCAGGATCTGGCGGAAATCGTCCACCGTCAGCGGCTGCAGCTCGACCCGGATCGGCAGGCGGCCCTGGAGCTCGGGCAGGAGGTCGGACGGCTTCGAGACGTGGAACGCGCCGGACGCGATGAACAGCACGTGGTCTGTCTTCACCGGGCCATGCTTGGTCGCCACCGTCGTGCCCTCGATCAGCGGCAGCAGGTCGCGTTGCACACCTTCGCGGGAGACGTCCCCGGAGGAGCGTCCCTCGCGGGCACAGATCTTGTCGATCTCGTCGAGGAAGACGATGCCGTTGTTCTCGACCTCGCGAATCGCCTCGCGGATCAGGGCGTCGTCGTCGACCAGCTTGTCGGATTCCTCGGCCAGCAGCGGCGCGTAGGCGTCCCGCACCAGGACCCGGCGCGGCTTGCCGCGCTGGCCGCCCAGCGCCTTGCCGAGCACGTCGCCGATATTGATCGCCCCCATCGAGGCGCCCGGCATGCCGGGGATCTCGAACATCGGCAGGCCGGCGGGGGCACCGGAGGCCAGTTCCAGCTCGACTTCCTTGTCGTCGAGCTCGCTGTCGCGCAGCTTGCGCCGGAAGCTGTCGCGGGTCGCCTGGCTGGCAGTGGGCCCGACCAGGGCATCGAGGATCCGGTTCTCGGCGGCCGCCTCCGCCTTGGCTTTCACGGTCTCGCGCTTGGCCTGTCGGGTCAGACCGATCGCCACCTCCACGAGGTCGCGGACGATCTGCTCGACGTCGCGGCCGACATAGCCGACCTCGGTGAACTTGGTCGCCTCGATCTTCAGGAACGGGGCATTGGCCAACCGGGCCAGCCGCCGGGCGATCTCGGTCTTGCCGCAGCCGGTCGGCCCGATCATCAGGATGTTCTTGGGTGCCACCTCCTCGCGGAGCGGGCCGGTCAGCTGCTGGCGGCGCCAGCGATTGCGAAGCGCGATCGCGACGGCGCGCTTGGCGTCCTGCTGCCCGACGATGAAGCGATCGAGTTCGGACACGATCTCGCGCGGAGAGAACGTCGTCACCGCTGTGCCATCCTGTTTTTCCCGGCCCGACGAAACCGCGAGCCCAGGCCGGGAATGGGGTCGCGGCGCGCGCGACGCAAGAGGCAGGGCGCTCCCGGGGGCGCCAGGACGGGCCGCTCAGTGCCCCGCCGGCGATGGCGCAGCGCCGACCTTGTCGTGCGTGCCGAACCGCTCGACCAGGGTCGCGCTGGCGGCGTTCAGACCGACCACCTCGACGATCCGCCCGCGGCTGCGGGCCTTCAGCACGACGCGGTCGAGGGCGGCCACCGCCGAGATATCCCAGAAATGTGCGTTCCGCAGGTCGATGACGAGGCGGTCCACCGGCTCCAGCACGTCGATCGCCTCCGAGAAGGTGCCTGCGGAGGCGAAGAACACCTGCCCGGCGACCTGATAGGTCCGGGTCTGGCCGTCTCGCGAGAGCGCGGAGGTGACCTGGCTGAGCCGCGACACCTTGCCGGCGAAGAACACGCCGGACAGGAGCACGCCGGCGAGCACGCCCATCGCCATATCCTTGGTGGCGACCACGACAAGGACGGTTGCCAGCATGACCGCCGAGGACGGCAGCGGGTTGGTGCGCAGCTGCGCCAGCGAGCGCCAGGAGAAGGTGTTCAGCGACACCATGATCATCACGGCCGTCAGGGCCGCGACCGGCACCACCGCCAGCAGGTCCTGAAGCGCCACGAGGAGCAGCAGCAGGAACGCGCCTGCGACCAGCGTGGACAGCCGGCCCCGCGCGCCCGAGGAGACGTTGATCACTGATTGCCCGATCATCGCGCAGCCGCCCATGCCGCCAAACACGGCCGAAGCCATGTTGGCGATGCCCTGGCCCATGCATTCCCGGTTCTTGTCGCTGCCGGTGTCGGTGAGGTCGTCGACGATCTGCGCCGTGAGTAAAACTCTCCAGCAGGCCGACCGCCGCCAGCGTCGCCGCGTAGGGCAGCAGGATCCGCAGGGTCTCGAAGGTCAGCGGCACGTTCGGCAGCGCGAAGCTCGGCAGCGTCGCGGGCAGAGCGCCCAGATGCGAGACCGTGCGCACGTCGAGGTGGAAGATCGCCGTCACCGCGGTCAGCACCGCGATCGCCACGAGAGGCGCGGGCACCGCTCGTGTGATCCGCGGGAAGCCGTAAATGATCGCGAGTCCCAGGGCGATCAGCCCGTAGGTCGCCGGCGTGACGCCGGTGAGTTCGGGCATCTGTGCCAGAAAAATCAGGATCGCCAAGGCGTTGACGAAGCCGGTCATCACCGATTGCGAGACGAACCGCATCAGCCGGCCGAGCTTGAGCAGGCCGGCCAGGATCTGGATCAGCCCCATCAGGATGGTGGCGGCGAACAGGTACTGGACCCCATGCTCGCGGACGAGATCGACCATGACCACTGCGGTGGCGGCGGTGGCGGCCGAGATCATCGCCGGGCGCCCGCCCGTGAAGGCGATCGTGCAGGCGATGACCACCGAGGCGTAGAGCCCGACCTTGGGATCGACTCCGGCGATGACCGAGAAGCCGATCGCCTCCGGGATCAGCGCGAGGGCGACGACGATCCCCGACAAGGTATCGCCGCGGATGTTGGAGACCCACGGCCCGAGAAGGCCGGCGGTTCCGGAGGTGTTGCGTGGCATGAAAAATCCGCACGAGACGCGCGTCCGCACCGATGGCGGAGGAGGGAGCGTCTCGGATGCGTGGTCCGGCGGATCGGCGGCCGGAAGAGCCACCCGGGCTTTCACCGGGTCCTAGCGAATGCCGCGATCCTACGAAGCATCGCGCTGCGACGCAACATCGTCTCGTGTCAGGCCGCTCGCACCTGCGCCACGAAGCCCGCGACCTCGCTGCCCAGCCCGTCGGAGCGTCGGGCGATGTCGGCTGCGGCGTCGAGGACCTGGTCGGCGCTGGCTCCGGTCTCATGCGCGGCGTCGAGCACCTGCGACATCGTCTCGGTCACCGCGCGGGTGCCGCTCGCCGCCTCGGCGACGCTCCGGGCGATCTCCTGGGTGGCGACCTGCTGCTGCTCCACGGCCGCGGCAACGCCGATCGCGATGCCGTGGACCTGCTCGATCGTGCCGCCAATCGCCTCGATGGCGGTGACCGCTTCATGGGTCGCGGCGCGCATCGCGGCGATCTGCCCGGCAATCTCGTCCGTGGCCCGGCCCGTCTGGGTCGCCAGCGCCTTCACCTCAGTTGCGACCACCGCGAAGCCACGTCCGGCCTCGCCGGCGCGCGCCGCCTCGATCGTGGCGTTGAGGGCGAGCAGATTGGTCTGTCCCGCGATGGTCGAGATCAGCGACACCACCTGCCCGATGCCGTCGGCGCTGCGGGCGAGCGCCTGGACGCTGGCGCGGGTCCGCCTGGTCGCTTCCACGGCGCTCGCCGCTGCCTCCGAAGTCTGCGTCACCTGGACGCCGATCTCGCTGGCTGTCGCGGCGAGCTCTTCGGTGGCGGCCGCCACCGCCTCGACATTGTGCGCGGTGGTCTCAGCGGCGCGGGTCACGGCCCTGGATTGCTGATCGGAGCGCTCGGCATTGCCGGCCATCGCGGCGGCGGCCCGCTCCATGCCGGTGGCGGCATTGGCAAGGTGACCGACCAAGCCGCCGATGCTGCCCTCGAACTGGTCGGCGAGCCCGATCATTTCGGCACGCTTCAGGGTCGCTGCCTCCGCACCCGTGCGCTCGCGCTCCAGTCGCAGGTCTTCAGCCTCTCGCATCGTCCCGGCAAAGACCGTCATGCTTGCCCAGATCGCCCCGATCTCGTCACGGCCGGCCTTGACGGCCGGAAGCGTCAGATCGCCCCGGGAGAGGCGCTGGATCGCCTCGGAGACAGCCCGCAGCGGCCGGGCGATCTGGCGCTGCCCCACCAGGAGACCGAGGGCCCCGCAAGCGAGGGTGCCCAACAGGGCGAGCGCCAGCAGCAGGCGCATGCGGGCCTGGAAGAGATCCTGGGTTTCGGCTCTGATCGTGGCCATCTCGGTGCGGCCGTGGCTCACCAGCGCGTCGATGCTGGCCTGGAATGCCTTGCGGTTGGCCCGATTCACGTCGTTGAAGCCGAGATCGGCTGCAGCGCGGGGGCTTATCGTTTCGCCCGCTTTGGCGATGGCAGTCCGCATCGTCCGATAGGCATCGGCGTGACGCGCCATCGCGTCGAAGAGCGGCCGCTCGTCCTCGGTCACCAGGGGCGCCCAGGCCGCACGGAGCGCGTCCATGTCGGCGAGGCCCTTGCGGACGCCCGCGGCATATTTCGCCGCGTCGGACGTGTCGGCGGCGGCGTAGACCCCGCGCGAATCCATCGTCACCTCGGCGGCGAGGCGATTGAAGTTCGCGGCGTCGAGGGCGCGGGTCGATGCGCCCTCGACCTGCGTCAGAGCCTGCTCGAAGCTCCGAAGCGTGGCGACGCTCACACCCGCCACAACCAATGTCGTGAGACTGCAGGCGCCCACAAAGGCCAGGAGTTTCCCGCCGATTTTCATTTTAGGTCCAGGCCAAGCGTTTATTGGTCTGAGACTAGGCAAGATTGTTCAATGTGGCGTTAATCATCGCTCGGGGCCGATCAATCTCGAACCGCGGGCGACAGATGCGCTCAAGACTGGCAGATGCAGGCTAAGCCTGATCGAGCGCCTCGATGACGAGATTGCCGTTGGTGTAGACGCAGATCTCGGCGGCGATCGCCATGGCCTTGCGCACGATCGCCTCCGCGTCGAGGTCGCCGTCCTCGAGGGCGCGGGCGGCTGCCAGGGCATAGTTGCCGCCAGAGCCGATCGCCATCACGCCGCTCTCCGGCTCCAGCACGTCGCCCGAGCCCGACAGCAGCAGGCTGACCTCGCGGTCGGCCACCACCATCATCGCCTCGAGGCGGCGCAGGTAGCGGTCGGTGCGCCAATCCTTGGTCAGCTCGACGCACGCCCGGGTGAGCTGGCCGGGATACTGCTCCAGCTTGGCTTCGAGCCGCTCGAACAGCGTAAAGGCGTCGGCAGTGGCGCCCGCGAAGCCGCCGATCACCGCGCCCTTGGCCAGGCGGCGGACCTTGCGGGCATTGCCCTTCACGATGGTCTGGCCGAGGCTGACCTGCCCGTCGCCGCCGACGACGACGCGGCCGCCCTTGCGGACCATGAGGATCGTGGTGGCGTGCATCTGGGGCACGGAGCCCCTGTCGTCGTACCTGAAGGCGTCCTGGCTCACGATGGGGCTCCGATCTCGGTCCGGCCGAGATGGGGAGCTTTGCCGGCCGCGTCCAGCCGCAGGCTACTCGGCGACCGCCTCGGCGGTCTGCACCGTGCCGGCATCGTGCAGGATCGATTCGGCTGCGGCCTGGGCCAGCAGGGCGTAGCCGCCATCGGCCATGTGCAGGCCGTCCGAAGCGAAGAGCTGCTTGGCCGTCAGTTTTCCTTCACGAACCCAACCATGCATCAGGTCGGCCCGGCGAATCACCGGCACGTCGAGCTCGTCGCCGATCGCCCGCACCGCATCGCGGAACCGCGACGAGCCCGGCGTCGAATCGAGCTTCGGGCACCATTGCGGCTCCATCAGCACCACGTCGATACCGGCCTCGCGGATCCGCCGGATGGCGGCGGCAGTGGCCTCGTGAAAATGCTCGATCGAGACACCGCGCAGCGGATCGTTGCTGCCGGTCTGCCAGATGACGAGTTGCGGCTCGGCCGCGATCACGTCGCGGTCCAAGCGCTTCAGCATGTCGTCCACATGCTCGCCGCCGATGCCGCGGTTGATCACGGCCACATCTAAACCGTGCAGCTTCTTGCGCAAATCAACCTGAAGGCGCGCCGGGTAGGAATAGGCTGGGCTCGACGCGCCGATTCCCTCCGTGGAGGACGAGCCAAAGGCCACGATCTTGAGCGGCGCACCGATGGCGATCTGACGGGCGACGTGCGGCAAGTCCGGGCTGTCGTTCAGGTCGATGCCGAGGAGATCCAGGGAATCAGGCAGCAAATCCGTGTAGGCGAGCACCGCGGTAGGCACCAGCAGCAGGCTGCACACCATCAAGACATCGCGCAGCCGCTTGCGGCGCGGCCTGGCGGGACTGACGGATGTCGAATTCTGGGACACAGGACCGATTGCTCCGCCGCTCGTCGACGATAGATACAATCTGACACAGGGGCCTGAAAAGAGCGGTTCCGCGCGCGTGTTGAAGTCGAACTGAATTCGTAACACAAAATTAAGTCTGGGACGCCGCGCGGCCGGAACCACCTGGCGAATCCAGCAACGATGCCCGGATCAGCCGGCCGGCGGCGACAGGACCAACTTGCCGACGAACGGTGCGTCGCGCCTGTTATTAGCGGTGCAGGCGTAGCTGTGCTCCCCGGCATCGAGGGTACGCAGCTTGAGTGTCCCGTGGCCATTGGCTTTCACCGTGTAGCCCTTCTCGCTCATCACGTGCACGAGGTCGCCGTCGGCGTGCAGCAGGTGGCCCTGCTCGAACTGGCCTGCCGCCGTGATCGTCACCGGAACGTTGGCCTGGCTGACGACCTGCAGAACCACGTCGGTGTTGGCCGGCAGGCGCAGATCCGCCGGCGCGCAGACCGGCTTGCCGTCCTGAAGGGTAACGGTCAGCTCGACCGGCGGTATCGCGTCGCTCGCGGGCTTACCGAGCTGCGGGTTGTCGGCGGCGCCTGCCGAACCTGTGCACAGCGTGGCCAGAGCGGCGGCGATCAGGATGTTACGCACGGCTCGGGTTCTCCAACAGCTTCAGCGACAACGCTTTCAACGTCCGGGTATCTCGGCGGCAATGATGCGGCGGGAGACCCGTTCCGGTACGCGACGCCGTGGCTCAGATCAGGCGGACGCGCGTCGGCGATCGCGGCAGATACAAAACCGACGTTTTATTGCGCAGGCGGCGCGGCAGCGCAGTTTTCGGCATGATCGATGCGACCCGGGCGGCGCGGATCACCGAGCGGGCGGCGGGGATCCTGGTCCGGGACTTCACATGCGAAGTTCCGACCGGCTACGGGCCTCGGTGAGCCGTCCCATGGTCGACCGCTTGCGCATCGCGATCCTCACGCACTCGACCAATCCCCGTGGCGGCGTGGTCCATGCCCTGGCGCTCGGTGAAGCCCTGTGCAACCTCGGGCACGAGGCGGTGGTGCATGCGCCGGACCCAACTGGCCGCGGCTTCTTCCGCGATGCGCGCTGCCCGGTGGTCTCGGTAGCGGCCAAGCCGGTCAATGAACCGACCGTAGCGCTGGTCCGGTCCCGGATCGCCGATTACCTGTCGCATTTCTCGACGCCGGCCGCCTGCGACTTCGACATCTTCCATGCCCATTGCAGCATCAGCGGCAACGCGCTGGCGACCCTGACGCGCCGTCGCCTGATCCCGAGCTTCGTCCGTACGGTCCACCACATCGACACGCTGACCGACCCGCAACTCCGCCAGTGGCAGGAGCGGGCGATCGTGGATGCCGGGCGGCTGCTCTGCGTCAGCCGGACTTGGGCCGCGACCCTCGCGGCGGAATATGGGGCGCAGGCCGATGTCGTCGGCAACGGCGTCGACGGATCCGTCTACACGCCGGAGCCGGAACCCGGCGATGCGGAACTGCGCGTGCGCCTGGGGCTCGGCACCGGACCGGTCTACCTGAGCGTCGGCGGCTTCGAGGCGCGCAAGAACACGCTGACTATCATCGAAGCCTTCGCGCGCCTGCGCCGGCATATCCCTACGGCACAGCTGATCGTGGCCGGCGGTGCCTCGCTCCTCGACCACGCCGGCTACGAAGCCCGATGCTGTGCCGCCCTGGAGCGCGAGGGCCTTGAGGTCGGCCCGGGCAAGCCCGTGATTCGGACCGGGCCGATGGCGCAAGGCGACATGCCGGGTCTCTACCGGATCGCCGACACCCTGGTCTTCCCGTCACTGAACGAGGGCTATGGTCTGTGCGTGCTGGAGGCAATGGCCTGCGGCACGCCGGTCATCGTCTCGGCGCGGCCGCCGTTCACCGAGTACCTCGCCCCCGGCGAGGCTCTCTCGGTCGAACCTGACGATCCCGAGGTGATCGCCGCCGCCATGGAGACCAGCCTGGATCCGGCCCGGCGCGTCCGCCTGCGGGCCGGAGGCCTGGACGTTGCCCGGTCGCATGCCTGGGATGCCTGCGCTGCTCGCCACCTGACGACCTATGCGTCCCTGGTTCCCGGACCCGCGCCGGTCGCGACGATCGCCACGGGGTCGGCCGCCTGGAACACCACACGGATCCCCGGCGATGCCTGAGATGCGCTTCCACATCCGCTGGCCCGATGGCAGCCGCGACGCCTGCTACTCGCCGACCCTGGTGATCAAGGACCACCTCGCCGTCGGCCAGGATTACGCGCTCGACGAGTTTCTGGCGCTGACCCGCCTCGCGCTCGGCAGCGCCAGCGAGAAGGTGCGCGCGCGCTACGGCTTCCCCTGCGGACGGGCGGAGGCGCAGCTCGCCCGGATCGAGGAGGCCGCCCGCCGCCAGGTTCCGGGCACCGTGCATGTCGAGGCGTTCGAGGAGTGATTTTTTCGGATCGGAGCGCTGGGTGATTGCGGGACGATCCGCCCGGACCGGATCGCTTGGCGTGCGTGTATCCGTGTCGAACCGACACAGCGAGGATCCCCGCCCCGGCGGCGTTGTCCTCCGACACGATCGCTTCGAACCAGGCACACAGATGAACTTCCGGATCGCCACGGCTCTCATGGTGATCGCGGCGCCCGCCGTCGCGCAGACGCGCCCGTCGAGCACCGCGATGACCTGCCAGCAGACGGTGAGGCTGATTCAGACAAGCGGCGCCCTGGTCCTCGGGACCGGTGGCCAGACCTATGACCGCTTCGTTCGGGACCGGTCGTTCTGCGAAGTCACCGAGATCGCCCGGCGGGCCTTCCGACCGACCCGCGACAACTCGAACTGCCTGATCGGCTATACCTGCTACGAGCCCGGCACCGACGATTGGCTGGGCGAGGGCTTCTAGCTCCGGCGCGAGCGGTGCCGGACACTCAGTGTCTGGCGCCTTCCAGCGCCACGATCACCCGGCGGTCCCCGGTCCGGCGGCTGAAGCCGACGGCGTCGAGATGCTCCAGGAGCGGGATCGAGAATTTGCGCGAGATCCCCAACGCGGCACCGGCCTCCCGGGCCAGAAAGCCTGTCTCCGGCGTGGTGGCGTTGGGGAAGGCTTCCGCGAGGCGCGTCCGGGCGACCGCCACGGCCTCGCGGTGGAACAGCACCGCCCGGCGCTGCACCCGGTCGATCGCGCGGATCACCGTGCCGGCGCCCACCAAATAGGTCAGTGCTTCGCGTCGGCGGACGTCGCGGCCGACCGCCTCGGCCTCGTCGGGAGGGGTGAGGCCGGCCCGGCGAAACAACTGCTCGAGCTTGCGCGCGGTCTCGCTCTCGTTGCGGGCCGGATCGAAATCGGACCGGCGCCAGAGCGCGCCGGTCTGGACCGTGCCGCCCGTGCCCGCGAGGTCGCGCAGGACCAGGCCGGTCAGGGCTTCCGGCAGCGACAGCAGCTTGGCCAGACGCTCCACCGCGATGCCGTGCTCCATCGGGTTGTCGCGGTGATGCGCGGTCAGCGCCGCCAGGGCGCCGGTGCGCAGCGCCGCGAAGGCCGGGGCGCCGATATAGCGGTCGCCGATCTCGCGGGCGCCGGAGGCGGCGAGCATCTGCTGGGCGCGCTCGGTTCCGGTGCCGGCCGCGCGGGCGAGATCCGGCAGCGTCGCCCCGGCTGCAGCGGCCTGCGACAGGCGGACCGCCATGGCGTCCGTCGGCCTCCCGCTCGTCAAGGCGATGAAGTCGGCCAGCACGCGTGCATCGTGCCGCCGCCTGCGGCGGCTGACCGGGTCGAGGACGCGGCCGCCGGCCACGGTCTCGGCCGGGGAGTCGAGCCGGAGCACGAAGGGCTCGCGGGCGGGCACAGTGACCGGCTCGGCGAGGTGCAACTGTGCCGGCGCGGTCGCGCCCGGTTCCAGGACATCGCGATCGAGCAGACGCAGGCGAGCCTCGACCTCGGTGGTGCCGAACAGCAGCCGGCAGGCGCTGCCGCCGGCCAGGGGGGACCCGGCGCTGGCCGCTGCGGTCAGCACGACATCGAGCCATTGCGACGGCGCCAACAAGCCGGGTCCCGTGAGCGCGTCGCCGCGGGCGATCTCGTCGAGGCCGACGCCGCGCAGGGCCACGGCGGTCCGGCGTCCCGGCTCGGCGCGCGCGACCGGGCGGCCGTGGATCTGCAGGCTGCGCACCACCGCGCTGCGGCCGCCGGGGACGATCTCCAGGGTGTCGCCGACCGCCAGCGGACCGCGCCGCAGGGTCCCGGTGACCACCGTGCCGAAACCCGGCCGGGTGAAGACCCGGTCCACCGGCAGGTACGGGAAGCCGTCGTCGGTTCCGGGTTCCGCATCGGCCAGCAACGCGGAGAGAGCGCGCGCGAGATCCGGGACACCGGCGCCGGTGAGCGTGGAGGTGGCGATCACCGGCCCCGCGGCGATCCCGGCGCGCGACGCGGCGGCGGTGATCTCGGCGGCGCGCGCGGCGATCGTTTCGGGCGTTGCCAGATCCGCCTTGGTCAGCGCCAGCACGCCGCGGCGGACGCCGATCAGCCGTGCGATCTCGAGGTGCTCGACCGTCTGCGGCTTGATGCCTTCGTTGGCGTCGACCGCCAGCAGGACGGCGCGCATGCCGGTGGCGCCGGAAATCATGGCGCGGACGAAGCGCTCGTGGCCGGGCAGGTCGACCAGATCGATCTCACCCTGCTCGGAGGTCAGCAGCGCGAACCCCGGGACGATCGAGACGCCGCGGTCCCGCTCCTCCTTAAGCCTGTCGGTCTCGACTCCCGTGAGCGCCCGGACCAAGGCCGTCTTGCCATGGTCCACATGCCCGATCACACCGACCAGAAGTGTCTTCAAGGGAGCCACCGACCCGACGATCTCCGCGGCGCAACCGTCCACGCTGGGCGCACCGCATTCTCAGCTAGGGATTCCGTCTCGCTGGCACGGCGTCGTGCGGATCGCCGCCGAGCGGTCGGGGCCGGGGCGCAGGAGGCAGATGAATTGTGGACAATCGGTCTTGCCACGGCATCCCGGATTGGGAAAGTGGAAATGTGACGCGACTCTTTACGCAGGCTACGGGCCAGTCGGCTGCCGCCGTATGACGTGTCGACAAGGTCTTGCGTTCCTGTCGCTTCCGATTGCGGCGTCCTGGGGCGTGCGCCGTCGCAGTCGCGATCGGTTCGGCGGCAACCGTGCGGGTTGTATCAAGGACTTAGAGCCAGTCCCGATTGCATCGCCGCGGGGATCGGCCCTAGACCGTCTTTCAAGACGCTCGGATGCAACCCGGCGGGCGCCCAGCCGAGTTATGAACCGGACGTTTCTGAAGAGGAGAGCATGAGCGAGACCGATAGCCACGCCGTGGCAGCCCCCCGTGAGATCGAGCTGAAGCTCGACTGCGCGGGCCCCGATCTGACGGCACTCGCGGCACACCCGCGGCTTCAGGGAGCGGACAGCTCCAAGCCCGAACTCCTCGTCACCACCTATTACGACACACCGAATCAGGATTTGCGCGCGGCCGGGCTGACCCTGCGGGTCCGAGCCCAGGGCGGTCGGCACATCCAGACCGTGAAGGCCGGCAAGGGCGGAATCGGCCTGTTCGACCGGGCCGAGTGGGAGACCGAGATCGCGGGCGAGTCGCCGGATCCGGCGGCCTGGGCCGAAACGGCGGCGGACAAGGTTCTGCGCAAGGCGGGCGCGCCCCTGGAAAAGCTGTTCTCCACCGTGATCACGCGCCGGGTGGTCCCGGTGGAACAGGGCGCATCGCGGATCCTCGTCACCCTCGACGAGGGACGGGTCGAGAGCCCGGCCGGCGATACGCCGTTCTGCGAGCTTGAGCTGGAACTCGCGGAGGGCACGGCCGCCGACCTGTTCGCCCTGGCGCAGACGCTCGCCGAGACCGTGCCGCTGCGCTTGAGCGCGACCGCCAAGAGTGCCCGCGGCTACGCCCTGGTGGACGGGACCGGACCATCGGTGGTCAAAGCCGAGCCGATCGAGCTGCCCGAGGGCGCGAGCGCCGGAGACGTCTTCGGCCTGGTGGCCCTTGCCTGCCTGCGCCATCTGCACCTCAACGAAACCGTGTTCCTGGCGAGCCATGCGCCGGAGGCGCTGCACCAGATGCGCGTGTCGCTGCGGCGGCTGCGCTCGGCGCTGTCGCTGTTCGCTCCGATCCTGGACGCGGATCCGCGGGCGGTCAGCTTCGGCGACGAGATCAAGCGCGTCACCGAACCCTTCGGCCACGCCCGCAACCTCGACGTGTTCCTCGGGCAGACCCTGCCGAACCTCGTCAAGGACCGCCCGGACGACGCCGACCTCACCGCCGTTCGCGAACTGGCCGAGGCCGAGCGCGCGAAAGCCTACGACGCGGTGCTGGCGATCCTGGAAAGCCCGCAATGGCGCGGGCTGATCATCGACTTCGCCGGCTGGGTCGAAGCCGGGGCCTGGGCGGCTCAGGATGCCGCCGCCGAAGATGGTCCCGCCTTCGCGGCGCAGGTCTTGGATCGCGCCCGCGAGCGCCTGAAGAAGCGCGGCCGCGGCCTGAAGAAACTCGATCCGCATACCCGCCACCGGGCGCGGATCGCGGCGAAGAAGCTTCGCTACGGCGCAGAATTCTTCGCCGGGCTGTACACCAAGAAGAAGGCTCGTCGCCGTCAGGACAAGTTCGGCGCTTCGCTCTCGGATCTGCAGGATCACCTGGGCACGCTGAACGACCTCGAGACGGCGCGATCGATGATGGAGAGCCTGGGCGGCCCACCGATGCCCGGTCCGGACGACGAGGGCACCCGGGAGCTGCTGATCGCGGCCGCGGAGGCACGGGCCGAACTGCTCGACGTCAAGCCATTCTGGCGCTGAGGTCTTCTTCGGAGCGCGCGGCTCCGGACTGAAAAGCCAGATCCGCGCCCGGTCGCGACGCGATTCGGCACGGATCTCGCGAAGCGCCCTCGACCCGGAACGCGGCCGAGAGGCCGGCCTTCGGGCAAGAGACGGCGAGGAGCGCGGATGGCCCACGCCTACCGATTCGGGATCGAGGAAGAATTCTTTCTGGCCGATGCCCGCACCCGCGGCTCGCCGCGCGCCCGGCTGAAAGCGTTCCACGCCACCGTGAAGGCCCGGCTCGATACGGCCGAGCGCGAGCAGCTCCAGTGCCAGATCGAGATCGCATCGCCCCCGACCGCAGACAGCGCCGAAGCGCGGGCGCATCTGGCGGACCTGCGCCGCCGCTTGTCCGAGATCGGTGCCGAGCGCGGTATCCTGCCCTTCGCCGCCGGGACGCATCCGACCGCACGATGGCGCGACCAGAGCGCCACCGACAAGGCACGCTACCACGGCATCATGACCGACCTGCGCATGGTCGGGCAGCGCAACCTCGTCTGCGGGCTGCACGTCCATGTCGAAGTGCCGGATCCCGACGCCCGTATCGACCTGATGGGGCGGCTGCTGCCGTTTCTGCCGGTGCTGCTGGCGCTCTCGACCTCGTCGCCGTTCTGGCAGGGCGAACGGACCGGCATGGCCGGCTACCGGACCCGCGCCTACGCCGAGCTGCCGCGCACCGGCCTGCCCGAGCTTTTCGCCGACCCGGCCGTCTATGCCCACTACGTGGACGTGATGACCCGGAGCGGCGCCATCGCGGATGCGAGCTTCCTCTGGTGGCAGCTGCGCCCATCGCTGAAATACCCGACGCTGGAATTGCGCGTGGCCGACAGCTGCACGCGCCTGGACGACGCCCTCTGCATCGCTTCCCTATTCCGGTGCCTGGTGCGCCGGGTTGTCCGGGACCAGACCCTCAATGCCGGGATGACCGCCGCGTCCCGGGGCTTCATCCGGGAGAACCTGTGGCGCGCGGAGCGTGACGGCGTCCAGGCCACGCTGATCGACGAGGCCCGGGCGCAGGCGCTGCCCATGGCCGAGATGGTCGAGACCCTTCTCGCCGAGACGGCGGAGGATGCCGAGGCTCTCGACTGCGTTAAGACCTGCACGCGGGCCCGGATCATCGTGTCGGAAGGGTCGAGCGCCGACCGTCAGGTCGCGGTCTTCGCGGCGGCGCGCAAGCGCGGCGCCCGGGAACGCGAGGCGCTTTCGGCGGTGGTGGACCATCTCGCCCAGGAGACCGCCGTAAAAGAGACCGCCGTCGGAGCGGCAGACGCGGTTGTGGCCACCCGCGCACCGTCCCGACGGCGTTGAGCTGGAACCGGGCCCGCCTGAGGGGGGGGATAGCGGGCCTGGGATCCATCGGACCGCGCTGGGGACGCGGTTGAACATATCCCTCACATACGCATGTTGCCGGAGGATTTCTGGATCGCGGTGCATTCAAAATCCCGCCCCGAACCCCGAACCCGCGGCGCGTTGACCGGGTGC
Organism: Methylobacterium sp. J-077; assembly: GCF_022829365.1. Lineage (GTDB taxonomy): Bacteria > Pseudomonadota > Alphaproteobacteria > Rhizobiales > Beijerinckiaceae > Methylobacterium. Next base: position 44,405 of record NZ_JAKSYJ010000206.1, on the reverse strand, counting down.
TCCCAGGCACCTTCCTTCCGCCCCGCGGTCTGCTATCCCTCCCGCTCCGGCGGACAGCCTCGAATTTTCGGCATGAGCTTTATCAGCGACATTTTCGGCCGTGTCGGCCGCACCGTGACGGCTTATGCCGGCGACAAGGCCCTGATGCTCGCCGCAGTCTCGGCCGCCGCCAACGTCATCGTGGCCGACGGCGAGGTGGCGAGCGAAGAGTTCGACGCGGCCTTGCACGGCCTGCGCGCCGATCCGGTCCTGGAGAAGGGCTACGACGCGCTGATGCTGGAGACGGAACTGTACGAGGGCATCGCTCGGGCGCGCACCCGCCTCGGCCGCGCCGAGAATCTGCGCCATGTCGCGTCCATCGTCGAGCGGCCGGTGAGCCAGCGCGAGAACGTCTTCCTGATCGCCGCCGACGTGGCCGATCAGGACGGGATCAGCGGCATCGAAGCGAACGCCCTGGGCGAGATCGCCAGCGCGCTGCAGGTCGACGGCGAAGGGCTGCTGCGCGCCAACCCGGTGCGGCGGCTGCCGGTCTGACCCGGCCGGCTGGCATCACCGTTGCTCCGGGCCGGCGCGTCGCCCGATAACCGTGATCGCGACGCTTGTCGCACGGCACCGCGCCGTGAGAGGACCCGCCATGGCCGAAACCAACCCGAGCAAGACCGACAACCTGCGCGCCAACGGCGCCCGCCTCTGGGCCACGATCCTGGAGACGGCCGCGTTCGGCGGCACGCCGGCCGGCGGCATTAACCGGCTGACTCTGTCGGCTGAGGACGGCCGCGTCCGCGACTGGTTCCGGGAGGCCTGCGAGGCCGCGGGGCTCACGGTCTCGGTCGACGCGCTCGGCACCCAGTACGCCGTGCGGCCGGGGCGCGACATGAACCGGGCGCCGATCGCGTTCGGTTCGCATCTCGATACGCAGCCGACCGGCGGCAAGTTCGACGGCGTGCTCGGGGTCCTGGCCGGGCTCGAAGTGATGCGCAGCCTGAACGATGCAGGCATCGAGACCGAGACGCCCCTGATGGTGATCAACTGGACCAACGAGGAAGGCTCGCGCTTCGCCCCCGCCATGATGGCCTCGGCCGCCTACGCGGGCGAGTTCACCACGGACGAGATCCTGGCCAAGCGCGACGGCGCCGGGATCACCGTGGCCGAAGCCCTCGACGCGATCGGCTATCGCGGCGACGAAGCCGTGGGCGCGCGCACGATCGGCGCCTTCCTCGAGCTGCATATCGAGCAGGGCCCGATCCTGGAGGCCGAGGGCAAGACCATCGGGGTGGTCGAGGGCGGCCAGGGCATCATGTGGTTCGACGGCCTGATCACCGGCTTCGAGAGCCATGCCGGCACGACGCCGATGCCGCGGCGCCGGGACGCGCTGCTGGTTCTGTCCGAGTTCGCCCTCGCGGCCGAGCGGATCGCCCTGGCGCACGCCCCCTCGGCGGTTGCCACGATCGGCGAGGCCCAGATCCTGGCGCCGTCCCGCAACGTCGTGCCGGGCCGCGTCGCCTTCACGGTCGACGTGCGCGATCCCCGCTCGTCGACGCTCGACGCCCTGGAGGCAAGCCTGCACGAGGCCGCCACCGAGATCGCCGAGCGGCGCCGGCTGGAGATCGCGCTCACCCGGATCTGGCGCAAGGAGCCGGTGCCGTTCGATCCGGCCATCGTCGCCGCGGTCGACGAGGCGGCCGAGAGCCTCGGGCATCCGCGGCGCCGGATCATCTCGGGGGCCGGGCACGACGCCTGCAACCTCGCGGCCAAGGTGCCGACCGCGATGATCTTCGTGCCGTGCAAGGACGGCGTGAGCCACAACGAATCGGAATCCGCCACGCCCGGCGATTGCGCCGCCGGCGCCGACGTCCTGCTGCAGACGGTGCTCCGCCTCGCCAACGCCCCACGGACGGCAGAACCCGCGCGATGATCTTCGCCCCGCGCATCCAGGAGCGCCTCGACGCGCTGGCGGCGATCACTGCCGAGCCGGGCGCGATCACGCGCTTCTACCTGACCCCCGAGCAGGCGCGGGCCGAAGCCCTGGTGGCCGGCTGGATGCGCGAGGCCGGCCTGAGCGTGCGGCACGACGCCGTCGGCAACCTGATCGGCCGCCTGGAGGGGCCGGAGCCCGGCGGCCCGGCGCTGATCGTCGGGTCGCATCTCGACACGGTACGCAACGCCGGCCGCTACGACGGACCCCTCGGCGTGATCACCGGGATCGCCTGCGTCGAGGCGCTGGCGCGCGATGGGGTCCGCCTGCCGCACGCCCTGGAGGTGGTGGCTTTTTCGGACGAGGAGGGTGTGCGCTTTGCCGCCACGCTCACCGGGAGCAACGCCTTCGCCGGCCGTCTCGACCCGGCGGCGCTTCGCGCGACCGATGCGGACGGGATCACGGTCGCGGCCGCGATGCGGGCTTACGGGCTCGATCCCACCGCGACCGCCACTGCAGCGCGCCGGCCGGATGAGATCCTGGGCTACCTTGAACTCCATATCGAGCAGGGGCCGATGCTCGAAAAGGCCGGCCTGCCGGTGGGGGTCGTCACGGCGATCTCCGGGGCCAGCCGCCTGGACCTCACCCTCACCGGCGAGGCCGGCCATGCCGGCACTGTCGCCATGAGCGAGCGGCGCGATGCCCTGGCGGGCGCCGCGGAATGCGTGCTCGCCATCGAGGCGCGCTGCCGCGGCGAGGCGCATCTGGTCGGCACCGTCGGCCGAATGCAGGTCGATCCCGGGGTGGGGAACACGATTCCCGGCGCGGTGCGCTTCTCCCTCGATCTGCGTGCGCCCGACGATGCCCAGCGCCTCGCCGCGCTCGCCGACATCCGGGCGGCGTGCACGGGGATCGCGGAAAGCCGCCGGCTGGATCTCGGCATCGAACCGACGCACCAGGCCGCGGCAGTGCCTTGCGATCCCGGCCTGACCGAGCTGATCCGCAACGCCATTGCCGCCGAAGGCCTGCCCGTCTTGGCCCTGCCGAGCGGTGCCGGCCATGATGGCATGGCGGTGGCTGCCATCGCCCCGATTGCCATGGTGTTCGTGCGCTGCCGGGGCGGCATCAGCCACAACCGCGCCGAGTTCGCGAGCGTGCCGGATATCGAGGCCGGGGCGCGGGTGCTGTTCGGGGCGATCAAGGCGTTCGGGGCACGCAACGGGGACTAGTCAACCTGATCGTGCGGTGGGTGTACGCCACCAAAAAATCCCGTACAGACGCGCCATGAGCGCGCGATCCCATCGCGACGCCCGGGGCCGGCCGCTGATCGCGGTGACGGGCCTCGGCGTCGTCTCCTCCCTCGGACAGGGCCAGGCCGACACCTTTGCGGCCATGAGTGCCGGCCGCTCCGGCATCCACGCCATCGGGCGGTTCTCCACCGAAGGCCTGCGCACGCGCATCGCCGGCACCGTCGATTTTCTGGATACCGAGCCGCTGATTGCGCCGCTCCTGTCCGAGCGCTTCGCCGCGGAGGCCGCCGAGGAGGCGGTAGCGCAGGCCGGCATCGGAACGAAGGGCGATTTCCCTGGGGCGCTGTTCATCGCGGTCCCGCCGGTGGAGATGGAATGGCCGCAGCGCCAGGCCTTGGCCGAGGCGGCGGGCGGCGACGGCGACGTCGATTATGCCGGCCTGCTCCGGGCCGCGGCGACCCGGCGCTTCGATGCCTGGCACGACCTGTTCATCTTCGGCACCGTGGCCGACCGCATCGCCGAACGGTTCGGGACCAAGGGCTCGCCGATCTCGCTCTCCACCGCCTGCTCGTCGGGCGCCACCGCGATCCAGCTCGGCGTCGAGGCGATCCGCCGGGGCGAGACCGCGGCGGCACTCTGCATCGGCACCGATGGCTCCGTGAATCCGGAATCGCTGATCCGGTTCTCGCTGCTCTCGGCGCTCTCCACCCGCAACGACGTGCCGGAAGAGGCCTCGAAGCCGTTCTCGAAGGACCGGGACGGCTTCGTGATGGGCGAGGGCGCGGCCGCCCTTGTCCTGGAGGATGCCGAGGCCGCGGTCGGTCGGGGTGCAAAAATCCTCGGCTACGTGCTGGGCTGCGGCGAGAAGGGCGACGGCTTCCACCGCACCCGCTCAAGCCCCGACGGGGCGCCGGTCATCGCGGCGATCCGGGCCAGCCTGGACGATGCCGGGCTCGGACCCGAGGCGATCGACACGGTGAACGCCCACGGCACCTCGACCCCCGAGAACGACAAGATGGAGGCGTTTGGCCTCGCCGCCGTATTTGGCGACCGCGCGCCGTCCCTGCCTGTGACCTCCAACAAGTCGATGATCGGCCACACGCTGACGGCGGCCGGCGCCATCGAGGCGGCGGTCTCGCTGCTGACGATCCGCCACGGACGCATCCCGCCGACCATCAACCACCGGGTGCCGGACCCCGCGATCGGCCTCGACGTGGTCGAGACCGCCCGGGACTTGCCGGTCCGGACCGTGCTGTCGAATTCCTTCGGGTTCGGCGGCCAGAACACCTGCCTGGTGTTCGGGGCGGAGCCGGCGTGAGCGCCGAGGCTGACGCGCGCCGCGTCCTCATCACAGGTGGCGCCTCGGGAGTCGGCGCGGCGATCGTGCGGGCGCTGGCCGGCGCGGGCTACGCCGTCGACTTCACTTATCGCTCCTCGGCCGACGCCGCCGAGGCCATGTTGGCCGAACTGCGCGCAGCGTATCCGGATCGCCCCTTCACCGGGCATGCCCTGGACCTCGCCGACAAGGCCGCCCTCGACGCCTTCTGCGACAGGGCCGAGGCGACCGCCTATCACGGGTTCGTCCACAATGCCGGACAGCCCTCCGACGCGCTCGCGGCGATGTTCGATCAGGACCGGGCCGAGGCGGCAATGCAGGTCAATTTCTTCGCCCTGACCCGCCTCGCCAAGGCGCTGGTCCGCCCGATGACCCAGGCGCGCGCGGGCCGCATCATCGCGATCGGCTCCGTGGCGGCGCTCCGCGGCAATGCCGGCAACGCCGCCTACGCGGCGACCAAGGGCGCGCTGATCGCCTATTGTCGGACCCTCGCGATCGAGACCGCCAAGCGCGGCGTCACGGTCAACGTCATCGCCCCGGGCTTCGTCGACACCGCCATGATGGCCCGCTACGCCGCCCACCGGGCCGGGATGGAGCGCCAGATCCCCGCCGGCCGGTTCGCCCAGCCCGAGGATGTCGCTGCGCTGGCCGCCTTTCTGATGGGCGATGCCGCGGCCTACATCACCGGGGCGGTGCTGCCCGTCGATGGCGGGCTCACCGCGATGATGGGCGTCCACCGCGCCTGATTTCTTGTGTGATCGCGTATCTCCCCCGCAGGCTCACGGCGATAGCGGCCGCCGTGATAAGTCCCGAGACCGGAATTCACTCTCACATGCGCCCTGCTTGAGCGACCTGCCGATGCGCGCCCGCCTCATCGTCCTCGCCGGCTTCTGCTTCGTGGCGCCCCTCGTCCCGGGCGGCGCCTGCGCCGAACCGGAAGTCTACCGGATCTCCGGGCTGCCCCCCGGCGAGCCCCTCTCGATCCGCGCCGAGCCGGATGCCGCGTCCGAGCAGGTCGGCGAGATCCGCACCCGCGCCCTGGTGTTCGGCTGCACCAACGACACGCCGAGCCGCACCACGTGGTGCCGGGTCAAGGCCGGCCGCGTCCTGGGTTGGGCGCGGCGGCGCTACCTGGCGCCGGAATAGGCCTTGTTGATCCCCCGGGCAGCGCTGGCTACCTCTGGGCCGGAGGTGTTCCGATGGCGACCATGATCCTGCGCGACGAGGTGCTTCGGGCGCGCCATATCGAAGGCGATCCCGAACTGGCCCGCGCGATCCGCAGCTTGTCACCCGACGAGCCGATCGTCCTGCGGATCGAGGGGCAGCCGATGCGGTTCCGTATGGTGCGGGACGGTGCGACCGGACAGCCGACCGACGCCATCAGCCCGGACGATCCCGAGGCGGCGACGTGGCGGCATCTGCAGACGCGCCGAGGCGCGACGATCACCGTCGAGCGCGAAGCGCCGCGAACCGATCCTTACCTGTTGCCCCTGAGCGCGACGCTGACCGAGTGGAACAGCCCCGAAGACGCGGCCGCCTACGATGGACTTTGAGCGCTACGATGTCCTGACCGCGCTCTTTCCCTTCATCGACGTGCCGGTTCGCAAGCCGCGCCCGGTCGTGGTCCTCTCGAACGGCAGCTTCAACAGCGCGCACGGGCAGGTCGTCGCCGCCATGATAACCACCGGCGCCGACAGCCACTGGCCGAGCGATGTCCCGATCATCGATCTCGCCGCAGCAGGCCTTCGGCACGGCTCGGTCATCCGGTGTAAGCTGTTCACTCCGCCGAACAGCCAGATCGGCCGCCGGATCGGGCATCTCGCCGAACCGGATGGCACCCAGTTGGCGCTCAATATGGCCGCAATCCCGGGCGTTCCCCATCGCGCCGAACCCTAATCAAACGTGCGGCTTCTGAAGCGCGCCGAGGACGACACGATCACGATGAAAGCCCTTCAGCTATTCGGCGACCGCGACCTGCGCCTGACCGAGGTCGAGGCCCCCGCCGCCCCGGGTCCGGGCGAGGTCCAGATCCGCATCCGCGCGGTCGGCCTCAACTTCATCGACGTCTGGGGCTTTCGCGGCATGGCGTTCGCCAAGCGCAAGATGCCGCTGATCGTCGGCGCCGAGGCGGCGGGCATGGTCGAGGCGGTGGGCGCCGACGTCGCCACCATGGCCCCCGGTGATCGGGTCGTGCCCTATGGGGCGATGACCTGCGGGCAGTGCCGCGCCTGCCGCGACGGCCGCGACAACCTCTGCGAAGACGTGTCCGGCGTGATGGGCTTCCACATCGACGGCTTCGCCCGCGAACTGGTCAACATGCCGGCTCGCCTGGTGGTGAAGGTGCCGGACGGGATCAGCGACACCGACGCGGCCTGCGCCGGCATCGCCTTCGGCACCGTCCAGCACATGCTGTTCGACAATGCCCGGCTGGAGCCCGGCGAGAGCGTGCTGGTCCATGCCGGCGGCTCCGGCATCGGCACCGCGGCGATCCGCATGGCCAAGGCGATCGGCTGCACCGTCTACACGACGGTCGGCGACGACGAGAAGGGCCGCAAGGCGGCCGAACTCGGCGCCGACCACGTCGTCAACTATCGGACTGAGCGGTTCGAGGGCGAGGTCCGGCGCCTGACCAAGCGCAAGGGCGTCGACGTGGTGTTCGAGCATGTCGGCGCCGATACCTGGAACGGCTCGCTGCTCTGCCTGAAGCGCGGCGGGCGGCTGGTGACCTGCGGCTCGACCTCGGGCGTCTCGGCGACCATGAACCTGATGCAGCTGTTCCAGCAGCAATATCGGATCACCGGCTCGTTCGGCTGCTCGCTGACGAATATCGGGCAGGCCCTCGACAAGATGTCCCAGGGCATTCGCCCGGTGGTGGATACGGTCTACCCGCTCGGCGACTTCGCGCAGGGGCTTGAGCGGCTCGAATCCCGCAAGGTCTTCGGGAAGATCCTGGTCAGCCTCTGAACCCTGCCTTGCCGGGTTCCGAGAGCCGACCGCAGCCCATCGGGACGATGCGCTATCGCACTGCGGGAGAGATCGGTTAAGCTTCGCCTTTCACGCGAATTGCCGGGCCTGCCCGCATCGTGCCCGGGAATCCAACGTGCTGCGCCTCGCCCTCATCCTTCGACGATCCTTCCCGCGGCTGGCGGGTTTCGCCATGATCCCGCTGATCCGCGCCCTGGTCTGGCTGGCCCGGACCCTCGGGCCGGATCGGTCGACGGCGCTCGGCGCCGCACTCCTGCGCAATGTCGGGCCGCTGCTGCCGGCCCATCGCACCGCCATGGCGAATCTGCGCGCGGCTTTCCCGGACATGTCGGAGGCCGAGCGGAGGCGGATCGCCCTGGAGGCCTGGGACAACCTCGGGCGGACCGGCGCCGAGTACGCCCATCTCGATACGCTATTCGACTTCGATCCCGACGCCTCCGGCCCGATGCGCACGGAAGTCGCGGGGATCGATCACTTCGCCACCTTGCGTGACGATGGCCAGCCGGGGCTGATCTTCTCCGCGCATCTCGGGAACTGGGAACTCCCGGCGATCTGCGCGGCCCGGTTCGGCCTGGACGCGACCGCGGTGTTCCGACCGCCGAACAACCCGGCCGCCGCCCGCCTCGTGCAGGAAGTCCGCCGCCGTTCCATGGGCGGACTGGCGGCCTCGACCCCTGGCGCCGTCTTCGCCCTACGCGACGTGGTCGAGAATGGCGGCCATCTCGGGCAGTTGATCGACCAGCATTTCACCCGCGGCGTCGTGGTCGACTTCATGGGTCGACCGTGCCTGGCAAACCCGCTCCTCGCCAAGCTCGCCCGGCACTACGATTGTCCGGTGCACGGCGTCCGCGTCGTCCGCCTGCCGAAGGGCCGGTTCAGGCTGGAACTGACGCCGCCGCTCGACCTGCCGCGCAACGCCGACGGGGTGATCGATGTCGCCGGCGCCATGCAGGCGATGACCGCGGTGGTGGACGGCTGGGTGCGCGAGCATCCGGGCCAATGGCTGTGGATGCATAGACGCTGGCGTCCGGACATGTTGCCTAAAGTGAGAAATACCCCCATTCAGACGCAACCGATGGTAGAAGATTCTCAAGCCAACGTGATTTCCCACCCGGCGTCCCAACCGCTCTGATGGTCCGATGACGCATCGGCCCCGCGCCCGTACCCGGACCGGCGAAATCCGCGCGCTCAGCGCCGCCGCGCTGCTCTGCGCGGTCTCGGCTGCGGCGCAGGCGCGGGCGGAGCCGGTTCGCGCCGTGGTGGAGCTGTTCACCAGCCAGGGCTGCGGCGCCTGCCGGGGTGCCGATCCGGTCATCCGCGACCTATCCCACCAGCCTGGCGTGGTCGCGCTTACCCTGCCGGTGACCTACTGGGACTACCTCGGTTGGAAGGACACCCTGGCGTTGCGGCCCCTGACTGAGCGCCAGCGTGCCTATGCCCGTGCGCGCGGCGCCCGGCAGGTGTTCACGCCGCAGGTCGTGGTCGACGGCAGTGGCTTCGCGGTGGGTTCCGACCGTCAGGCCCTCGAACGTTTGATGCGCGAGGCGACGCAGCGCGGCGGGCTGCCGATTCCGGTCCGCGGCGAGATGCACGGTGACCGGATCACCGTCGAAGTCGGCGCCGCTCCGGAGGTCCGAACCGAGGCGCGCGGCGATGTCTGGCTGGTGCCGGTGCTGCGCAGCCGGGCCATCGCCATCCAAGGTGGTGAGAATGGCGGCCGGACGGCGACCTACGTCAACGTCGTGCGCGGCATGCAGCGCCTCGGTCCCTGGACCGGCCAGCCGACGCACTTCGACGTGCCCTGCAATCTGGCGGAGATTGCCGAGGCCGACAGCTGGGTGATCCTGGTCCAGGGCACCGCGGAGGGACGCCCCGGCCGCATCCTCGGCGCCGCCAAGGGCCCGGGCCTGTAGGGCGTCCGCCTATCGCAGGGTGATCGGATCGAGCGGGCGCCGTCCCTGCCGGCGACGGCGCTCCTCCGAAGCCTGTGCAAGAGCGCCGAGCTTCGCATCCAGGCGCTCGGAGGATCGGCCAACGAGCCTGATGGTCCCATCGAGGAGGCGGCTGGTCAGGGCAACGGTGCCGGTTACGCCGCCCACGACGAGGGTTTCCGTGACGCGGCCAATCCAGGTGAAGATGCGCATTGTCGGTTTCGAGCTTTCGGGGATCCGGCGCCTGATGCACCGTTCCGGGCCCAGATAGAGCGGATTGATCCGCGTCCGCTGCGACCGAAGGCGGCGTCGCCTGCCGCGGATCGGACGGAACCTTCCCGCAGGAACTCCTCATCCAGCATCAACGACGGATCCGTCATTCTGGCGCGCCCCAGGCACGGTGCTCCGCGGCATCGAACCACCGCGGCGGCAGGCTCGTTGCATGCGTGAGGCCGTCGGCCGTACCGTGCGGGCGCCCATCACCGAGTGTCGGCCATGCGGCGACGCCATCTGCTGTCTGGGATGCTCGCCGCGTTGTCGCTGGCGGGCCGGCGGGCCGCCGCCGCCGAGACCGGGGTCGACGTTCTCCTCGTGCTCGCGGTCGATGTCTCGCTGAGCATCAGCGCGGCCCGGTTCGATCTGGAACGGCAGGGCTACGCCGAAGCCTTCGGCAATCCGCACGTCCTGCGGGCGATCGCCGAGGGCAAGCGCGGGCGCATCGCGGTGGCGTTGTTCGACTGGGCAGGCCCCGGGGAACAGCAGGTCGCGGTCGACTGGATGATCATTGCTTCGGCCGCAGATGCCGCCACCTTCGCGGCGCGCCTCGCCGCGGTGACGCGCCCGTTCTACGGCCGGACCGCCATCGGATCGGCGATCGGCTTCGCCTCCATGCTGCTCGACCGCTCGCCCTACCGCGCCGAACGGACCGTCATCGACATCTCCGGCGACGGGACCAGCAATTCCGGCCGCGCGATCGCCGAGGCCCGGGACGCCGCGGTGGCCTTGGGCACGACGGTCAACGGCATCGTCATCCTCACCGACCCCTTCGGGATGCCGGGCTACCTGAAGGAGCACACCAATCCCCCCGACGGGCTCGCCGCCTACTATCGTGAGACCGTGATCGGCGGCGAGGGGGCGTTCGTCATGACGGCCGAGAGCTTTGAGGCCTTCGGCCGGGCGCTCATCGCCAAGCTGGTCCGCGAGATTTCCTGATCCGACCGGACGACATCGCGGCCCCGGCGTCACCCGGGGCGCTCGCCCGGCGGCGGCGGCGGCGCTAGACTCGTTCGGCACGCGCCCTGCGAGGCGCGGCCCAGGGAGGAACCACGATGCGGATCGCGGCCGACAGGCTGTCCGCCTACGTGCGGGACATCTTCATGCGCGAGGGCTGCGCGGCGGACGAGGCCGAGCGGATCGGCCGCTTTCTCGTCGCCGCCAACCTCACCGGCCACGACAGCCACGGGGTCGTCCGCGTCACGCGCTACGTGGAATGGCTGCGGGAGGGCGAGGTCGAAGCCGGCCGAACGCCCGAGATCGTCAGCGACGCCCCGTCCTTCGCGCTGGTCGATGCGGGCTACGGGTTCGGGCAGACCGCCGGCCCCTTCGCCACCGATCTCGGCATCGCCAAGGCCCGGGACAACGGCGTCGCGGTCATCGCCCTCCGGCATGCCGGGCATCTCGGACGGATCGGCGAATGGGCCGAGCGGGCGGCCGCAGCCGGGCTGGTCTCGGTGCATTTCGTCAACGTGGCGGGCAGCCTGCTGGTGGCGCCGTTCGGCTCCGTGGAGCGACGCTTCTCCACGGCGCCGTTCGCGGCCGGATTCCCGGTGCAGGGGGCCGAGCCGATCATCCTCGATTTCGCCACCTCCCTGGTGGCCGAGGGCAAGGTTCTGGTGGCCTCGCGGGGCGGCAAGGCGCTCCCCGAGGGCGCCCTGGTCGAGCCGGACGGACGGCTGAGCAGCGATCCGGCGATCCTGTTCGGCCCCCTCGACGGGGTCGAGCGCGACAACCAGCGGGGCGCGGGCGCGATCCGTGCCTTCGGCGAGCACAAGGGCTCGGGCCTGGCGCTGATGTGCGAGTTGCTCGCCGGCGCGCTCACCGGCTCCGGCACCGCGGGGCCGGGCCGGCGGCGGATCTGCAACGGCATGCTGTCGATCTACGTCACCCCAAAAGTGTTCGGCACCGAGCATGCCATGGCCGACGAGGCCCGGACCTATCTCGAGTTCTTCAAGAGCGCCCGGCCGATGCCCGGCGCCGAGGTGCTGCTGCCCGGCGAGCCGGAGCGCCGCACCCGGGCGCAGCGCATCGCCGAGGGCGTGCCGCTGCCGGAACCGGTCTGGGAGACGCTGCTCGCCGCAGGCCGGCCGCACGGGCTGGACGGGGACGCCTATCGCGACTGACGCGACGCCGGCGGCGATACCCCGGCCATAACGGGGACGCCGCGCCGAAATCCGGGAGGATACGATGCCCAGACTGCGCTGGCTCATGATCGGCCTCTGCATGGCCGCCAACGCCATCAACTACATCGACCGCGCCAACCTGGCGGTGGCCGCGCCCGCCATGTCGAAGGAGTTGGGACTCAGCGCTACCGACATGGGTCTGATCCTGTCGGGCTTCTTCTGGACCTACGCAGTGATGCAGCTGCCCTTCGGCTACGTCGCCGACCGGGTCGGACCGCGTCTTTCGCTGGTGGTGGCGGTGACGTGGTGGTCGCTGTGCACGGCGCTGACCGCGGCCGGACGCGGCTTCCTCTCGCTGCTCGGCCTGCGGATGCTGCTCGGCGTCGGCGAGGCCGGGGCCTACCCGTCGTTTGCCAAGGTCGCGGCCTCCTGGTTCCCGCGCAGCGAGCGGAGCTTCGCCAGCAGCATCTTCGACAGCGGCTCGCGGGTCGGCTCGGCGCTGGCGATCCCCATGGTCGCGTGGATCATCGCCACCCTCGGCTGGCGCGAATCCTTCATCGTCACCGGCCTGCTCGGCTTCGTCTGGGCGATCGTCTGGATGTGGCTCTACCGCGAGCCGGAAAACCACCCCGATGTCTCGCCCGTGGAATTGGCCCGGCTCCGGGCGGCGCAGGAGCGGCCGCAGGCGGCCGGGGCTGTCGACGCCCAGGAGCAGGTGCCGTGGCTCTCACTGTTCCGCTACCGGACCATCTGGGGGATGATGGCCGGGTTCTTCTGCCTGAACTTCGTGATCTACTTCTTCATCACGTGGTTCCCGACCTACCTGGTGAAGGCCCGGGGCTTCTCGCTCGCCGAGCTCGGCACCCTCGGCAGCCTGCCGGCGCTGGCCTCGATCCCGGCGGGCTGGCTCGGCGGCTTCGCCTCGGACGCCCTCTACCGGCGGGGCTGGAGCCTCACGGCGGCGCGCAAGACCTGCCTGGTCGGCGGCATGCTGATGTCCTCGGTGATCACCCTGTCGATCATCGCCCCGAACGTCTACGTGGCGCTGCTGTGCTTCGCGGTGGCCTATGGCAGCCTGGCCTTCACGGCGGCCTCGATCTGGGCGCTGCCCGGAGACGTGGCGCCGACGCCAGCCCATGTCGCGTCGATCGGCGGCATCCAGAACTTCGCCTCGAACGTCGCCGGCATCGTGACCACCACCTTCACGGGGTTCATGCTGACGATCACGCAGGGCTCGTTCGCGATCCCCCTGATGGTCGCGGGCGGCTTCTGCCTGCTCGGCGCCGTTATCTACCTGTTCGTCGTCGGCGAGATCGCGCCGCTGCCGGTCCGGGAGGCCGGAGCGCCGGCCCTGCAATCCGAGGCTGCCCGGTGAGCCCCATGATCCACAACGACACGTCTGGCCCAGGTCTTCAGGAGCAAGCGATGTCCGCCTATCCCGTCATCACCTTGCGGCCGGACGACGGCGTCGTGGTCGCCAGGGCCGCGATCGAGCCAGGCACACCGGTGGCCCCGGGCGTCACCGCCGCCGAGCGGATCCCGCCCGGCCACAAGGTCGCGGTGCGCCCGCACCGCTCCGGGGAGGCGGTGACCAAGTACGGGCAGATCATCGGCTTCGCCAAGGACGACATCGCCGCCGGCCGGCATGTCCACGTGCACAACCTCGGCATGGGCGAATTCGCCCGCGACTACGCCTTCGGGGTCGATGCCCGGCCCACCCGGCTGATCACGCCGCCGGCCACCTTCCAGGGCATCCGCCGCCCGGACGGGCGGGTGGCGACGCGCAACTATGTCGGCATCCTGACCTCGGTGAATTGCAGCGCCCACGTCGCCGACCTGATCGCCGACGCGTTCCGGCGCCACCCGATCCTGGGCCTCGATCCGCTCGCCCCCTATCCGAATGTCGACGGCGTCGTGGCGCTGACCCACAAGACCGGCTGCGGCATGGCGATGGGCGAGCCGCTGAAGCTCCTGCGCCGGACGCTCGCGGGCTATGCCCGGCACGTCAACTTCTCGCACATCGTGATGATCGGGCTCGGCTGCGAGGTGAACCAGATCGGCGCCTTCCTGGAAGAGCAGGGCCTCGGCGACCGGATCCGCAGCATGAACATCCAGTCGCTCGGCGGCACCCGCAAGACCGTCGAGGCCGGCATCGAATTCGTCAGCGGCATTCTGGCCGAGGCCGACGTGGTCCGCCGGGAGACCGTGCCGGCGAGCGAGTTGATCCTCGCCCTCCAATGTGGCGGCTCGGACGGCTATTCCGGCGTCTCGGCCAACCCGGCGCTCGGGATCGCCAGCGACCGCGTTGTCGAGAACGGCGGCACGGTGATCCTGTCGGAGACCACCGAGACCTACGGGGCCGAGCACCTGTTCACCCGGCGCGCGGTCAGCCCGCTCGTCGGCCAGAAGCTCGTGGACCTGATGCGCTGGTGGGAGGAGTATACCCGCCGGGAGGGCTCGGAGATCGACGCCAACCCGTCGCCGGGCAACAAGGCCGGCGGCCTGACCACGATCCTGGAGAAGTCGCTCGGCGCCATGGCCAAGGCCGGCAGCACCAACCTGGTCGACGTGGTGCGCTATGCCGATCCGGTCACTGCCAAGGGCTTCGTGTTCATGGACACCCCCGGCTACGACCCGGTCTCCGCGACCGGGCAGGTGGCCGGCGGCGCGAACCTCGTGTGCTTCACCACCGGGCGCGGCAGCGTGTTCGGCTGCAAGCCGTCGCCGTCGATCAAGATCGCCACCAACTCGGCGATGTACAGGCGGCTGGAGGAGGACATGGACGTCAATTGCGGCACGATCCTCGACGGTGAGGAAAGCGTCGCGCAGGCGGGCCAAAGGATCTTCGAGCTGATCCTGCGGGTGGCGAGCGGTGAGCGGACCAAGAGCGAGCAGTTCGACTTCGGATCGTCGGAATTCGCGCCGTGGCAGCTCGGCGCGACGGTGTGATGCGAAGGCCGCTCAGAGATCCGTCCGCACGACGTTCGGAAACCCCAAGATGAAATCCGGCCCGAAGGCGGTGACCGGGGTTTGGAACCCGGCCGCCACGGCTCCGGAGGACACGCGTCGGGCGGATTCCAGGGCGGTCAGGACCGTCAGCGTGTAGCCCTCGGGGGTTTCCATGCGGCTCGCCGAGCGGTTGCCGGACGCGTCCCAGGCCTCGGCCAAAAAGGTGCTGCGCGCCGTCGCCCGCGCTGTCTCGGAGGGCCCCGGCGGCAGACGGTCGATGCCGCGGTTGATGAGGCGCTGCGCCGTGCCGCCGGCGATGATCCGCCTGAGACCGGCGGGCAATCCCGCGGCCGCCGCCATGGCGGGGAAGGCCTCGAAATAGACCGCGATGTTGGGCACCCGGGTCGAATACCACGCGCTCGACACGTCGCCCCAGCCGAGCCCGACGGTGCGCCGGGCGCCGCGGCCGAAATCGGCGTTGCCACGGGGCGGGCTCGGCAATTCGACGATGCGGCCGTCCCGGCGCACCCGCGTCCCCCAGGCGATGCCCTCGACCATGGTACGGGCGGTCCCCCGGCTGAAGCCACCGAATCCGCCGATCGAGATCCGCAGATGCGTGGCGCCGGGCAGCCGATTCGCGACGTGGGCGGCGAGGCAATCGCTCGGCACCACGTCGAATCCCGCCGCAGGCAGCAGGACGATGCCCGCCGCCTTGGCGTCGGCATCCCGGGCGGCGAGCGATTCCAGCACGTCGATCTCGCCGGTGATGTCGACGTAGTGCGTCTTGGCAGCGAGACAGGCCTCGGCCATCGGGAGCGCGGTCTTCGAGAACGGTCCGGCCGCGTGGATCACTGCGGCGATGCCGCCGAGCGCCTCCCGGAGGCGGCCCGGATCGTCGAGGGGGGCAGCCCGCCAGTCGAGCCCGAGCCGGGCGGCGAGCGGCCGCAGCTTTTCCGGGTCGCGCCCGGCCAGGATCGGGCGCAGGCCCTGCGCGGCGGCGTGTTCGGCGAGCAGCATGCCGGTATAGCCCGTGGCGCCATAGATCAGGATCGCGGTCATGGCCGCCTCTGTATCATGGCGCTGGCAGCCGCACCGTCTCGTCGTCCGGATCGCCCGGACCTGCGCGCGGATCCCGCGCCGGGACCGCGGCGAATGAGATCGCCGGGCGCGGCCCGGCGTCGCTTGGCGCCCCCTTAACCATCCGCGGCAACCGACGTAGCTTGGTCCGCGACGGCCTCGCGTTGCCGCAGCTCAAGGGACCAACCATGCCGCGATCAGGCGTTCTGGATCGTCCCTCGGCGGAGGAGGGCCACCCGTTCGCGGACTTCGCGGCCGAGGTGACGACCCTCTCGCCCCTCCGGGCCGCCATGGTCGCGGCCTGTCGGCGGCCCGAGCCGGAATGCATGGCGCCGCTCCTCGATCGCGCGCGCCTGTCCCCCGACGCGGCCGGGCGCGTCGCAGGCACCGCGCGCCGTCTGGTCGAGGCCCTGCGCCGCCAGCCTCGGCACGGCGGCGTCGAGGGGCTGATTCATGAATACGCCCTGTCGAGCCAGGAGGGCGTGGCGCTGATGTGCCTGGCGGAGGCGCTGCTGCGCATCCCCGATGCCGCCACCCGCGACGCGCTGATCCGGGACAAGATCGCCGGCGGCGACTGGGCGGCCCATCTCGGCCACAGCTCGTCGCCGTTCGTGAACGCCGCGACCTGGGGCCTGCTGGTCACCGGCCGGCTCGCGGCAACGCGCAGCGAGACCGGCCTGTCGGCGGCGCTCACCCGGCTGATCGGCCGCGGCGGCGAGCCGCTGATCCGCAAGGCGGTGGACCTCGCCATGCGGCTGATGGGCGAGCAGTTCGTCACCGGGCGCGATATCGCCGAAGCGTTGCGCAACGCGAAGCGCGTGGAGGCGAAGGGGTTCACCTACTCCTACGACATGCTCGGCGAGGCGGCGGTCACCTCCAAGGATGCGGAACGTTATCTGCACGCCTACGAAGCGGCGATCCGTGCCATCGGCGAGGCTTCGGCCGGGCGCGGGATCCTCCGGGGGCCGGGGATCTCGATCAAGCTGTCGGCGCTCCATCCGCGCTACACAAGGTCCCAGCGCGTGCGCGTGATGGCCGAGCTGGCGCCCCGGGTCCGGGACCTGGCGCGCCTCGCCCGGCGCTACAACATCGGCCTCAACATCGACGCCGAGGAGGCGGACCGGCTCGACCTGTCCCTCGACATCCTCGAGGTCCTGGCCTTCGACCCGGACCTCGCCGGCTGGGACGGGCTCGGCTTCGTCGTGCAGGCCTACGGCAAGCGCTGCCCGTTCGTCATCGACGGGCTCGTCGACCTCGCCCGGCGCAGCCGCCACCGGCTGATGGTCCGCCTGGTGAAGGGTGCGTACTGGGACAGCGAGATCAAGCGAGCGCAGGTCGACGGACTGCCGGATTTCCCAGTCTTCACCCGCAAGCTGCACACCGACGTGTCGTATCTCGCCTGCGCGCGCCAGCTGCTCGCGGCGCCGGACGCGGTGTTCCCGCAATTCGCCACTCACAACGCTCAGACGCTCGCCAGCATCGTCGAGATGGCGGGGCCGGATTTTCGGCTCGGCCAGTACGAGTTCCAGTGCCTTCACGGGATGGGCGAGCCGCTCTACGAGGCCGTGGTCGGGCCGGACAAGCTCGACAGGCCGTGCCGCATCTATGCGCCGGTGGGCACCCACGAGACCCTTCTCGCCTACCTGGTCCGGCGGCTCCTGGAGAACGGCGCCAACAGTTCGTTCGTGAACCGGGTCGGCGACGCCGCCGTGCCTGTAGAGGCACTGATCGCCGATCCGGTAGCAGCGGTCGAAGCGATGCCGGTTCCCGGCGCACCGCATGAACGGATCGCGTTGCCGCGCGATCTCTACGCTCCGGACCGCTCCAATGCCGCGGGGCTCGACCTCGCCGACGAGGCAGTCCTTGCGCTGCTAGCCGAACATCTGGACGAGAGCGGCCGGACATTGTGGCGGGCCGTGCCATCCGGGGCTGATCCCGATTCGGCCGATACGCCGGTCCGCAATCCAGCCGATCATCGCGACGGGGTCGGCAGCGTCCGTTCCGCATCGCCCGCTGAGATCGAGGCTTCGGTCGCGCGCGCAGACGCGTCCGCCGAGACCTGGGGCGCGACGGCACCCGAGGCCCGTGCCGCCTGCCTACGCGCCGCAGCCGACGCCTTCGAGGCGCGGATGCCGGTGCTGATCGGGCTGATCGTGCGCGAGGCCGGGAAATCCTTCGCCAACGCCGTGGCGGAGATCCGCGAGGCCGTGGATTTCCTGCGTTACTACGCGGCCGAGGCCGAGCGGACCCTCGACGGGACGCATGCGCCCCTCGGCCCGATCGTCTGCATAGCGCCCTGGAATTTCCCACTGGCGATCTTCGTCGGGCAGGTCGCCGCCGCCCTGGCGGCCGGCAACCCGGTCCTGGCCAAGCCGGCAGCCGAAACGCCGCTGATCGCAGCGGAGGCGATCCGGGTACTGCACGCGGCGGGCATCCCGGAGGACGCGCTCCAGTTCCTGCCCGGCCCGGGCGAGGTCGGCGCGGCGCTCATCGGCGATGCGCGGGTGCAGGGGGTGATGTTCACCGGCTCCACCGCAATCGCCAAGACGATCCAGCGCCGCCTGGCCGAACGCCTGACCCGCGACGGCGAGCCGGTCCCGCTCGTCGCCGAGACCGGCGGCCAGAACGCCCTGGTGGTCGATTCGTCCGCCCTGGCCGAGCAGGTGGTCGGAGACGTGATCGCCTCGGCCTTCGATTCCGCCGGCCAGCGCTGCTCGGCCCTGCGCATCCTGTGCCTGCAGGAGGAGATCGCCGACCACACCCTCGCGATGCTCAGGAGCGCCATCCGCGAACTGGTGGTCGGCGATCCGCGCCGGCTCGCGGTCGATGTCGGTCCGGTCATCACCCGAGCGGCGGCCGAGCGCCTCGACGCACATATCGCCGCGATGCGGGCACGCGGGTTTCCGGTCCACCAGGTCCCGCTGCCGGCCGAGGCGGCATACGGCACCTTCGTCCCGCCGACGCTCGTCGAGATCGCCCGCGTGGCCGATGTCGCGCAGGAAGTGTTCGGTCCGGTGCTGCATGTCCTGCGCTATGCCCGCCGGGACCTGGACCGGCTGCTGCGCGCGATCGACGCCACCGGCTACGGCCTGACCTTCGGCCTCCACACCCGCATCGACGAGACGACCGACCGGGTTCTGGCCCGCATCGGCGCGGGCAACCGCTACGTGAACCGCAACGTCATCGGCGCGGTGGTCGGCGTGCAGCCCTTCGGCGGGTCCGGCTTGTCCGGCACCGGGCCGAAGGCCGGCGGCCCGCTCTATCTCGGCCGCCTGCTGAAGCGGCCGCCGGCCGCCGCCCTCGACGGGCTGGCCGGCGAAGACGGCCCGATCCAACGCTACGCCGCGTGGCTGCGATCCCGTGGACACGGCCCGCTCGCGGAGCCCGTCGCGGCGATGCGCTCGATCCAGGGCGCCGACATCGAGCTGGCCGGACCGGTCGGCGAGCGCAATCTCTACGCCCTGCACCCACGCGGGCGCGTCGCCGCCATCGCCGAGACGGAGTGCGGGCTGCTCCTCCAGCTCGGCGCAATTCTATCCACCGGCAACCGCGCCGTTGTGCTGTGCCCGGACCGGATCTTCGAGGCCCTGACCGATCTTCCGGACGACGTCGCAGCCCGGGTCGAACGCGCGGCCAACCTCGCACAGGCCGGGGACGTTCGAGCGGTGCTGTACGAGGGCGATGCCGCAGGCTTGCAGGCGTTCAATCGCGCCTTGGCCGAGCGCCCCGGGCCGATCCTGAACGTTCAGGCCCGCACGCCCCAAGCGCTCGCGGCAGGCGATCTCTACGCGCTGCCCGGTCTCGTCGAGGAGCGCTCGACCGCGATCAACACCGCGGCCGCGGGCGGCAATGCCAGCCTGATGGCGATCGGATGAGGGCTCACGCCGACCGGCGCAGGTTCCAGAACAGCGGCAGGCCGGTCAGCATGCCCTCCAGATCGCGCCGGTAGGCGGTGGGCTGGAAATACTGGCCGCAGGGGATGTAGGCGCCGACCTCCAAGGCCCGGGCCTGGATCTTGGCGGCCAGCGCCTTCTGCCGGTCGAAGTCGGGGGCCGCGAACCACGCGCTGCGCAGTTCCTCCAGCGGTGCGTCGGTGAGCCAGCTCGGCACGCCGGCGCGGCCGTTGCCGCGGACCGCGAGGTGGTAGGCCGGCGAGATCATGTCGAGGCCGCCGGAGAAGATGCCGAACATCGACCAGCCGCCCTGGTCTAGGGGCTTCGCGTTGAGGATCCGCTGGTTCACCGTGCCCCAATCGGTGGCGACGACATCGAGGTTCATCCCGAGCTTGCGGCAGAGGTCGGCCATCACCTCGCAGACCGCGTTGATCCGCGGCACGTCGGTGCCGGCGAGCAGCACGACTCGCTCGCCGTTGTAGCCGGCCGCCGCGAGGGCCTTCTTGGCCGCGGCGAGGTCGCGCGGGCCGGTGAGCACGCCCATGCCGGCATCCGAGGCCATCGGGCCGCCGGCGGTGAAGATGCCGACCGGGCCGCGGCTGATCGCGGGGTCGCTGCCGGCGACGGCATCCATCATCTCGGTCTGGTCCACCGCCGACAGCAGCGCGTGACAGATCTTCGGGTTGTCGAAGGGCGGCAGGGTGTGGTTGAGCCGGATCTGGCCGATCAGGCCGGCACTTTCCACGAGTTCGACGCGCACGTCCCGCTGGCGCAACAGGTCGGGCACAAGATCGACCAGGGGTTGCTCCCACCAGTCGATCTCGCCCGAGCGGAGCGCCCCCGCCGCGGTGGCGCCATCGGGAATGGTGCGCCACTCGACCCGGTCGAAATGCGCGATCCGCGGCCCGGCGGTGAAGCTCGGCGTGCCGTCCTGGCGCGGCCGGTATTCTTCGAACTTGCGGTAGACGTTGAGCGAGCCTGGCACGCGCTCGGACGGGACGTACCGGTAGGGACCGCTGCCGACGATCTCCGATACCGCCTGGGTGGCCGGCGTCGCGCTTAGCCGCTCGGGCATGATCACCGGCAGGTAGGAGGTCGGCTTCGCCAGGGCGTCCGGCAGGAGCGGGAACGGCCGCTTGAGCCGGAATTGCACCGTTGTGTCGGACGGGGCGGATACCTCGTCCACCGTAGCGAACAGGGCGCCGCCGAAGGCATCGCGCGCGGACCAGCGCTTGAGGCTTACCACCACGTCACGGGCACGGACCGGTGCACCGTCGTGGAAGCGCAGGCCGTCCCGCAGGGTCAGGCGCCAGGTCAGGCCGTCCGGCGACACGTCGTGACCCGCCACCATCTGCGGCTGTGCGCGGTAGGATGCGTCGAGGCTGTAGAGCGTGTCGAACACCATCAGCGCGTGCGTGCGCGTGACGTAGTTGGTGGTGATGATCGGATCGAGGAGCGCTAAGTCAGCGTAGGGTACGAAGCGCAGCGTCGTGGCCGAGGCCGCCCGGACCAGGGCGGGTCGCGCCAGGGCTCCGGCCATCAAGGCGCCAGCGCCTTGCAACAGGGTGCGTCGCTTCATCCCGTCGTCCCGCTCTCGTATTCCGGGGTCGCCGACGCTGTCGCGCGCGGCCCACCATGGCTGCAAAGCCTACGCCAGCAACCGGCCGAGAGACGTTCTTGAGACGAGAAGACCGGTCCGATCTGGCGCCGGACGGCCCCGCTTGCGACGCATCAACGCCACACCGATCGCCCAAAAAAATCAGGCGGCGCGGGACCAGCGGATGTCGCCGAGGCTCTCGCGGAAGGCGAAACGGGCGAGGTGGTCGGCCACCACGTTCTCGAGCCGGGTGAGATTCACCGGGTCGGCGCTGTCGATGCGCATCACCAGGGCGTCCGGCTCGGCGTCGAAGGTGCAGACGCGGTCCTCGCCGAACGGCACGGTGCCGTGCTCGGGAGTCGCCTCGACCTTGAACTTGTGACTCCAGTGCCGGCACAGCTGCTGCAGGTAGCGGCTGGCCTCGGCGGTCTGCACGCGGGCCTGGGAGGTAGGCATTCCGTCGGTCTCCAGAAAAGGGAAAGGCTGTCTGTCGGTGGACGGCTCATCTCTGATCTCGCACATGCGAGATGAATGGTTCCTGAGCAAAGACCGTGCCTGGATGGGCGCGGGTGTCCCCGATGTCTGCAATGAGGGTCGGCCCGAAGCGTTAGCAGTCGCTTAACGCCCAGTCCGGTGGCGACGAACCGTGCCGTTGCGGCCACTCCTGCACCCGCCGCCGTGCCGAATTATGGCGCGCCGCACAAATTTCATGTCCTGCTGTTGAGATGCGGTTGGCGGTGTTCCCGCTCTAATGTGACCTGAACGGTTCGAACCAGATCCTGGGTCGGTGACCTGGGGACCCGCATCGGACGGTTGCGGTCAGTCCTGGACAGGCAATCGAAGTCGCTCGGCGACATCGGCGACCCACGGGTCTGCACGCCCATTTTGCATCGGCACGCGGCGGCAATCGTCGGCCCAGGCTCGGGCCGACGCGGCGCCGACGGCACGACCATGCTTGTCTCCTCGAAGCTCGGGACGGGTGACAACGTTCGCCAGGAAACCGTGGCACCCCCCTCCTTTCAGCTCCAATGCCGTGATGAGCGTGCGGGAGGCGGTGATGCGGTCGTGGTCATCGCACACGAAGACGCGGATGCCGCAGTCCCGTCTGCTCGCGACGCCGCTCAGACGTTCGGGCGCGCGACGACGAGAAACCGGAATCGGCAGGCGAGAAGTCCTTCCATACGAGCTCGATCGTGCAGACGGCTATGCTGGGTCCGTCGGGACGATTGCGGAGCCTCGCCTGCTGTGCCGCATGTTTTAACGGTCGCTGCCTATCGCAGGCGCGTTCGCCCGTGACCGGCCGCGCTTCCGCGGACAGCCTTTCCAGGACGGTGGGCCTGGGCGCAGTTCATCACGTTCTTGTTACGCGTATGTCTTCTATAGCCACGATCTGAACCATCTTTTCATCGTCTTCTTTCACACCGGTTTGAGAGATCGGTACGTAAAGGCAGCCTATGATCTACAGTGCCGTCTGGTTCGCTACCGACCATTCTTTCGGATTTGTTGTCACCGCTCTCGCCATCTGCCTTGTGGCGGGATGGTTGGTCGCCGCGCTGATGCGGAAGGTGGCCGAGGTGGGTCCGATGCGTCGATCGGGTTGGCTGGCGGGAACGGCGGTCGTCGCCGGACTCGGTGTCTGGACAATCCATTTCATCGCTATGCTGGGCTATCGGCCCGACATGATGCTGGGATTTGCCGGCAACATGACCATCTTGTCGGCGCTCGCCGCCATCTTGGTCGTAGGCTTGCCGCTCGGCCTCGCACCGGTTTTCCGGTCCTGGCGCGCGCGGGCCCTTGCGGGTGCGGTAGCGGGGTTGGGCATCGGCGGAATGCATTACATCGGCATGGCCGCGATCGAGGGATGCCGACAGACCCATTCGTCATCCATGAACGCTCTGGCAGCGAGCATCGGTGGCTGCAGCCTGGCGCTGGCCTGTGCGCTGCCGCCGCGTCTGGCCACGTCCCGCGTGGTGTGCGCTCTTTTCACCCTGGCCGTTGGCGGCACCCACTTTGTCGCCATCGCCGGCACGACGATGGGACGCGTCGCCGAATATGACGGCCTGCCGCACGAAAACATCACGCTCAGCATTTTTGTGGCGATCGGCGCCGGTGTGCTGTTCCTGGGAGCGTTCCTGACCATCCTGACGGCACAACGCTTCGAGGCACAAGAACGCGCCCATTCGGCGGTGCTGAGGACCGCTCTCGACAACATGTCGAACGGCCTGATCTATCTCGACGGCTCTCACCGGGTGCGTCTGTATAATCGGCGCTATCTCGAGATCTATGGCTTCACAGCCGATACCAAGCTGACGGGTCTGACCGCGGACCAGATTATCGAGCACGTCGGCGATCACCATGGTTGGAGTTTCGAACGGCGGGATGAGGCGCGCAAACGGGTGGATCGATGGCGCGGGATCGAAAATTTCACCCAGATCGATTATTTCATGGATGACGGCCGTATCATGCAGGTCGAGATCCGCCCCATTGAGGAAGGCGGCAGCGTCATCACCTTCGACGACGTCACCAAGGAACGCGAATCGCAACGGCGGATCGCGGAACTCGCTTTCAGCGATCCCCTGACCAAGCTCGCCAACCGCCGCGCACTGAATGCCAGGCTGGAACGGGACTTCTTTCCCAAACAACGCTTCAAGCTCCTGCTGATTGATCTCGATCGGTTCAAACAGGTCAACGATACCTACGGCCACGCGGTCGGCGATCATCTCCTGGTCCAAGTTGCCGAACGGCTGACGGGGATTGCGGGACCGGACGGGTTCGTGGCGCGGCTGGGCGGCGACGAGATGGCGGTGCTTGTCTACGGCGATCAGACCCAGGCGATGGCGGTCGCTGCCGAGGTGATCGCGGCGCTTGCCATTCCGTTCGGGATCGGGGAACTCACCGTGTCGGTCGGCTGCAGCATCGGCATGTGCTGCACGGATGATGCCCGCGACGCCGTTGAACTCATGCAGTTCTCCGACATCGCGCTCTACGAGTCGAAGCGGCACGGTCGGGGCCGGACGAGTTGCTACACCCACGGCATGCTGGAGATGGTCTCCGATCGAGCCCAGCTCGAAACCGATATGCGCACCGCCATCGAGCGTGGGGAAATGCATCTGGCCTACCAGCCGGTGGTCGCGCTCGCCGACGACCGGATCATCGGCTACGAGGCGTTGCTCCGTTGGGACCACCCGACGCTCGGGTCTATCTCCCCGGCCCGGTTCATTCCGCTGGCGGAGGAGACCGGGCAGATCAATCCGATCGGAGCCTGGGTTTTGCGGGAGGCCTGCCGACAGGCCGCGCAATTACCGGGCGATGTCTACGTCGCGGTCAACGTCTCACCGGTCCAGTTCCGCTCGCCCTCGCTCCTGTCCGACCTCGTGCAGGCGCTGGCCTGGAGCGGGCTGCCGGCCCGGCGGCTGGAGATCGAGTTGACCGAGACGGCGATCGTCGAGGACGGGCGCAAGATCGCGCAGATGCTGGACGCCATCCGCCGACTCGGAGTGACGGTGGCGATGGATGATTTCGGCACGGGCTACTCGTCGCTCGCGCATCTACGCGACCTGCCGCTCGATCGGATCAAGGTCGACCGCTCTTTCGTAGCGACGGCCGAAACGGACCGGCACTCGAAGGCGGTGCTGGAAGGCATCACGCATATCGCACGCGCGCTGAACGTCGTTATCCAGGCCGAAGGCGTGGAAACGCTATCGCAGCTTGAGCTCATGCGCGAGATCGGCTTCGACGCCATTCAAGGCTACCTGATTGGGCGGCCGCAGCGGCTGGTGGACACCGATGTGCCGATGGCACTCTCGGCGTAAGTTCTCGACCGATCCAATACGGTGCACGGATCTCGATGCCCGAACCGTGTGACATCGAGCTCTTACCCGTTGCAGGCTTTCGGAGGGTCCCTGTTCGGGCTGTTCATGAGCCAGCGACTTACGACCGGATCGGGCGGAAATCTTCCAGTCTGTTTCTAGGCTTTCAGGGTACGATTTTGTTAAAAAGCTCGGGGCCACGCCGAAGCCGCATCGCGAATCATAATGGCGCGAGACATTGCTATCGTTGAATTGGCAAGAAACACCTGCGTGCGTGAGATCGCACCCCCCAGCAGGGGATCAACGTTCTCCGACGCATTGCCCTGAGCGATGCTCGAAGCACCGCCTTCGCGTTTTTCAACAAAATCGGTCGAAACCGGGTCGCACCAAGCTGAAACCATCGCCCCCTAGGCCAGAGCGGCAGCGTCCGGGCCAGCAGGCTCAGAGAACCTTTCCTGGGTTCATCAGATCCGCCGGGTCCAGGGCCGCCTTTACCCGCCACATCAGGTCGAGCCCGACCGGGTCGCCGTAATGCGCGAGCTCGTCGCGCTTGATCAGGCCGACGCCGTGCTCGGCCGCGATCGAGCCGCCGAGTTCGTGCACGATGTCGTGGACGATGCGGTTGAACCGGCCCCATTCAGCCAGGAACGCAGCGCGGTCCATGGCCGCCGGTTGGGTCAGGTTGAAGTGAATGTTGCCGTCGCCGAAATGGCCGAAGCCGCAGGGACGCAGACCCGGCATCGCCGCGACGCAGGCCGCGCTCGCCCGCTCCAGGAAGGCCGGCAGCTTCGAGAGCGGCACCGAAACGTCGTGCTTGATCGAGGCGCCCTCGCGGGTCTGAGCCTCGGGCACGCCCTCGCGGAGGGCCCAGAGCGCCGTGTTCTGAGCGCCGCTGGACCCGATGACTGCGTCGGCGATCAATCCGGCATCCAGCGCGGCGCCGAGGGCGGCTTCCAGCTCAGCCCGTGTGTTGGCCTCCGGCCGCGCGGAGGACACCTCGATCAGCGCGTAGGCTCCGTGGTCTCCGGCGAGCGGCCGGACCGTGCTGGGGACATGCCGCAGCACGATCTCCAGGGCGAAGGGCGGCAGGTATTCGAAGGCCGTGAGGTCGCGGTCCATCCGCGCCCGCAGGGCCACGAACAGATCGAGGGCGGCGCGCGCCGAATCCAGCCCCACGAAGGCGACGCCGGTGGAGCGCGGCCGCGGAAACAGCTTCAGCACCGCCGCGGTGACGATGCCCAGCGTCCCCTCGGAGCCGATGAACAGCTGCTTCAGGTCGTAGCCGGCATTGTCCTTCCGGAGCGCCTTCAGCCCGTTCCACACCCGCCCGTCGGCCAGCACCACCTCCAGCCCAAGGACGAGGTCCCGGGCGTTGCCGTAGGCAAGCACCGCGATGCCGCCGGCATTGGTGGCAATGCCGCCGCCGATCCGGGCGGAGCCCCGCGACGCGTAGGAGAGCGGGAACAGCAGGCCGGCGCGCTCGGCGGCGTCCTGCACCTCCGAAAGGATCATCCCGGCCTCGACCGTGATGGTGGAATCCACCGGATCGAGCGCGCGTACGCGGTTCATCCGCTCGAGCGACAGGACCACGCCGCCCTGCGGGATGCCGGCGCCGGTGAGCCCGGTATTGCCGCCCAGCGGCACCACCGCGATGCCGGCCTGGGTGCAGGCCCGGACCGCGAAGGCGACCTCCTCGGTGCTGGCTGGCCGCAGCACCGCGAGCGCCGAGCCGGTGAACAGCTTGCGGCTCTCGACCAGGTAAGGTGCGAGATCGTCCGCCTCGGTCAGCACGTGCCGCGCGCCGAGCCCGTCCCGCAGGGCGCTGAGCAGCGTATCGTGGGTGAGGGCTGGGGGCATCATCGGCAAAATTTTGTAGACCAGGGCGTGGGCCTTGCAAGCGCCGGGATGGCGCAGGCCCCTGCACGCCTTACAACCCTTACCCACGCCAGGGACGGCCACGCGCCCGGATCAGGGCGCACCATTTGCAGAGGTTGCGATGCTTTCCGCCATCCAGAACCCGCCCCGCATTGCCCTGCCGATCGCCGGCAGCAGCGACTTGTTCCCGATACGCCGCGTCTACTGCGTCGGGCGCAACTACGCCGCCCATGCCCGCGAGATGGGCGCCGACCCGGATCGCGAGCCGCCGTTCTTCTTCATGAAACCGGCCGACGCCCTGCAGATCGTCGGCGCCGAGCCCACGCCGCACACCTACCCGCCCCAGACCGAAAACTACCATTTCGAGGTCGAGCTGGTGGCCGCGCTCGCTGGCGGCGGCAGCGACATCCCGGTGGAGTCGGCCCTCGACCAGGTCTACGGCTACGCGATCGGCCTCGACATGACGCGGCGCGATCTCCAGGACGAGGCCAAGAAACTGTCGCGGCCCTGGGACCTCGGCAAGGCGGCCGACGGCTCCGGCCCGATCGGCGCCCTGTTTCCGGCCTCGGCGATCGGCCATCCGGCCAAGGGGTCGATCACCCTCGCGGTGAACGGCGAGACCCGCCAGAGGGGCGATCTCGCCGACATGATCTGGTCGGTGGCCGAGCAGGTCGCCTACCTGTCGCGCTATTTCACCTTGCAGCCGGGCGACCTGATCTTCACCGGCACGCCCTCCGGTGTCGGCCCGGTGAAGCGCGGCGAGCGCATGGTCGCGGCAATCGCCGGCCTGGGTGAGATCACCCTCGACGTCGTCTGATCGCGCCAGACATGCTCCTCGACCGGCCGTTTCTGCGGCGCTTGTTCCACCTCGGGGCGCTCGCATCCCGGGGCATGACGCTGGGCGTGCGCGGCGTCGCCCTCGACCCGCACGGCCGGGTCGCCCTGGTCCGCCACACCTATGTCAGCGGCTGGCACCTGCCCGGCGGCGGCGTCGAGCGCAGCGAGACCGCCATCGCCGCCATGGAGCGCGAGTTCCGCGAGGAGGCGGAGATCGTCCCGGAAGCGCCGTTGCGCCTGCACGGGCTCTACCGGAACGCCGGGGCGGCGCCCCGTGACCATGTCGCGGTGTTCGTGCTGCCGGCCTTCGCGGTGCTGCGGGCCAAGACCCCCGATCGCGAGATCGCCGCCTTCGGGTTCTTCCCGGCCGACGCGCTCCCCGACGGCACCACCCGGGCGACCGTGGCCCGGCTCCGGGAGATCCGCCGGGGGCTCCCACCAGACCCGGACTGGTGAATCGACACGAACCGCAAAAGAGGTGCTTGCGTCGCCCGGCGGAATGGTGTTTAGAGAGCGCCGCCGGGGGCCGCCGGCACGGAAGTCCAGGCGGCCAGGCACTAGTGAGCGGGTGTAGCTCAGGGGTAGAGCACAACCTTGCCAAGGTTGGGGTCGAGGGTTCGAATCCCTTCGCCCGCTCCAGTTTTCTAAGACATATCAGAATTATCCTGCGACCGCCGGGTGCGAAGGCACTTGGCGTTGTCGCCTTGGTCACCATCGGGTCATCACCGTTGCGCCTGTTCGAAAGAGGCGTGTTCCCTGGTGACCGCTGCCTCGCCGCTTCACGTCGCTGATCTCGACATCCAGCGGCCTGTCGAGATCAAACGCCGCCTGCGCATATCGACCGACGTCAATGTTGTGCTGTCCGGTAGCGCCGCTTCGATCGCCGACGAGAGAACGGAAAGCGATTCGGAGACTGTTCCTCGGCGAAGTTGCGGCTCTTCCCAAACAAGGTTGTGCGACGTCGCCAACATATTGCAGCGGATGTCGAGTCCGCGACGGGGATGGCTTGGTTTCCGTAGCTCCTGCTGAGCCGCAGCACAGTTGCGCGGTTGGCCGGCATTCTCAGCTCATTTAGCAAACGCGCACCGCCCGCGCCGTCGCGTCGGGATGACGAGGCGGTCCGGATCCTGCTCGACGATGCGCTCGATGCGCCACTCGGCGATGGCGACGGGACTGTACATGCCTTCCACGGTGCGGAGCGCCGTTCACGCGATCACCGGCTCACGTCAATCCGCCACCTGATTCACGTAAAGTGAGCACCAGCCACAAACTGGGGCAATGCCGGTGCTGGGCATCACGCACTAGAGCACTCGCCGCCGAAGTGGATACCGGTTCGGCGTAAGCGAGCGCGTTACATCAAAGACTTAGAGCCGTTCCCCGTCGCAACGCGATCGGGAACGGTTCTAAAGCCGCGCCGACCCGGAGGTCGTGCTGCGCGGCTTCAACGCTGCCGAGAACGATCGCCGCCAGCGCGTGCTCAACGGTCTCGCGCCCGAGATCGCGCGTCGGCAGTGTCTAGACGCTGATCCCGCATCGGCCAACTCAACCTGCAGACCACCATTCCAAGCGTCAACGACCGCGCACTTCGTGTCGTCGCCGATGCCAAGGAGGTGTCGAATCCCGACACGAGCATGGATCGTCCGGCAGGGCGCGCTTCCGTCAGACGACGCTGATGCGGTTGTCGACCGCGGTCGTGCCCGGGGAGGCCCAGGCCGCCCCCACCGCCGCGCGCCGCTCCTGCATGGTGCGCACCGTCCCGCCGAGATGGACCATCCCGCCGTCGGCCGTGACGGTGACGGTCGCGGGATCGAACAGCCACGACCGGTCGAGCGCCTCGCTGATGTTCGCGCTCACGTCGGCGACGTCGACCTGGGGCAGGACGGTGATCCGATTGTCCACCGCCACCACGCCGGAGAGATGACGCAGCTCCCGCTCGGCGGCCTCGGACTGGAAGTGGCGGTCGACCGCGCCGGTCAGGGTGATGATGCCCTTCGACACCGTCAGGGAGATCCGGTCCGGCGGCACGGCCACGTTCCAGGCGAGGCGTGAGACGGCGGTCGCCGCGATCTCCTCGTCCGACCGCTTGAGGGCGAATGGTACGCGGACCTCGATCTCCTGGACGATGGCCCTCACGCCCCGCACGCGATGGGCGGCGGCCTCGGCGGCGAGCTTCTCGTCATAGTTCCCGACCTGGCCGGTCAGCGCGACGACACCGTCCTTGGCTGTGACGCCGATCTCCGATGAGGTCACCGCCGGGTCCCAGATGAGTTCGGCCGTGACGCGATGCTGCAAGCTGGTGTCGTGGGACATCATGGTCTCCTTGGCGATGCAAGATGGCCCGGCGACCGCGAACTCTTCGCGGACGGGGATGCGAGCCGCCCCGGTCAAGAGGGGATTTTCCGGTATTCGGCGAACCTAGGGGCTGGCGAAGGCGAGGTCTTTGATCCACCGCAAAGGAAATTCCGGTCCAGGATCTACGGTGAGGGCCACGCCCATAGGGTCGACGCGAGCCTCACGCCCGCTCAGGCCATGGCGAGAAGGAAACCGAGATGGTCTGTCCCCGCGCGGTCGAAGCCTTGACCTTGCAGCAACGACGCCTCACCGAATTGATCCGTAAGATGGACAACGGGCGGTGGTGGTCCGAGGATCAGGCCTGCCGGATCGACGAGCACGAGGTCTGCCAGCAGGCCGACGTGATCGGCAAAGCCCTGGACGTCGCCGAGCGTCTGGCCGCTGAGATGGCCGCGGAGGATGGCACCGGCACCGGCTCGCAGCTTGCCCCGAAGGTGAGGCAGGCCGCACCGGTCCCGGTCCATCACGCTTCCGAGAGCCCCGCGATCCCGGAGGATCTGGGGCCGTTCTCTCCGGGCCCAGTCGATCCGCATCCGGACGTGATCCACGAGGCCGGCGGATACGACCAACGGGCCTGGGGCTTGTCCGGCCGAGACCCGAAGCTGGCCTGACGATCCCCCCTTCCCGGTCTCACGGACTTGGGCGCGACGTCTCGATCCCGACACGGCGATCGGGAAGCTCGATCTGGACAGTCGACGATCCGGAAGCCTCGACGCGTCCGCGCATCTCGGTTCGGCCGCGGCGGGCGGTGGTGTCAGGCCTGTTTCCTGGGACGTTCCGCCGAAATCGATGCAGCGAGGACGGGGGGCGGCCGGAACGTGCAGGACGGGGCATCTTCATAGGACGAAGAAGCCGACGCTGGCGACGACCATGATCGCGGTGGCCAGCCAGCCACCGACGCGCATCGGCGTCGACAGGGTCAGACGTCCCATGATGCGGCCGTTGCCGGCGACCAGCATCACCGTGGCCATGACCGGGGCGGCGAGGATGCCGTTGACGACGGCGGCCCAGTACAGAGCCCTGACCGGATCGAGCGCGGTGAAGTTGAGGCCGACTCCGGCCAGGGTCGCCACCGAGAGCGTCGCGTAGAAGGCCTTGGCCTGCCTCAGGCGGCGGTCGAGGCCCCCGCTCCACTGGAAGGCTTCCGAGATTGCATAGGCGGCCGATCCCGCCAGCACCGGCACCGCGAGCAGGCCCGTCCCAACGATGCCGGCACCGAAGAGTGCGAAGGTGAAGACACCGGCGATCGGCCTGAGGGCTTCGGCCGCCTGCGCCTAGGTCTGGATGTCCGTGACCCCGTTCGCGTGCAGCGTGGCGGCGGTCGCGTAGATGATGAAGATGGCGATGACGTTCGAGACGCCCATCCCGACCACCGTATCGGTCCGGATACGGAGGAATTGGGTGCCCGAGTCCCGCGGTGTGCGGCAGAGCGGACGGGCTCCGCGCCTGCTCAGATCCTCGACCTCCAGCGCCGATTGCCAGAAGAACAGGTAAGGGCTGATCGTGGTCCCGAGGACCGCCACCAGCGCCGTCGCGTGGACGGTATCGAAGCGCAGATGCGGGACGAAGGTGGCGAGCAGCGCCTCGTCCCACGGGACGCGCACGGAGAACACCACGGCGACGTAGGCGAAAAGGGACAGCGTCAGCCATTTGAGCAGCCCGGCATAGGCGGCGTAGGGGATGAAGATCTCGGCGACGACGCACAGGATGCCGAATCCGACGGTGTAGAGCCTCGGATTACCGCCCAGGAGCAGGGTGAGCGCCGCGCCCATGGCCCCGAGATCCGCACCGAGATTGACGACGTTCGCCACGAGCAGCAGCGCCACGACGGCGCGCACGAGCCAGGACGGATAGTGCCGGCGCAGGTTCGCCGCGATGCCGCGGCCGGTCACGCACCCGATGCGCCCGCTGATTTCCTGGATCACGACCATGAACGGCAAGCTGAACAGCATGGTCCAGGCCAGGCCGTAACCGAACTGCGCGCCGACCTGGGAATAGGTCGCGATGCCGCTCGGGTCGTCATCGGCAGCCCCGGTGATCAGGCCGGGTCCGAGACGTCGGACCATGCCGATGGCGGACACTGAGGCAGGAGGCGAACTGATGCCGTCATCGGGCAACGTCGTCATCCGACCGATCCGACGTGCCGCGTGTGACGGGCCCTGTACGGTTTAGAGGGATCGGACACGTCCCGGAGGTTGGCGAGCGCCTCGCGTTCGAGGCAGGGGGGGCCTGGCATTCGGATGTTCCTTTGGTCTCGTCCGAAAAGCTTCCATGCCGTAGGGTGCCGGGCCCTTACCGACGTGCGGGCCGGCAGCGAGCGTGCATGCTTGGGAAACGGGACATCGGTTCGGGGCACGCCCTCGACGTGGCGGCCGGCGGTACCCCGGGCCCGAGCCGCGTCGGGTCCGCAGGTACGGAACAAGGTCCGAGGCGGTTGGGACGCCTGATCCGGACGGCATGCGCCGTCTCCGTCCTGTGCGGTGTCGTTCCCTCCGGCGGCCGGGCCCAAGGTTTGAACACCGGTGCAGGCGGTGACCCGCGCACGTCGGTCGCCCAGCCGGAGGTTTCGGGCAAGCCCTCGGCCGTCGCCACGACCTCGATCCAGTCGTCCCTGGGGATAGCCGGAGACCCGACCGGCCTGCGCCGATTCCTCTCGGATCACGGCATCATCTACAGCTTCAATGCCATCGCGGACATCTTGGGCGACACGAGCGGCGGCACCCGTCGGACCGCCACCGTCATCGGACGCCTCGACATGCAGCTCGACGCCGACCTCGACAGGCTCGCCGGCTGGGGCGGCGCCGCGTTCCGGGTCGAGGCCTACCAGATCAACGGGGCGGGACTGAGCAGGGCCGCCGTCAGCGACCTCGCCGTGGTGAGCGAACTGGAGGCCCTTCCCGCGACCCGCCTCTATGAGCTGTGGGTCGAGCAGCAACTCCTCGACAACCAATTGGCGATCAAGATCGGCCAGGTCGCGGCCGATACCGAGTTCCTCGTCAGCCAGACCGCGACGCTGTTCATCAATTCCACGTTCGGGTGGCCGACGATCGCGGGAACGAATCTGCCCAGCGGCGGACCGGCCTACCCGTTCGGCGCGCCGGCGATCCGGGTGAAATACCTCCCGAACGCGAACCTCTCGTTCCAGGTCGGCCTGTTCGACGGCGATCCTGCCGGTCCGGCGCGCGCCTGGAACGACCCGGATCCGCAACGGCGCGACCGGACCGGAACGAATTTCCGGCTGGACGACCCGCCGTTCCTGATCGCGGAGGCGGCCTACGCCTACAACTTCGCGAGCCGGGGCCGGAATGGCGCGCTCCTGGACGAGCCCGGGACGATCACGGTCGGTGGCTGGCACCATTTCGGGCGCTTCGATTCGCTGCGGATCGACAATACCGGCCGTTCGCTCGCGGATCCCGCGTCGAGCGGCGTCGCCCGCAGGTTCCGGGGGAACGATGGTCTCTACGGCATGATCGACCAGACCGTGTATCGGGAGCCGGACAAGGACGACGAGGGCGCCAGCGTGTTCGTGCGCGCCGTGGGCTCGCCCGGCGACCGCAACCTGATCGACCTCTACCTCGACGCGGGCGTCGGCTACCGCGGCCTCCTGCCGAACCGCTCGGACGATACGGTGGGCGTGGCCGTCTCGTTTGCCCGCGTCTCTCCCTCGGCCCGGGGGTTCGACCGGGACACTATCCTGGCGACCGGCAACGCGACGCCGCGCCGCCGATTCGAGGCCCTCGTCGAGGCGACCTACCAGGTCGTGCTCGCGCCCGGCGTCACGGTGCAGCCGAACCTGCAATACATCTTTCACCCGGGTGGTAACGTCGCCGACCCCCGTGATCCGAGCGGACAGAGGATCAGGAACGCCACGATCGTGGGCGCCCGGGCGACCTTGACCTATTGAGCTGCGGCCACGCCGCGCGTGCTTCGGCATGTTGATCCGGGCCCAATCACGGAATCTTTTTCCCGTCCGGATAGACGGCCAGCCTGCAGGCGCCCTGGCGACGCCTCGACGCCGGACCGACGAGTCATCCCTAGTACTGCAACGCTCCCGGCGGGTGTCACGTGTCCGGCAGATCATTCCGGGCCCGATAGGCCCTGCACAGGACGCGGGGATCGACCTGGCCCTGGCGATGCAGTCGTGCCTCGAGGTACGACATCGGACGAAGGAAGCCTCCGAGACGTGTCTCTGTGCTCGGCTTCGCGGCCGCCGATCCAGGGGGCATCGTCGGTCACGACGGGGCGCTCGGTGGAGGAGGCTAGGACACCGTCCGCCGCCGTGTCGGCGGACCGCAAGGCGTAGCTCCCGGCGGTCGCGCAGGCGAGGTCCTGTTCCGAGGATGCATCCCCGAAAACCCCGACGGCGCCGATCAGCGCGCCGTCCCGTCTCAAGGGAACGCCGCCACGTTCGTGGAAGGCCGCTGTCCCTTCAGCCTCGACGAAGGAGGTCCAGACGGCCTCCCCGGGCCTGCGCAGGACCTCGCTCGGCTCGCCCGAGAGCGCCGAGGCCACGGCCTTCCCGATGGCCCCGCGTGCGGTCATGCAGCCCGCGCCGTCCATCTTCGAGAAGGCGACGAGGCGGCCCTGGCCGCCGCAGACGGCGACGCTCACGGCGACCCCGAGGCGACGGGCCTCCGCGATGGCATGCCCGACGACCCCGGAGGCTTCGTCCAGCGTCAGGTCGCCGTCGGGCCGTGTGGAAAGGCTTGCGGTCATCACAGCTCGTCCCGGTTCAGCATCTCGCGTCCCAGCGCCAGCAATTGTCCGTCCGTCGTCGCCGAAAGATCGACGTTCGCGGTTGCGACGACGCGCCCCTGCGTCTCGTGATGGTGCTCGCGGAGGCGCCGCGAGAGAACTGACATCGCGCTGCTCTTGCCGGTGCCGTGGCCGACGATGGCGATGCGCGGCGCATCCCTCACCGACGCGACGATCCCCTCGTAGAAGGCTACGTCCTCCGGGGCGCGCTGACCGCGAAAGGTCCCGCCTTCCTTGTGGGCGAGATGATGGATGTGCCCGCGGGGATCGTACGGCCGCAGGGTGGTCTCGGTCGTGTCACCGATGGTTGCGGGATCGAGGCGATAGATCCGCGCCTCGTGATGGTCGACGACGATCAGGGCGTCGGACTCGAAGGCGGCCGGGGTGGGCGTCAGCAACACCGTGGAATGCGCCGACAGGCCGGCTCCCTGCATCAGGTGCCGCAGCCGCTCGACCTCGCGGGGGTCCATGTCCTTGTGCGGCGGCTGGGGGAAGGTCCACATGCGACCGCCCAGGCGCAGGGTCCAGTTCCCGTCCGGCTTCTCCTGGGTGCTCCCGATCCGGTCGACGAAGGCCACGACCTCCCGCCATTCCAGGTTCTCGCTGGTCGGATGGTTGAAGATCAGGGCCAGGGTGGTCCGGTCGTGGCCGTGTATCCGGGTCTGAATCATCGATCGGGCGCTCCTGAGGGCGGTCGCATCGGGCGATGCGAGGGAACCGCCCAATGCGTCGAGGTTCGGGGCGGCCTCAGACGACGCGAATGTCGTTCTCGACCGTGGTGGCGCCGGGAGCACCCCAGGCTGTCCAACCGGCCATCTGCCGGTCGTACCAAGTGTCCACCGTGCCGGTCAGGTGGACCGTGCCGCCGCTGGCGCTGACGTTGATCGTCTTCGGGTCGTACCAGCTCCGGTGCAGCGCCTTGGTGATATCGGCGCCGATGCTCACCGCGCTGGGCCGCTCCTTGATCGTGATCCAGTTGGAGATGCCGACCACGCCAAGCATGCCGCGAATGTCGTGCTGCGCGGCTTCCTTCTGGAACTGCCAGTCGACCGCGCCGGTGAGGGTCACCCAACCCTTCTCGACCTTGACCTGGACGGCCTTGTCGGGAACCGAGACGTTCCAGTCGAGGCGCTGCAGGAGCGCCACCGCGATCTCGTCATCGTTCCTGCGGGCATGGGTGGGGAGGCGGACCTCGATCTCCTCGGCGACGGCGCGCACGCCCTTGACGCGGCCGGCGGCCCGCTCGGCGGCGTACTTCTCCATGTAGCTCTGCACGTGCCCGGTCAGGGTGACGATGCCGTCCTTTGCGGTGACGCCGATATGCGCGGCGGTGACGCTCGGCTCCCAGTTGAGTTCCGCGAGGACGTTGGTCTGCAAGGTCTTGTCCATGGTCATGGTGCGTTTCCTCGATGGTGGGAGATTTATCCGGCCGCCGCCGTCGCCTGGGCGAGCCGGATCGCGACAGCGAAGACTTCCGGTGCTGGCGACCGCCGATGGCTGTCCCGGCAACGGCTCGTTCCGTCCGTGCCGATGGAGCGAACCCTATTCCCCGGGCCCGTCGCGTCCTTGATCCAGCGCAAAGTCCGTTGGTGGTGTCGCGCGCATGCTGGCCATCACGTGGGGCGGCCGAAACCGGCGTCCCGGGGATGAGGAAGCCCGGACAATGTCAGGAACACGCAAGACCATGCTCGCCGCCCTGGGGGCGTTTCTGGTCGCGACGACGGTCCGGGCGGCGCCCACGGCGGGCGACCAGGCCGGGTCCAACGGCCCGAACATGCCGCATTCGGAGGAGGTCGTACCGGGCGATATCCGCCCACGGGACCCCGTCGACACGGGAACCGTGCAGGCCCCCGGCACGTCCGGCGCGCGGTCTCGCTGGCAGGACATCAAGCGACCGCCGGTGCGCCCCCCGGGCCTTTAGGCGGCCTCGCGCGGGAGGATCAATGCGCCGACATCCGTGCGAGGCGGTCATGGTCCACGAGGCGTACGCCGCCCGGCACGATCAGGATGCAGTGGTCCCGGTCCAACCTGGAGAATGTCCGGCTTACCGTCTCGATGGTCAGGCCGAGATGGTCGGCGATGTCGAGACGCCCCATCGGCAGTTCCAGGGTGACCGAGGACCGCCCGATCCGGACGTATCGCTCCTGCAGTCCCATCAGGAACGTCGCGATCCGCTCGTCCGCGGTCCGCCGCCCGAGCAGCATCATCATGTCCTTGGCCCGGGACAGCTCATGTCCCATGATCTCGTGCAGGTGCATCATCAGGCCGGGCTGCCCGCGAAGCAGGTCCATGAAGGCCAGCCGTTCGAAGCGGCATGCCGTGACTGGCCCAAGGGCGTCGGCGGAGACAGCGAACCGGTCGAGCATGGAAAGCCCGAGGAAGTCCCCGGGGAAGGCGAACCCGGTGACCTGGCGTCGTCCGTCAGGAAGGATGCGGTACAGGCGAAGGGCGCCGGACGTGACGTTGAAGACCGAGACCGCGGGCTCGTCCTGTCCGTAAAGGGTCTGCTTCTGGTCGAGGGCGACGCGACGGCTCAGCGGCTCCAGCGCGTCGCGCTCCGCCAGCGGCAGGTCCGTTGCCAGGCTGATGAGACGGACCTTGTCGACGCCGTCGCACTGGTACGCAGGCGCGACGGCCGGGAAGGGTACGGGCCTGACCGGGATTGAATGGATCGACATGGGCCTGTCCTTCCGGTTCGGTGCGGTCTCGTCGAAGACGTTGTGGGAGACTTCGGCTCAGCTGCCCCTCCAGCGGTCGGTGGCCTGCATCCCCTCCTGCTGCCGAGCGAGATCGGGGAAGGCATCGCGTGCTTCCTCGTCGAGCCGGAAGGCGCACTGCAGGACACCGGCGGCCAACCTGACCGACACGTCGTCCCGGGAACGGCCGTCGCTTGCCCGGTCACGAACGGTCACGACCGATCTGGCGAGATCGGAGTAGGCGTCGGCTTCGAACATCGTCACCTCCCGGTTTGGGCTGCCGACGTTGGGCGTCGCATCGGGACAACGCGCCCGCGACGACACGGAACGGAACCGAATGCGGCGACCGGAGGTGCAGATTTGCAGGGCATGGCGCCCAGGACGCACGCATTGCGGTCAGCCATCCCGGGAAATGCCGTTCAGGGGCGCCTCGGCCGTGAAGTGAATGCCGGCTGCGTGGTACGCGATGTCGGCAGCCCCGCCGATCTCGATGGCCAACGCGCGCTCGATCATGCGGGAGCCGAAGCCCGTCCGGGTCGGCGGAACGACGAGGGGCCCCCCGGACTCCTGCCAGCGGAAGCGCAGCCGGTCCGAGCCGACCCCGTCGAGGATGTTCCACGTCAGCAGGACGCTCCCGTCATCCATGGACAGCGCGCCGTACTTGACCGCGTTGGTGGCTAGTTCGTGCAGCGCCATGGCGAAGGCGAGTGCCACCCGGGACGTCAGGTGCACGGTCGGTCCCTCGGATCTGAACCGATCCGCCTGCTCGGCCCCGAACGGACGCAGGGTCACAGCGACGACGTCGGCGAGGGTCGCGCCCTCCCAGGTGTCGCGGATGAGCACGTCGTGGGCGCCCGCCAGTGCCATGATGCGGGCATCCAGGGTGGCTTCGGCATCCTCAAGCGAGGCGGATGTCCTGAGCGTATGGCGGATGATCGACTGAACCGTCGCGAGGGTGTTCTTGACCCGGTGGGCCAGTTCCTTCGCCAGCAGGTCGCGGTGATCCTCGACGCGCTTGCGGTCGGTGATGTCGAGCGAGATGCCGGCGATGGTCAGGGGCGTGCCGTCCGGTCGGTAGG
This sequence comes from Methylobacterium sp. J-077, assembly GCF_022829365.1. Classification (GTDB taxonomy): domain Bacteria; phylum Pseudomonadota; class Alphaproteobacteria; order Rhizobiales; family Beijerinckiaceae; genus Methylobacterium. The sequence continues at coordinate 5,670 of NZ_JAKSYJ010000206.1, read as the reverse complement.
AGGCGTGTCCCCTTGCATGGATCCAGTGGATCGCGCCGCCCGGGTAGGTGATCCGGAACTCGTGGTCGTATCGGGTCCGCCCCGCGATGGCGTCCGAGACCGCCGCCTTCATGCGTGCCCTGTCATCGGGATGGACCCCCGCGATCCAGGCCTCGTAGGTGAAAGCGGCGTTCGGGTCGCGACCGAAATTCGCCTTGCAGCCCTCCGAGGCGTCGAGCGACATCGTCGCGAGATCGAGGGTCCACGATCCGATGCGACCGGCTTCCTGGGTGAAGCGGAGGCGTTCCTCACTCAGCGCCAAGGCGACCGTATGGGTCTTCGCCTCCGTCACGAGACGGTCGAGGTCCCGCTCGTCGAGCGCTTCCGGATCGGGCCTTGGTCCGAGCGACGGGATCGGTCCCCTTCGTTCTCCCATCCGCCGGACGAAACGGTGTCCCATCGCGAAGAGGAACGAGGTCGCGGTCATGTCCGTCCTCGCTTCAGCCGAGGGTGATGGGTGCGAGGGCGACGTCGAGGTGGACCGGGTTGTGGAGGGTGTTGGCCACCGGTGACCACAGCACCGTGTGCTTGATCAGCGCCGCCAGAGCCTTTCGCGATGCGTCCGCATCAATGCTGACGGAAACCCGGATGACTTCGAATCCGATGGTCTTCGGGCCAAGGTCGCCGCTGCCCCAGACCGAGGTCATGTTGATGTCGGCCTCGACGTTGAGTTCCAGCGAGCGGATCGGGATGCCTTGTGACAGGGCGTTGGCGTGGATGCCGATGGACAAGCACGATCCCAGGGCGGCGAGCAGGGCCTCGGAGGCGTTCGGGGCGGTGCTCTCGCCGAGCAGGCCTTCCGGCTCGTCCTCCATCACCGGCTGCGGTGGCAGGTTCCGGATGTAGTTGAGCTGGTGAAGCCGCCCCTGCGCGACCGTGCGACACCGCAGGGTCCGGACCGCGGTCGGATCGGCCTTCGCCTTGGCCACGACGACGTCGAGCTCGCGCTTGCTCACGAGGGACGGCTTCGGGATGTCGGGCGTGTGGGGTAGCTTAGCCATGCGAAATTCCATTTCTTGATTAGCATCTCATCCCGACCGACTTTCGGGCGGAAATATTTGCTCGATATGCATCTCGTATTTTCTAGTTTAGGCTTTTGGGCCTCCGATGAGGTCACCAAATATGACGACGAGGGCCGCAGAATTGGCGAGGTTCGCCGAATGCTAGACTGGGATGACCTGAGATTTTTCCTGGCCCTGGTGAGGCACGGGAGTCTGTCGGCCGCCGCCCGGGTGCTCCATGTCTCGCAATCGACGGTCGGCCGACGCCTCAACACGTTGGAGGCGACCCTCGCGGTACGCCTGCTGAACCGCACCCCCGAAGGCTACGTGCCGACGCTGGCGGGAGAGGAGGTGCGCGAGAAGGCCGAGCGGCTTGAGGCCGAGGCCCTCGCCCTGGAGCGGGACGTCACCGGTCGCGATACCCGCCTGCGCGGGCTGGTGCGGGTCACCTGCGCCGAGACCATGGCCGCGCACCTGCTGGCACCGAGCTTCGCCAGCCTGCATGCCAGGCATCCCGACATCATGATCGAGCTCATTCCCAACCCACGGGAGCTGAGCTTGGCGATGCGCGAGGCGGACGTCTCCGTGCGGATGAGGCAGCCCGAGCAGCACGACCTCGTGGTGCGGCGCATCGGCGGCATCGCCTTCGGCCTCTACGCCACGTCGGACTACATCTTGGAGCGCGGCGAACTGAACTTCGAGGAGGGCTGCCCTGACCACCACCTCATCACGCAGATGGAGGACAGCCAGGAGATGACGCAGTCGGCCTGGCTGACCGAGATGGCCCCGATGTCCCGTGTCGTCCTGCAGACGAGCAGCCACGAGGCCGCCGTGCTTGCGGCCGCCAACGGCGGGGGGCTGGCCTGCCTGGCCCGGTTCCGCGGCGACGAGGAACCTCGGCTGATCCGCATGGAGGTGCCGACCGAGCCGCCCAGCGCGGACATCCTGCTGCTGGTCCACAAGGACAACCGCGACACGCCGAGGATACGGACGGTGCTGATACACATCACGGAAAGCATCCACGCGCTCGCCCACGTGCTCCAACCCACGGGTTCGAACGAGGAGGACGTTCAAGGCGTGGGCGTCTGACCCGTTCGGCGTCGCGCGACCGATATCGACATTCGCCGCGCCCTTGGCACCAGCGGGGGTTCGCCGGCATGATCTGGTTTGATCCAAATCAAATTTTGACGACAAAAAACTCCACCGCAGTCATCGCCGGATTGATGATCATTGGCATGGCCAGCGGTCGGGTCGTCCTTGCATAGCTAAATCTCATAATTGCTGGGCGCATGTATTGGGCCGGGACGCTAGCTTGCCGTCGAGCAGATCCACCGGCCCACCCGCCGTCCGGATCGCACCGACGAGGGGGAGCCATCATGATCACCGACGAGAGACTGACGCAGGACGTGGCCGCCGAGCTGGCCTGGGACCCGAGCGTGACCGCGACGGATCTCGCCGTGACGGCCAAGGACGGCATTGTCACCCTGACCGGGCGCGTGACCAGCTTCGCCCAGAAGCACGCTGCCGAGGCCGCCGCCCGCCGGGTCAACGGGGTCAAGGCCATCGCCGAGGAGATCGCGGTGGACCTGCCGTTCGAGCATCGGCGCACCGACGAGGACATCGCCGCGGCCGTCCTCAACCGGCTCGACTGGGACGCCGCGATCCTTCCCGATACCATCACGGCCCAGGTGCAGGACGGATGGGTGAGCCTGGACGGGGCCGTCGACTGGAACTTCCAGAAGGACGCCGCGGCCATCGACGTCCGGTCGCTGCTTGGCGTCGTCGGTCTCTCGAACCGGATCACCATCAAGCCGCGCGCCAACGCCCACGACATCGCCCAGGACATCAAGGTCGCGCTGGGGCGCTCCTGGTTCTTCGATCCCAAGCGCGTCGGGATCGATGTCTAGGGCGACCACGTCCGTCTCACGGGCAGCGTCCACACCGAGCACGAGCGCCGGCTCGCCGCCACGACGGCGTGGAGCTCCCCGGGCGTCGGCATCGTCGAGAACGACCTCACCATCGTCTGACGAACGCCCGCGGCCTACCCATCCCACCGAGGAACCTTCCATGCGCCGCCTCATCCGCCCCCTGACGTTCGGGGCCTGCACCGCCCTCGCCCTCGCAAGCCCCCTCCGTGCTGCAGAGGAGCCGAAAGTCGGTCCGCTCACGGAGACGGACGACAAGCCGGCCCAGGTTTGCCTCGACCATCTCAAGGTCTTCGACGCCCGGATGGAGAAGGACGGATACTGGCTCGGCGGATCGGGCTACGGCTACGGCTACCCGCTCGGCGGGTATTGGGCGGGCAGCCTGGGGTCCGACGCCGGCATGGCGATGGGCGCCGCGTCCGCGATGATGCGTTACGCCAGCGCCCGCCCCGGATACGAGGTCCGGGTCCTGCTGGCCGGCGCCGACATCCTGGCACGCCACGGCAGGCAGCAGCCCTGCGAGGACGTGCTGGTCCAGATCCGGGCCAGCTACGATGCCTACAAAACGGACCTGCAGGGCCGCGATCTTCGGGTCGCGAACGCCCTCGGCTTCCGCAAGCAGGAACTCGCGCTCGCCAAGCCGGTCGCGTCGCGCATGACCGCGTTTCGCTCCGACGATCTGCTCGGGAGCGAGGTGCGCACCGCCGGCAACGTCGCGCTCGGCAGCGTCGACGACATCGTCATGGGGCCGGAGGGCGGCAGGATCGCCTACCTCGTCGTCGCCCGGGGCGGCGTGTTCGGCCTCGGCGAGCGTCACATCGCCGTCCCCTGGGACCAGTTCAAGGTCACGCCGAACCTGAACATCCTCGTCCTCGACACGAGCAAAGAAGGCATGGACCAGGCCCCGCGGATCACCGAGGGCCGGTTCACGAAGGCGGAGCCGTTCGCCCAGCAGACCGCGAAGGCGGACGCCTACTGGAGCGCCGCCGCCAAGACCCCAGGGACGGACTGAGCCTCGCCGCATCGACCGGCCAACGGCCGCTGCCTTTCCCCGACAGATGAATGAGATGTCCCATGAGAACGATCACGGTCCTGACGGCGACGGTCCTCGCACTGTCGACGATGACCACGGCAATCGCGCAAACGCCGATGGCACCTTCCGAGGGGGCCGCGGCGACGATGCGGGAGGCTGGGCGCGAGGCGAGCCAAGCCGCCGATGCCGCCCATGAGGCGGCCCGGCTTGCGATGCAGGCCTCGAAGGCGGCGCTGAAGGATGCTCCGAAGCAGTCCTCCGACGCGATCGGGAAACTCGCCACCGACGCCGCGGAGGCCGCCACCCGCGCCGAGACCAAGATCGCCGAAGCCAACCGAGCTGCGGGGGGCGCGGCGAACGCCGCGATGCGCAAGGCTGCCGATTCCGCACGGAAATCCGTCGAGGCGACCCAGCTGGCGGTCCACAAATCCCAAGATGCGGTCGCAGTCTCGATCAGCGCGAACGTGGCGGCGATGCGCCAGGCGGCCTCCGGCGCGCGCGCGTCCATCGTGAGAGCCGCGACGGCCACTGCGAACGCCGCACGCGCCGCCCGCGAGGCTGCCAGGACCACCTGGGGCCGCGAGATGGCTCAGTCGCAGGTCCACAACTGAGACGGCCTGGACGGGACCGTCGGAACGCGCTCTGCGAGGAGATTTGACGATGTCGATGACCGAGATGGAACGAGCCTGCGCGAAGGCTGCCCATCAGCATGAGCGGGCCGCCGCCCATTATCGGCATTCGGCCCGGCACCTCGCCAAGGGCGAGCACACCGCCGCGGTCAAGGAGCGGGACCTCGCCCTGGACCACTCGGAGAAGGCACGGATCGACGAGGTCGTGCTCCGGCCCGACGGCAAGCTGCCCGAAGGACGAAACACGGCCGAGGCAGCCTGGCATTTCATGGGCTGAAGCCCTCGTCCCGCGATGACCGTGCCACGCGTGGCGATGCAACTTCGATCGGATCGACACCTGACACCGGCATCGAACGGATCTTGACGACTCCAGTCTCGGGCTACGGGGCGCGGTCCTTCGAGGATGCGCTGGCGCCCTAACAAATCCCGCGCCCTGACCTGTGCGTCGACGATGTCGCCCTCGACATCCTCTATGGCGGCGTCCGTCGTTCCGAAGTCCATAGCGTCCGCAACGAGGGCGACGGCACCACATATCCGATAGTGCCGGGCCGCAAGATCACGGCCGGCGCCCTGAAACGAGAGAGGGCCCCGGCAACGCCCCAGGGCCTCTCTCTGGTCTCCACCCGAACCGGGCGCGGTCGAGGAAGTCGCCGTCCGTGCGCGCCATCGGCCGGCAGGCCATCCGCGCCTGCGCAGCGCTGCAGCTGGGGCATCCGACCGGCACAGGTCGGCCGCCGGAGCGTCCCGCCCGCCGCGGGTTCAGAGCCGACGACCTCGGGCGATCGTCCGTCTCCAAGAGCCATGAAGAGCCCTGACGCGTCCTGACGCGTCCTGGCACGGGCCCTCGGCGACCTCGGACAGGCTCGGCGGCGATGGCGAGCCGTCCGCGGCCGCGGTCTGGGTCAGAACCTGACCGTGAACGCGCCCCTGGCGGCGTGGTCCTGGGCGCGGGCGCCGATCTGGCCGGTGTAGGACACGCCCAAGGTGGCGGCCGGGGTGAGCAGCACCGCCAGCCCGGCCTCGGCGACCACGGCGTCCCGGTC
>NZ_JAKSYJ010000012.1 GCF_022829365.1 Methylobacterium sp. J-077 | reverse complement strand
GCGCTTGGCGCGAGTCTTACTCGCAACCGCGGGGTCGCCGCCGCGGTTGCGGGTTCACAACCCAAGCGCGAAAATCGTCTGAACCTTCTACGTTAAGCGCTATTAACCCAGATCAAGAGCGGTTTGAGGGCTGCTCACTTTCCCATCAGTTTCAGACCCGTGTTCAGCATGCGAACCGTTGACCCGTACACGCCTTCCCTCGGCACCTCACATGATCCGGTACTGCACGGTATAGCCACCGGATTGGCGGACCTGTTCCCCCCGGTCGACCATCCTGTAGGCTTCGCGCACGGGTCTCAGGACACGGTCGACGTCGTCACTGAGCCAACTCAGAGTCCGTCCGAGAAGTCAGGGTGATCGGGCGAGGCGTCTGACGAGGATCATGACGGCTGCGGCGTAGAGGAAGGCTCTGGCAGAGGCGAGGGTCGCTTCCGGGTCCTTCCAGAGGCGTCGGTTGCAGCTGATCCAGCCGAAGAACCGTTCAACGACCCACCGGCGCGGATGCACAGCGAAGCCGACCTGATCCGGCGGCTTGCGCACGATCTCGACGGCAATGATCGTGGCGGTCGCGGGCTTGTCGCCGGCATAGCCGGCGTCGGCGAAGGCCTTGACGATGAACGGGAAGCTCCGGCGCGATAGGCGCAGGACTGGCACGGCTCCGTCCTGGTCCTGCACGTCGGCAGGCTGCGGATCGAGGACGAGCGCACGCCCGTCCGTGTCGACCAGCGCTTGGCGCTTGCGGCCTTTGACTTTCTTACCGGCGTCGTAGCCGCGCGGCCCGCCGCTCTCCATGGTTTTGACGCTCTGGCTGTCGAGCACTGCAGCGGACGGCGAGGCTTCGCGTCCGACACGCTCGCGATCAGCCATGACGAGGTGGTGATTGATCCGGCCGAACAGCCCTGCGTCGCGCCAGCGGCTGAAGTAGCCGAACGTAGTCGATCGCGGCGGCAGATCCTTGGGGATCATCCGCCATGCGATACCGCCGCGCAGAACGTAGAAGATCGCGTTTAAGATCTTTCGGGGCGTCCAGACCGGAGGCCGACCGCGCGGCTCGGGCCTCGGCATCAGCGGCTCGATCACCGCCCACTCGGCATCGGTCAGGTCGGTTTCATAGCGAAGGCCCGCGCGGCTATGCTGCCGCCGGGTGGTCGGGGTCCACATGGCGCTTCCAGGTTAGGCTTCAGCAACCCGCCTGGAATCATCGCCATCCCGGCCACTCAACCCCGCCTCGGATCATTATCGGACGGGCTCTCAGACATCAGAGGATACCTTAGACGGCGGGATGTGACTGGACCGCTGATTACCGGTTCCCGTCAGCGCTCGTGAGCTTGGTGGCACAACTCCCGCCCCTACACCCGGGGTGGGCCTCTGCCGTTCAGTGTCGCCGATGATCTGGGGCCCTGGGCCGGCGCTTGCGGTCTCCAGTCCCGCCGCCGCACCGACCCTCACGCGACCGCCCGGCCAAGGCTTCACGGGCGTTCTGCAGGGAACTGGCCCGGAGAGCGCCTGTCGTCACGTGCTTGCCCGCCGCATGCCTTGGGGTGTCGCGAACACCTCGGGCGCGCTGACGGGAAGAAGCGGGGCTGTAGCAGGCGCGGGACAGGCTGTCGCCGCTCAAGCAGCTCTGATGCTTCGAGCGCCCAGCCGCTCTGCCTCGTCCCGCCAGGCATCGCGCTCGACCTGAACCGCCTCAATCAGCGCATGCAGGTTCCCGGCGTCGATCGCAATGCCGCAATGAGACCCGGGTCCAACCCGGCCATCCGCGCGTTCCGATAAAATCAGCCCCTGATCCAGAGAAGGGCGGAATGCGGATATCTGATTGATGCAGTGGGCAAGGATCTTCGCGGCGACTGGCGCCGTAGCGCTTGCCCTTGGTACCGCCGCGTATGCAGCCCCGGGGATCGATGCCGCCGCCATTGCCGCCGGGCGGCTCTACGTTGTCGGGACAACCGATCAGCCGCACACGAGCGTGTCGCTGGATGGGAAGTTCACGGCCGAGTCTGATGACAAGGGTAAGTTCCAGTTCGGGCTCGTTTATCACCCAAGCAGCTGCGTCATCGCTGCTACGATCGGCGCCAAGACCTTTCACGCTCACGTCGACCAATGCGGGGAGAAATGTGAACCAGAGCGTGTGGCAGCTGCGCAGCCTGCTCCGGCCAAAGCTCAGCCATCGAGTGGGACCTCGGCGGCAGGACAGTCCGTAGCGCTCCAGGCGCCATCGTCCGAGGGGCTACCCCAAAATTCTGCGATGGCCGCACCTCCATCACCCGCTGGAACTGGCACGCTGCCCGTCCAAGCGCCGTCGATCGCCGGACCGATCGCTCATCCTCCATTGCCCCCACAACGGCCGGCCGTGCTGTCTGCCATAAAGCCAGCCGCTCCGATGCGGACCGCTCTTCCCCCGACGCCGGCTGCAGAGCCTAAGTTCAAACCGCCGCAAAGGCGGGAAGAAGCGCCGGGCGAACCAGCGCGGCAGGAACAGCCAGACGATCCGGAGCAACTTGACGATCTACAGTGACGTTTCGGGCCGTAAGCCGACGCTTGCGGTGTTCAGTTCCCCCGCCGCACCGACACTCACCCAACCACGCAGTAAGTTGATGACAAGCCGGTTGTATGCGCCCGGCGCCGAATGCGAGAGATCTTGCGCTTTTCCAATCGGTTGGTCGCGTTTCGGATGACCTCCTGATGCTTGCACCCAGAGGTCACCGTGTCACTCTCGATCGCGCAACGCATTCTGTTCGGCTTCAGCGCCGTCATCGTGGTGATCGTGGCGCTGGGTCTCTACGCAATCGGGCAGCTCGGGGCAGTGCGCGAAGCTACTGATATGATCGTCAGCCGAGACATCGCCATGATGCGGCAGCTCGACGAGCTGGGTAACCAGACGCGCAACCTCGGCATCCTTCGCCGCAACGCCGTAATCGCTAGCCTGATGAAGGCGCAAAACCGTCCAGTGCGTGAAACGGATATCTTTGCCACCTGGCGTCGGACCGCGATCGAAACCGACAACCTCTTCGCCGATCTGATCCGAGAGGCGGACAACTACCGCGCGAACGCGATCTCGTCGGAGCGAGCTGCGACCTGGGAGCGTCTCTACACGACGCTCACCCAGGCCAACGATACCTACCGCCGCTACCGCGACGGCAGCGAAGCTCAACTCACGGCTACAGCCTCAGGCGATATCCAAGAGGTAGAAAACCACAACGAGGAGGTTGGCCGACAATATGAAGCTACCACCCTAGGCGTCGAGCGAGCCGACAGAGCGCTGAACGACAGCGTCGCAGCGGGCCAACAGGGGATCGGCGAGACCTACGAGCGCTCGCGCCTGTCGATCTACCTGACGCTCGCCGCCTCGGTGCTGCTGGCGATGCTCGTCACCTGGCTGATCAGCCGCGCGGTGGTACGGCCGCTGGAAGCGGTGATGTCGTTCGTCGATCGCGTTGGCGATGGCGATTTGTCGGGGCGGATGGAGGTGCGCGGCAGTAATGAGATCGCCCGCCTCGGGCGTACTATGAACGTCATGGTGGACGGCTTGTCGGACCTCGCGCGCACCAACCGGGCGGCCACCTCCGACCTCAACGCCGCCGCGGCCGAGATCCGGGCCTCGGCGCAGCAGCAGGCGGCCTCAGTGGAGGAGCAGTTCGCCGCCGTGCAGGAGACCGCGGCCACGGTCGACGAGATCACCCATTCCGGCGCCCAGATCGGCAAGCGCGCTACCGAGGTGATCGCCACCGCCCAGGCCACCGCCCAGACCTCCCGGCAGGGCCTGCGCGCGGTCTCCGACACCGCCAAGGCCATGGACGCGATCCGCGAGCAGGCTGAAGCCGTGGCCGGCAACATCGTCAGCCTGTCGGAGAAGACCCAGACGATCGGCGACATCATCGAGACGGTCAACGACATCTCCGAGCGCACGCATCTGCTGGCGCTCAACGCCGCGATCGAGGCGGCGGCGGCTGGCGAGAGCGGGCGCAGCTTCGCGGTGGTTGCCTCGGAGATGAAGCTGCTGGCCGACCAGGCCAAGGCGGCCACCGGGCAGGTCCGGGGGATCCTGGGCGAGATCCAGCGGGGCATCAACACCTCGGTGATGCTGACCGAGGAGGCGGTCAAGCGGGCGGCGGCCGGCAAGACGCGCTCGGACACGACGCAGCGGACGATCGAGGAGATCACGGCGCGGGTGGAGGAGAACGTGCAGACGTTCCAGCAGATCGTAGCCTCGACCAACCAGCAGCAGCTCGGCATCGAGCAGGTGATGCAGGCGCTACACGGCATCCGGCAAGCGAGCCAGCAGACGGCGGCCGGCACCCGCCAAGTTGAAACCGCCTCAGCCAACATCACCCAGTTGGCACAGTCCCTTATGGTGCTGGCCGAACGATACCGGCACTGAGGCCTTACGGCGCTGACCCCAGTTTGAGAGACCGCTCTACGTCGGTTTGCTGAGCCTCCTTCACGAGGACCCGCGCCTGGGCGATGAACAGGTCGATCTGCACGATGCCCTTGTTGATCGCCGAGATGAGGCTGGCGTTGACCTCGTCAATCTGGGCATCGCCGGTCAAACCTCGTGCGCGCAGGTCCGCGAGCAGCGTCGACATCTGGTCCCGCTGTGCTCGCAGGTCCTTGAGGATCACCTCGGCACGCGCCGTCTGCAGGCTGATGGCTTCACCGCTGACGAGCAGTTCCACGGCAGCGATGTCGACACGGGCGATAGGGGATCGCTCTTCACCGCTTCGGCGCAGCGGGACGATGCCTTCACTCATGGTTCAAGTCCCCGCCCGGTTTTGAGTAGCCTGTGCGGCGCAGTCTGCCCAAAGCTCTCGGTACATGCCCGCGGTAGACGAGCGTCAATGATCGTTTCCATCAACACGCCTTGATCATGGCGGGCTTTGTCACCCAATGCCGCTCTTCGTACTACCCGTCACCGCGTAATTGTGCCGTCTCCACCGCCAGCGCTGACTCGCGGCCGGCCTGATCAGTCGGCGTCGCCTACCGCTTGTCGGCAGCTTCAGGCGCTAATGTCGGATACGTCCGCGAGCCGAAGTGACCAGACGACATAGCCGTGTGGGTCGACAAGATAGATCGCATTGGCCCGCAGCCTGAGCATGTCCACGTCGATGGCCTTGGCTAGGGCGATGGCGCTTGTCCCATCCTCGGCGGTGATGACCTCTTCGTGCAGGGGCTCATCAAGCGTCCCATCAGCTCGGCGCAGCGCCACACAGAATCGAAAGTCCCGCATCTTTCGTCAGATCGTCCAGCCGCATGCGGTCACGACATAGCGCGAGAGCCCCGTGACGGACCTGCGACAGAATCTTGCCCTGGCACACCGCGAGCCCGAACCGCCGCTCGTCGGCAGCCTTTCTTCGGTTTGGTTTTTCCCGATTCTGACAGGACTAGAACTTCAGTAGGCGTGCTGGTCACGTTTTTGACCCCTCCCCCTCGGGCAGGGGATGCGATCGAGGACGATCCAGATTTGGATAGTGGGTCTCGCGTCCGAGCCAGCCGCAGCCAAGCCAGCCATTCTGGCGAGACGATGCGCACGATGTTGGTGTCGTTGCGGAAGCCAGTGATCTGGCGCTCCTCGACGGTCAGCAAACCCACCCGGGCCGCCTCGCGGATCGCGTTCTTCACCGTAGACCGGCACACGCCGGCCACCGCGGCCATGTTCTCGATCGACAGGCGACAATCCTTCCGACGCACGACCTCGGCAGCCACCAGGGCGAGGACCGCCTGCTCGGCCAGCGTGAACCGGGCCGCGAGCCCCGGTGGAAGCCGCCCCGAGGCGGCCCAGCGGCGACGGCGCTCCATCGAGACATCCGTGCGCGGGCGCGAGCCGACGGCCCTCCTGGGCGATCCTACACGAGGCTGGGAAATGCCGGGATCCTCGGCATTTGCGGTCCCCGGATCGGGGGAGCGCAAAACCTGTGTGACCCCTAGGGTATCGCCCCGCCGTGGGGCGGACAGGGTCCGCGCCTCGATCAGGCCGGACAGGCTCTCCGCCTCGGCTTCCGTGACCTTTCCCTCCCCGTAGGCGTGCCAGAGCAGGGCAGTCACGGACGGCAGGGTGATTCGGGTCGCGGCCTCAATGGCGCGCCTCAACTCGTCGGCAAACATAGTCCTCGGCCCCGTAAAAGGGCCGCAACGAGTCGTTCCGGGCCGCCGCGAGGGCGTCCGGTCCACAAGGCAAAGCCTCATCGTCGCGGGAATTGGCGTTCCCGCTTGACGCCCGGGGGCGTCTCATGGCTTGTGGGGAGTGCTTACCGGCCCCACAGGCCATTTTTGATTTTCGACGGCCCTCCAGTTTGGCGACTGGGGGGCCGTTGGCTTTTCAGGGGTCGACTTGCAGCGGCGGTGTCTCCTGATGGTTCCGGCGACTCGCACAGAGCACGCGCCAGCCGGACATGGCATGTCGGCCGGACGGCACGGTTAAGTCAACGTTGAGGAGCCGCAGTGACCGAGCTTGATAGGGTTGAGCGTGAGATCGACACCTGCAAGAGAGCGTCCGGTCCTCGTTGCGCGCACTCGAAGACCCAGACCTGTCCGCGGAAGGGGCACGGCGCGAACGAGCGAGCATCGAGCTCTACCGGCGGCATCTCAGCGACCTGCTCGCAAAACGCGACGATGCTGGTGGGGCTGCACGACGTCCGGGGGCGTGGACCGTGCTGCTCTGCCAGTGTTCGGGCGCTGAGCCCGGTCGCTGAAGAAAACCTACATCTAAGCGGTCAACGAAGCGTTGCGCCTCGCCGGCTGGTTC
>NZ_JAKSYJ010000254.1 GCF_022829365.1 Methylobacterium sp. J-077 | reverse complement strand
GGTTCGCCTCGTTGGCGAAGCCGGCATCGCCCGAGACCTCCCGCGGCTTGCGCCCGAGATGAGCGCGGACCCCGTCCACAAGCGGCACGAGCGCGCGGTAGTCAGCCGAGTTGGTCACGAGGCGGTGCGCGACGATCACCTGATGGGCTGCGTCGACCGCGATCTGGCCGTTGTAGCCTTGTACGAAGCCGTCGCGCGTGGGCAGGATCCGGCTGTCCGGGTCGGTGAAGTTGCGCTGCGCCCGGTCGGGGGGAGCGCCGTCTTCGCCGCGCAGTGGCCGCCCCTGCCAACGCAGGCCCGACGAGGCGCCCGGCCCGCTCTCGTCCTCCGGATCGGGCGGATCAGCCGCCTCCGCCTCCAGCGCGGCCTTGGCGGCGCGGATCGCTTCCAGCCGCCGCTGCTTGTCGGCCATCCAGTCTGGCGTCTCGTCACCCCGACGATCGGCACCGTGAGCCTGATCCTCCGCAGCGTCAGCCTCGTGCGCGCGCTCCAGCCAAGCGTCCACCTCGGCGGCCAGGGCCGGCTCGGCGGTCTTCATCCGCCCGTAGCTCATCGCTTTGTGGCGTGAGGCGTTCGCCTTGAGCTTGGTACCATCCACCGCCACGTGGGCGAACTCGACCAGACCGGCTGCCCGACACAGGCGCAGCACCTGCACGAACAGGTCCGACAGGGCCACGAGGTGGCGCTTGCGGAAGTCGGCGATGGTGCGGAAGTCCGGCCGGTTCAGGCCGGTCACCGCCATGACGTCGACCCGCTCCTCACAGGCGCGGGCGAGCTGGCGCGAAGAGTACAGGCCGCGGCTGTAGCCGTAGAGCAGGAGCGCCACCATCATGCCGGGATGGTAGGGCGGGTAGCCGCGCTCCTCCGTGTAGGTGTCGAGGATGGCCGAGAGGTCGAGCGCCTCTCGAACCGTGTCGCGCACGAAGTGCGCCATGTGCCCGGGTGGCACGAACTCGTGCAGCGAGGAAGGCAGAAGCCAACCCTAATCGACGTCCCAGGAGCGAAACACCTTGGTCATGAGCCAAGTGAATCACCCTCCCGATCCGCCGTCGAGGAGATTACTCGGACAGGCTCCTAGGTGTTGGGGACGGCGGCGATGATCGCAACTTCGACCCGTGCGCCAACCTGCAAGGCAGCCTGCACACAGGCCCGAGCTGGGAGCCGGCCGGGAGCGACCCAGGCATTCCAGACCTGGTTGAAAGCGGCCGCGTCGCCATTGACGTCTTCCAGCCAAATCGTGGCTGAAAGAATATTGGACTTATCAGTCCCCGCTCTGGCAAGCCGTGCGTCAAGCTCGGCCAAGACCTGATCCGTCTGACCCGCTATATCTACCGAGACATCCGACGGCACTGCCCCGGAGACGTAAGCGACACCATTATAGATCACCGTATCGGATCGGTGCTTCAGATTGCCGGGGTTCTGGAAGTTGATGTCCATTTAAATCTCCTAAACATTCTGCTTCGGCCAGGTCCGCCATGACCGCCTGGATGAGCGACGATCTCTCCGCGATCAGGCGAAGGAGCCGATCTACCGCGCGTAGGCAGCCGGATCGGGATTGTCGGTCGGGTTGGCGAAGGCGCGCTTCAGCTCGGACGAAATCGGTATGTTGTAGTTGATCCCACGAGGCGGAACCGGCGCGAGGAACCACCTGTCATAGAACGTCATGATCTCAGGGCTTCGGTAAAGATCCGCCGTGGCGCGATCGACCACGGCCTTGAAGGCTGGGTCGTCTTTGCGCAGCATGATGCCGTAGGGCTCAGGGACGGACAGAGCCTCGCGACTTACTTCATAGGCGGCTGGATCTTTCGACTGCGCGACGAGGATGCTCAGTTGAACGTCATCCATCACAAACGCCGCTGCCCGGCCGCTCTCCACCAGCAGGAAGCCTTCGACCACATCCTTGGCCGACTGGACGCTGATGCCGAGCTTACGTTCGGCGTTGACCTTGTTGAGCTGGATCACGTTTGTCGATCCGGCCACCGAGGAGATGGTCTTGCCCTTCAAAGATTCAATCGTGTCCAAATGCTGCGCTTTTTTCGAGACGTAGCGCGAGGCAGTAAGGAAGTGGGTATTGGTAAATTCGACGAGCTTTTTGCGGTCCGCGTTGTTTGTCGTCGTCCCACACTCCAGATCGATTGTGCCGTTCGTCATCAACGGAATGCGGGTCGATGAGATGACCGGCTGCATCTCCACACGCAGATCCGGCAGCTTCAACTCCTGCTTCACCGCATCGGTGATTTTCTTGCAGATATCGACGGCGAAGCCGACGTATTGCTGCTTGTCGTCGAGGTAGCTGAACGGGGTCGCGCTGTCGCGCACGCCGAGCACAATGCGATTGGTGTCCTTGATTTTCTTCAAGGTCCCGGTAAGCTCGTCGGCAAATACCGGATTGACCAACAGGCACAAGGCGAGTGTTGTTTCAATTATCCGCATGGCTTCGTATCCTTATCTGTTATTTTAAGATGGAGGCGGGTCAAAACCGGTCCGGTCGGTAAGGATACGGATCGAGGAAAGGTTTATCCCCCGTCATCAGCTCCGCCAGCATTCGGCCGCTGCTGGGACCGTGCGTCATGCCTTGATGCGCATGCCCAAATGCGCACCAAAGATCTTTCGCGCGGGGCGCCGGACCGATCACCGGCACCATATCGGGCATGCACGGACGCTCACCCAGCCAGGGTTCGGGATCGACCCGATCGCCCAGCGGTAGCAGTGCGCGCGCGATCGGTTCAGCGCGCGCGAGCTGCACCGGCGTTGGCGCCGCTCCGTCCCTGGCAAATTCCGCGCCCGTGCTGAGCCGGACGCCCCGGCGCATCGGCGACATCAGGAAGCCCTTGTCGCTGTCGAGCACGGGATGATTGAGGACCGCATTGCCCTGCATCGCATAGTGCATGTGGTAGCCGCGTTTTCCGAACAAGGGCGGCGCATAGCCGAACCGGCGCGTCACGCGCGTCGAAGCTGCTCCGAGGGCGACCACCACCGCGGAGGCTTCGATCGGTCCGGCGTCCGTGGGCATCCACCAACTCGCGCCCCGCTTCTCGAGCTTGTCGGCGTCGCCCGTCCGCACTGCCCCGCCCAGGCTCTCGAGGCGCTTGGCGTAGGCCACGGTCAGAGCATGGGGGTCGCTCAGCGAGAGCGCGTCCGTCCAGTGCAAGGCGCCGGCTCTGCGCTCCAGCAGATGCGGCTCCGCCTGTTCGAGTCCGTCACCGTCGAGAGCTGCGTAATTGACCCCGTATTCGCGGTGCGCCACCTCGGCTTGGAGCAGGGCCGCGTCGAGATCGGCCGCCCGCCGGTAAAGGCGCATCCAGCCCAGCGGGCGCAACAATTCCGTGGCGTCAGCCTCTCGGGCGAGATCAAGATGCTCGTCCAGGCAGGTCATGATCATACGGGCCTGTACTTGCGCCGCGTGAGCGTAGCGATCCGGGTGAGCGTGCCACCAGTAGCGCAACAACGGCGAGGCCAGCCCTGGCAGGGCGAACGGGTGGTAGACGGCATCGATCGAACGGTTGCGGGCTATGCGGAGTAATTCGCCGACCGCTCGCGGGAACCGGTACGGAAATACCGCTTCGCGCTGGATGAGCCCTCCGTTACCGAAGGATGCGCCGCCACCTGGTCCGCGCCGATCCACGACGATCACATCCCGTCCGCGTCGCTGGAGATGCAGGGCGGTTGATAGGCCGACGATGCCGGCACCGAGTACGATCACGTCCTTTGGCATGTTTCCCGTCCGTGCCGGTCGATGCTTTTGATGCCTGCCGAGCGACGCGCAGTGATGTCGGCAGCCAGGGGTGGAGCTTCACCCGCAATGGAGGTTCAGACGTGGACCCCGAGGGTTCCGAGGGTCTGGCGGAGCCGTTTCTGGCGCTCGGTACCGGCCTCTGTCTCAGCCATGATGCCTCGCTCTCGGCGCTGCTTGGCGCGCATCATCAATCAAAGCTTTAGGCTGATCCGGCGAGAAGGCGATCAGGCCGTCGTCATCGCCGCTAACCACGTCACCCGTGTTGACGACTTGATTCCCGACGCTCACCGGAAGGTTGATCTGCGCCGGTCCCGATTTATAGGGACCGCGGTGCCCGACGCCGCGGGCGTAACAGGGGAGGTCACCCGCCGCGAAGGTTGCGATAGCGCGGATTGCTCCGTCTACCATGAACCCGGTGCAGCCACGGGAGACCGCATAGGCTCGCATCATGTCTCCGTAGAGGGCGTTGTTGAGACCAGCTCCGCCATCGATCACGATGACATGGCCGGGCTTCATAACCGCCAGCGCATGGGAGAAGCCGAGGTTGTCGCCCGGACGGGATTTGACGGTGAGCGCGGCCCCGACGCGCTTGCCCGTATGTTCGCACCGTTGGAGTCCGATAAGATCACCTAAGCGGTCAAGGTTATCGCTGAATGGCGGCGTCGCCGAAGTCCGCAGAGCTTCTACGTCAGCTTCCGGAGCGACTGCGGGAACAGTATTCAACTCGGCGGACGTTGCAGGCATTGATCACGCTCCGTTGCCTGCTCATCCCATCTTCCGTACCCGAAAAAAAGCGATAAAAATGATCCCTCGATAGTCCAAAAAGTGATGGCTCACGGTGCCGACCCTCAAGCAGCTCGAAGCGTTGAAATGGATCGTCCTGCTCGGAAGTTACGAACGAGCGGCCGATCGATTAAACACAAGCCAGTCAGCAATCTCAAAACGCATCCAAGAGCTAGAGTCCGAATTGGGGATATCGGTCTTTGAGCGGACCCGACGCGGATCCAAATTAACAATCAAGGGCGAGATCATTTTAGAACTTGGCGAAGAAATGCTGAGGATGCGCGATCGGATTGAGGCCGTTTCATCAAACGAAGCAACGCCGATCCGTCAATTGAAATTTGGTGTCACAGAGCTGACGGCCTTAATTTGGTTGCCGCAATTTGTTGGCGAGTTGCGCGCAAACTATTTGGATATACAGCTTGAGCCGGAAGTTGAACAGGGCGGATCGTTGTTTGAAAAGCTGAAAAACGGGAGTATGGACTTTATTATAGCGCCCGACATGTTCGCCAAGCCGGGCTACAGGAAGGTTCCGCTTGCCAGCGTGAAGAGCGCCTGGATGTGCAGTCCGGCTCTCTTTCGAGGACGCGGCATCGTTCGATTGGCGGACTTGTCTCAATTCAATATCCTTACGCAAGGCGATCAATCGGGTTCTGGGCTCGTTTTCGAGCGCTGGCTTCAAGAGTGCGGGCTCGCGCTTCCGCGTCCGATTAAAAGCAATAGCCTTGTCGCGCTCGTTGGTTTAACTATTTCTGAGGTTGGCATAAGCTATCTTCCGGAGAGATGCTTCGACGGATTTATTGAACGCGACATGCTTCATGTCATTGACACAGATCCGGCATTGCCATCCGTGGTGTACGCCGTAATCTTTCGGGGAGAACATTCGACGGACATAAGAGAAGCAATTTGCAGAATTGCTCGTTCAAGTTGTGATTTTACAAAGCCTGTTATGATGAGCGCGTTCTAGCGATATGCTGACCTTGATGCAGATGGCGCCGTGCCAGGCAGGACAATCCTGGCCTCCCTCATCGGTCTCGGTCTGACGAGATTGCCGTTCGGCATACCTTCCGAACGCAAGAGAAAGGTCGATCGCTGGTGCGTCTGACGGCCAGGAAAACGTTCGTTTCAACGAGACAGACCGTCGGATACCCAAGCGTTCGAGACGATGGGCTTGCGGGAGGTGGCCCACCGCCCGAAAGCGGACGTTCCGCTGTGCGCCCATTCCGACCGCTCAGCCATGCTGATCCTTTTCGAGAGAGCGGACATACGGTTGTCCAAGCGACTCTTGGTCGAAATTTAAATCTTTGAGGCCGATGATTTCAAGTTTTGATAACGATTTCGATGCATGTTATTGATGGCGAAATTTGTTCGCCGAGATTTACGCCCACTGTATAGGCTTCGTGAAGTTACACGTTGACTGAGCGATCCTGGAAATCGCCTCGATGGTGGTGAACGACTCGGTCTCGCGAAACGTCACCACGTAGGTGATCGGGGGCAAGGGCGGGTTGGTGTCGATCACCCGCAATCGCTCGCGTTCGATCAACCCGTCGAAGCATCGTTCCGGCAGATAGCTGACGCCGACCTCCGCGAGCGTCAGCCCGACGATGGCGACGAAGCTGTTGCTCTGGATCATGTGGGGCAAGGAAACGCCGCACGCCTGCAGCCATTGATCGAAGACCACGCCCGATCCGGAGCGATTGCCCTGGGTCAGGATGCTGAACTGCGCCAGCTCGGCCAGTTCCACGACGCCCCGGTCCCGCAAGAGGACGGGACTGCACATCCAGGCGCTCCGGACACTGGCGAGCGCGACGCTCCGGAATCCCGGCTGCCGGAACACGTCGGGCGTCACGATGAAATCGAGGGCCCCGCTCTTGAGATTGTCGAACAACGTGGTGCTCTGCTCGACTTCCGGTTCAAGGACGATGTTCGGATAGGTCGCCCGCAGCTCGGCCACGAATTGCGGTAGCCACGTGAGTGCGGTCAGCTCGGTGACCCCGAAGCGCAGGTGCCGGATCAGGGTCGCGCGGCTCGTGGCGACCGCGACGGCGCGGTCGCGCAGGGCCAGCATCTCCTCGCCGATCGCCAGAATACTCTTGCCCTTGTCCGTCAGCCGGGCGCCGCGCTGGCTGCGGTCGAAGAGCGGCGTCCCCAGGGACGCCTCCAGCTCGTGGATGCGCTTCGACACCGACGATTGCGTGGTGTGCAGCCGATCCGCGGCCCGCTCGAAACTTCCGAGCAGAGCGATCCAGCGCAGGGCTTCGAACTGCTTGAGGGTCGCCACGCAATCGATCGCTTTTCCGACTGATCATAGACGACGATTAATCGCTTTTCGGCGCGCTGGCGAGGTGGGATGGTCGCGGTACGGAGATCGACAAATGCATTCTCATCTCAAGCATCCGGACGCGCTTCCCGCCGTCCTCGCGGCAGCCGATCGCGACGCGCTGCGGGAACTGGCCACCCCGCTGCTCAGCGACAACTTGCATCGCCTGGCGGGACTGGTCGGGCTCAATCGCTATAACGGCGCCGGCAAGCTGGTCGGCACCGCTTTCACGGTGACGTCGCGCCCCGGCGACAACCTCGGCTTCTATCACGCGCTGGCGCTGATGAAGCCCGGGCACGTCCTGGTGGTCGACGGCGGCGGCGACCTGAACAACGCCCTGTGCGGCGACCTGATGCGCGCCTACGCGGTCTCACGCGGCTGTGCCGGCTTCGTCGTCGATGGCGCGATCCGCGATGTGGCGACCTTCGCGGCCGGCGATTTCCCCTGCTACGCGCGCGGCATCGTCCACCGCGGCCCCTACAAGTCCGGGCCGGCGCTGCTCAACGTCCCGGTCAGCGTCGGCGGCCAGCCGATCGCGCCCGGCGACGTCATCGTCGGCGACGAGGACGGCCTGATCGCCTTCGCGCCGGAGCAGCTCCCCGCCGTCATCGCAGGCGCACAGGCGAAGCTACGCCAGGAGCAGGCGATCATGGCGGAGATCGCCGCGGGGGCCGCGCGCCAGGACTGGCTTCACGGCACCCTCGAGAGCTTCGGCATCTCGGCCTGATCGGAACGATGCGAACGAGCCCCATCATGAGCACGACCTTCATCGCCCGCCGGCCCGCCAGCATCCGGCCCTCGCCGAGCATCGCGGCCAAGGCCCTGGTCACCCAGCTCCGGGCCCAGGGACGCCAGATCATCGACCTCACGGTCGGCGAGCCCGACTTCGTGACGCCCCGGCCCATCATGGAGGCGGCCCAGGCCGCCATGCGCGCCGGGGACACGCACTACACGGCCTCGAACGGCACGCTGAGCCTGCGGCAGGCCGTGGCCGACAAGCTCATCCGCGAGAACGGGTTGAGCTACACGCCGGACGACATCGTGGTCGGCTGCGGTGCCAAGCAGCTGATCCAGATCGCCTTCGCGGCGACGCTGGACCCGGGCGACGAGGTGATCGTGCCGGCGCCGTACTGGGTGTCCTACCCGGATCTGGCGACCCTCAACGACGGCGTGCCGGTGGTGGTCGCCTGCCCCGAGGAAGCCGGGTTCAAGCTCAGCCCCGGGCAGCTCGAAGCCGCGCTCACCCCGCGGACCAAGTGGCTGGTGCTCAACTCGCCCAACAACCCGTCCGGGGCGGTCTACACCGCCGCGGAACTGGCGGCGCTGGGCGAGGTCCTGGCGCGACACCCGCGCGTGCTCGTGATGACCGACGAGATCTACGAGCATTTCGTCTATGACGGTCAGCACCAGATCTCGTTCGCGCGGGCCGTTCCAGCCTTGCTGGAGCGGACGCTGACCATCAACGGCGTCTCCAAGGCCTACGCGATGACCGGCTGGCGGATCGGCTACGCCGCGGGTCCGCGCCTGCTCGCCAGGACGATGACCGGCCTCCTGTCGCAGAGCACGACCTGCCCGTCCTCGATCAGCCAGGCGGCGGCAGTGGCGGCGCTGTCGGGGGACCAGACCTTCGTGGTGGAGGCGCGGACGGCTTACGAGACCCGCCGCGACCGGACCGTCGCGCTGCTTGACGCCATCCCGGGCATCGCGTGCCGGCGCCCGGCCGGGGCCTTCTACGCCTATCCCAACGTGGCCGGCCTGATCGGTCGCCGCGCCCCGGACGGGACCCGGATCGAGAGCGATCTCGACGTGTCGCAGCTTCTCCTGCGCGACGGCAACGTCTCGGTGATGGACGGCACGTCCTACGGGCTCAGCCCTTACCTGCGCGTGTCGTTCGCCACTTCGCTGGACGCCATCGAGGCCGGCTGCGCGGCGATCGCCCGTGTCGTCGCGACCCTCGCGTGACGGATTCCGTGCTCGGCCCCATCGTTGCGCTTCATGTGATGTCATGACCCAGAGGGAGGTTACCTTGCGCCTGCTCAAGACCACGCTCGCACTCAGTCTCCTGATCGCGCCGGCGACGGCTGACGAACTCGGCGGCACCCTGAAGAAGATCAAGGACAACAGCCGGATCGTCCTCGGCGTCCGGGATGCGGCCACGCCGTTCAGCTACATCGACGACAAGCAGAACTATATCGGCTTCGCCGTCGACATCTGCTTGACGATCGCGGACGCGGTGAAGCGCGAACTGAAGCTGCCGGACCTCAAGGTCGAGATGGCCCCGGTGATCTCCGCGACCCGGATCCCGCTGATGACCAACGGGACGATCGACCTGGAGTGCAGCGCGACGACCAACAACGTCGATCGGCTCAGGCAGGTCGCGTTCACCAACACGCATTTCCTGTCGGCCGCCCGCTTCGCCTCGAAGAAGGCACAGAAGATCGACACGATCGACGACCTGAAGGGCAAGACGGTCTCCGCGGTCGCGGGATCGACCAACCTGGTCATGCTCAACAAAGCCAACACCGAACGCAAGCTCGGCCTCACCATCCAGTCGGCCAAGGACGTGGCCGAAGGGTTCCTGCTCTTGGAGAACGGTCGCGCGGCGGCGTTCGTGCTCGACGATGTCCAGCTCAGCATCGCGATCGCCCAATCGAAGGATCCGGCGGCCTACCAGATCAGCAGGGAGGCGTTCTCCGAGCCGGAGCCTTACGGGATCATGCTGCGCAAGGGCGACCCGGCCTTCAAGGCGGTGGTCGATCGGGCCACCGCCGATCTCTACCGCAGCCCGGCAATCACGGTCCTCTACGACAAGTGGTTCCTGTCGCCGACGCCGCCGCGCGGGATCACCTACAACGTCCCGATGTCGCCGGAACTGAAGCGGGCCTATGCCGACCCGACCGACAATCCGGATCCGGCTTCCTACGTCCATTGAAGCGCCCGCGCGGGAGCGGCAGGTCTTCTTCGACGCGGGGCGATCGATCACGTCGTGTCGATCGCCGCCACGGGTACGCGGGCGCCGATCACGGCGGCCCGGCACGGTTTGGCGAAGAGTAAGCGTGAACCGGGCCAGCGGCCGCGGCGTTACACCGTCGCTCACGCGAACGATCAGAATGTCGGTACAATGCTCGCCCAGCCGACATGACGCGGCTATGCGTTTCGCGCACGCGGCACTTTCAAGAGGTTTTCGATTCTGCTTCACATTTTGCGGCCAAGACACAGCGGCCCTCTTCGAATGTAAGGTTATTACTATTCAGAACGGGTGTTGCGAATGCAAAAATTTATAATTATAATGCAGCCGCAATGAAGCAAATCTTCTCGACGGACGGAGTTTTGCCGAAAGATCGATTTCGGCACTGGCGTGAGGTCTGCGAGGATCGTATCGTCCCGATGGAGCAGAAGCCTCTCGGCGAAGGGCAATTTGATGCCACGATCAACGGGGTCAGTATTGGCGGATTAGATTTTACTAAATTCGCATTGCGCAATCTGCGGGCTTCGACGACATCCCGAACGCTCCGGCACGAAAATCACAAGACCGACCACCTCTTCATGAGCATGGTGCTGGCCGGCACCGTGCGCGCGGACCAGAACGATCGATCGAGCACGGACGGAACCGGCGACTTCGCCATCCGCGACACGAACACGCCCTGGACGATCGAGCACGACGGCTACAGCGAAGTGCTCGCCATCGCGATCCCACGGGAGCGGATCGAGAACGTGCTAGGCCCGGCCCGGCTCTTCGCCAGCCTGACCGTCGAGGGCCACCAACCTGTAGCGACCCTGGCCCGCTCGTTCCTGACGAGCATGTTGGGCCAAGCGGATCGGATGCCGCCGGAAGTGGCCGAGCGCATGGTTGGGGTGGGACTTGACCTCGTCGTCGCCAGCCTCGCTGAGCGTATCGCACGGGAGGCGCCCCGGCCCATTCACGGCACCGTCGTGGTCCAGCGGGCCAAGGTGTTCGTCGAGGCCAATCTCGGGGACCAGACCCTCGATCCGCCCCAGCTCGCCGCGGCGGTCGGCGTGTCCCTGCGGCGGCTCCAAGAGCTGTTCCACGAGCGCGGCCAGCACATCTCCGATTGGATCTGGGAGCGTCGCCTGGCGGAAGCAGCCAAGCGCTTAGGCGATCCCGGATATCTCCACATGCCGCTCGGCAGCCTCGCCTATAGCTGCGGCTTCGCCAACCAGTCTCACTTCTCGCGCCGCTTCAAGGAACGCTACGGACTGAGTCCGCGCGACTATCGCCACCGTGCACTCTCGCAAGCCGTCGCCTGTTGAGGAACACGGTGCATACCCCGTCTGCGACCACCGTCCCTGGTCGTGTCCGACAGCAGCCAGGGCAGCGCCCCAGAGCAGGCCGCCGGCGCCGACGCGCAAATCCGTAGCGTCCGCTTACGGGAAGTTGCCTCAGTTAGCTGGGTGACCGGCTCGGGTCCACGCTGCGTGAAAACGGAAGCCCCCCGGAATCGTAGAACAATCCTCAATGCTGCAGACATGCGGCCCGACCGAAGGACTGATCCGACGTCGCTGGATGTCCAATTCAAAGCTGCTTAGGTTGCTCGGTAGAACGCTTCCGCGAACGATGAAGTCCGCTTCGAGCCATGGCTCGCCAGAGAGCGGACGGACGGCTTTCGGTCAGACTGCGCCACGGCGGATTGCCAACCTGCGGTAAACCGGCCCTCTGGGCTTCGCGCCCAATCCGGCCATCCCGCCGGCCGTGGAGGCGTCTCGGAAGCGGGCCTTATCCCCCGGGAGGCCGAGCACCGAACGGTGGGGCCCACGATAAAGCGCTTCGGCGTTGCGTTTGAACGGCCGTTAGGCTTGGTGTGTCACGGGAACGTTCTGTAGGGCCGGGGTGACCGGGGGAACTCGACGGTGGGCCGCCAGCAGCTTCGATCGCGCCCGATCTCAAACAGGCGGCCGCGGCGGCGCCCCATGCGCCTCGGTGGGTGTGTGGCGACGGTTCTGGTGGCGATCGCGACGCCGGCTCGGGCCGACGACCTCAGCGCCTTGTTCGATCGCGACACCATCATCTCGGCCGGCGGCTTCGTCGGGGCCGGTCCGCGCTTCCAGGGCAGCAAGCAGGCCGGGCTCTGGGGCCTGCCCTATCTGTCGTTCCGTCAAGCCGACGAACCGAGCGAGTGGTGGTCTCCGGATGATGGGCTCGACGTCACCCTGGTCGGGCAGGGGCGCCTGCAAGCGGGCGCCGTGCTGGATTTCCGGGAGGGCCGTTCCCTCAACGATGATCGCCGGCTCGCCGGCCTGCCCGGATTGCCGGTGACCGTCGGGCTCGGCCTGTTCGGCGAGGTCTGGCCGGTCGCCGATACCGTCAGGCTACGGGCCGAGGTGACGCAGGGCATCCGCGCCCACGATGGCATCGTCGCCAAGCTGGGGGCCGATCTCGTGGGCCATGTCGGGCGCTTCACGCTGAGTGCGGGCCCGCGGTTCGTGGTGGGCGATGCCGCCGCGATGCGGCTGGACTTCGCCGTACCGGTGGGGGCCGCGCTGGTGAATCCGATCCTTGCCCCGTATCGGGCCTCGGCCGGCCCACGCTCGGCCGGAGCGGCCACGACCCTCAGCTACACGTGGTCGGACGCGTGGCAGACGCTTGGTTATGTCCGCTACGATCGGCTCATCGCATCGGCAGCGGGCAGTTCGATCGTCAGGCGTGTAGGCACACCGAACGAACTCACGGTTGCGGTCGGAGCGATCTATTCCTTTCATCTGACTCCTTGACCTCAGACTAAGAACAGACGACGCTCGCGCTCTTGGCCACGAAGATCACGGCTTCGTGATGACTGTGGCTCGCAGAGCACACGTTGAACGCTTCTGTTCCGCAAGCTGTTCTTGCCGGATTGTTTCCAAAGTTTTCCGCTTATCACTCTCCCGATCGAGTGGAGAGTACCGTGGTACGCATTCTTCTGACGGGCGCGACCGGGTTGATCGGGGGCGCCGTGCTGCACCAGGCGCTCGGGCGCGACGACGACGTGACCTGGGTTTGCCTCGTACGCTGCACGAGCGTGGAGCAGGGGCGCCAGCGCGTTGCCGCGCGCTTGGAGCGATTCTCCGATCCGTTCACGGCCCAGCGCCTCGCGCGCAAGATCGAGATCGTGCCCGGCGACTTCACCCGCGCCGATTCGGACATGGATCCGCGGCTCGATGCGTGCACCCACATCCTCCATCTCGCCGCCGACACGTCGTGGTGGGGCGGCGAGCGCGTGTTCCGAACCAACCATGACGGGACCCTCGCGCTCGCCCGCCGGGCCCGGGCCATGCCGGGATTGAAGCGGTTCGTGCACGTCGGCACCGCGATGATCTGTGGGGCCGACGCCCCGAGCCTCGTCGAGGAGACCGCCTTTCCGGCAACGGCCGCGCGGCACATCGTCGGCTATACCGAGTCCAAGGCGGCGACCGAGACCTCGCTCGCCGAGCAGTTCCCCGACCTGCCGATCGTCATCGCACGGCCTTCGATCGTCGTCGGCCATTCGACGCTGGGCGCTGCGCCGAGTTCGAGCATCCTCTGGGTGCTGCGGGCAGCCGATGCCCTGCGCATGCTGCCCTGCAGCCCGGACAGTTGCGTCGACATCGTTCCGGCCGACTGGGTCGCCGAGACGCTCGTTGGCCTCCTGACGAAGCCGGACCTCAAGCACGACCTCTATCACCTCTCGGCCGGAGCGGCCGGCCGTACGCGCTGGGCCGACGTGATCACCACCTTCGAGAAAGCGGACCCGAGCGACGGTGTCCGCTCGTTCCGGCAGTTCGATCTCGATCGCGATCACACCCTTCTGCGCAAGCGTTTCTCGGAGGTGTTCGGCCTGGACGATGCGTCGAAGCGCGCGATGCTGCGCGCCACGCGCGCCTATTACGCATTCTGTGCCCTCGATCTCACCTTCGCCAACGATCGGCTCGTCGAGGAGGGGTTCGAGCGCGCCCCGTCGCTCGCGTCCTACCTGCCGGTATGCCTCGCGAACTCCGCCGAGATCGTGGAGCAGTTCGTCGACGATATCGAGATGTTCGCGCCGGTACCCGCTGCACCCGTATCCTCTCCGGACCTGCCGCTGGCGGCGACCGCGTGAACCCGTTTGCGGCCCCGGCATCGCAAGGGCGGCCGAAATCTCCGCCCTTCCGGCCTTGAAGGCTGCGGACGAGCTAACTCCGGATGTCGCCCTATGGGCGGTGCCCGTGCGGCCGATGGACCGCCGGCAGCCGCTGAGGATCGGCTCCTTCCGCGAGCGCCCTATACCTTCGGCATGAACCGCTTCGCACTCATCGGCATCTTCGCAGCCCTGTTCGCCGGGATCTTGGTGATCGGAGGCACCTGGTCCTACATGACGAGCATCAGCCCGGCCGTCGGGCCGGATACGAGTTCGACGCCCAACCCCACCGCCCAGCGGAAACAACCGTAGCGGCTCCCTCGGGCGCCGTAGCAAAAGCCCGCTCCGGCGGACCGGGCGGGCGATGGCGCCGGCAGCCTCGCGGCCAACCTCCGCAAGCTTCGGTGACCAACGCCCGATTCGCGCGTTGTCGGCAGGATCCAGCCTCGACCGGAGCGACCGATGCTCATCCGATCCGTACTGCTGCTCGTCGTGTTCACGTCCGGCGCTCAAGCCGCGGCGTTCGACGATGTCAAAGGCTATCTGGCTTCCTGCCTGCGGTTCGAGATGAAGGGTGCCGGTCCGCAGCGAGGGGCGACGATGGCATCCCAAGTCCGATTCGCGTTGGAGCGGTGTGGTCCGGAGTTCGATCGCGTCGAACGGGCGGACGGGCGGCGCCTGCGCAGCGATGGCGGGATCAGCCCGTCCACCAAGGCGGTGATCCAGAGCGTCGTGGCCCGGGGCGGAAACGGCTTCTCCAACGTCCGGTACTGACGATCCGATCGGGTTTCACGGCGGCCGGCGCCCGCGATCCGGTCAGCGAACCGCGCGCCTCTCGGCCCGTCGCGTTCGCGGTCGGGTTTCCGCCCGGACCCTGTCGAAAGCCGCGTAACCCCCGTAGCGCATCGTCCTGGATATCGGGGCCAAGACGATGCGCCAAGTCTTTGAGTTTGATTTATCTTTTTCCCGGAACCTGGAAGCCGTCGTTCGGGATTGCCGCGCTCGGATGAGCTGCGCGAACGCGGCCCCCGCGATGTCCCGGGGACGGGCCGGTCTCGATAGCCGCACTCCCCAGGCGCGGGCGGGCCAAGGTCGGATCGAACCCCGCCGCCCTCTGTTGCTCCGGCGCCGTCACTTCAGGCGCGCGGCGGCCCAGGCGATGTGGTCGGCCATGAAGGTCGAGATGAAGAAGTAGGAGTGGTCGTAGCCCTCGCGCATGTTGAGGGTCAGCGCGATGCCGGCCTTCGTGCAGGCCTCCTCCAGCAGCCAGGGACGCAGGCCGTCCTGAAGGAAGCTGTCGGCGGTGCCCTGATCGACCAGGAATTCGGGGAAGCGCTTGCCGTCCTCGATCAGCGCGGTGGCGTCGTGGGCGCGCCAGGCGGCGGGGTCGGATCCGAGATACTTCTCGAAGGCGGGCTTCGACCAGCCGGCCGTCGAGGGCTGGGCGATCGGCGCGAAGGCGGAGCAGGACTTGAAGCGCTCCGGGTAGGTCAGCGCGATGGTGAGCGCCCCGTGGCCGCCCATGGAATGGCCGAAGATGCCCTGGCGGGTCATGTCGGCGGGGAATTCCTGCGCGATGAGCGCCGGCAGCTCCTCCGTGATGTAGCTCCACATCCGGTAATTCTTGTCATAGGGCGCCTGGGTGGCGTCCAGATAGAAACCGGCGCCGGAGCCGAACTGCCAGTTGCCGTCCTCGTCGGGGATGCCGGGGCCGCGCGGGCTGGTATCGGGGGCCACGATGATCACGCCGTGCGTGGCGGCGGCCGCGCGATACTCGCCCTTGTCCATGACGTTGGCGTGCGTGCAGGTCAGCCCGGACAGGTACCACAGCACCGGGACCGGGCCGTTCTCGGCCTGGGGCGGCACGAACACCGCGAACGTCATCGGGCATCCCGTGGTCTGCGCGTCGTGCTTGTAGACGCCCTGCGTGCCGCCATGGGCGCGGGCCTTCGAGATGGTTTCCATCGGCTGTGATCTCCTGCGAGGGGGCTGAGACGATCGTCTTCGGGACTGCGCGGCGCTCCGCCCCGGTGCGGCTACGGGCTACACAGGTTTGGGGCCGGGATATGCTCGCCCCGGCGGCCCGGAAGGCGCGGGTCCCCTCTCCCGTTCGGGAGAGGGACAGGGTGAGGGATGCGACCTCTCCGGAAAGATCGGGTCCCTCACCCCAACGCTCTCCCGAACGGGAGAGGGGGCTCGTTCCGCTCTGTCCTCGGCGTCGCGCCCCAAAACCTATGTAGACCGTAGCCGGTGCGGGGGGAGTTGGAGGCGGAGGCGGTCGCCTGCCCCTCCCCGCACGGGGAAGGGGTGTCGATGGTCAGTAGACGACGACGGAGCGGATCGACTTGCCCTCGTGCATGAGGTCGAAGCCGTGATTGATGTCCTCCAGCGGCATGGTGTGGGTGATCAGATCGTCGATGTTGATCTTGCCCTCCATGTACCAGTCGACGATCTTCGGCACGTCGGTGCGGCCGCGGGCGCCGCCGAAGGCCGAACCCTTCCAGACGCGGCCGGTGACGAGCTGGAACGGACGGGTGGAGATTTCCTTGCCGGCCTCGGCCACGCCGATGACGATCGACTCGCCCCAGCCGCGATGGCAGCACTCGAGGGCCTGGCGCATCACGTGGACGTTGCCGGTGCAGTCGAACGAGAAGTCGGCGCCGCCGCCAGTGAGATCGAGGATCGCCGAGACGACGTGATCGTTGCCGACTTCCTTCGGGTTGATGAAGTGGGTCATGCCGAACTTGCGGGCCATCTCCTGCTTGTCCGGGTTGATGTCGACGCCGATGATCTTGTCGGCCCCCACCATCCGGGCGGCCTGGAGCACGTTGAGGCCGATGCCGCCGAGACCGAACACCACCACATTGGCGCCGGGCCAAACCTTCGCCGTGTAGATCACCGCGCCGACGCCCGTGGTGACGCCGCAGCCGATGTAGCAGATCTTGTCGAAGGGGGCGTCTTCGCGGATCTTGGCCAGGGCAATTGCCGGCAGGACCGTGAAGTTCGAGAAGGTCGAGCAGCCCATGTAGTGGAAGACAGTGTTCGACCCACTCGGGCTGCCGCCGGTGGAGACGCAGGAGAAGCGGCTGGTGCCGTCCGGCATCACGCCCTGGCCCTGGGTCGCCCGGATCGCGGTGCACAGGTTGGTGCGCTGCGACAGGCAGGACTTACAGTTGCGGCATTCCGGCGTGTAGAGCGGGATCACGTGGTCGCCGGGCTTCAGCGTGGTGACGCCGGCGCCGACCTCGCGGACGATGCCCGCGCCCTCATGGCCGAGGATCGCCGGGAACTTGCCCTCGGAATCCAGGCCCGAGAGGGTGTAGGCGTCGGTGTGGCAGATGCCGGTGGCCATCAATTCGACGAGAACCTCGCCGGCCTTGGGCCCCTCGATGTCGATGGTCTCGATCGTGAGAGGCTTCTTGGCCTCCCACGCGACCGCGGCGCGCGTCTTCATCACCTGTTCCTATTGTCTGAACGATCACGGACGGCGTCGAACGGCCGACTCTTCGGCGCGCCTCGCTCAAGGGCTGCGCACCGAACGGTCCGAAAATCTGCCGCGTGTGTGATGCTTCTGGCGCCGGGATGCAACGTCTGCGTCCGGGTTTCGGGCAGGCCCGGGCTTTTCGCTTCCGAGGACCGGCCGCCAGTACTACCTTGAGCCGCGTATGTGCCGGCGGCCGGCCCGGATCGAACGGGCTGTCTGCCGGCAGGTCGACCCGCTCGGCTTCGCCGGGGCGACCGGGGAGCGCCGATTCGGGATCGACGCGCCCGTCCAGGAAAGGCGCATCACGCCGCCAATCCCATGCGCGCGAGCCGGTCTCGCCGCGCAGGGAGTGGATCGGCGTCCAACGCCCCGTGTCAGTCTCGTCCGATGTCTCAACGACGGCACGGCATCCGTGACGCTTCGCGTCATCATGATTGCAAACTATCGATCAGGACGAAATCGGTTGGCATGCATGCGACACGCACATGCCGGACGGGCTTGGCAAATGCCGGCTGCACGGGCTAATTGATAGAACACTATCTATTAGGCTGGCGCGGTCTCCGACGGTTCGGTGCCCGAATCCGCAAGAGGTCACAGCCGGTGTCCGAACCATTCGACCGTCAGCGCCAGACCTACACCCACACCCTGCTGTTGGCCGGGCGCCAGTGGCGGCGGGCGGCCAATGCCGTCGCCGAGGCGCACGGCCTCTCGGACGCGACCGCGCTGCCCCTGATCCTGATCGAACGCCTCGACGGGCATCCCCGCCAGAACGCGCTGGCCGAGGCCGTGGGCATCGAGGGGCCCTCTCTGGTGCGGCTCCTCGACCAGCTCGGCGCGGCGGGCCTGATCGTGCGCACGGAGGATCCCACGGACCGCCGCGCGAAGGTTCTCAGCCTCACGCCGGCCGGAAAGACGGTGGTCGCCCGGATGGAGGCCGAGCTCACCAGGCTGCGGGACGTGGTGTTCGCCGACGTCGACAGCGCCGATATCGAGGCCAGCCTGCGGGTGTTCCGGGCGATCCAGCGCTACAGCCGGGACGTGCCAGTGGGCGCGACCGCCGAGGAGGCCGCGGAATGAGGCTCCCCGGTTGGTCGGACTGGGCCTTCGCGATCAAGACCTGCGCGGCGGCGATACTGGCCCTGTACCTCGCGATGTGGATCGACCTGCCGCGGCCGTACTGGGCCCTGGGCACGGTCTACATCACCAGCCAGGTCCTGGCCGGCGCGACACGCTCGAAGGCGCTCTACCGGGTGCTCGGCACCGTGCTGGGCGCGGCGGTGACCGTGATCCTGGTCCCGAACCTCGCGAACGCGCCGGAGCTGCTGACGCTCGCCATCGCGTTCTGGGTCGCCCTCTGCCTGTACGTCTCCCTACTCGACCGGACCCCGAGCAGCTACCTGATGATGCTCGGCGGCTACACCGCCGCGCTGATCGGTTTCCCCGCCGTGGGCGAGCCCGGGGCGATGTTCGATACGGCGGTCGCCCGCGCCGAGGAAATCCTGCTGGGCATCCTGTGCGCCAGCCTCGTCTCCACCCTCGTCCTGCCCCGGTCCGTCGCTCCCCTGATCGCGGGGCGGCTCGACCTCTGGCTGCACGACGCGCGGGGCTGGGTCGCCGACGTGCTCGGCCGGACCGGCTCGGGCCGCGACACGCAGGCCCGACGTCTCAGGCTCGCTTCCGACGCCCTGGCGTTCGATGCCCTGGCGACGCCGCTGCGCTACGACATGACCGGCGGCGAGCGCTCGGCCGCCGCCATGGCGACCCTGCGCCAGCACATGCTGATGGTCCTGCCGATCGTCTCGGCCGTCGCGGACCGCATCGCGGCGCTCGACCGGGCCGGAGCGCTGACCGCGCGCGTCCGCGGCGTTCTCGACGACATGGCCGCCTGGATCGCGTCCGGGACGACGGATCCGGACGCCGCGGCGCGGATGCGCGCGGCCGTGGACGGCGTCGATCCGCGGCTGGGTCAGGGCTCGAACTGGTCCGACGTGGTCCTCGCAAGCCTCGTCGCGCGCCTGCGCGACGTCATCGACCTGCGCCAGGATGCGCGGCTGCTGCAGCGGCACGTCGTCGACGGTACCCCCGTCACCGCGGATCTCGCCTTCCCGTACACGGCCAAGGCCCGTTCGATCCGGCATCGCGATCACGGCATGGCGGTGCTGTCGGCGATCGGGGTGTTCCTCACCGTCCTGCTCGCCTGTGCGATCTGGATCGCGACCGGCTGGCCGGACGGGTCCGGCGCGCCGATGATGGCGGCCGTCGCCTGCTGCTTCTTCGCCACCCAGGACGACCCGGCCCCGTCCATCGTCGGCTTCGCCAACTCGGCCATCGTCGGCAGTGCCTGGGCCGGCCTCTACCTGTTCGCCGTGCTTCCGCGGGCGACCAGCTTCGAGATGCTGGCACTGGCCCTGGCGCCGGGCCTGATCCTCTGCGGCCTCTTCATGACCCAGCCGCGGACGGCGCCGATGGCGCTGGGCGCCGCCGTCAACGGCTCGGCCATGATCGCGCTCCAGGGCAGCTACACCGGCGACTTCGCGTCCTTCGCCAATGCCTCGGTCGCCGTGATCACCGGGATGTGGATCGCGGCGGTGGTGACCCGGCTGGTCCGGTCGGTCGGGGCCGATTGGACGGCGCGACGCCTGCGGTTCGTGAACCGCCGGAGCCTGGCGGACGCCGCCGAGCGCCGCGGCGCCGAGAACGGCCTCGAACTCGCGGCGATCATGCTCGATCGGATCGGCCTGATCGCGCCGCGGCTCGCCGCACTCCCGCCCGAAGATGCCGAATGGACCGCCGACCTCGTCGCGGAGGTCCGGGTCGGGATCAACGTCGTCGAGTTGCGCCGGGACCGCCGCCGGCTTTCGCGGGAGGCGCGGTCCGGCGTCGAGCGCCTCCTGGTTGCGCTGGCGGCGTATTTTCGCACGCGGGCATCGCAGCCGCCTGCCGCGCTCCTGGACACGATCGATGCCGCGATGGACGCCACCGCGACGCAGCTGCAGCAGGCCGCCCACCGGGCGGCGCTGCTCGCTCTGGTGGGGATCCGCCGGGGCCTGTTTCCCGACGCTTCGCCCTGGCGGCCGAGGCTGTCGATCATCACGCAACCGGGGCTCGCGGCATGACCGGTGAACTCGATCTCTACGGGGTCTTCGTCCTGTGCCTCGCGGCCTGGATGCTGCTCGCCTTCCTGATCAGCCTGGTGGTGCGCGCCATCCTGGACAGGACCGGGTTCTACCGCCTGGTTTGGCACCGCCCGCTGTTCGATCTCGCCCTCTACGTCGTGCTGCTCGGGTGCGTCGTCTCGGTGGCGCTGCCGCTGATGTCATGACCGCCCGCCTCCCGCCCCCCTGCCTCACTCCGCTCCTGTCCCCGACCGTTCGGCTTCTCCCATGACCCGGCTGCTCGCCCTCTCGCTCCGCCTGATCGTCACCCTCGCCATGGTGGCGGCCGCGATCGTCGTCGGGCTCGCCCTGTGGGACTACTACATGGAGGCCCCTTGGACCCGCGACGGGCGCGTGCGCGCCGACGTGGTGGCGGTGGCACCCGACGTCTCGGGCCTGGTCACCGAGGTCCTGGTCGAGGACAACCAGATGGTGACGCGCGGCGACGTGCTGTTCCGGATCGACCCCGAGCGCTTCACCCTGGCCCTGCGCCAGGCCGAGGCCATGGTCGAGGGCAAGAAGGCCAGCGCCGAGCAGGCCGCCGCCGATTACATCCGCTATACGAAGCTCAGCGACGCCGCCGTCTCGCAGCAGAAGGTCGAGCTCGCCCGGGCGACGGACCTGTCGGCGAAGGCCGCCTACGACCAGGCCGTGGCCGACCGGGACGTGGCCAGGCTCAACCTCGACCGCTCCGCGGTGAAGGCCTCGGTCAACGGCCGTATCACCAACATGGAGCTGCGTCCGGGCCACTACGTCAACACCGGCCAGGGCGTGATGGCGCTGGTCGACAGCGACACGCTCCGGGTCGAGGGCTATTTCGAGGAGACCAAGCTGCCGCGCATCCACGTCGGCGACCGGGCCAGCATCCACCTGATGGGCGATGACGGGGTCCTCACCGGCCGGGTCGAGAGCTTCGCGGGCGGCATCGAGGATCGGGAGCGCACCGCCGGCGCGAACCTCCTCGCCAACGTCAACCCAACTTTCGCCTGGGTGCGGCTGGCCCAGCGCATCCCGGTGCGGATCAAGCTCGACGGCATGCCCGACCAGGCCCGGCTGGTCTCCGGTCGCACCGCGACGGTCTCGGTCACCGCGGACGGTCAGGCTCCGCGGGTCGATGTCCTGGGCGTCTGGCACAAGGTCCTGGTCGTCGCCGACCGCACGCTGAAATGACGCCCGCCCATAAGGTGTGCGCTAAGCGGGCGGGCCGTCGCGCCGAACGGGCAGGCTCGGTCCGGGCCGCCCCGTCGAGCCGCGGCAATAGTCATACAAGCTTCATCGCCGCGCCGTAACCGACGCTGCCCTCAGCGGCGACGGAGGAGCAGATGGCGGGTTCCTCGATCACGCGCCGACAGGCGCTCGCGGCAGGCGTCGCTGCCCCGTTCGTCATCCGGCACGCCGCCCTCGCCCAGGTCGACCCGAGACCGTCGATCACGGTGGCCGTGCAGAAGGTGTCCAACACCAACGCGCTGGACGTGCTGCGCGAGCAGTCCAATGTCGGCGAGCGCGTCTTCTCGTCCCTCTGGGAAGGCCTGATCGGGCGCAACGGGCGCGGCCAGCTCGCGGCCGTGCCCGCCCTCGCCACCGGCTGGCGGCGGATCGATGATCGCGTCGTCGAACTCACGCTGCGGCGGGGCGTCAGGTTCCACAACGGCGACGCGATGACGGCGGAGGACGTCGCCTTCTCGTTCGGCCGGGAACGGATGTTCGGCGACACCCAGCCGAGCACGGGCAAGACCATCGCGGCCGATTTCTCGATCGGCGGCGGCCGGGGTTCGAAGGAGCTGCCCCTCGAAGTGCCGGCGGTGGCCCGGCGCAACTGGCCGGCCCTGCTCGGCGTCGAGATCGTCGACAGGGACACCGTCCGCTTCGTGAACGGCGCGCCGGACGTGACGCTGGAAGGCCGCATCTCGCGCTACGGCAGCGAGATCATGAACCGGCGTGCCTTCGAGGAGGCGAGAACCTATGCCGACTGGGCGGCCAAGCCCGTCACCACGGGGCCGTATCGCGTCGCCGCGTACGATCCCGACGTCGCGCTGCTGCTGGAGGCGCATGACGCCTACTGGGGCGGGCGCCCGCCGCTGAAAGCGATCCGCTTCGTCGAGGTGCCCGAGACCGCCGCGCGCGTCGCGGGCCTGCTCTCCGGCGAGTACCAGCTCGCCTGCGATATCCCGCCGGACCAGATCGCGCAGATCGAGACGAACCCGGCCTTCGAGGTCCAGGGCGGCCCGATCCCGAATCATCGGCTGACGGTGTTCGACCGGAACCACGCCCAACTCGCCGACCCGCGGGTCCGCCGCGCGATGACGCATGCGATCGATCGGCAGGCGATCGTCGACTCGCTCTGGGCCGGCCGCACCGTCGTCCCGAAGGGCCTGCAATGGCCCTTCTACGCCGACATGTTCATCGAGGACTGGTCGGTCCCGGCCTACGATCCCGGCCTGGCGCGGGATCTTGTCAGGCAGGCGGGCTACAGGGGCGATCCGATCCCCTATCGGCTTCTCAACAACTACTACACCAACCAGGTTCAGACCGCACAGGTGCTGGTCGAGATGTGGCGGGAGGCTGGGCTCAACGTCGAGATCCAGGTGAAGGAGAACTGGCAGCAGGTCTTCGAGCACACGCCGTCGCGTGCCGTGCGGGACTGGTCCAACTCCGCCCTGTTCAGCGATCCGGTCTCCTCGCTCGTGAACCAGCACGGCCCCAACGGCCAGCAACAGCAGGTCGGCGAGTGGACCCAGCCGGAATTCAACGCGCTGTCGGTCGAGCTCGAGACGTCGATGGACCGCGCCCGCCGCAAGCAGATCTTTCGCCGGTTGCTCGAGATCGCGGAGCGTGAGGACCCGGCCTACACCGTGCTCCACCAGACCGCGACCTTCACGGCCAAGCCCAGGGCGCTCGCCTGGAAGGCCTCGCCCGCTTTCGCGATGGATTTCCGCGCCGAGAACTGGGGCGGGCGCAGCTGAGGCCGGCGCGCCGGAGCCCCCCCCGGCGCGACGCCTCTCACAGCCGCCGGGCGCCGTGATGAGGGCTGACACGCTCGTGACGACAGGACGACCGACCATGGCTCGCACGATCACCCGCTGTGGCAACGTCCGAACCGTGGCCAAGACCTGGAAGAACGACGCGTTCAGCGCGCTCTGCCCCGTGCCGCAGCGTTCGCGCGATCCGCGGAAGCGCGGGCGAATCGCCCGGCCGATGCTGGCGATCGACGCCGTGATCGACCGGCCGGGCACGGTCCTGCACGGCCGCACAATGGTTTTCGGCACGGCCAAGGACGTTCCGTGGCGGCCCTATCCGGTCGACGGCATGGGTTTCCGCGCCGGCAACAGGGTCTAGGCGCGATGGCTGCTCCGCAATCCGACGACCTGATCACGATCCGCGGCCTGACCGTCAGCTTCGACGGAACCCGCGCGCTCCACGGCATCGACCTGAGCGTCGCGCGGGGCGAGGCTCTCGGCCTCGTCGGCGAATCCGGCTGCGGCAAGTCGGTCACGTGGCTGGCCGCCCTCGGCCTGCTCCCCGGGCGGGCGAAGGTCGGTGGCAGCGTCCGGCTCGCGGGACAGGAGCTCGTCGGCGCGCCGCCGGCGATCCTGGACCGGGTGCGGGGCGGACGCATCGCCATGATCTTCCAGGATCCGGCGAGCGCGCTCAATCCGGTCCTCCGGCTGGGCCGGCAGGTCGGCGAGGCGCTGGCGCTGCATCGCGGCCTGTCCGGGGCGGCGATCCGGGCCGAGGCGAAGCGCCTGTTCGATCTGGTGGGCATCCCCGATGCGGCCCGGCGCCTCGATGCCTTCCCGCACGAGCTCTCCGGCGGCCAGAACCAGCGCGTGATGATCGCGATGGCGCTCGCCGGCAATCCCGACCTGCTCGTCGCCGACGAGCCCACCACCGCGCTGGACGCCACCATCCAGGCCCAGATCCTCGACCTGCTCGCCCGCATCCGGCGGGAGACCGGCATGGCGCTGGTGCTGATCAGCCACGACCTCGGGGTGATCGCGCAGACCTGCGAGCGCGTCTGCGTGATGTATGCCGGGCGCATCATCGAGACCGCGCCGGCCGACCTCCTGTTCGCGCAGCCGCTCCATCCCTACGCGCAGGGGCTCGTGGCGGCACTGCCGCCCCTCGACGGCGCCCGGCGTCGTCTGTCCCCGATCGAAGGCACCGTCCCCGATCCCCGGGCCATGCCGCCGGGCTGCGCCTTCGCGCCGCGCTGCCCCGGCGCCGTTGCGGCCTGCGACCGGGCGGTGCCCCTCCTCGTCGAGGCGCGGCCGCAGCGTCGCGCCGCCTGCATCGCGATCCCCGCCGAGGAGCGGCCTGCCCGCCCGCAGCGCGCCCGGGCATGAGCGAAGTCCTGCTCGCGCTGCGCGACGTCAGTCGCCGCTACGTCATGCGCCGCGGCCTGCTCGGGCGCCCCACCGCGGTGCACGCCGTCGA
This sequence comes from Methylobacterium sp. J-077, assembly GCF_022829365.1. GTDB lineage: Bacteria > Pseudomonadota > Alphaproteobacteria > Rhizobiales > Beijerinckiaceae > Methylobacterium. Next base: position 99,255 of record NZ_JAKSYJ010000254.1, on the reverse strand, counting down.
CGGCGTCTCGCTGACGGTGGCGCGCGGCCGCACCCTCGGGCTCGTCGGCGAATCCGGCTCCGGCAAGTCGACCACCGGCCGGCTCGCCCTCGGGCTGGAGCCGCCCGATTCCGGCACGGTCCTGTTCGCGGGCGCGCCGCTGCCGCGGGCGGGCACGCCGGACTGGCGGCGCCTGCGGGGGCGCATGCAGATGATCTACCAGGATCCCCTCGGCGCGCTCGATCGGCGCCTGCCGATTTTGGAGCAGGTGCGCGAGCCCCTCGACGTGCACCGGATCGGCGATCCGAGGGAACGCGGCGAGACGGCGCTCGCCTTGCTGCGCTCGGTGGGGCTGCGGCCCGATCAGGGCGGCCGCTATCCGCACGAACTCTCCGGCGGCCAGCGCCAGCGCGCCGTGATCGCCCGGGCGCTGGCCACCGGACCCGGCCTCCTGGTCTGCGACGAGCCGGTCTCGGCCCTCGATGTCTCGATCCAGGCGCAGGTCGTCAACCTGCTGGTCGATCTCCAGCAGGCACTGGGCCTGAGCCTGCTGTTCATCAGCCACGACCTCCGGGTGGTCCGTCAGGTCAGCCACCGGGTCGCGGTGATGTATCTCGGCCGCATCGTCGAGGAGGGCGAGGCGGATCTGCTCCTGCACGATCCGGCCCATCCCTATACCGAGGCGTTGGTCTCGGCCGCGCCGGTGCCGGGCCGGGGCCCCCGGCCGCGCATCGTGCTGCCGGGCGACCCGCCCGATCCCGCCGCGCGGCCGCCCGGCTGCGCCTTCCATCCCCGCTGCCATGTCGCGCAGGCGCGCTGCAAGGTCGAGCGGCCGGCGCTCCTGCCGATGCGCGACGGGCGGCTCGCGGCCTGCCACGTCGCGCAGGCCCGGGCCCCCTTCCTCAGGGCCGCGAGCTGATGCTGCGCTTCCTCCTCGTCCGCCTCGTCCGCGCCCTGCTCACCATCGCGCTCGTGGTGACCTTCGCGTTCGTGGTGCTGAGGCTCTCGGGCGACCCGGCGCTGATCATCATGAGCGTCGATGCCCCGCCGGAGGCGATCGCCGCCTTCCGCAAGGCCTGGGGCCTCGACGACCCGATCTGGCTGCAATACCTGCACTACTTCGCCGCCATCGGTCAGGGCGAGCTCGGCCTGTCGATGCGCAGCGGCCGGCCGGCCCTCGACCTCGTCGTGGAGCGCATTCCCGCGACGCTGGCGCTGACCCTTCCGGCCCTGGCGCTGAAGCTCGGCATCGGCATCCCGGCCGGCATCCAGGCCGCGCTCCACCGCGACAGCCCGATCGACCGCCTCGTCATGGTCGCGGCGGTGGCGGGCTTCACCGTGCCGAGCTTCGTCCTCGGCCTCGTTCTGGTGCTGATCTTCTCGGTGCAGCTCGGCTGGCTGCCCTCGGGCGGGCAGGGGAGCTGGCGCCACGCCGTCCTGCCCGTGCTGACCCTCGGCATCGGCGGCGCGGCGACCCTCGCCCGCTTCACCCGCTCGGCCATGCTGGAGGTGCTGGGCCAGCCCTATATCCGCACCGCCAGCGCCAAGGGCGTGCCCTGGGCGGCGGTCGTGCGCAGCCACGCCCTGCCCAACGCCGCCATCCCCACCGTCACCATCGTCGGCTTCATGGTCGGCAGCCTGATCGCGGGGGCGGTGGTGGTGGAGAGCGTGTTCTCCTGGCCCGGGGTCGGGCGGCTGCTCGTCGTCGCCGTCGCCAACCGCGACCTCGCCGTGGTGCAGTGCATCCTGCTGCTGGTGGCGATCACCATGGTGTCGTCGAACCTGCTGGTCGACCTGCTCTACGGGGTCGTGGACCCGCGCCTGCGCGGCGGCGCGGCGGGAAGGCCCTGAGATGGCCGGCACGTACGCGTCCGGCCGCCGCCGCGGGGCCCGCATGCCGGCCTCCGTCTGGATCGGGCTCGCCTGGCTCGCGCTGATGCTCGCGGTCGCCCTGGCCGCCGACTGGATCACGCCGTACCGCTTCACCACCTTCGACCTGCGCAACCGCCTCGCGGCTCCGTTCCATCCGGCGCACTGGCTCGGCACGGACGAGCTCGGCCGCGACGTGCTCGCGCGCCTGATCGTGTCGATCCGGATCTCGATCCTCGTCGCCTTCGGGGCGACGCTGATCTCGGCGCTGCTCGGCACCGCGTTGGGGTTCCTGGCGGCGCATGCGCGCGGCCTCGTCGAGCAGTGCGTGCTGATGCTGGCGGACTTCCAGGCGGCGATGCCGTTCCTGATCCTGGCCCTCGCCGTGCTGGCCTTCCTGGGCAACACGCTGCCGCTCTTCATCGCGCTGATGGGGCTCTACGGCTGGGAGCGCTACGCCCGCCTCGCCCGCGGGCTCGCCATCTCGGCCGGCGCGCAGGGCTATGCCGGGGCCGTCCGCCAGATCGGGGCCTCGCCGTCCCGGGTCTACCTGCGCCACATCCTGCCCAACATCGCCGCGACCCTGATCGTCTCCATGACGCTGACCTTCCCCGAGGTGATCCTGCTGGAAAGCGGCCTCTCCTTCCACGGCCTCGGCGTGCAGCCGCCGATGACGTCGCTGGGCACCATGGTCAGCTACGGCCGCGAATACCTGACGCGCGCCCCCTGGATCCTGCTCGCCCCGGCCGCCTGCATCGTCACGACCACCCTGGCGGTCAGCCTGGTCGGCGACTGGCTGCGCGACACGCTCGACCCCACCCTGCGCTGATCAAACGGGAGTGACATCATGCTGCCCAACGGCGTCCTCGGCACCGGCCTGTCCGCCCCCTATCCCGCGGGCGACCTCTCGGACCTGCCCGCCATCCTCGACCGCCTCGAGGCGCTGGGCGTCGAGACGATCGAACTGCCGACCTTCGCGATGGACCTGGTGGTCGGCGGCCGCATCCGGCGCCCGCATCTGGAGCGGTTGAAGCAGGCCTGCGCCGGGCGCCGCGTGCGCTTCACGGTGCACGGACCCCTGGCGATCAATTTCTTCGACGATCCCGCCCGGCTGGGGCGGCATTTCGAGGTGCTGGAGGCCTCGCTCGAGATCGCCGCCGAGATCGGCGCGGCCCACTACGTCCTGCATTCCGGCCTCGCGCCGGTCGCGGAGCCCGCGATCCTCGAGGACGCCTACGCCCGCCAGCGCGAGTGGCTGGCCTGCGCCGGCGAGGTCGCGCGCGGTCTCGGCCCGCTGATCTGCGTCGAGACGCTGTTCGGCGGCCACGAAGGCAAGGTCCATTGCGCGTCGCCCGCGCGCCTCGCGGCGGAACTGGCCGCCATCGACCATCCGCATGTGCGCGCCACGCTCGATGTAAGCCATTCCTTCCTGCGCCACGGCTTCCAGGGCGGCGACTTCGTCGCCGAAATCGCGGCGCTCGCCCCGTTCGCGAACCATCTCCACGTCCACGATTCTTTCGGCCGCGCCGACGCGATCTGGATGTACCACGAGAGCGAGCGGCTTGCCTTCGGCCACGGCGACCTGCATCTCCCGGTCGGCTGGGGCGCGATTCCCTGGGAGACGCTGATCGACGCCTGCGCCTTCCCCAAAGGCGTGGTCTTCAACATCGAGCTCAACCCGCGCTACTGGTACGCGGTCGAGGACTGCATCGCCGCCACGAAGGCCCTCGCCGCCCGCGCCCGGACACAGGCGGTCCGGCCCGCGGCATGAGCGGCTCCCGCGCGTCGATCGACCGAATCGTCCTCGGCGTCTTCGATCGCCTCCGGCCCGATTTCGGCACGCCCGCGCACAGGCCGAATCTCACCCTCTGCGCCGGGCCGAGACCCGGCTCCGGAAGGCCCGCAGAGTCTTCCCCGCCCTGACGCGGGTCGCCACCACCGGCGCGACCCGCCGCAATATCTTTGTCGCGCAGGCAACGCGCCGCCGCGCGCTCGACCTCGCCCGCCGGGACCATGTCTCCCGCGCGGTGAGCGCCCCCCGCGTACAGGCCGTGATTCGGCGCCAGCCCGTCGCGAGACCCGGGGCGATCCCGACACTGCCCGATCCGGCACCGCCTGCGACGGCGACCGTGATCCTGTTGGGCCACGCTCGTCCGACGCAGGGCGGCATTGCGCTACCGCACTGCATCAAGCCACGCTCGCCACGGTTTTGCCATCATAGCGACACGTGTCAGCCATAATAGAACGTTCTAACAGATGCGCGGCACAGCCCGCACCACTCGATCCATTCGAAATTGCATACCGGGGGTTGTAAGATGGACCCAGCTAGTCTCTCGCCGTCGGCGATGTTCTTTCAAGCCGGGCTGGTCGGTAAGGGGGTGATCATCACCCTCGCGATCGCCTCCGTGTGGTGCTGGGCCCTGATCGCCGAGGGCATCTACACGACCATGCGGCTCGGACGGTCACTGAAGGCCCTGGAGCGCGGCGACGTTCCGAAATTCCTGCGGCCGGTCGTCGACGCCGGGACGCAAGCGGCTTCCGTCACGCTCCCCAACGAGGGGGCCGGCGAGGTCCGCCAGCGCACCGTGGAGGCGATGAACCGCGCCGCCACGCACACGATGATCGCCACCGAAGGCGGCTTCTCGAACCTCGCCGTGATCGCCTCCGTCTCGCCGTTCGTCGGCCTGCTCGGCACGGTCTGGGGCATCATGACCAGCTTCATCAGCATCGCCGCCTCGAACGACACCAGCCTCGCGGTCGTGGCGCCCGGCATCGCCGAGGCGCTGGCGACCACGGCGATCGGGCTGATCGCCGCGATCCCGGCCGCGGTCGCCTACAGCCGCCTCGGCTCGATCCTGGGCAAGCTGTCCCAGAACCTGTCCCATCTGGTCGAAGCGCTCTCGGTCGACCTGATCGCCAAGAACCGCCTCGCGCACAAGGAGATCTGATCGTGGCCTTCGCCTCCAATTCCAGCGGGCCCTACCGCCCCTCCGCCGATATCAACGTCACGCCGCTGATCGACGTGATGCTGGTCCTGCTGATCGTGTTCATGGTGACCGAGCCGCTGCTCACCACGGGCATGAAGGTGAACCTGCCGCAGGCGCAGGTCGCCAAGCCGGTCGACCCGAAGGAGCCGGCGGTGGTCGCCGTCAGCAAGGACGGGAAGCTGTTCATCGGCAAGGACGAGATCGAGGCCGAGCGCCTCGTGCCGGCGGTGGTGGCCGCGATCGAGAACGATCTGTCCCGGGTCATCCATCTTCGGGGCGACAAGGACGCCGCCTACGGCGACGTGATCAAGGTGATGGACCTCCTGGCCAAGAACGGCATGACCCACATCGCGATCATCACCAGCAAGAACGGCGCCCAGGGCGGCGCCAACGCCGGCCGCACCTCCGCGTCCGCCGCGGCGGGGAGCGGTGAGCCATGAGCACGATGGCGCTGGCCGGAGCCAATCCGCTCGTCCTGTCCCTGCCCAGACAGGACAATGCCAAGGGCTTGGTCCGCGGCTCAGCCCTGGTCGTGGCGCTCGCGATCCACGCGTTGCTGTTCGTCTCGTCGGGACCCGAACCGCAGCCCATCGCGCCGCCCGCGGTCGAGACGCTCGAGGTCAGCGTCGTGGCCCAGGGCGACGCGACCACCGAGAACGCCGCGGAGACGCAGAGCGCGGCCGAGATGGCGCCTCCGCCGGAGCCCGAACCGGTCCCGCAGCAGCCCGAGCCCGAGCCGCCTCCGGCGGTGGAGGAGGCGCCGGTCAAGGAGGATCCCACGGCCATCGCGATCCCGGTCCGGAAGCCGGAACCGCCCAAGGTGGAAAAGCCGCCGGAACCCCGCAAACCGCCGGAGCCCCGTCCGGTGCCGAAGCCGAAGCCCCAGCCCAAGGCTCCCCCGAAGACCGAGCCGCCGAGCGCCGCCAGCGCGGCGCAGCACAGGGGCCATGCCGGTGCCGAGCGCGGCGCGCAGGCCGATGCGAGCAAGGCGCTGGCCGATTACGGGGCGCGGCTGAAAGCCGAGATCAACCGGCACAAGGCCTATCCGGCGGCCGCCCGCAACCGGCACGCCTCCGGCATCGTCCTGGTGACCTTCCTGGTGGGGCCGTCCGGACACGTCGCCTCGGCGTCGATCGCCCGCACGTCCGGGGATTCCGAGCTGGATCAGGCGGCCCTGCAGGCGGTGCGGGGCTCCAGCCTGCCGCCGCCCCCGGGCGGCCATTTCGGCGGACGCATCGCGGTCGATTTCGCGTTGAAGCGTTGACGGACCGAGATCTGCAAGGGCGCCCCGCCGAATGTCCGGCGGGGCGCCTTTCGTTTTTGGCGCTGCCATAGGCTGGGCTTCGATCCTGGGCAGGATGTGACGCGGCGTGAATCGGTGATCCGGCGAAAAGCGCAGCCGACGTCGGGTTTGCCTGCCGGATCAGGTGTGCTTCGAGCGCGCGCCGCCAAAGCGGACCCGTGTCTATCCGCCGCCGGCCCTGGGCGCTCGTCGTAACGCGCATTCTTTCGACGAGCCGGCATTCACGCCGTCGGAATGCGCTCTAGCCTTGCGACTCTGTCTCCGGGGCCGAGCCCGTGGAGTCGCGGAACACCAGGCGCGTGGGAAACAGCTTCTGCGCCAGGTCGTCCGAGGGGCGCGTGCCCTCGACGAGATCCACCAGCGTCGAGAAGGCGAACCGGACCATCTCCAGCGTCGGAACCTCGATCGAGGTCAGGCTGGGGATCGTGTAGGCGCACTGGACGAAGTTGTCGAAGCCGACGACCCGGATGTCCTCGGGCACCCGGACCCCGTGATCGTGCAGCGCCTTCAGCACGCCGAACGCCACGCGGTCGTTGGCGGCCACGATCGCGTCCGGCCGGGACTGGCGCTCCAGGATGCCGAGCGTCACGCGGCGTCCGCTCTCCGAATTCCAATCGCACGGGACCACGAGGTCGTCGCGCAGCGGCAGCCCCGCCTCGGCGAGGGCCTCCTGATAGCCCCTGAGCCGCTCGGTGACGGCGCGCAGCCGCCGTCCGTCCCGCTCGCCCTTGAAGAAGCAGATCGACGTGCTTCCGGTCCGGGCCAGGTAGCGGACCATCTGGTACATCGCGTCGCGCTCGGCCCGCATCGCGTAATGCGTGTCGGCGACGTCGAGACCGAACACGAAGAATGGGAACCGCTTGGCCTGCAGCAGCGCGATGAGCGGATCGTCCCGGCGGTCGGCGAAGACGACGATCCCGTCGACGCGGGCCTCGCTCACCAGGCTGCTGATCTTGCCCAGGCCGTCCGGGTCGTCGCTGCGCCAGCGGCGATGGATGAGCGTGTAGCCGAACTGATCCGCCACATGCGCGAAGGTCTGCAGGACGATGCCTTGATAGGTCTCCTGCATCATCCCGGAGAGGTCGTCGTAGGGCTGGGCGCCCACGGAGAACACGCAGGCGATGCTGCGGCTCGGCTTCTTCCGCAGCGAGCGCGCCGCGAGGCTGGGGACGAAATCCAGCTCCCGCATCGCGGCTTCGATGGTCTCCCGCGTCGTCCGGGCAACCTTCTCGGGATGGTTCAGGACCAGGGAGACCGTCTGGAAGCTCACGCCGGCACGTCGTGCGACGTCCTTGATCGTCATCTGACCCATCGTCACCTCAGCCCCGGTCCATCCGGCAAGGCGGCCCGCCCGCGGCAGGAGCCGGGGCTCGGCCGCGTTCGGGGCCGCGAAACGCCGCCTTGTCGGTGGATCAATCTAAAGCTGGCGTGGCCGAAGATAAAGACGCGGATTGAAGGCGAACATATCATCGAATAGGCATAGTTCCGGTGCACCCAGCTCAAGGATAGGCATTGCCGCGGCAAGGGCATTGATCGAATCGCGGCGAACGGACCGGTAGCGATTCGTCTCGACCTCGCTCAGCGGCTTGATTGCATAGGTCTGGGTGGTGTGGAACTTGTACGTGTCGTGTCCGGGCTGGCGCAGCTTCAGCAGGTCGGACAGCCGGTCCCGCACGCCGCGCAGCTTCGTGGCCTCGGCCTCATCGGCCGGCACCAGATAGATTCCGGCCCCCGGCCGCACGTCGACGTTGCCGTCGCCCTCCAGCACCTTCATCCGGAACCGCGGCTCGCAGCCGAGGTCGAAGGCTTCGAGCTTCTCGATGAAGAGCCGGTTGCACGCCTCCACAGACGCATCGAGAGGGAGATCGGCCGGCCAGAGATTCGGCTTCCGGTTGAAGTCGATCACGCCCTCGAACACCGTCATGTGGTAGCTCGACGGCGGCGTGAAAGTGAACTTGTGCACGTAGGGCTCCGCCTCCAGGGCGGCGCGGAACGCCGCCAGGGGGGCGGTCGCCGGGTTCGACGGCTCGATATGGCAAATGATGGTGTTGCCGGGGCAGCGCAGGACGTGACCGTCGGGCGTGAACTTGGTGCCGATCCAGGGGAACGGCTTCGGTCCGGCGGCTTCGGAGGCGGCCAGGGCGGCGGGATTCCGGAGTCCCATGAGGCCACCGACGCCCGCGACACCCGAGAGGTGAAGGAGATGCCGGCGCGTCATGGTCAGGCTCCGGCCGGTTTGAGAGAGATCGCGTTGGCGCATGGCTAGAAATCCAGGCTGAGGCTGGCGACGACCGAGAATGGCGCGCCGAGATAGAAATTCGGCGTGCCGGCGGAAGAAATCTGGATGCCGGTGCTGTTGCCGGGGTTGATGTACAGGTACTGGCTGTTGAGGATGTTGGTCAGGTTGAGCTTGAACTCGCCGTCCTGCGCCCCCGGGATCGCGTCGAGGAAGGCCGTGCCCTTGAGCTTGTAGCCGAGGCCGAGATCGACCGTGGTGTAGCCCGGCAGGCGGATGTCGTTGGTCAGCGTGGCGAACACGGAACTCGTCCATTTCGCCCGGGCGAAGCCGTAGAGCAGCCCATCCTCGTACATGAGCGTCGCGTTGGTGATGTATTTCGGCGCGTTGAAGTACTGCTTTCCCTTGGTCGGAAGGATTTTGTTGGTGTCTTCGACCTTGAGATTCATGTCGAGGGTGTCGTCATTGACCGCTTGCGAGACCAAGACACTCCAGCCTTCGTAGGGCTTGGTGCCGACCTCGATTTCAGTGCCAATCGCTGTGGTGCTACCAATATTCGTGTACTTGCTGCTCAACAGGTCACCATTCTTGATCGTGACCGCGATCCGGTCGCTGTACTTGATCAGGAACGCGGTCGCATTGAGGTTCAGGAGATCGCCCTTGTAGCGATAGCCCGTGTCGAAGCTGAGCGAGCGCTCGGGCTTGAGTTCGTCGATCGTGACCAAGTTGGTGGTGTTGTTCACACGACCGCCGTCGGCGAGATTCGGTGGCACGCGCGCGCCCATGGACGCGTTGAAGAAGACTTGGTTCGTCTCGTCGAGATCGTAGCGCACGCCGAACGACGGCAGGAAGAAGGCGTAGTTCCGCTTCACCTTGTAATCGAGATAGGAGTCGGGCGTGGCACTGCTCCCGGCCGGGAGGTTGTGAAACAAGCGGGAATAGATCCGCTCCCGACCGGACAGATCGATATGCAATCTGTCGTCGAACAGCGCGATGCTGTCGGATAGCGACAGAGCGGTGTTGTAATAATCCGTCGTCCAATCGCGGTTGGTCACGATGCGACCGTCGTAGTCCTTCAGCAGATGGGACTGGAAGAAGATGTCGGGGATTGTGTTCGTCGCGGGATCGATCTGTTCGAACGGACGCAACTGGTGCTGATGGGTGTATTCCGCCCAGAGGCCGCCGCTGATGGTATGATCGCCGAACCGACCTGTCAGCGTCGCGGTGTTTCCAACCCGGTCGAAATTGCTCTGGCTCATCTGAACCAGCAAAGCATTGGTGTTCCGCGTGCCGTAGGCCGTGAAGGCGCCGATTGGGTTGGTAAGGAACTTGTTTTTATAACCCTCTTCCTTCAGAATCGCCTCGCTCGTGCTTCCAGATTCCTGGTGAAGATAGTAAGGTGTTACCTTCAGGTCGATCGTATCGGTCAACGGGAAGTTGCCGTCGATGGCGGCGTAGGCGTGGCGGCCTGGCTCCCACTGGTAGGGACCATAGCCCATATTGGCCGGCGTGTAGGGCACGGCGGCATTGGCTTGGGCGAACACGGCTTTTGAACCGGCAAGGGTCGCCGGCGGCACCGTCAGCCAGCCGTTCCGATAGCCGAAGGCGGAATATTGCGCCCTCGTCACAGTGCGAATGTTGGTATTCTCGAAATAATTGAAGAATGAATTGAAGCTCAGGCTAGCGCCGCCCTCGAGCTTCAGATCGAACCGGCTGTCGACATGGTGCCGATCGGCTGCGCCGGGACCGGTGAAATAATCGGACTGCGCGTGAGAATACGAGACGTAGCCCTTCAGAACGTCATCGTACATAAGTCCCGTATTTGCCCGTATGAAGCTCTTATAGTTATTGTATGACCCGAACGACTGCGAGACCGTGGTCTTCGGCGTGTCGGTCGGGACGCATTGCGACATCGAGACCTGACCGCCGACGGCCCCGTGCTGCGCGACGGCACCGGCGCTGGTCCCCTGGCTGACGTCGATCGAGCACAGGTTTTCCGAATCCGTGTAGACCTGCGGCGTGACCGCGAAGGTGCCGGGATCGTTGAGCGGCACGCCGTTGAGGGAGAGGCCGATCTGCGTGCTGTCGAAGCCGCGAATCGAGTAGCCGCCGCCGAACAGGCCGGAGGCGTCGCGCGAGTAGGAATTGACGCCGACGACCTTGCCGATCTGCTGCGCGACGTTCTGGGTGCCCGGCTGGCGGGCGATGTCCTCCTGCCGCAGGGTGGTGGCCGCGGACGTGCCGTTCTGCTCGGCCAGCAGCGGCGTGCCGCGATCGGCCCCGCCAGCCTGATTCGCTGCCGCCTCCACGGAGACCGTGCCGAGGTCGTTCATCGGCTGTGCAAGCGCGGGAATTTGGAGGGCTGCTAGGGCAACACTGCTCATGAGCAGGCGATTATGGAACGTTCTAATTTTCGCCATGGGAGATCCGTTGCTTGTCAATTCAGAGGCTCAGTAAATCAGCATCGGTCCACCGCGTTCGCGCGGGGCAAGTCGGCGATGATATCCAAGCGCCTATTAGAACGTTCTAAGATAAGCATGTCAAACGTGTCGGTTTTGCGACATGCTCTGCGAGAAGTACGACACATATACATATACGATGTTTATTATTATGACGGTTTGTCTGCGAGTTCCATCGATTGCATTACCCTACTGATCAAAATTCATTCTCGTTCAACATAATATCGACGACCGGTGCCGTCATGATTTCCGCCATGCACCGGGTGACCGCAGCGTGCTTTACGAAAGCCTGTGGTCACCCGGTCCGTATGCCGGTCGATACATTCTGCCGGCGCCACGGCTGTCGGCGGGAGCGCCCGTCCGGCCGACCGAGCCCGATGCGGCGACCGGCAAACGCGCCGCGTCCATGAGCTGCGCTCATAGCCCCAGGCCGATTTGACCCACTCATCCCCGGGCGTCGGCGCGATACCTTGGAGCGTATCCAAGGTGCTCGTGTCGCCCTGGGCATTCCGCTATCGATGGAGGGGCCCCGGCCCGCCATCTCCCGCAACAGGTTCGGAGACCATGATGGGACGACTTGGATGGGACGACCTGGAGACCGCGATATGAGTCGACGTGACAGGGTCGCCGACGCGCCGGTGATGGCGAAGGTCGGCCTGACCGTGAACGGGCAGCGGCGCGAGCTCGACCTCGACATCCGCACCAGCCTGCTCGATGCCGCGCGCGAGCACCTGCACCTGACCGGCTCCAAGAAGGGCTGCGACCACGGCCAGTGCGGCGCCTGCACGATGATCGTCGATGGCCGGCGCATCAATGCCTGCCTGACCCTCGCCGTGATGCACCAGGGGTCAGAGATCACCACCATCGAGGGACTGGGGCAGCCGGACAACCTGCATCCGATGCAGGCGGCCTTCGTCAAGCATGACGGCTACCAGTGCGGCTACTGCACGCCGGGCCAGATCTGCTCCGGCGTCGCCGTCCTGGCCGAGATCGAGGCCGGCATCCCCAGCCACGTCACAGCCGACCTCAACGCGCCGATTGAGGTGAGCGCGGCCGAGATCCGCGAGCGCATGAGCGGCAACATCTGCCGCTGCGGCGCCTATTCCAACATCGTCGAGGCGATGACCGCGGTCGCCGGGAGGCAGGCATGAGGTCCTTCACCTACGAGCGCCCGGGCACGCCCGCCGAGGCCGCCGCCGCGGTCGCCCGCACGCCGGAGGCGAAGTTCATCGCCGGCGGGACCAATCTCCTCGACCTGATGAAGCTGCAGATCGAGACCCCCGCCCACCTCGTCGACGTGAACGGGCTCGGTCTCGACCGAATCGAGGCGACGCCGGAGGGCGGCCTGCGCATCGGTGCGCTGGTGCGCAACACCGACTTGGCCGCCGATGCCCGCGTCCGGAAGGATTACGGGGTGCTGTCGCGCGCCCTGCTCGCGGGCGCCTCGGGCCAGCTGCGCAACAAGGCGACGACGGCCGGCAACCTGCTTCAGCGGACCCGCTGCCCGTATTTCTACGACACCGCCCAGGCCTGCAACAAGCGCCGTCCCGGCAGCGGCTGCTCGGCCCTCGACGGGGTCAGCCGGCAACTCGCGGTCATCGGCGGCAGCGACGCCTGCATCGCCACGCATCCGGGCGACATGGCCGTGGCGATGCGCGTCCTCGACGCCACCGTCGAGACCGTCGACGCCGAGGGCACCGCGCGCAGGATCCCGATCGCGGAATTCCACCGCCTGCCCGGCGACGAGCCCGAGATCGACACGACGCTCAAGATCGGCGAGCTCATCACCGCGGTGACGCTGCCCAGGCCGGTGGCCGGCACGCATATCTACCGCAAGGTCCGGGACCGGGCCTCCTACGCCTACGCCCTGGTCTCGGTGGCGGCCATCCTCGGCAAGGACGGAACCGGGCACGTGGCCTTCGGCGGGGTGGCGCACAAACCCTGGCGGGTGGAGGCGGCGGAGGCCGATCTGCCGCGCGGCGCCAAGGCGGTGACCGAGACGGTCTTCGCCGGGGCCAAGCCCACCCACGAGAATGCCTACAAGCTGAAGCTCGCCGAGCGGACCCTCGGTGCGGCGCTGAACCAAGCGAGGGCCTGAGCCATGAAGTTCGACACCCCCGCCGGCCAGAACCCCATCGACCAGCTCAAGGTCGTGGGCAAGCCGACCGACCGGATCGACGGCAAGTACAAGACCACCGGCACCGCGCCCTACGCCTACGAGCGCCACGACGTCGTGCCGAACCAGGCCTACGGCTACGTGCTCGGCTCCGGCATCAGCAAGGGCCGCGTCCGTGCGATCCACGTCGAGGACGCGAAGCGCGCCCCCGGCGTGCTGGCCGTCGTGACCACCCTGGAGACCCCGCGGCTCGAGCGCGGCACGATGAACACCGCCTACCTGTTCGGCGGCGACGCGATCCAGCACTACCATCAGGCCATCGCGGTGGTGGTGGCCGAGACCTTCGAGCAGGCCCGGGCGGCCGCCTTCCTGGTCGAGGTCGACTACGCCGCCGAGGCCGGCAAGTTCGACCTCGCGGCCGAGGCGAAGGGCGCGCCGCCGGTCCCGAGCGACAGCGGCGAGGGCAGCGGCGGCGACGGCGAGGAGCGGGTCGGCGACTTCGAGGGCGCCTTCGCGCAGGCGCCGGTCACCCTCGACGAGACCTACACCACCGCCGACGAGAGCCACGCGATGATGGAGCCCCACGCCACGGTGGCGGCCTGGGACGGCGACAAGCTCACGCTCTGGACCTCGAACCAGATGATCGCCTGGGGCCACGGCAGCATCGCCAAGATCCTGGGGATCCCCAAGGCGAACGTCCGGATCGATTCGCCCTACGTGGGTGGCGGTTTCGGCGGCAAGCTGTTCGTGCGCGCCGATGCGGTTCTCGCCGCGCTCGGCGCCAAGGCGGCCGGGCGTCCGGTGAAGGTGGCGCTGACCCGCCCGCTGATCGCCAACAACACCACGCACCGGCCCGCCACCATCCAGCGCGTGCGCATCGGTGCGACCCAGGACGGCACGATCACGGCCATCGCGCACGAGAGCACCTCCGGGAACCTCCCCGACGGCGATCCGGAGACGGCGGTGAGCCAGACCAAGCTCCTGTATGCCGGCGCCAACCGCCTGACCGCGATGAAGCTCGCCCATCTCGACCTGCCCGAGGGCAATGCGATGCGCGCGCCCGGAGAAGCGCCCGGCCTGATGGTACTCGAAGTCGCCATGGACGAGATGGCCGAGAAGCTGGGGCTCGACCCGGTCGCGTTCCGGATCCGCAACGACACCCAGGTCGATCCGCAGGCGCCGGAGCGCCCGTTCTCCCACCGCGACCTCGTCGGATGCCTCCGGCTCGGCGCGGACACGTTCGGCTGGGCCAAGCGCAACCCGCGGCCCGGCCAGGTCCGGGACGGCCAGTGGCTCGTCGGCCTCGGGATGGCCGCCGCCTTCCGCAACAACATGGTCCTGAAATCCGGCGCGCGGGTACGCCTGGACGGGTCCGGCACCGTGACGGTCGAGACCGACATGACCGATGTCGGCACGGGCAGCTACACCATCATCGCCCAGACCGCCGCCGAGATGATGGGCCTGCCCCTCGACAAGATCGTGGTGCGGCTCGGCGACTCGGACTTCCCGGTCTCCTCGGGATCGGGCGGGCAGTTCGGCGCCAACTCGTCGACGGCCGGCGTCTACGCCGCCTGCGTGAAGCTCCGGGAGGCGGTGGCGCAGCGGCTCGGCATCAACTCCGCCGACGCCGTGTTCGCCGACGGGGCGGTGCGTGCCGGGAACCGTGCGGTGCCCCTCGGCGAGGCCGCCGCCCAGGGCGCCCTGTCCGCCGAGGACACGATCGAGTTCGGCGACCTTGCCAAGAAGCAGCAGCAATCGACCTTCGGCGCCCACTTCGTCGAGGTCGGGGTCGATGCGGATACGGCCGAGATCCGGGTGCGGCGCATGCTGGCGGTCTGCGCGGCCGGGCGGATCCTCAACCCGAAATCGGCCCGCAGCCAGGTCATCGGCGGCATGACCATGGGCACCGGCGCGGCCCTGATGGAGGAACTCGCCGTCGACACGAAGCGCGGCTTCTTCGCCAACCACGACCTCGCCGGCTACGAGGTGCCGGTCCATGCCGACATCCCGCACCAGGAGGTGATCTTCCTCGACGAGGTCGATCCGATGTCCTCGCCGATGAAGGCCAAGGGCGTGGGCGAGCTCGGCATCTGCGGCGTCGGCGCGGCGGTGGCGAACGCGGTCTACAACGCCACCGGCATCCGCGTGCGGGACTATCCGCTCACCCTGGACAAGTTCCTCGAACGCATGCCGGACGCGGCTTGAGCGGGACCGGATGACCGGTCGGCTCCGTAGCCGACGCGTCGCCGCTCGGAGGGGAGGGGTCGCCGCCTTGCGGGGCGACCCCTTTTCCTTTCATGGCCTTCCCAGCCCGATCTTCGGCCGCGATCGAGCGAACTATCGCCTGCGCGCCAAAACGCAGGCCTGCCCGGCATTTCGTGTTGCGCTGCAACATAAGCCGGATCGGGCGGTTGAACACGCGCTACCTTCGCATCGCCGCGTGAGGGACTGCATCGGGTCGAACGCTCGCCGAGCGGAACCGCGATGCTGCCACCGCGCCGAAAGTCCTTGCGATGCGCCTCGAAATCACCCTTGCGACCCTGGCCCTCGCGCTGGTGCCGCTTCCGGCGCTGGCCTCCTCCTGCGCCGAGCAGATCGCGACCATCGAGCGCCGTCTCGACAGCCCCGGCGCCGTCCAGGTCGGCGGCCTTCAGGCGGGCCACACGCTCAGCACCGGCTCGCCGCGGGGCGTGACCGCCGCCCGCCTCGACGCCCCGAGCGATCCCGCCACGATCTCGACGGCCGATCACATGGCTGTCGCCAAGACCCTCATCCTGCGTGCGGCCGACGAGGACCGGCACGGCGACAAGCGCGCCTGCGAGAACACCATGAGCCAGGCCAAGGGCATGATCGGCGCCCTGCCGTAGGCGCCGGGCGACGGGCCGGAGCGGGCTTTTGAGCCCGCTTCTCGCGCCTTGACGCGGGGGACGCGGCCGGGCGGCACCGGCCCTCCGCCTCTTCGGATCAGGCCGCCTGCCTGAGCTTCTCACGCAACGCGCTGGGCAGCGCGGCGAGCCACTGCTCCTCCTCGCCCGGCTCGGGCAGGACGTGGCCGAATTCCAGGACGCTTAGCGCCGGGATGTCCGAGATGTAGACCCACACGTCCTGCTCGGAGATGCCGAGGATCCCGCTCGTCTCCGCCATGATGCGCCGGAGCATCCTGGCCTTCTGCTCCCGGGTCCGGCCCGCCCGGATGTCGGCGCGCACCCAGACGTGATCGGGGGAAGCCGGCTCGCCGCCGATGAAGATCGACCCGGGCTCGACCCGGTTGAAGATGATCTGCACGAAGTAGCGCGGCGCGGTCGCCTCCACCGCATGGATGGCGGTGATGCTCGCCACGATCCCGGCGCGCTGTTCGGCCGTGAGGTCCTTCGCGGTCGAGATGGCATAGGTCGGCATCGGCGTTCTCCCTGTCCTCGGGCGCTCGGCGTGACGGCCGCTGCGCCTCATACGTCCAAGCCGGCGATCAGCCTCCGCGAGGCCCACCGACCTGCGGAACCAAGATTGGAGCGGCCCGCACCGTTCCATGCCGGGCTGACACCGGCTCCGGCATCCCCGCATCGACTCGACGCGCTCGCTCGCCGCCGAACTGGTACCCACCTCGGCAGCGAGTGCTCTAAAGGCTCGGATGCAGGTCGCGGACGGGGCTCAGCGTCTCGAGCAGCGCGGCGACCTGCAGGATCGTCGACTCGGCCTGCCAGCCGGCCACGACCTGGACGTTGATCGGCAGTCCGTCGCCGCTCGTCCCGAACCGCATCGACAGGCCGGGCAGGCCGGTGACGTTGAGCGGCACGGTCGCGCCCTGGAGGTAGGTGGCGTCGACGGTTTGGCCGTTGATGACGAAGCTGGTGACGCCGTGCTTGTGCGCCGGGATCGGCAGGACCGGCGTGATCAGCGCGTCGTAGCGCCGGAAATAGTCGGCGTAGCCGTCCCGCAGCCGCTCCGCCGCCTGCTCGGCCGCGATGTAGTCCTCCATCGACGTGTCGGGGAGCGCCAGCATGGTCCTGGCCATCGTGTAGAGCTCGTCCCGGCTCCGCCCGGCGGTCGCCTCCCGGAAGGCCGGCTTCATCTCCATGACGTGGAGCTTGTTGAACACGTCGAGGGCGAAGTCGCGCTCCAGCGCCGGGATGCGCACCGCCTCCACGGTGCAGCCCGCGCCCTTGAGGGCCTCGGCCGCCGCCTGGACGGTCGCGGCGACCTCGGGATCGATCGGGCCGAAGCCGGGCTCGACCAGCCAGCCCACCCGCAGCGGCCGGGCGGCCGCAGAGCCCAGACCGGCATCGCCCATGACGGTGCGGGACGCGTAGCCGTCCTCGCCATCGGGGCCTGACAGGAGCGAGAAGGCCAAGGCCAAGTCCCGGATCGAGCGCGCCATCGGGCCGACATGCCAGAACCGCCGCGGTGCCCGGGGCCAGATCCCCGTCATCGGCACCCGGCCGTGGGTCGCCTTCAGCGCGACGATGCCGGTCTGCGCGGCCGGCCCCCGGACCGAGATGGCGAGATCGGTGCCGAGGCCGAGCGGCGACATCCCCGCCGCGATGGCCGCCGACTCGCCCCCGCTCGACCCGCCGGGCGTGCGTTCCAGGTCCCACGGGTTGTTCGACCGGCCGCTGAGCAGGTTGTCGCTCTCGATCCAGTAGGAGAATTCCGGCAGGTTGGTCTTGGCCAGCAGGATCGCCCCGGCCGCCTTCAGGCGGGCGACGCTCGTGGCGTCCGCCTCGGGGATGCGGCCCTTGAAGATCGGCGATCCGCGCTGGGTCAACACACCTGCCGTGTCGATGGAATCCTTCACGGTGAACGGCACCCCGTGCAGGGGGCCGAGCTCACCGCCGGCCAGGACCGTGGCTTCGGCCGCGCGGGCGGCGTCGAGTGCCCCCTCCGCCACGGTGACGATGGCGTTGACCTTGGGGTCGACCGCCGCGATGCGGTCGAGATGCGCCTGCACGACCTCCACCGGCGAGACCTGGCGGGTGCGGATCAGTTCGGCGAGTCGGGTCGCGTCCGAGAAGATCATGTCGGTGGCCATGGGTCGGTGTCCTTCACGATGAATGCCGGAGGGCAGGAAGCCGCCGGGTCGAACCGGGCGTCCGTCGGGCCGGCGGCCCGGGGGCGGCCCCCGACCGCGCGGCTGCCCGGTCGGAGGTGTTCAGGGACGGATGACGGTGCGGTCAGCCGTTCGCGAGATGCGCGAGGAGACGCTCGGCGGCGGGCCCGGACGAGGCCGGGTTCTGGCCGGTGATCAGCAGGCCGTCGGCCACCACGTGCGGCGCCCAGTCGGCCGCCTTGGAGAACCGGCCGCCGTTCCGCCGAAGCGCGTCCTCGACCAGGAAGGGCACCACCTGGGTGAGGCCCACGGCCTCCTCCTCGGTGTTCGCGAAGCCGGTGACGGACTTGTCCTGGACGAGCGGCGTCCCGTCGGGGGACTTCGCGTGGCGCAGGACGCCGGGGGCATGGCAGACCAGGGCGACCGGCTTGCCGGCCCCGAGCGTCGTCTCGATCAGCGTGATCGAGACAGGGTCCTCGGCGAGGTCCCAGAGCGGACCATGCCCGCCCGGATAGAACACGGCGTCGAACGTCTCGTGGGTGACGGCATCGAGCCTGGTCGTGTTCGCCAGCGCCGATACGGCTTCCCCGTCCGCCTCGAACCGGCGCGTCGCGTCGGTCTGGGAATCCGGCTCGCTGCTCTTCGGGTCCAGCGGCGGCCGGCCGCCCAGGGGCGAGGCGAGCACGATCTCCGCGCCGGCATCCTTGAACACGTAATAGGGCGCGGCGAGCTCCTCCAGCCAGAAGCCGGTCTTCCGGCCCGTGTCGCCGAGCCGGTCGTGGGAGGTCAGCACCATCAGGATCTTCATCGTCGCTCTCCGTGGTTCTTCGGAATGATCGGGTTGGGCGTACCGGCGTCGGATCGGTCGACCGGTCCGCGCGGATATCAGGTGGTGTGCGGAAGGCGTGGCGGCGTCACCGCGCCTTCGCCGGGCGCTCCGCGCTCTGCGCGCGTGCCGGCCTCGTCGTCGCCGGCTGAACCTCCGGGTCCGCGCGTCTGACCGCGTCGAGCCTGGCCATGCGGACGGCGCCGATGGACTCGAGGGTGATCCTCTCCTGCGCCGAGGCGGCGGGGATCCCGAGCGGGGCCGACCCCAACCCGGTGAGAAGGATGCAGGGGAGGGCAAACATTATCCTGCTGTACGGCATGAGCTTTCTCCTTCTGGGTTTCCGGTCGCTTGCCCGTCCGGGCAAGGTGCCGTCGATCGGTCTTGAGTAGACCAGTCGTCTCAGGTTCGGGCACAGGCCCGCATGGTCCGGCTGCCTCGGTCTTCCCTCGGGTCAGCGTGAGGAAAGGCCGAGGATCTGCCGGGTCGTCGCGATCGCGGCTTCGAACGGTGCGTCGGTCCGCACGATCTTCGCCATCAGGCTCGCGCCGAGCCAGACGTGATAGAGCGTCTCGGCGGTCTCATGCGGCTCGCCCGCGACCGTGAGCGAGCCCTCCGCGGCACCCGCTTCGATCGCCCGCGCCAGCCGCTCGATGATCCCGGCGGTCCCGCCCTTGAGGGCGAGGCGCATGGTTTCGGAGAGGTCCGAGACCTCAGCGGCGAGCTTCACCGCCAGGCACTTGCGCTGGTAGTCGACGCTGCCTTGCGTCGCCTGCCATTTCCGCCAATAGTTCATCAGCCGTTCGGCATGGCTCAGGCCCGGTTCGGCCAGGGTCGTATCGAGATCGGCGAGATAGCTCTCGAAGTAATCGTCGAGCAGCGCCTCGCCAAAAGCCTCCTTCGAGCCGAAATAGTGGTAGAACGACCCTTTCGGTACCTTGGCCGAAGCCAGGATCTCGTTGAGCCCCACCCCGGAAAACCCCTTCGCGCCCACCAGGCCGTAGGCGGTGTCGAGGATCTCCTGCCGGGTGTCGGTATGTGCGTTGGGGCGTGGCATGACGCTGAGATAGGCCAGATTAGACCGGTCGTCTAGTGGATGGCCGCATATTTTTGCCCGGTGATCCGAAACGGACCGCCGGCACCCCTGATAACCGGCGCGGTCCGCGTCAGCCGGATCGATCCGCGTCGGCGTGGACGTCCGGCCGCCCGGGCCCATGCCTCTCAGGTCGTCGGGACCCCGGACGCATCGGCTCCCAGCGTGTCCCGCACCCAGCGGAACGCACCGTTGGCGGCCGGTACGCCGGCGTAGATCGCGATCTGCAGGAGCAGCGCCTGCAATTCCTCCGGATCGACGCCGTTGGCGAGCGCGGGGCGGAGATGGAGCTTGAACTCCTCCTCGTGCCCCAGGGCCACCATCAGCGCCAGGGTCACGAGCGAGCGCGTCTTCCACGGCAGACGCGGGTCGCCCCAGACCTCGCCCCACGCGGTCCGGGTGATGAAATCCTGCCACGGCCCGGCGAAGGCGCCCGCGCTGGCGCGCGCGCGCTCGACATGCGCCTCGCCGAGGACGGCCTTGCGGTTGGCGAGGCCGGTCTCGAATGGCATCGCGCCGGTCGGAGCGGCCGCTCCGCGATGGCGGTCGAGGAAGCCCAGGAGATGGGCCGCGGCCGCCTCCGGGTGCTCGACCGCGAGCAGGTGCGCGGCCCGCGGAATCAGCACCAGTTCCGCTTGCGGGATGCCTGCACAGATCTCTTCGGCCATCGCGGGCGGCGTCGCCGGGTCGTCCCGCCCGGCGATCACCAGCGTCGGCGCCGTGATCCGGCCGAGCATCGGCCGCAGGTCCATCCGGCCGATCGCCCCGCAGGCGACCGCGTAGCCGGCCCGGCCGCAGGCCGCGAACGCCTCCCGGATCGGCCCCACCACCGTCGGCGCCCGCTCGGCGAAGCCCGGCGTGAACCAGCGCCCGAGCGTCGCGTCGACGATCGCCGCCGTGCCCTGCGCCCGCACCGTGGCGGCCCGTTCGTTCCAGCTCGCCTCGCTCGGCATGTAGGCCGCGGTCGCCATCAGGGTCAGGCTCGCGACCCGGTCCGGCGCTGCGGCGGCCAGAGCCTGCACCGTCATGCCGCCGAGCGAGAGACCGACGAGGTGGGCCCGGCCGATGCCGAGCCCGTCGAGCAGGCCCAGAAGGTCGCCGGCGAGGTCGGCGATCTCGGCCGGCGCATCGCGGGTGGCCGAGGCGCCGTGGCCGCGTGTGTCGTAGCGCAGCACCCGGTAGCGCCCGCGCAAGCGAGCGGCCACGCCGTCCCACATCGCCCGGGTCGTGCCGAGCGAGTTCGAGAACGCGACCACCGGCGCGCCGCTCGGGCCGGTGAGGTCGTAGGCGATGTCGAGGCCGTTGACGGGGATCAGGGGCATGTCGGCTCCGGGGTCGAAGGGGTGAGGCGGGCGGCGAGCCGGTCGAGCTGCGCCACCGCCCGGTCGGTCGCCGCGGCGGCGGCGGCGACCGGGCGCGCGATGTCGAAGGCGCGGTCGAGGGCGACGCCGTTGGTCTCCGGCATCCCGGCCAGGACGCTGCGCAGGTCCCGGCCGGTGTCGCGGACCTCGCCGGCCGCGCGCTCGACCAGGGCGTGGGCCGCCCCGGCGCCGAGCGTCCGGGCGCAGGCCGCCGCCGCCGCGTCGGCGAAGAGCAGGCCGCGGGTGAGGTCGAGGTTGGCGGCCATGCGGTCCGGCGCGATCACCAGGCCCTCGGCGAGACCGCGCGCTTCGCGCAGCGCGCCCGAGGCGAGGCCGAAGAGCTGCGGCAGGGCGTGCCATTCGGCGTGCCAGGGGCCGGCGGCGCGCTCGTGGGCGCTCGCCATCGCGTCGAGCAGCGTGGCCGCATGGCCCTTTCCGGCGCCGAAGGCGGCGAGGATCACCGTGGCCGAGACCGGGTTGCGCTTGTGCGGCATCGCCGAGGAGCCGCCCCGGCCCGGCACGTAGGGCTCGGCCACCTCTCCGACCTCGGTCGAGGCGAGGTGGACGACGTCGCCTGCGACTTTCGCCAGGCTGCCGAGCAGCCGCGCCAGCCAGGCGCCGGCCTCGGCGATGCGGGCGCGGCGGCTGTGCCAGGCCACGGTTTCCGGCGTGAGGCCGAGATGCCCGGCGTAGGACAGAGCCACGGCCTCCGCCTGCGCGCCGAGGCCCGCCAGCGTGCCGACCGGGCCGCCGAGCGAGGCGGTCAGCAGGCGTCCGCGCAGCTCCGGCAAGAGTGCGGAAACCTCGGCGAGGCCGAGCGCCCAGGTCGCCGCCTTGTAGCCGAAGCTGATCGGCGCCGCGTGCTGGCCGTAGGTGCGGCCGGCACAGGGCGTCGCGCGATGCGCAGCCGCCATCCGCCGCAGGCCGGCGAGCACCGCGGCGCTCTCGGCCGCGATCAGGTCGAGGCCGTCGCGCATCTGCAGGACCAGGGCGGTGTCGGCGATGTCCTGGGTCGTGGCGCCCTTGTGGAAGCCCGATTCCAGATCCGCCGGCAGAAGCTTGCGCACCGCCGACACGAAGGGGATCACCGGCACGCCCGCGAGCGCGGTGCCGGCGCCGAGCGCGTCCAGGTCGAGGGCCGCGGGCGTGATCGCGTCGAGGGCGTCGGCGAGCGCGGCCGGAACGAGGCCCGCCTCCGCTTCGGCGCGCGCCAGGGCCGCCTCGGCCCGCAGCATGGCGGCGAGGCGCGCGGCGTCCGAGAACGCGGCGCGCATCGCCGCGGTGGCGAAGAGGGGTCCGAGCAGGCTGGAATCGAGGGCGGAGAAGGTCATAGCGCGAAGAACACGGTCTCGCCCTCGCCGCTCAGGACGATATCGAACCGGTAGGTCGGCGGATCCGCGCCGATGCGGGGCGCGATCAGGGTGTGCCGGCGCGCCTCGGGGACGCGGGCGAGGATCGGATCCTCTTCATTCCCGTCGGCATCGGCGAAGTAGACGCGCGTGACGAGCCGCTTGATCAGGCCGCGCCCGAACACGCCGACGGCGATGTGCGGCGCCTGCCAGCGGTTGCCGCCGACCTGGATCGGCACCGGGCCGGGCTTGACCGTGAGGAACCGGAAGCTGCCCTCGGCGCTGACCGCCGCCCGGCCGAACCCGATGAATCCGGGGTCGAGCGCGACGTCTTCGCGGTCGTCGGCCGCCCCGTGATAGCGCCCGGCGGCGTTGGCGCCCCAGATCTCGATCATCGCGTCGGGGACCGGCCGGCCTTCGCCGTCGCGCACCGTACCGACGAGCGCGATGGTCTTGCCCCGCACCGGCCCGCGCGGCGGCGCAAGATGGAGGACGTCGTGCTCCTCCGGGAACAGGTCGGTGCGCGCGCCGATGTCGCTGCCGCCGACGAGATCGGCACCGCCCTTCCAGGGCAGGCCGTAATGGAAGAACGGGCCGACCGTCTGCCAGGGCGTCTGGCCGAACAGGGCCGGATCCTGGTTGTCGGGCCGCGGGTCCGGGTTGCGGGGCAGGCCGATGGCATCGTCGGTCATCTCAGGGCTCCCAGGGCGTCGCGTCGCGCCCGCGCAGGACGATGTCGAAGACGTAGCCGAGGGCGTGGTTCGGCGCGGTCGTGTCGATGTCGAACCGCGCCACCAGCCGGTTCCGGTAGGGCCGCGGCACGGCGTTGGCGATCGGATCGATCTCGATGAGCGGGTCGTCGGGGAAGTAGAGCTGGGTCACCAGACGGGTCGCGAAGGCGGGGCCGAGCAGCGACAGGTGGATATGGGCCGGCCGCCAGGCGTTGCGATGATTGCCCCACGGATAGGCGCCGGGCCGGATCGTGGTGAAGCGGTAGCGGCCCTGCGCGTCCGTGACCACGCGGCCCGTGCCGGTGAAGTTCGGATCGAGGGGGGCGTTCCACTGGTCGTTGCGGTGGATGTAGCGCCCGGCGGCGTTGGCCTGCCAGATCTCCACGACGGTGTCGGGCACCGGCCGGGCATCCTCGTCGAGCACCCGGCCGGAGACGATGATCCGCTGCCCGATCGCCTCGCCGGAACCGCGCGCGTGGCGGGTGAGGTCGGCGAGCGCCGGCCCCATCAGCGCCTCCCAGGTGCCGGCCGGCCCGGTGATCTCCGTCAGCGTCTGCGGCACGCGCACCAGCGGCTGGCGCGGGCTGCGCAGGGCCGTCGAGCGATAGGGCGGGAACAGCGAGGGCGGCTGGCCCGGATCCTCGGCTCTGTAGGGTCTGGCATCCGGCATGAGAATCCTCCTGTCCGGCGGGTGGCGACGAGGGGCGGGTCTGTCAGTGGCCGAGCGCTTCGGCCGGCGCGGTGGGCACTTGGCTTGGGCGACCGCCGGCGAGGCGCTTGACGACGATGGCCAGGGTGGCGAGCACGGCCGGGATCGCCACGACCGCGAAGGTCGCGCTCAGGCTCCAGTCGGATAAGCCCCCGACGAGGAAGGAGCCGGCGATGCCGCCGAAGCGGCCGAGCCCCAGCATCCAGGCCACGCCGGTGGCCCGTCCCCGGGTCGGGTAGAACGCCGCCGCGAGGGCGGGGAGCGAGGATTGCGCCATGTTCATCAGGGTGCCGGCGACCAGCACCGCCGGGATCAGCAGGGCGAGATGCCCGACCGCCTGCCCGATCAGCGCCACCGCGATCGCGGTCAGCGCGAAGGTCGTCGCGACCACGAGGTCGGCGTCGAGCCGATCCATCAGCGCCCCCAGCAGGACGGCGCCGACGCCGCCGAGCGGGAACAGGGCCGCGATCAGCGCCGCCGAGCGCGGATCGAGGCCGGTCTCGCGGAACAGGATCGGCATCCAGTTGACCAGGGCGTAGAAGATCGTGAGGCCGCAGAAATAGGTGATCCACAGCATCACCGAGCCGAGGCCGTAGGCCGGCGACAGGACGAGGCGCAGGCCGCCCGGCCCGTCCGGGGCGGCTCCGCCGGGTGTCGCCTCGCCCAGGGTGTAGCGGCCGGCGGGGGCGACGCCGGGCACGACCCGCCGCAGGATCGCCGCGACGCGCTCCGCCGGCGCCCCGCGGGCCACGAGGTGGCGGATCGATTCCGGCAGGAGCGTGCCGAGCAGCAGGGCCAGCACCAGGGGCGCGACGCCGCCCAGGACCAGGACGCTGCGCCAGCCGAAGGCTGGGATCATCCAGGCGGCCAGGAAGCCGCCGAACGCCGCCCCGAGCGGGAAGCCGGAGAACATCAGGTTGATCAGCAGCGCCCGGCGGCGGCCCGGGACGTACTCGCTGGTCAGGGTCACGGCGTTCGGCATCGCCGCCCCGAGGCCGAGGCCGGTCAGGAACCGCAGGATGCACAGCCACGTGATGTCCGCCGCGGCAGCGGAGGCGAGGCAGGCGGCCCCGAGTTCCGCGACGGCGGCGACCAGGACGGCCTTGCGGCCGTAGCGGTCGGCGACGGGGCCGGCCGAGAGTGCCCCCAGCGCGAGGCCGAACAGGGCGGCGCTGAGCACCGGCGCCAGCGCGCCCCGCGGCACGCCCCACTCGGCCATGAGCGAGGGCGCCACGTAGCCGATCGCGGCGGTGTCGAACCCGTCGAGCAGCACGATCAGGAAGCACAGGCCGAAGGTCAGGCGTTGCAGGCCCGAGATCGGGCTCGCATCGATCAGGGCCGGCACGTCGGTGGCCGGTGACGTGTCGCGGATCATGCGCGCGCCTCCGTCGAGGGCCGTCCGGCGGCCGGATCGAGCGGCAGGCCGATATAGTTCTCGGCCAGCGCCGTCTGGGCCGCGCGCGAGGTCCGCAGATAGGCGAATTCGGCCACCTGCATGCGGCGGTCGAAGCCGGTCGCCTCGGGGAAGCGATGGGTCAGCCCGGTGAACCACCAGGAGAAGCGCTCGGCCTTCCAGACTCGGGCCAGCGCCCGCGCCGAGTAGCCGTCGAGGCCGGACTGGTCATTCCGGACGAAGAAATCCTCCAGGGCCTCGGCGAGCATGAGCACGTCCGACACGGCGAGGTTCATGCCCTTCGCGCCGGTGGGCGGCACGCTATGGGCGGCGTCGCCCGCCAGGAACAGGCGGCCGTGCCGCATCGGCTCGCCGACGAAACTGCGCAGCGGCGCGATGCTCTTCTCGAAGGCCGGCCCGCGCACGACGCCCGCGGCGATCTCGGGCCCGAGGCGCAGGCACAGCTCGTCCCAGAAGCGATCGTCCGGCCAGTCCTCGATCCGTTCGTCGATCCCGCACTGGATGTAGTAGCGGCTGCGCGTGGGCGAGCGCATGCTGGACAACGCGAAGCCGTTGGCATGGCTGGCATAGATCAGCTCGGGGGCCGCCGGCGGCACCTCGGCCAGGATGCCGAGCCAGCCGAACGGATAGACCCGCTCGAAGGTTTTTCGGACGGCCTCGGGGACGAAGTGCCGGCAGATCCCATGCGAGCCGTCGCAGCCGGCCACGACATCGCAGGCGAGATGTTGGACGCCGGCGGCGGTCCGGTAGCTGACGGACGGGGACGCGCCGTCGATGTCGTGCAGGCGCACGTCCTCCGCCCCGAAGACGATCGGCATCCCGTGCGTCTCGGCCGCGTCGAACAGATCGCGCATCACCTCCTGCTGGCCGTAGATCGTGACGGCACCGCCGCCGGTGAGGTCGGCCATGTCGATGCGAACGATCCCCCCGTCCATGGCGAGGTTCGTGCCGGTATGCACCAGGCCCTCGGCGCGCAGACGCCGGTCGAGACCGAGCCGGGCGAGCGCCGCGACGGTGCCCTGTTCCAGCACCCCGGCCCGGACGCGGCCCTCGACGTAGTCGCGCGTCCGGCGCTCGATCACCACGCTCTCGATGCCCGCCGCGCGCAAGAGATGCGCGAGCACGAGGCCCGCCGGCCCGGCGCCGACGATCGCCACCTGCGTTCGCATGGTTCCTCCCGATTCGTGCCGATCTCTTGCGGATCGGTCTCCGGCGCCATCTTGCCGGGGCGGGCGGGCCGTGTGGATGGAGACGCGCGCGATTCCCTTGTACTTTCCTGCCGATTCCCGCGTCCGCCGCACCGATGCCGAGACCCCTCGTCCCGCACTATGTCCTCTACGGCGAGCCGCCCCGGGCGATCGACGATCGCTTCCTGCACGTCGAAGACCTGGACGATCGCAGCCGGCCGGCGGCCTGGCGGATCACGCCGCACGCCCATGCCGACCTGCACCAGGTGTTCCTGATCCGGCACGGGCATGGAACCGTGACCGCCGAGGGGGAGGCGACCGCCTTCGCGGCGCCCTGCGCGCTGATCATCCCGGCCCGCGTCGTGCACGGCCTCGTCTACGAGACGGTCAGCGCCGGCCGGGTCGTCTCCGTCTCGGACACGTTCCTGCACGCGCTGACGCGCGAGGAGCCCGCCCTGTCGGACCTGTTCGATTCGGTGCGAAGCCTCGCGCTGCCGCTGCCGAGCCGTCTCGACGCGGCGATCGAGGCGCTCTGGGCCGAGCAATCCAGGGCGGCACCGGCCCGGAGCGCGGCCGTGGCGGCCCGCCTGACGCTGCTCCTGATCGAGATGGCGCTGCTGATGCACGACGCCGGCGCGGGCGCGCCGACGCAGCTCGCCGCCCAGACGCGGATCGTCGCCCGCTTCCGCAGGGAGGTCGAGAACAGCTTCCGGACCGGCATCGACCTCGGGACCTATTGCGATCGGCTCGGCACGACGCCGGGCCGCCTGCGCGCGGCCTGCCGGGCGGTCGCCGAGACCACGCCGGGCCAGCTCATCGCCGACCGGATCGTCCTCGAAGCCAAGCGCGGCCTGCGTTACTCGACCCTGCCGGTCTCGGAGATCGCCTACGCGCTGGGGTTCCGGGACCCGGCCTATTTCTCACGGTTCTTCGCCCGCGCGGTCGGCATGACACCCTCGGCCTTCCGCAGCGCCGCATGAGCTCGCGGCCGGGGAGGCCGCCCCTATCGGAGCCGCGTCCCGGCTTGATCGAACAGCCGCATGTCGGCCGGGTCGGCGGTCACGGCCAGCCGGGTGCCGGCGACCGGGGTCGAGCCGCGCAGGCCCTCGATCACCAGGGGGATGTCGCCCGCGACCTTGCCGTAGAGCCAGGTCGTGCCCCCGAGGAACTCGGTGACCTCGATGGTGAACGGCAAGGACGGCTCGCCGCTGCGCGCCGGGCGGAGATGTTCCGGGCGGATGCCGAGCTGGATCGCGGGCCCGTCCGGCGGCGCGCTCGCCAAAGGCGGGGCGGCCAGGACATGGCCGCCGATCTCGACCCCGCCCGCGACCCGGCGCGCCGGCAGGACGTTCATCTTCGGGCTGCCGATGAAGCCGGCGACGAAGAGGTTGTCCGGGTCGTCGTAGAGCCTGGCCGGCGCGCCGACCTGCTCGATGCGGCCGGCGCGCAGCACCACGATCGTGTCGGCCAGCGTCATCGCCTCCGTCTGGTCGTGGGTGACGTAGATCATGGTGTTGCCGAGCTTCCTGTGAAGCCGGGCGATCTCGATGCGCATCTCGACGCGCAACTCCGCGTCGAGGTTGGACAGCGGCTCGTCGAACAGGAACACGTCCGGGTCGCGCACGATGGCGCGGCCGATGGCGACGCGCTGGCGCTGGCCGCCGGAGAGCTGCCCGGGCCGCCGGTCGAGGAGCGGGGTCAGGTGCAGGATGTCGGCCGCCGCGTGGATCGTGGCCGCGATCTCGGCCGCCGGCCGGCCCGCCATCTTCAGGCCGAAGCCCATGTTCCCGGCGACGCTCATATGCGGGTAGAGCGCGTAGCTCTGGAACACCATGGCGATGCCGCGCCGCGACGGGTCGAGATCGGTGACGTCGCGGCCGCCGATGGTGATCGCCCCCGCGCTCACCTCCTCGAGGCCGGCGATGAGCCGCAGAAGCGTGGACTTGCCGCAGCCGGACGGGCCGACGAACACCACGAATTCCCCGCCGGCGATCGACAGGTCGATGCCGTGCAGCACGTCCACCGAGCCGAAGGATTTTGTCACGCCCCGGAGGTCGAGGCCGGCGGCCCGGGAGGCCGCTTTGACGATCGGCGAGACGGCGTTCATCGCGCATCCTCCTGCCGCACCCAGACCAGCATCTCGCCTTCGGCCCGGTTGTCCCAGGCGTAGTAGGGAACCGCGCGCACCGGCGCGTCCCGCCGGGCGGGTGCTTCCGGGGCGTAGAGGGGCGCGGCGTCCGATGCCGCCTCGCGCGCGGCGTCCGCGACCAGCACGGTGGCGCCGCCGAGATCCTCGGCCGCCTCGCAGCGGAACCGGCTGCCGGCCTTCAGCACCACGGCGTTCAGGAAGGCGCCGTTATCGGCCTCCTCCAGGCAGTAGACCAGCGGCCCGCGCTGCAGGGCGACGCGGCCCTGGTTGGCCCCCACCCGCGGATGGGCGTGGAGCCGCTCCACCGGCATAGCGATGTCGAGCTCCACCCGGTCGCCGGCACGCCACCGGCGGCGCAGGCGCAGATAGCCGTCGCGGTCATGGGCGGCGACATCCACGGGCTCGCCGTTCACCGAGGCGGCGACCTGCGGCGACCAGCCCGGGAGGCGCAGCGACAGCGTCCAGTCCGCCTCCCGGTCCGGCTCGACCGTCAGGACCACGCGGCCCTCGAACGGATAGCGGGTCTCCTGCCGGATGCGGATCTTCGCGCCGGCGGCGTCCAGGTCGGCGACGCTCTCGCAATAGAGATGGACCGCGATCTCGTCCTCGGCCTCGCCGTAGGCGTAGGTGCCGACCGAGGCGACGAGCCGGGCGATGTTGGGCGGGCAGCACGGGCAGCGGTGCCAGGTCCAGCGATGGTGGCCGCCCCGGCTCTCCAGCGGGTTGTCGTAGAAGAAGCGCGTTCCGTCGAGGGACAGGCCGACGAGGGCGCCGTTGTAGAGCGCCCGCTCCATGACGTCGCCGTAGCGGCGGTCCGGGCCGAGCCCGAGCATGCGATTCGCCCAGAACACCAGCGCCACCGCCGCGCAGGTCTCCGCATAGGCGGTCTCGTTCGGCAGGTCGTAGTCGAAGGTCAGGCCCTCGTTATGGGCGGAGGGGCCGAATCCGCCGGTGACGTAGAGGTTCTTCTCGGTCAGGTGGGCCCACAGCGCTTCGAGCGCGGGCCTCAGGCTGTCGTCGCCGAACTCGGTCGAGACGTCCGCCATGCCGGAATAGAGATAGGCGGCGCGCACCGCGTGGCCGACGACTTGGCGCTGCCGGCGCACCGTCTCGTGGCTCTGCGAGTATTCGTGGCTGCCGAAATGGTAGTCCTTCGGGTCGCTGCCGCGTGCCTGCGCCTCCAGGTCGAAGAAATGGGGCGTGGCGCCCCGCTCGTCCACGAAGAAGCGGGCGAGGTCGAGATAGCGCTGCACGCCGGTCGCCCGGCCGAGCTTGATCAGGGCGAGCTCGATCTCGGGATGGCCGCAATAGCCGCGCTTCTGGCCCTCCTTCGGGCCGAACACCGCGGCGATGTGGTCGGCGTAGCGCGCCAGGATGTCGAGGAAGCGCCGCTTGCCGGTGGCCTGGTAATACGCGACCGCGCCCTCGATCAGATGGCCGGCATCGTACAATTCGTGGCAGTCGCGCAGGTTGGTCCAGCGCTTGCCCGGCTCGATCCGCTGATACCAGGAATTGAGGTAGCCGTCCGCGTCCTGAAGCCGCCCGTAGGCCTCGATCACCGCGTCGATCCGGGCTTCGAGGGCGGGATCGGGCTTGCGGAACAGGGCATAGGCCGCCGTCTCGATGCTCTTGCCGAAGTCGGAATCCCAGAACATCTGGGTCGTGACGGTGTCGTTGCCGGCCTGATACGGGATCTTCAGCCCCGGGTTCGGGCGCTCGGGATCGACCTGGTCGAGCATGCCGGCATCGATGCAGCGGTCGAGCAGGGTGTGGGCGGTGGTCGCCGCGATCGTGTCGATGCGCGGGCCGAAGAAGCCCGCGACGCGGACCTTCTGGATGGCCGGGGGCCGGAATTTCGCCTTCGGGCGGGCGGCGACGGGCGGGACGTGCTGGTTCATGGAGTGGCCCTCGGATTCGGCGTCGTTCGTCACTTCACCGCGCCGGCCGTGAGGCCGCGGATGTAGAAGCGCTGCAGGGTGAGGAAGAGGAGCAGGCAGGGGATCATCATCACGGTGACGCCGGCCTGCACGGCGCCCCAGTCGACCGCGCCGTAGCGCCCGGAGCGGACCGCGTTCATCAGCACCGGCAGCGTGTACCGGCTCTGGTCGGTGAGGAGCACGAGGGCGGCCAGGAACTCGTTCCAGGCGTTGAGGAAGGCGAACAGGCCGACCGAGACGATCCCGGGCAGGATCAGCGGCCCCATCACGAAGACCAGCATCCGCAGGCCGGTGACGCCGTCGACGCGGGCCGCCTCCTCGATCTCCTTCGGCACCGCGTCGAAGGCGTTGCGCATCATGAAGACCGAGAACGGAAGCTGCAGCGTCGCGTAGAGGAGAATCAAGCCGGTCAGCGTGTTCTGGAGTCCGAGCTTCGCGAGGATCAGGAACAGCGGCGTCAGGATCGACTGGAACGGGATCATGATCGTCGACAGGATCAGGACGAAGGCGAGCTTCTTCATCGGAAAGCGGAACCGGGAGAAGCCGTAGCCGGCCAGCACGGAGACCAGGATGGTCAGGATCGTCGTGCCCAGCGCGACGAACAGGCTGTTGCCGGCGTAGTGCAGCAGGCCGTCGCCGAAGGCTTCGAGCCGCCCGTAGCTCTCGGTGCTGAGGCCGGTGGTCGGCCAGGGCGGCAGAGGCGGCGCCCCGGCCTCGGATGCCGGCCGCAGCGAGGCCAGGACCACCAGGACGATCGGCGCCAGGAACAGGGCGGCCACGACGGCGGCCGTCAGGTGGAACAGCGCCGCGTGGAGCGGGATCCCGGATCGCCGCGGGCGTGCGCGGTCCGGCAGGGATGGTTCGGCCGCGCGGGTCATCGTGCGTCCTCCCGGTCGCGCAGCAGGCGCAGCTGGATCACGCTGAGGACGACGAGGATCGCCAGGAGCACCATCGACAGGGCCGCGCCGTAGCCGAGGCGGAACGACACGAAGGACTGGTTGAAGATCCAGTAGACCGCGGTGATCGTCCGGTTCTGGGGGCCGCCCGCCAGGATGATGTAGAAGTGGTCGAAGGCCAGCATCGAGCCCGACACGCACAGGATCAGCGCCAGCGCGAACGGCCGCCGGATCAGCGGCAGCGTGATGTGCCGGAAGCGCTGGAGGAAGCCCGCGCCGTCGATCCGCGCCGCCTCCAGGTAGTCCGGCGGGATCGCCTGCAGGCCGCTCATCAGGATGACCATGTAGAAGCCGGCCATCTTCCAGATCACCATGATCGTCACCGACCAGAAGGCCGGCTCGAAGGTGGCCAGGAGGTTGACCCGGCCCTCGGTGAGGCCGAACGCCTGCGCCAGCGCCGAGAACAGGCCGCTGTCGACGTTCGACAGCCACGCCCAGAGCAGGCTCGCCGAGGCGAAGCCGATCACCACGGGCATGAAGAAGGCGGTGCGGTAGAAGCCGGCCATGCGCCGCGGCTTCTCCACGAGAAGCGCCAGGGCGAGGCCGACGAGCATCAGTCCGGCCGTCGCGGCCACAGTATAGCGCAGGGTGAACAGCAGCGCGTTCCAGAAATTGTAGTCGCTCCAGAGCGCCTTGTAGTTGGCCGTGCCGATCCAGCGCGGATTGCCCATCAGCGGCCAGTTGTGCAGCGACATCCAGGCGGTCATGCAGAGCGGCACCAGAAAGAACCCGACCACGAGGACGAGGGCCGGCGCCACGTAGACGAGGCCGGTCCAGTCGTGTCGGCGCCGGCGGCTCTTGCGGACCGGCGCCGGCACCGCGGGGGCGACGGCGGATGTGGCGGTGCTGGGTAGGGTGATCCCCGACATGGCGGAACGGCTTCCGGTGAGGGCTGATCGGGAGGCGCGGGCCGCGCGACGGCCGCCCGCGCTGTGCGCGGAGCAGGCCGTCAGGGGGCGGTGTCGATGATCGACTGCATGGTCTCCTGCGCGGTCCGGATCGCCGGCTCGACCGCGCCCGCGTCGCCGAACACGGCGGCGTTCAGCATGGTGTTCCAGGGGCCGTTGGCCGAATTGATCAGGTCGTTGCAGACGGGGGTGTAGGGCGTCCTGCCCCTGGCCATCGCGTCGGCGGCGATCAGGTACCGGCGGTCGAGACCGTCCAGCGCCTGCTTGGCGAGGTCAGCGCGGACCGGCAGCGAGCCGTTGCGGGCGAGCAGGGTCTGTCCCTCCAGCGAATAGGCGAATTCGAGGAAGGCCCTGATGCCGGCGATCTTCCTGGTGTCGCGCGACACCACCAGATTGTCGCCGCCCGCGAAGGACGACCAGCCGCCGTCCTTGCCCGGCAGGTAGGTCACGCCGTATTCGAGGTTCGGGTGCTGCGTGTTGAGGGCGCCGATGG
The DNA here is from genome assembly GCF_022829365.1 of Methylobacterium sp. J-077. Lineage (GTDB taxonomy): Bacteria > Pseudomonadota > Alphaproteobacteria > Rhizobiales > Beijerinckiaceae > Methylobacterium. Next base: position 66,149 of record NZ_JAKSYJ010000254.1, on the reverse strand, counting down.
CGAACGAGCCGGCCGGGGCGATCCCGACCTTGCCGGTGGCGAAGGCGGCGAAGAAGTTGGCGCCGGTATCGGTCTGCGCCCCGGCCGGGACCAGCCCGTCCTTGACCATCCCCCGATAGAGCGCGATCGCATCGCGCAGCTGCGGCGTGTCGAGCGTCGCCCGCTTGCCCCCATCGGCGAAGATGTCGCCGCCGGACGCCCAGATCAGCGGCGTGAACGTGAAGATGGAGCAGCCGCCGCAATTGCCGGAGAAGTAGAAGCCCTTGTTGCCCTGCCCGAGCGCGGTGATCTTCTCGGCGTCGGCCCGGATCTCGGCCCAGTTGGTCGGCCCCCTGTCGGGATCGAGGCCGGCCTGCCGGAACAGCGCCTTGTTCCAGACGAGGACCGACGCGTCGCCCGAGAACGGCAGGCCGTAGATGCGGTTCTCGTAGGTGCCCGTGGCGACGTGGGCCTTCGAGAGCTGGTCGAAATAGGGCAGCGCCTTCGCCAGGTCGGTGATGTCCTTCAACTGCCCGGCCGCCGCGAAGGCGGGCGTGTAGATCAGGTCCAGCGACAGGGCGTCCGGCGCCGTGCCGCCGGCGGCGGCCACCGCGTATTTCTGGACGAGCTCGTTCACCGGCACGATCTGCAACTCGGCCTTGTGCGCGCTCTGGCTCGCGTTGAACGCCTCGACGACCTTCGGCATGAAGGTCGAGCCGTCCGAGCGCACCCAGAGGCTGAAGGTTTCCGCATCGGCCGCGCCCGGCCCGGCGAGAAGGCCGGCCGCGAGGGCACCGAGCCCGAAGAACCACGTCTTCATATCCGTTCCTCCCTGTATCGTTGCCGCTTGTGCGGCGTCTTTTCTTGTCGTTGCCGAAGCCGCCCTTCGTTCGGGCGGGTCCGAGACCGGCTGCCCTACGGGCCGCCGCAGGAGCGGCGCGTCACCAGCCGGCAGGGCTGGCGCCGCACGCCGCGCTCCACCGGCTTGCCGTCGATCATGTCGAGCAGCGTCAGCCCGGCCTCGCGGCCGAGCCCTTTCAGCTCCATGTCGACCGTGGTGAGCGGCGGGCGCGCGGCCTGCGCGAACAGCTCCCAATTGTCGAAGCCGACCACGGCGACATCCTCCGGGACCCGCAGGCCCAGCAGCGTCAGCGCGTCGATCAGGCCGCGGGCGATCTGGTCGTTGCCGCAGAACACCGCGTCGGGCCGCTCGGCTCCGGCCGAGAACAGGCGCTGGCCGGTCTCGTAGCCGAACCGTTCCGACCATTCGCCGAACAGGGCGCCGCCGGGGCACGGGAGGCCGGCCGCGTCGAGCGCCCGCCGCCAGCCGGCCGCGCGCAGATGCACGGCCGCGAAACTCTCCGGGCCGGTGATGTGGACGATGCGCCGGCGGCCGAGCCCCGCGAGATGGGCGGTGGCGAGATGGGCGCCGCCCGCGTCGTCGGGCACGAATCCGACGCCGCCCTCGGGGCATTCGGCATTGACGTGGACCACAGGCATGCTGAGCGGAGGCAGCGTGATCGGAAGCCCGCGGTCGACCCGCTTGCCGGCGATCACCAGGCCGTCGACGCGCTTGTCCTCCATGGCCTCGAGATTGAGCCGCGCCCGCTCCGGATCGTCCTCGATGGCGCACAGGAAGACGGACACGCCGCGATCGGCCATGGCGGCCGACAATCCGGCGGCAACCGGCAGGGTGAAGCGGCCATAGGTGTCGTTCGTCAGCAGGCCGAGGGTGAAGGAGCGCTGGTGGACCAGCGCCCGCGCCATGGCGTTCGGCCGGAAGCTGAGACTCCGCGCCACCTCCTGCACCCGCTGACGCGTTTCCGGCGTCATCCGCCCGCGCGCGTTGAGCGCCTTCGACGCGGTGGCGACCGACACGCCGGCCGCCACCGCGACCTCGCGGATGGTCACGCGCGACGCGGTGTCCGGCACGCTCGCAACAGGGGCGGCATTGTCGGTCAGCGCTTCATCCTCCCTCGCCGGTTTCAGGCGCGCCCGCTTCACGAACGTGATGAGTGGCTGCGCGAGAAAAAACGTTTTCTCAGTGATGAAAAAACGGTTTCTCACGGGATCGGGAGGTTGTCAACGCGCTCGATGGGGCGCGGGGAGCGTCGACATCGAGGCGTGGGGGCCGGGACGATGGCGATTCGCGCGAACGGCCCGGGGCTGCACCGTCACGGGGACCGGATGTGTCGGGAGCGCCCTGGACGGATCGAGCACAGGCCGGAGGTGGAGCCCGCGGCGATGCTCTCGTCGGTGCGGCTCACCAACCGCGCGCCGGAGCGCCCTGCAGGATGTAGCGCCCGCTTACCGGGAGGACGGGCCGCCGGTCCGGGATCCGAGCGGGGCCATCGCCTCGAAGACGCCGTCCCGGCGAATCAGCGCGTGGAACAGGGCCGCCGCGACATGGGCCAGGACCAGGGCGAAGAACGCGAAGGCGAGGTAATAATGCGCGTTCCACAGCAGCGTGTGGAGCGCGGGGTTCTGCGGCAGGATCGCGGGCAGCCGTAGGCCGCCGTACAGCACCACCGGGTAGGCGCCGGCCGAGAGCATCGCCCATCCGAGCAGCGGCAGGGCGAACATGAGCCCGTAGAGCCCGTAATGGGACAGGTGCGCGGCGAGCCGCATCGGGGCCGGCAGGTCGGCCGGCAGGGGCGGCGCCCCGCTCCGCGCCCGCACCCCCAGCCGGACCAGGGCGAGGACGAAGATCGCGACGCCCAGGGTCTTATGGGTTGCGAGCAGCGGCACGTATGTCGGCATGACCGTCGAGACCATGCCGACGCCGATGAAGAACATCGCGATGATGCACGCCGCCATCGACCAGTGCAGCAGCCGCTGGCCGCCCGTGAAGCGCTTGCCGCCGGGTGTCATCGCGCCGCCTCCGAGGTGCGCTTGGGATAGTCCTTCGCCTCCGCGGTGCGCAGATCGTAGGAGCGCGCGTAGGCCGCCGAGCGCGCCGCCGGGAACGGGTCGTCGGAGACCCGGATGCCGTCCGGCAGGATCGTCGGATCGAAGTTGATGTCGCGGCACGGGCCGTCCGCCTCGGGCTCGATGCGCTGGACCACCAGGGTGCCGGCCTCGACGCTGCGCCGCCCCTCCGGCCAGGCCCGGCTCGGATCGGCGGTGGGGTCGCCGGGATCGGCCACGGTGAGGACCAGGGTCCAGCGCTGCGGCGCGGCCGCGACCCGGTCCGTGATCTCCTGCTCCAGAGAGGCGGGGCCGCGCTTGCCGAATGCCTCGGGCGTGATCCGCTCCGGTGGCGCCTCCGGACGGAACGACCAGCGCACGGCCTGCTCGGCCCCGGCCGCGTCGGTGAACAGGAAGGCGTCGAGGCTGTTGTAGGGCTCCTGCGCGTAGCTCGCGGTCCAGTCGGGGCTCTTGGCCCAGGCCCCGAAGGCGGAAAACTCCGGGTGTGCGGCGACGAAGGCCGCCATCGCGTTCGGCGCCTTGCTCGCGGGGACCCGCAGGAGCTCGTAGAAGGCTTCCGGGGTGGAGACCGGGAAGACCGGCGCGTTGATCATGGCGGCGCGCCACACCGCGCCATCGTCCGCCGTGATCTGCAGACCGAGGCCCCGCACCCGGACGGTGGTATCCGGCGCGCCCGGATCGGGGGTGCCGAGATTGAACCGCCCCAGGGCAGGATGGGCGCCGGTCTCGAAGACGCGGGCCCGTGAGAGCGCGGTGCCGTTGCCGTTGGCCGCGAACGATCCGGTGAAGCAGATCCCCTTGGCGTGGTTGCGCCGATACCCGGGAACCGGGCCGGTCGGCGGCGCCAGCGCGTCGACGAGCTTCGTCGGCGTCAGGCGATCGGGCGAGAGCCAGCCCGCCGTATAGGCGAGCGCCCCGGTCGCGCCGATGCAGATAGCCGCGATGACGGCGAGCGAGGCCAGGGTCGAGCGCGGGCCCGACGGCGGAAGCGGCATGCGCAGGTCTCCCTTGGACGTCGCCCGGCACCCGCCCCGGCGCGGCGGACGAGGCCGGCTGCGATTCGCGGCCGCGTTCGAGCGCCATCAGGCTGCCAGACATTTTGTATTCGGGAAAGTGAAGCTTCGCGCCTGGGCCGGATACGGGCCCTGATCGCCGAGCCGCGGGTTTCGCGCGGACGATTACCGGACTGCGCCGGGTCGGATCAGGGGCGGGCCGGCGTCGGGGGCCCGGACAGCCTGGCGCGCTGCTCGAGCACTTCCGTCCGCTGCTGAAGGTCCGAGAGCTCGAAGACCTGCGAATCGAGGAACGCCATCGAGCCGCCGTCCGCGGCACCGGCCAGCCTTCGCGTCTCGGCACGGTGATGTTCGAGCCAGGCCCGCTGCGCGGCGCGCAGGCTGGTCCGGCCGGCGGGCGTGGCGTGGGCCAGCACGGTTCGATAGGCCGCGTTCAGCCGCGCGTCCCACCGGGCGATCTCCTGCGCCCCGCATTCCAGCATGCGGGTGGATACGCCGCCGGATTGCTTGATGCAGGCCTCGAAGTCCTGGGCCCGCGCCGCCGCGGTCGAGAGCGCCAGGATCGCGAGAACGCGGGTTAGTCCGCGACCGGCGCTCACGCGGCCCGCGGAACGAGGTGCCGGGCGCGCACGGTGCCGTCGATGCCGCGGAGGGCCTGGAGAACCGCCTCCGCCTCCGGCCTCTGCACCGAGGCATCCACGACCACGTAGCCGAAATCGCCGTCGGTCTGCAGATATTGCGCGTCGATGTTGAGCGAGCGGCTCGAGAAGATCGTGTTGATCTTGCCCAGGACGCCGGGCACGTTCCGGTGGACGTGGAGGAAGCGCGCGCCGGACAGGCGCGGCGGCAATTGCACCTGCGGAAAGTTGACGGCGCCGAGGGTCGAGCCGGTCTGCGCATACTCGACCAGCTTGCGGGCGACCTCGGCGCCGATGCGGTCCTGCGCCTCCTCGGTCGAACCGCCGACATGCGGGGTGAGGATGACGTTCGGCAGGCCCTGCAGGGGCGACACGAAGCGCTCCGCATTGGATGTCGGCTCGACCGGGAAGACGTCGATCGCCGCGCCGCCGAGATGCCCCTCCCGCAGGGCGCGGGCCAGCGCCTCCAGGTCCACCACCGTGCCGCGGCTGTTGTTGATCAGGTAGGCGCCGGGCTTCATGGACCGGATCCGCTCCGCGTTCATGAGCCCGTGCGTCGCCGGGGTCTCGGGGACGTGCAGGCTGACCACGTCGCTCACGGCGAGCAGGGTCTCCAGGCTGTCCACGGGCTCGGTGTTGCCGTGCCGCAGCTTGTCGGTCAGGTCGTGGAAGACGACCCGCATGCCCATCGCTTCGGCGAGATTGGACAGCTGCGAGCCGATATTGCCGTAGCCCACGATTCCCAGCGTCTTGCCGCGGACCTCGAAGGATCCCGTCGCTGACTTGTCCCACCCGCCGGCGTGGGCGGAGGCCGAGCGCGGCAGGATGCGCCGGAGCAGCATGACGATCTCGCCGATCGTGAGTTCGGCGACGCTGCGGGTGTTCGAGAACGGCGCGTTGAAGACCGGGACGCCGCGCGCCCGGGCGCCCGCGAGATCGACCTGGTTGGTCCCGACGCTGAAGCAGCCGATGACGGTCAGATCCGGCAGCGCGTCGAGCAACTCGGCCGTGACCTTGGTCCGGGAGCGGATCCCCAGCACGTTGGTGTCGGCGAAGCGCGGCGCGTCGGTGACGCCGATGGCGTGGGACAGCTGCCGGACCTCGCCGAATCCCGCCTGCGCGAAGATCGCGTGGGCCGTGGCGGCGATGTTCTCGCTCAGGACGATACGTTCGGTGGGCAAAACCGGCACCTCGGTGGAAGGGATGCCGCAGATATCACGTTCCCCGCGAACGGGGGATGATGGCGAACCGCTTCCTTGAGGCGGCAAACCGCCTGGGTTAGCTTAGAGCCGTTCCCGATCGCGTTGCGATCGGGAACGGCTCTAAGTCTTTGATGTAACGCGCTCGCTTACGCCGAACCGGTATCCACGTCGGCGGCGAGCGCTCTAGCGTCTCGGTCAACCGGCTTGCGTGAGTTGGGTGATGGCGACCTCGAAGAAGCTGCCCTCCTGGATCGAAGGCTACAGCCTGACGACGGCGGAAATCCTTTATCATCTCCCCGATTATCCGCATCTTCTGCAGACCTTCGTCTGGCAGCAGCTGGATCTGTTTCCTCAATTGCCAGAATTGAAGAAATTCCTGGCGTTCTGGCAGCACCAGCTGGATGGCCCGGTGCATTCCGTGACGGTCATGCATTGCCAGCTCGTGAAGCCGGCCGAACTCCGCGCGGTCTCCGGGGAGTTCTTGCTGCACTGACGGCCGGCCGGTCCGTCACGGAACCGCGTGTGCTGCGCGGCCCGGACGCCGCCGCGCCGGGAAGAATTCCGGCGCGCCGCGGACCGAGCGCATGGGCGAAGGTGTCGCCGGGAAAATCGTTCCGTCTCCGCGTTCTCTGGACGCCGGCCCCTTTCGAGAGGCCGCGCTACGCCACCACGAAGCCGTGCGCGAACGGATCGCGGTCGTCGATGAAGATCGTGTTGATGCCGGTCTGGCGCGCCCAGCCGGCCACCGAGGGCACGATCGCCGGCATGTCGCCCACCGTCGTGGCGGCCTCGACCCGGCCGCGGAACAGCGAGCCGATGATCGACTCGTGCACGAAGTCGTCGCCGACCGTCAGCCGCCCCTTGGCGGCGAGCTGAGCCATGCGGGCCGAGGTACCGGTACCGCAGGGGGAGCGGTCGATCGCCTTGTCGCCGTAGAACACGGCGTTGCGGGCCTGGGCCTCGGGGTGGCGCGGGGCGCCGGTCCAGAGGATGTGGGACAGGCCGCGGATCTCCGGGTGCTCGGGATGGACGAAATCGTATTGGGCGTTGAGGGCCGCACGCAGCCGCGGCGACAGGGCGATGAGGTCCCCGGCGGAATGGTCCGCCATGTCCCGGAACCGCGTCTGCGGCTCGACGATCGCGTAGAAATTGCCGCCATAGGCGACGTCCACCACGATCTCGCCGAACCCCTCGACCTCCACGGTCAGTCCCTCGGCGTGGAGAAAGCCCGGCACGTTGCGCAGCCGCACCTCCTCCACGAAGCGGCCCTCCTGCCGGTAGGTGACGTCCACCTTGCCGGCCGGCGCGTCGATGGCGAGCTTGCCCTGCGCGCGCGGGGTGACGAGGCCGTTCTCGATCGCCATGGTGACCGTGCCGATCGTGCCGTGGCCGCACATCGGCAGGCAGCCGCTGGTCTCGATGAACAGGATCGCGACCTCGCAATCGGGTCGCGTCGGCGGATACAGGATCGCGCCCGACATCATGTCGTGGCCGCGCGGCTCGAACATCAGCCCGGTGCGGATCCAGTCGTAGGCGCGCAGGAAATGGGCGCGCTTCTCCAGCATGGTCTGGCCTTCGAGGATCGGGCCGCCGCCCGAGACGAGGCGGACCGGGTTGCCGCAGGTATGGCCGTCGAGGCAGGAGAAGGTGTGGTTGGCCATCGGGGGAGCCCTATCGGAAGCGCTGGGGCGAGAACGGCGTGAGATCGATCGCCGGCGGCGCGCCGGTGACGAGGTCGGCGACGAGGCGGGCCGTGCCCGCCGACTGGGTGAGGCCGAGATGGCCGTGCCCGAAGGCGTAGACGACGCGGTCCGTGGCCGCGGCATGGCCGATCGCCGGCAGGGAATCGGGCAGCGACGGGCGGAAGCCCATCCAGGGCCGGCCGCCCCCGGCGTTCAGCCCCGGCAGGAAGGTTTTGGCCTTGCGCAGCATCGCGTCCGAGCGCCGGAAATCCGGCGGCCGGTCGAGGCCGCCGAGCTCCACCGCGCCGCCGACCCGGATGCCGCACGACAGGCGCGTCACCACGAAGCCGTGGCCGCCGAAGGTGACCTGCGTGCGCAGGTCGAAGGCGCCTTCGGGCAGGGTGGTGTTGTAGCCGCGCTCGGTCTCCAGCGGGATCCGCTCGCCGAGGGTGCGGGCGATCCGGTGCGAGAACGCCCCGGCCGCGACGACGACCTGCGCGGCCATGCGGGTGCCGGCTTGCGTCACGACGGCGACGCCGTCTCCTGAGGGCCGGAGCGCCGTCACCTCGGCGCGCGCGATCGCGCCGCCTTCGTCCCGCAGGCGCTCGGCCAGGGCGAGCACGTAGGCTTTCGGGTCGGCGATCGAGAACCAGCCGGGCGTGAACGTGCCGTGGGTGAACCGGGGCGACAGTCCCGGCTGGATCGCCGCCATGGCGGCGGCGTCGAGGTGCTCGAACGCGATGCCGTGCTCGGCGCGCACCTGCCAGCCCGGCAGCGCCGCCTCGAACTCGGCCCGCCCCTCGTAGGCCTGGAGGTTGCCGTCCTTGCGCAGCATCGCCGATGTGCCCGTCGCCGCGAGGAACGGCTCCAGCGCATCCCGCGAACAATTCATGAGCGCGGTCTGGGCTTCCGTCGCCCGGCGGACGCGCTCCGGCGCGCAGGCCCGCCAGAAGCGCAGCATCCAGGGCAGGATCCGGGGCGCGTAGGCCGGCGGCACCGAGAGCGGCCCGAGCGGATCGAGCAGCCAGCGCGGCGCCTTCCTGAGGATCCCGGGCGAGGCCAGCGGCAGGATGTCGGTGAACGCGAAGGCCCCGGCATTGCCGGCGCTCGCCCCGGCCGCCGGGCCTTCCCGATCGAGCACCGTGACCGACAGGCCCCGGGCGCGCAGGGCCCGCGCGGCGGACAGCCCGATCACGCCCGCGCCGACGACGATGACGTCCCGCGGCTCCGGGGCCTCCATCCTAACGCGCTGCCCCTGGAAGCGGGCGCGTCGCGCGGGAGCGCCCGGCCATCGGAGGTTCACCCGACACCGCGACCCGGGCCCTGAAGCGGCGGTTGAATAAAGGCGTGGCGTCGGACATGCAGATCATCGGCGCTCCGAAGACGAGCCAGCCTATTTCAGGCCCCGCGCAGGCATCCGGATCCGGCACCGGTTCGGCGAAGCGTCCTGTCGATGTGCCCATCCAAGCATGTTCCGGGCCTGTCGGCAAAACCGGCGCGGAAGGATTGTCGCGCATGCGCCCGACAATCCGGGCGTTCGGCGATCATCGTCGTCGCGGCAGACTCGTCTTGCGCTCTGGTTCGGGCGTCGATCGGCGCCGGGATCGAAGGTCCCGGGCTCGGCCCTTCTCAAGCGCGGCGTCGAACCCGGCCCGAGCCGGGGGCTGGCGGAGGCTGTGCTGGACGGCACACGGAGCCGGACGCCAGCCAGCGTGGCCGGGAACGGGTGGTGATGTCCGGGGGGCGGGAGACGCGGCGGCGCTTCGGGGTCGGGTGACGGGCGGCCTGTCGTCAGCCGGACCGGGCCATGCCCAAGGTGCGGATGTTCGACATCACCGGCCGCCAGTTCCTCGTCAGGCGCGCTTCCAGAATCGATCTGATCGTGCTGAGCGGCAGAACCGTGCAGGCCAGCAGGAACAGCACGACGGACAGGCGCTTGATCGGGCTGTACCAGCGGGGGAAAGACGTGACCGCGATCACGATGCTCTTCCAGCCTATGCGTCTCAAGTCTAGAATATCGCAGTAATTGTTGTATCGGGCGTGCATATACATCGCGGACGGATCGCCGATCCGGCAGGATCCTTCCTTGTCGATCACGATTTTTCTCAGATGCACCAGTCGATCGACGAACCGTTTCTGGTGCCGTCTGAGGAGGGACGGGGTCGGCATCCGGTTGCTGCCGGATTTGTTCTTGCTGTGCAATCTGTAGCGACCGAGCGGCTCGGACAGGCTCAGGACGTCGCCGTAGAACGGTGCGGCCAGCAGCATGACGCCGTCGACGGCCGAATCGTAATGCGCGTCATCCAGGAGCGCGCACAGATCCCTGCGGAACACGTTGCCCGATGTCGGGGGTGATATGTAGGTCCCCGTCGTCTCGATGTCGTGGACGAACGATGTGCGACCCCGGGCATTCGCCAGCTTCGGAAAAGCGGTGCCGAGCGGCGTGCCGGCACTGTCGATGCGTAGCAGAGGAAATTGGATCTTCGCGACATTCGCGTCGAGATGACGAATTATCTTCTGTATCGAGCCAGAAACGAGTTCATCGTCCGCGTCCAGGAACAGGATGAACGGGGCGTCCGTTTTCGCTACGCCGTATCGGCATGCGCTGACCTGGCCGCCGTTCTCTTTCCGGAACGCACGAATACCGAATGTCTCGATCTCATCCCACGATCGGTCTGTCGATCCGTCGTCGACGACGAGGACATCGCAATGCGTCGTATCCTGGGAGAGCACGCTCGCGATCGAATTTCGAACGTAATCCTCGTAATTATGACAATTTATTATAATCGCAAGTTTTATTTCCTTCACTTCCATTTCAGTGACCTGTATAGATATCGCGCGGAATGTCTGTATTGAATCACGATGTATGTTTGATATTGCTATTATCCACACATCGAGGCTTTCGGTAAATACCCTCACGCCCAAATTAAGCCGGGATTAAAATGGTCCTCGATCAGCGTCTGCGCAGACGCGGGGTCTGGATTGCCGGAATCGGCTGACCGGTCCCGGAACACCGCACGACAGATGGAAGACGCCGGCCCGGCAGCGCTCCCCGTCGAGGCGGCGGCCGTCCCGGGTAGCTCGGCGGCCAGCGGAGGGCCGAACGAACACGTCGACGAAACGGCCGGCGGCCGGCGCATTTCTTCGCGTGATCGACCCGCCTCCGGCCCGCGAGCCGGACGCCGCGCGGGGAACGCGCGGGATCGCGCCTCCGCGGGCCCGGATTTCGGCGCGTTCTCCGCCGCGATCCGGCTCGCCTGGGCAGACCGGCCGTCGATCGGGCCGGCATCCGTCGCTTCGCCGAGGTGGACTGGGGTTCGCGATCAGCGAACAGGGTTTCTCAGGCGCCGAGAGGCGAGCCCGCCGGCACCGCAGTCGGGGCCAGCTCCGGCGCTGGGGATACGCAGGCTACGGCAAGCCTCCCAGCAGAGCCAGGATCCGACCCAGCAACGCCCGTGTCTGGACCGCCACGCCGTTCCCGGCGCGTGTGTCGGACTCGTTGGCACAGGCCTCGTAGACCGCCCGCAGGGCGGCAAGCTGGCGCGCGCGCAGCTCGGGATCGTCGGAGCCCATGGGCTACCTCTCCGACAGGCTGCTGTCTGCGGTGCGTCCCCGCGGACATGCCTCCTCAACCACCCCAGTCGGGGAGTTGGAAAACCGTGTCTGAACGGTCCCTACGACCTTTAGTGCCGGAACACCTGGACATGCGCCGCAGGCTCCCCGACCACGCGGTCAAGGATTTCGGTGCCCTCGCGGTCGGCACCAAACCGTCAGACAAGGGGTTTCCACGCCCCAGGGCGGCACGTTACAGCCCCGGACAGGCAGGTAGCCCATTCTAGGAAGGAAATCCAGTGGCGATGTCATCGACCGGACGGCGCGGCGGGCATTCGTCCGCGACCGTACGGTTGGCTATTCGGTCGATAAAATGTCGGATTTTGTCTTAAAATCCGTTAACCTTTCCTCGGGCCTCCGTTGAACCACCGTGGCGCCTCCGGCTTCAGCTTTTGTGCATCACAGAGTCTGAGGCGCACTAAAGATGAACACTTACTCCATCTTCCTTCGCGACCGGGCACAGGCGGACGGCGGCCATCCGCTGCTCCTGGCCTACGAGATATCCGATCAGCGTGCGGCGCAGACGCTCGTTTCAGGGATCGCTGCCTCCTACCGGGAGCACGGCTTCAACCCCGCAACCCGGGTGCACTGGTTCCAAGACGGTGACAGCGTCCACGAGATCTATGCGTGGCCGCACCCATGAGGGCTGCGCCGGCTCAGGTGCCGCAGAACGTCCGGTAGCCGACCCCGCCACCCTCGGGCGCCTCGGCGTAGCGGGCCATGGCGGGCTGGTCGTCGTAGGGGCGCGACAGCACAGCCAGGAACTCTTCGAACGGCGCGAAGTCGTCGTGCTCAACCGCTGCCGCGATCATCGCCTCGACGCGATGGTTGCGGGGGATGAAGGCCGGGTTGACCCGGCGCATCGCCGCGTCCGCCGCGGCGGGGGCGCGGGCCTCCCGGGCGAGGCGCTGGCGCCAGTTCGAAGCCCAGCCGTCATAGGCGGTCGGATTGATGAACAGGTCGCGCACGGCGGCGTCGGCCTCCGGGTCGGACGCGGCGGCGCACAGGGCCCGGAAGGTGCGGGTGAAGTCGGCCTGATTCTCGGCCATCCGCTTGAGCAGGTCGCCGGCCAGCGCCGGGTCGCCGTCGCGCAGATCGGTGAGGCCGAGCTTGGCGTTGAGCCCGCCCTGATAGGCGGCCTCGAAGCGCGGCGCGTAGCCGGCGAGCGCCGCCTCGGCTTCGGCGACCGCCTCGGTCTCGTCGGCGGCCAGCAGCGGCAGCAGGGTCTCGGCCAAGCGGGTAAGATTCCAAAGCGCGATGCGCGGCTGCTCGCCGTAGGCATAGCGCCCGTGCTGGTCGATCGAGCTGAACACCGTCCGGGGATCGTAGGCGTCCAGAAAGGCGCAGGGGCCGTAGTCGATCGTCTCCCCGGCCACCGACATGTTGTCGGTGTTCATCACCCCGTGGACGAAGCCGACCAGCAGCCAGCGCGCCACCAGCGCGGCCTGACGGGCGACAATTCCTTCGAGCAGCGCCCGGTACGGCTTCTCCGCGCCGGCCGCCTCGGGATAGTGCCGGGCCAGCACATGATCGGCGAGCGCCCGCAGGCCCTCGACGTCGCCCCGGACGGCGAAGAACTGGAAGGTGCCGACGCGGATATGGCTTGCCGCCACGCGGGTCAGCACCGCTCCGGGCAGAAGGGTCTCGCGCACTACCGGCTCGCCCGTCGCCACGGCGGCGAGCGCGCGGGTGGTCGGGATGCCGAGCGCCGCCATGGCCTCGCTGACCAGGTACTCGCGCAGCACCGGCCCAAGCGCCGCGCGGCCGTCGCCCCTCCGGGAGAACGGCGTCGGGCCGGATCCCTTCAGCTGGATGTCGCGGCGCTGTCCCGCCCGGTCGACCACCTCGCCCAGCAGGATCGCCCGGCCGTCGCCGAGCTGCGGCACGAACTGCCCGAACTGATGCCCGGCATAGGCCGCCGCCAGCGGCGTCGCCCCTTCGGGAATTTGGTTTCCGGCCAGCGCCGCCACCCCCTCGGGGCCGGCGAGCCAGTCCGGATCGAGGCCGAGGTCTTCGGCGAGCGCCCGGTTCAAGCGGATCAGGCGGGGGGCTGCCACGGGCATCGGCGCTCTGGCGGCATAGAAGCGCTCCGGCAGGCGGGCGTAGCTGTTGTCGAACGGGATCGGGCTCATCGGCGCCATCTATGAACGCGTCCGGCGGCCAGCAAGCGCGACCGCCGCCGATGGAAGACGGTTCAGGCCACGCGTCGTTCCACCCGCACAGTCACGCCGCCGAACATCCGGCCGGTTTTGCGACCGAACCGCGGGGAAGCGCGTTCGCTCCAGGCATCGGGATTTCCGCGTCCCGTCCGGCGCCGTCGATCCGCACTGTGGCAGACAGGTCTCAGAATGGTTCCTCTGGACGAAAACATGCGGGCACGGCGGACCGCATGCTTGTAAGACTTGTCATCACGGGCGATGCCGCTGCCATGGCTCTGCGCGGACTCGTATCGATCTTGCCGAGGCCCGCACCGCGGGCGGCGCTGTACGCATGCGAGAGCCGCAACCGGGTGCGCGCGGCCGATCGGAAGCCTCGTCCGACCCCGCAGACGGCCCTCGCGCGACCGCACCGGCTTGGCAAGCCATGAGTGCCAAGGCGGCCATCCTGCCCGGGGGCGGCGAGCTCGGCGCGATCGTCCGGGCCTACGACTGGGCGACCACGCCGCTCGGCCCGATCGAGACCTGGTCCCAGAGCCTGCGTTCCGCGGTCGGCACCGTGCTGCTGTCGCCGGTGCCGATCGTGCTGCTCTGGGGGCCGGACGGCATCATGATCTACAACGATGCCTACTCGGCCTTCGCGGGCGGCCGGCATCCGCAGCTGCTGGGGTCGAAGGTGCGCGAGGGTTGGCCCGAGGTGGCCGACTTCAACGACAACGTCATGCGGGTCGGCCTTGCCGGCGGCACCCTGTCCTACAAGGACCAGGAACTGACCCTGCATCGCTACGGCCGGCCCGAACCGGTCTGGATGAACCTCGATTATTCTCCGGTGCTCGACGAGGCCGGGCAGCCGGCTGGCGTCATCGCCGTCGTGGTCGAGACCACCGAGCGCGTGCTCGCCGAGCAGCGGCTGAAGGCGAGCCAGGCGCTGGCCCAGCTCTATGCTGACCGGATCCAGCTCGCCCTGTCGGCCGGCGCGATCATCGGCACCTGGGTGTGGGATCTGCCCGCCGACGAGTTCACCGTGGACGAGGCCTTCGCCCGCAGCTTCGGCCTGGACCCGGCCCTCGGGCGGGTTGGGCTCAGCCTGGAGCAGGTGATCGGCACGGTCCATCCCGAGGATCGGCAGGGGCTGATCGCGGCGATCGAGGAGGTGATCGCCCGCGGCGGTGCCTACGCGCACCAGTACCGGGTCCGGCGCACCGACGGGAAATATTACTGGATCGAGGCCAACGGCCGGGTCGATCTCGGGCCGGATGGAACGCCCCTGAGCTTCCCGGGCGTGCTGATCGACGTCGAGGACCGCCGGGCGGTCGAGGCCGAGCGCGACCGCGCCATCATGATGCTGCGCACCCTCACCGACACGCTGGAGCAGCGCGTCGCCGAGCGGACCCGCGAACTGATGCGGACCGAGGACGCCCTGCGCCAGTCGCAGAAGATGGAGGCGGTCGGCCAGCTCACCGGCGGCGTGGCGCATGATTTCAACAACCTGCTGACGATCATCCGCTCCTCCGTGGACTTCCTGCGCCGGCCCGACCTGCCGGAGGCGCGCAAGGCCCGCTACCTCGACGCCGTCTCCGACACGGTCGACCGCGCCGCCAAGCTCACCGGCCAGCTCCTCGCCTTCGCGCGCCGGCAGGCGCTGAAGCCCGAGGTGTTCCATGTCGGCCAGAAGGTCCGCGGGATCGCCGACATGCTCGATACGGTGATCGGGGCTCGGGTCCGGGTGATCGCCGAGGTGCCGGACGAGCCCTGCTACATCCGGGCCGATGTCAGCCAGTTCGAGACCGCCCTGGTGAACATGGCGGTCAACGCCCGGGACGCCATGGACGGCGAGGGCACCCTGACCCTGCGGCTGGCGGGCAACCGCACCATGCCGGCGATCCGCGGCCATGCCGGGGCGGACACCGCCTTCGCGGCGGTGTCGCTGACCGATACCGGCGCCGGGATCTCGGAGGCCGATCTCGGCCGCCTGTTCGAGCCGTTCTTCACCACCAAGGAGGTCGGCAAGGGCACCGGGCTCGGCCTGTCCCAGGTGTTCGGCTTCGCCAAGCAATCGGGCGGCAACGTCGACGTCACCAGCGCGCCGGGGCAGGGGGCGACCTTCACCCTGTATCTCCCGCAGGTGGACGTGGATCGCGCGATCGACGCGGCCGAGACCGCCCCGGCGCCGATCCTGCCCCTCGGCGCGGGGCAGCGGGTCCTGGTGGTCGAGGACAATGTCGAGGTCGGCCAGTTCGCCACCCAGATCCTGCAGGATCTCGGCTACGAGACCGTCTGGGCGGCCAATGCCGAGGCAGCGTTGGAACGGCTCGGTCGGGACGGCGGTGGGTTCGAGGTGGTGTTCTCGGACGTGGTCATGCCCGGCATGGGCGGTCTGGCGCTGGCCCAGGAGCTGGCGCGTCGGCTGCCGGACCTGCCGGTGCTGCTGACCTCCGGCTACAGCCATGGCCTGGCTCAGCAGGGCGCCCACGGCTTCGAGCTGCTGCACAAGCCCTATTCCGCCGACCAGCTCGGGCGCGTGCTGAGCCGGGTCGTCGGACGGCCGGCGCCGGCACCCGCCGAGTGAGGGCCTCGCCCTACGCGGCCGGCAGCACCGCGCCCGCGCCCGGGGTGCCGCAGGCGTGGCAGAAGCGCTCGAAGGTGCTCTTGCGCTGGGTGCAGGCCGGGCAATCCTCGAATAGGCCGAGCCCGCAATGGGGGCAGAAATTCGTGTTCGGATCGCCGAGCGCCACCGGCCGCTCGCAGCCCGGGCAGACCTTCTTGGCGAGCCGGGCCAAAGCCTGATCGGTGGCGATCTCGGTGCGACGCTCCTCGCTGGGCCGCGCCTCGACCTGGGCCTGGCGCGCCCGGTAGGCGTGCAAGGCGTTGATCGCCGCCCGCCCGCCCACCAGCGTGACGATCACGCCGACGCCGTACTGCACGTAGCCGCCGTAGCTCGGCATGTACGGGACCAGCTCGACGAAGAACGCGAAGGCGGCGGCGAAGGCGAAGCCCCAGACGAACGGCCAGTTGCGCGTGTGCCGCCGCCTCATCAGCAGCCATCCGGCGAGCGCCAGCAGCGGCAGGGTCAGGGCGAGCCGGTAGCCAAACACCCGGAGTTCCTGCCGCCGCTCGGCCGCGTCGCGTTTTTGCTGAGCCGCCGCGCGCAGGGCATCGTCGACGCGGATCTGGTCCTGCTCCCGCTCGAACAGATCGGCTTGCGTTTGGGCCAGCGCGGCCAGCCGCTCCTCGATCACCCGCTCGGCATCTTTCAGCGCGTCGAGCTGCTGCGTGCGCGCGATCAGGCCGGGATCCTGATCGACCCGCTGGGTCGCGTCCCGGGTCTTCAGCCAGTTGGCGAAGGTCTCGCGGGCGCCCTCGGACGCCGCCTGGGCCGCCTCCAGGGCGAGCTGGTCCCGCCCGGTCCGGCGTCGGGTGTCGTCCATGTCCCGGCGGATCTGCTTCAGAGTCTCGGTCGAGGCCCGGGCCTGGTCGGGCTCGAGGAACTGCTCGAGCGTGTAGCGCTGCTCCACCTGAGGCAGGTCACCGACGACCAGGGAGCCCAGCCCGATCAAAAACCACGCGAACAGCAGCGCGACGAGCCAGAGGGCGAGGTTGAACCAGCGCTCGGACAATCGGGACCCAGCACGCACGTCCTCGCCTCCATAGACCCGCTATCCGCAAGCTCTAGCATAAGCTGGCGGTCAGCGGGCCGGCGCGGCCCCCGGCACGGCCGGCACGGCGCGCGCCCGGCCCGGTACGAGCGACAGCCCAGCCGAGATCAGGGCGAACAGAATCAGCGGCGTCAGGGCCAGGGTAAAGCTGCCGGTGGCGTCCTTGATCGCACCGATCAGGTAGGGGCCGAGGAAGCCGCCGAGATTGCCCACGGCGTTGATCGCCGCGATGCTGGCGGCCGCCGCGGCCGGTGGCAGCTCTTCGGTCGCAAGGGCCCAGAACGGCCCCTTCAGCATGTAGACGCCCACCGCCGCCACGGTCAGCGCGCCGACCAGCGGCAGGATGCCGGACAGGACCGTGCCGCCCGCGAGCCCCACCGCCAGGACTAGGAACGGGATGGCAAGATGCCAGCGCCGCTCGCCGACCTGATCGCTGTGCCGGCCCCACAGGATCATCGCCACGGAGGCGACGCCGTAGGGGATGCTGTTCAAGAGGCCGGTCTCGACATTGGTCAGGCCGTAGCTCTTGACGATCTGCGGCGTCCAGAAGGTCAGGCCGTAGCTGCTGGCGGTGGAGCCGAAATAGATCGCGGCGAATAGGATCAGACGGCGGTCGCGCAGCATCGCCCCCAGCGACGGCGAGCCCGCCCCGCCGGTGCGCGCCGCGTTGCGGGCGGATTCCTCCCGCAGGCGTCCCTCCAGCCAGTCCCGCTCGGCCTCGGGCAGCCATTTTGCATGCCGCGGCCCGTCGGGCAGGAACCACAGTACGGCGCCGGCCATCAGGATTGCGGGCAGGCCCTCCAGGATGAACAGCCATTGCCAGCCGGCGAGCCCCCAGCCGCTGAGGCCGAGCAGCGCGCCGGAGATCGGCGAGCCCAGGAACGACGAGATCGGGATCGAGATCATGAAGATGCCGACGATCCGCGCCCGGTAGGCCGAGGGGAACCAGTAGGTCAGGTACAGGATCACGCCCGGGAAGAAACCGGCCTCGGCCACACCGAGCAGGAAGCGCAGGCCGATGAACGACCACGGACCCTGCACCAGCGCCATGGCCATGGAGATGACGCCCCAGGTCGCCATGATCCGGGCGATCCAGAGCCGCGCCCCGAACCGCTCCAGCATCAGGTTGCTGGGCACCTCCATCAAAAAATAGCCGAGGAAGAAGATCCCGGCGCCCCAGCCGAACACGGTCGCGGTCAGCCCGACATCGTGGTTCATCTGGATGGCCGCGAAGCCGACATTCACCCGATCCAGGAAGGAGACGAAGTAGGCGAGGATCAGGAACGGCACGAGCCGCCACCCGATGCGGCGCATCGCCGACCGTTCGATCTCAGACTCGGCCATGGTGATCCTCCTCGTCGGCGACCGTCTCCGGGCCGTTCACGTGTGCAGGCGCAGGCCCCGGGAACGCCGGTTCGGCGACGAAGATTTCGTGATCGAAGAAGCAGACGGCCGCGCGGATCGCGCCGAACAGCGCCGCACGGTCGCCCGCGCCGGGGTCGGTTCCGGACGGCATCAGAGGGTCGCCGCGGCGCATCGCGTGCGGTTCATCTCGGGTTTCCTCGCGGCCGGCCGGTTCGAACGCCGATCCTGGCTAGCCGATCTACCGTGAGAGCCCGATGATCGGAAGTCGTCACCGCGTGATGACTTCCGATTTGTCGCTCGTTTCTGGGCTGCGTGTAATCCTACCTGGGCTTGCGGGCCCGGGCGGCCTTTGCCGGCGCCTCGACGGTCTCCACAGGCTCGGCGGCCTTCTGAGCCGGCTTCCGGCGCTTGTGGCCCAAACCCGCGGTCCGGGCAAACTCGGCGCGCATGGCCGAGTAATTGGCCGCCGTCGTCGGGTAGTCGCGCGGCAGGCCGAAACGCTCCCGATACGTCTCGATGGTGAGGCCGTGCCCCGTGAGGTGCCGCTTCAGCGTCTTGTACGGCTTGCCGTCGATGAAGCTGATCAGCGCGTCGGGGGTGATCGACTTCCGGACCTGGCCGGGGGTGATCTTCTTCGGCTCCGGCTCGGAAGGCGTGCTCGCTTGACCCAGGCCGGTCAGCGCCTCGTGAACACGCGCCAGCAGGGTCGGCAGTTCGGGCATCGGCACGGAGTTGTTGGACACGTAAGCCGACACGATGTCGGCGGTCAGAGCGATGACATCGACCTCATCGTCTTGCGGAAACGCGGTGTCGTCTTTCATAGGCGGCTCTCACAGCGGGACTATGCGATGAACATCGCTCTGGCTGCCAGTAGTCAAGCGCCAATCTGTGCAAAAACAGGTGATTGCACCCGATATCGACCGATGTATCTGTTGAATACCAGAATAAAGTGATGATCCCCCTGCGGCGGTGGTCGCCCCAGGCGCGACGCGCGTTGGTCCGCGTGCGGCGCGTCGCCGTTCAGGATGTCTTAACCGTCCCGTGGTCTTTCGAGGTGTCGCTGCGGCTTCGAGGGGCACGAAGCCGAACGGCAGGCGGGCCGAGCCCTGTCCTTCAAGCTCGGCCCGCGCCCTTCCGCGCCGTCATTGCTCAGGCGTTGGCGGGGCGCCCGATCGGCGTGGGGATCGCCCCGCGCTTGACCGGCGGCACGGCCGCCCGCCGCGTTGGAGCGGACCCGTATTCCGCCCAGTAGCGGCGCTCCAGGGTCATCAATGCACGCAACGGCGCCTCAGCCAGATCAAGCAATCGGGCATCGCGCCAGCGCGGCTTGGTCAGATGTCCGCGGCTGAACCACCGCGGCTTCTCTGCCTCGACGAGCAGGATCGGATTGCCCGTCCCCGTTCTCCGAAATCAGAACCGCCCGTGAGCCTGCCTGCGTCGAACATGACAGCACCTCGCAGGAGTGTCAGGGACAGGAGCGTTCGGGAAGCTCGACAGATTCAACCTAACCCGCTCGTGTGCGCCTGCGAACGCCGGTCCACCCAGGAGGCTACTGCGAGGCCGATGAGGCAGCCAAAGAGGGCGGCCGCCGCCTTCACGAGAAAATCGTTGAACCGGCCGTGGCGGGTGCCGGTCAGGGTCTGGCCGGCTTCCAGGCCGCCGGCCAGGAGGACGACCCCGAGCAGGATCCAGGGCCAGCGCCGCGGGTAGCCCAGTGTCAGGAGGAGGCCGGCCAGCGCGTAGGCGGCCGCCCGCTCGATGCCCGGGTTGGCCGTCACCACCGGGCGGAGGCCGATCGGCACCAGCGTGACGGCGACGATCGCCGCCACCAGGAGCCAGGCCGCGACCCGCACCAGGCTCAGCATCCGCTTGTCCATCCTGCGCCTCGGGTCCCGTAACACTGCGTCGACACCTCCCGCATATAGAGGCGGTGGGCCGGCGGCTGTTGCAGTTCGGCGGCCAGGACCCAGAAAGCCGATGCGGCGCCGACCGGCTGTCGAGTGGCACGTATGGTATCAAGGACTTAGCGCTGCGCTTGTTCG
This sequence comes from Methylobacterium sp. J-077, assembly GCF_022829365.1. Lineage (GTDB taxonomy): Bacteria > Pseudomonadota > Alphaproteobacteria > Rhizobiales > Beijerinckiaceae > Methylobacterium. Next base: position 45,876 of record NZ_JAKSYJ010000254.1, on the reverse strand, counting down.
GACGGGTGCCGGACCCGGTACTGTTGCTCGTTCGTTCTAGGCAGAGCACCGCCGAATCAGGCATACAGGCGGCATGCGCATGCCCGTGCTCAGCCTCTTCGCGATGCTCGTCCTGACCGACGTCGGATCGGCCGCACCGGCGGCTGCGCCGGCCGATCCGCGGGCGCTCGAATTGGCCTGGCACCGCTGCCTGCGGGATTCCTACGCACACCAGCCTCCCGGCCAGAGCCGGGCCGGTGACGAGCGCAACGCCCTCGACGAATGCAAGGTGCAGGAGGACGCTTTCGTGGCGTCACTCATGGCGGCCGGCCCCCCGAATGACGGCCGATCCGGGACGGTCTGGTCCCGGACCTGGGAAGCGTTCGTGCAGCCGCTTACGGCCTGGATCGGCGGCCTCCGGCGCTGAAGACGCCGATCAGGAGATCGACCTTACGCCTCACCGCGTCCGCCGGACGCGGCGTCGCACCGCGCCGGGGTCGCTGAACCGGCGCAAGCGCGGATCGTTGGACTGCCATGAGCGACTCGACATCTGACCCGCTGGACCAAGTTGCCGACGCCCGTCGGCACGAGATTGCGACCGAACATCTGCTGTTCGGCACGATCCGCTTCCTGGCCCAGCGCCACCCGGAGCTGCTGGACGAACTCGACCGCAGCCTGGACCACCTATGGGACCGGGCCGAGGGCGCCGCGCGCGACGACGCCGCCGTGCGCAAGATCGCCAGCCGCATCATCAAGAGCCTGCGGGCAGAGAGCTAGAAGACCTCTGCCCTATTAACGGGCCGCTAATCGTGTGCGCAGCCGATGCAGATGCCGCGGGTGATCGCGTCGTTGCGTTGCTCGACTGGGCTACGCCGCTCGATGCTGCCGGTCTCTTTGGGGCCGAGCGCGCTTGGGTTCGGCACCGTCTGCCCAGTGGCCGCGGTGTGGGGTGCCTTGGCGGCCGTGGCCGGACCGCCGCCGGTTCCAGTCTGGCTTATGGATTGGGCCCAGCTTGGCTGGCTGCCCAAGGCCAGAATGACGAGCGTGGCGATCTTCAAGGGCGCGCGCATGATAACCGCTCGGCGCTTTTCGTCTGCGTGGAGCCGACGCACCTGTCGGTCGAAAGTTCCGTCGCTTGGGAACGGTCGAGCGGCCGGGCTCATCATGGAGGGGGTCCCGAGTTGCCGAGAACCTGGCCCCGCCATCCGGGGTATCGGCTCATCCCTTTTGAGGCTTGCTGGCTAAGCAGTAAGGCCGGTTACTGGCACCGTCATGATCAAGGGGCTCAGCATGAACCCGACCGTCAAGGCTGTGCTGCTGAACGAGCGGGCCAGCGTCCTGTCAGCCATCGCGGCCCGTGAGGGAACCGTCTCCGATCTGCTGGTTCAGTTGAACGGCGTCGAGAACGATATCTGGCGATTGCGTCACCGCCTCATCGATCTGGAGGCCTATCTGGTTGGCCAGCGGGTCGAACTGCCCGAGGATCTGTCGCAGCCGGACGGCGTGATAGCCATATCGAGCGATCCGCCGAGCCTGCCGGTCTGCAAGCCGCTGGACGATTTCGTCCGCCATCGATCCGGAAAGCGGAAACTCCTCGCCGACGCCGCACCTCAGCGCATCGAGGATGCGCGCCGGTCGAGCTGAGGGCGCCGTGAGCACGCGCCGAGCCGTGGGCCTCGATCGGCCGAGGCACAGCCGATACAGGCGACCCGCCGTCAGCAGCGCTTTGCCAGAGGGCCTGACGCGGTTCCTCTCGGACGCAAGGACCGAGATATCCGGCGCCCCGTGCGATCCGCCCCGACCGGTACGGGCCGCAATGCGGAGGCGCGACTTCCTCGCGGTCATAGTCGCCGCCGCGGTCTTTTTCTTGGCTGGCGGCCACAGCCTGCAGGCCTGGTAACCGATCCTGATGCCCGGGACGATGTTCGTCAGTGACTTGAGCCGACCGGGATTGCCCCGCGCACATGTCCTGGGGCCTATCTAGACCCCGCGAGGATCCGAAAGGGGTGAGGCATGGGCAACCGGGATGGCGCCGGCGCGTCGAGCGCACGGATCGCAGAAGTCCAGCGCCTCGCGACCGCCCTGGCTGCCCGGGTGCGATACGCACAGCTGGTCCAGCGGCCGGTCTATGAGGAGCAGATCAACGCCCTGGTCGGGGCGGCGCGGCTCCTGGACGAAGAGAAGGTGCCGTGGCCGCCCATGGTCGAAGAGGTGCTGATGGAGCTGGCCAAGTCGCTCGACGGCTCCGGCGCGACTGAGGATGCCGAGGCTGCTGCTCCCGCCGGGGAGGGGTCTTGAGCGCCGGCAGGCCTTTGCGCGCTCAAGAAAAATCGCCGAGCCAGCGCAGCGAGCGCCGCAGGCGGTCGGTGCCGTCTCGAGCGAACCACAGCCCGTGCGCGAAGATCACAATGGTGGGTTCGCGCGCGACTATATCTGCGGCCGCCCGCGCTGCCTCGCGCTGTTGCAGCTTGATCACGAAGCGCAGATAGGGCGGCGGCTGGCCGTGCGGTGCAGTCATGCCGGCCAGGCGCAGCAGCGGACGCAGGAGCGCCGGCATCTTCGCGGGTTCCAGGTTGACGACGAGATCGGTCAGCACCAGCGTCCGGCTGCGGCCGTGGAAAAACGCGACCTCGCGGAAGCCGAGGCCGCCCGGGACTACGATCTGGCGCAGGTCCGAGGCCCATCCGGGCGCCGCCGTATCTGTGAGCACACGGTCGATCCTCAGGCCGGAGCGGCGCACCGGGCCGCGCTCGCGCAAGTTCGGAGCCGCCCAGGTCAGGGCCTCCGGACAATGGCTCTGCCACGCCTTCACGAACGTCCAATGCGCGATGTTGGGCGCGACGAGGTGGCGGATCGGCCCCAGGGCCGCGATCGCCCGATGCAGGCCCGCCTCGTAGCGCGTCGGCGTGTGGAGCCACAGGGTGCCATCGCCGAGCCGGATCACGGTCATCCGTACGGGAAGCGGCAGGCCCAGGACTCGCAGGGGGCCGCTATCGACGATCCAGACGCCCTCGGCCACGGGCTTGAGCACATCGAGGGGAGGATAGGTCGCCTCGCTCAAGACCGGGCCCTCTCGGCTGCCTCCGGCGTCGAAGCCGGATTGTCAGGCACCCGCCGGACGGCACAGGGTTTCCCGAATGGATCGCCGCAGAGGCGATGTCCGGGCGTCAGGCCCGGAGATAGACGGGCGCGGCGACCGGCCGTTCCGGTCCGGCGCGCCGAGGCAGGTGGCTCAAGGATACGCGACATTCGCAGATCGCACGCTGCCCCAGGTTGCTTCGCTGCGTTCGCGATGATGAGGATGGTCGTTCGCAGCCGCTTACCCGGCCTGGAACGGCTGATGCTTGTCGTCGGCCGTATCATTCGCCGCGCCCTTCGGCACGGCGTCGGCGTCGACTATGGTCCGCTGGTCCCGCTGCGGCTCCGGGAAATCCGTCAGCGCTCGCCAGGGCGTCGCGGGCACGCCCATTCTGAAACCGCCCGACGATCGGAACAGCCAGGCTGCTACGAGCATCCAGGGCACGACGAAGAAGACGAAAGCACTGAGTCCCACGACGATCCTCCCGAGACGGTAAGCCTGCAAGAGAACGCGGGCGGAGCCGGCATCGATCCGGTGTCGGCGGAGTAGCCTGTCACGAAACGCCCGCTGCACCGTCGCGAGCAATGAGAGGACGCCCGTGTTCCGGAGTTTTATGAGGGTCTCTACGAGGGCGTCAGCGGGTTGCAGCCTCTCGCTCCGGCACCGAGCCCATCGATCAGACGGTCATATTCGGCCTCGGCCATGCCGTAGCTGTCGCCCGCAAGGCCGAGCAGCCCCTCGCGGTCGATGATCTCGACGAGGCCGCGGTGCTTGCGGACGAAAGCGTCCTGCTCCAGCCGTCTCAGGGCGGTGGTCACGCCAGCCCGTTCGACGCCCAGCATCAGCGACATGAACTCGTGCGTCACCTTCACGGTGTCACCGTCGCTCCGGTCCTGGTACATCAGCAACCAGCGGGCCAGCCGCATTGAGGTGTTGCCCCGCGCATTGGCGAACGCCGTCTGCGCGGTCTGCGCGAAGTAGGTGTGGATGTAGCGGAGCAGCAGAAGGCGCAAGGCCGGGCGCTCCTCCGCCACCCGGAGCAGCTCGCGCGCATCGATCGACAGCATGTGCCCGGCCGCCTGCACGAAATGCGTGTAGGGGGTGCGGTCGTCACCGAGCAGGATGGGGGCGGATCCGACCAGACCTTCACGGCCAATCAGCCCGATCTCCACCCGGCCGCGCGTGCCGTCGTTCGTCACGGAGACGATGCCGGCCTCGACAAAATGGACGGTCTCGATCTTTGTGTGGGGGGCGATCAAGACCTGCCGGACAGGCATGTCTTCCGGGCGCAACCCAGGCTGCAGTGCTGCGAAATCTTCCGGCGCCAGCGCCCGGAGGAGTTGATTGCGCAGGTCGGCCTGCTGAAGCTGTGCCACGGGTGCTCATGCATATCGGGCGAGGGCACAAGCGGTCCCTCAATCGTCGGCGCCCCTGACGTAGCCAACAACCCGCTCTCGATAAGGTCCGGCTCAAGCTGCGGCAATGTAACATTCTTACCGGAGTATAGAATATTTTGTATTTGTGAAAATGTAAATTTTTTACATTTATCGAACTGACTACTGGGAAGATTTAAATCAAATAGATCTCGAACGACCGCCCGTACTCTCGCGTGCAAGATCCAGCTTGGCAGGTCGAAGGCAGGCCTCGATTGGCGCGGAATGCGGTCGGCCACGCGCCGATCCCCCACCTCTGGAACACCCCGAACCATTCGCAACACCGCAGGTCGGATAGCCTTCGCGATCCGGTCGGTGTGCGACACGACATTACGGGGGGCGATGGGCGCCCGCAGGCTGACGATACCGGCCTGCCAAGTGGACTTGACCCTGCGCGGCATCGTGCTCGGGGCGGTCATCACCGTCGTGTTCACGGCGGCCAACCACTCTATGGGGTTGAAGACCGGGAGGACGTTCTCGTCCTCGATCCGGACCGCGCTGATCTCGATGGGTGCGTTCCGACAGATGGGCGGCGCCAGCATCCTCAAGAACAGCATCGTCCAGACCCAGGCTTCCGCCGGCACCCTGTGCAACGTCGTGCTGGCGCTGTCGGGCCTGATGCTGATCGGGCATTGGCACGGCTTCCCGTTCTGGCAGATCAGTGCGGTCTGCGCGCTGGGCGGGCTACCCGGCCTGACGTTCTCGATCCCCCTGCGCCGCGCCCTCGTCCCGGGCAGCGACCTGCCTTAACCGGCGGGCGTCGCCGCCGTCGGGGTGCTCAAGACCGGCCAAACGGTTCCGGAAGGAAGGGCCTGCGCGACCGGCTGGCGGCGACCGCTGCCGCCGGGACGATCGGGCTCGCCATCACCGGCTTCAATGTGCTGGGCGACGGCCTGAACGGCGCGTTCACTTGCGACGATCTCCTGAGCCTGCACTGCCTGTCCGGCCAGCACTCAGCCCCCGACCTCGCCGAGCAGCGTCTGGACGAAGCGGCGGGTGCGCGGATCGGCGGGCCGGGCGAACAGCTCGACCGGCGGTCCCTGCTCCACCACGGTGCCGCCGTCGAGGAACACCACCGCGTCGGCGACCCGGCGGGCGAGGCGCAGGTCGTGGGTCGCCATCAGCATGGTCATGCCCTCGCGGGCGAGGCCGGCCAGCACGTCCACCACCTCGGCAGCGAGCTCCGGATCGAGCGCCGAGGTCGGCTCGTCGCACAGCAGCAGGCGCGGGGAGGGGGCGAGCGCCCGGGCAATCGCCACGCGCTGCTGCTGGCCGCCGGATAGGCTAGCCGGCCAGGCCTCGGCCTTGTGGGCGAGGCCGACCCGCTCCAGCAGCTCCAGCGCCCGGACCCCGGCCGCCTCCTTGGGCCACTTGCCCACGGTGATCAGCCCCTCGGTGATGTTCTCGATCACCGTGCGGTGGGGAAACAGCTGAAAATTCTGGAACACCATGCCGGTCTGGCGGCGCACCGCGAGCACGTCCCGCCGGGGCGGCGGCGCGCCGGGCCGGAAGTCGAGGCGCTGGTCGCCCAGAACCAGCGTGCCGGCCTGCGGGATCTCCAGCAGGTTCACGCAGCGCAGCAGGGTCGACTTGCCCGAGCCCGACGGGCCGATCAGCGCCGTGACCTGGCCCTCCGGCACCGTCAGGTCGACGCCGCGCAGGATCGGGGTGTCGCCGAAGCGTTTTTCTATAGCCTGGAGGGTGATCATGCCCGGGCCTCCAGGTAGCCGCCGTAGCGTCCGAGGCGCCGCTCCAGCCCGCTCTGAAGCCAGGACAGGCCCGAGCACAGTACCAGGTAGATCAGGGCCGCCTCGACATAGAGGATCAACGGCTCGTAGGTGACCGCGACGATGCGCTGGGCCGCCTGGAACATCTCCGGCACCGTGATGGCGGCGGCGAGCGAGGTATCCTTCACCAGGGCGATGAAGGTGTTGGACAGGGACGGCACCGCCACACGCGCCGCCTGGGGCAGGATCGTGCGGCGCATCGCCTGGGCCGGGGTCATGCCGGTGGCATAGGCGGCCTCCCACTGCCCCTTCGGGATCGACGCGATGGCGGCGCGCACGATCTCGGACGCGTAGGCGCCGATATTCAGCGTGAAGCCGATCACCGCCGCCGGAAACGCGTCGATCAGGATGCCGACGCTCGGCAGGCCGTAGAAGATCACGAACAGCTGCACGAGGAGCGGCGTGCCGCGAAACATCCAGACATAGGTCCAGGCGAGCGCCGCCAGCGGCCGCGGCCCGAACAGCCGCGCGAGCGCGATCACCAATGCCAAGCTCAACCCGAGCACGAAGGCGATCAGCGTCAGCGGCACGGTGAACCGGAAACAGGATTCGAGCAACGGCCCAAGCGACTGGAGCATGAGGTCGAGCCAGTGCGGCACGGGACGGTGTTTCCTGCGGGATCGGGCGAGGGTCTATACGGGTTTGCGGCGCGGATCGCGCGCGGGATTTTTTCGGGTTGGTTTCGGATCGCCCGTGGCGCGACAGGGTGCCCGTGTCCGGTGGCTGCCCTAACCCTGCTACGATCTAACTACCGCGAAACGTCCGCCCCAAAATACGTCTGCGCGATCGCCGCGTAGCTGCCGTCAGCCTTGATCTCCGCGAGCGCGTTGTCGATCGCCGCCTTCAAGTCGGGGTTGTTCTTGCGCAGGAGGATGCCGGAGGCGTCCGCGTCATCCTTCTGGGCGACGATCTTCACGGGGGCGTTCGGCTGCTTCTTGTGAAAGTCGAGGAACGACAGGCTGTCGTTGAGGGTCGCGTCGGCGCGGCCGGTGACGACCAGCTGGATCGACTGGTCGAACCCGTCGGTGCCGACCAGCTCGGCTCCCGCCTCGCTGGCCAGCCGCGCGAAGTTGCTGCTCAGGCTCTGGGCCGACTTCTTACCCTTCAGATCAGCGAAGGATTTGATCGCGGCGTTGTCGGCGCGGGTGATCAGCACGGCCCGGGAGCGGATATACGGCTCAGAGAAGTCGAATTTCGCCTGGCGCTCCCCGGTAATGCCGACTTGATTGATCACCACGTCGTAGCGCTTGGCGTCGAGCCCGGCGATCAACCCGTCCCACTTGCCCTCGATGAATTGCGGGGCGACGCCCAGCTTCTCGGCGACCTTGCGGCCGATCTCCACGTCGAAGCCGACCAGCGCCCCGGAGGCGTCGTGGAAGCTGAATGGCGCGTAGGTCCCCTCGGTGCCGATCCGCAGGGTCTTGGCGGCGCGGATCGCCTCGATGTCGTCGGCCCGTGCCGATCCGCCGAGGAGGAGCGTTGCAGCAGCGAAAACAGCCGCGAAGGAAGCGGAAACAACACGTATCATGATGAACTCCGGATCGATACTATTGAAATTATCGGGAAAAATCCCGACCGCCTTCGGGAAGACTGGGAGGCAGGGCCGGAAGGGAAGAACAGGAAAATCGGGGCCGCCCACCGCCGGGTCATCACCGACAGCACCAAGCCGAGTGTCCTATACCAAGCGCGGCCGTTGGCGCCTACGCCGCGCCGCGGCAGCTCCATCGCCCGAAAGCAAGGTTTTCTAAGAGGCTCCGGATTTTCCGCAGGTTGGTTCTTCCGATCCGTGCGGCGGCCAAGCCTTCGGCATCCGCGGGCGAGCCTGATGTTCCGAGCTGCCGACAGTGCAAAGCCGTGATCAAGAATTGTTTTTTGATCCCGAACTCTGCTCTTTAGCTTCGGGATGGCAGGGTGGATGATCGAGCGTCGATCAGGTCCTCAGGCTGTTGGTAGGGAATAATATTTCTCACGCTCATTCCTGGTTGCGCTGACCGCGTAAGGCTTCCGTCCCGCGCTCCGGCACCGCGCAAACACATCGCGGCTTTTGTCGAACCGGCGCCGGGACGGCCGTTGATCTCGGATGATCCTTCGGCACAGTGCGCGCGTGTTGCCGATCCCGGGGCGGGCCCGTGTCCCCGGGATCGGCCCGGACCGGACTTCCCTGTGAGCCGGGGCGCGCGGCCCGCCTTGGCGGAGGATCGCGCATGCGTTCGACGGCCCAGCCCTACCGGGGCGTCTTCCCCGTCGCCCCCACGGTGTTCGACGCCGCAGGCGCCCTCGATCTCGACGGACAGCGCCGGGCGATCGACTTCATGATCGACGCCGGCAGCCACGGGATCTGCATCCTGGCGAACTTCTCCGAGCAGTTCGTCCTCACCGACGCCGAGCGCGAGACCGTGATGCACGCGGTGCTCGAGCATGTGGCGGGCCGGGTGCCGGTGATCGTGACGACCACGCATTTCGCCACCCAGGTCTGCGCCGAGCGCTCGCGCCGGGCGCAAGACGCCGGGGCGGCCATGGTGATGGTCATGCCGCCCTATCACGGCGCCACGATCCGGGTGCCGGACCTCGGCGTCTACGATTTCTTCCGCGGCGTCTCGGACGCGATCGCGATCCCGATCATGATTCAGGACGCGCCGGTGGCGGGCACGCCGCTCGCGGCTGCGTTCCTGGCCCGCATGGCCCGCGAGATCGAAAACGTCTCTTACTTCAAGATCGAGACCCCGGGGGCGGCGGGCAAGCTGCGCGAACTGATCGCGCAGGGCGGCGACGCGGTGGTCGGCCCCTGGGACGGCGAGGAGGCGATCACTTTGATGGCCGATCTCGATGCCGGCGCCACCGGGGCGATGACCGGCGGCGCCTATCCGGACGGCATCCGCCAGATCACCGACGCCTACGCGGCCGGCCGCCGGAGCGAGGCCCTCGACGCCTACGCGCGCTGGCTGCCGCTGATCAACCACGAGAACCGGCAATGCGGGCTGCTCGCCTGCAAGGCGCTGATGGCCGAGGGCGGCATCATCGCCCACGAGACCGCCCGCCTGCCGCTCCAGCCGCTCCATCCCGACACGCGCGCGGCGCTGATCGAGCTGGCGCAGCGCAACGATGCGCTGGTGCTGCGCTGGGGGCGGTGAGGGTTATTGGCCGAAGGAGGGGGGCGGGTCTGACAGGCGCGCGGCCCGCCCTCGCTGTGAGGCTCACATCGGCGTCCGTGAGGCGCGACGGACTCCCTCGCCCGTGCGGGATAGGGTTGGGGTGAGGGAGGCGACCTCACCGGACAAACCTGTCCCCTCACCCTGTCCCTCTCCGGCACGGGAGAGGGACCTGCGTTTCATCCAGCGATGCGGGATCCCCACTCTTGCCCCGGAGCTGAAACCGTAGGCCCTGCGGATCAGTTCGCCCGCCCGTACGAGCCCCTCCCCAACACCCCCGACAACCGCCGCACCGCCTCCCGCGCCAAGTCCGGGCTGATGGCGAAGCAGATGCGGATCAGGCCTTCGCCCGCGGGGCCGAAGGCGGTGCCCGGGGCGACGCCGACCTTGGCGTCGCGCAGCAGGCGGAACGCTAGGTCGAGGCTCGGCTCGTCACCGGCGATCCGGGGCATGAGGTAGAAGGCGCCGTCCGGCGGCGCCACCGTCACGCCGGCCAGGCGCGCCAGCCCCTCCACCAGGATCGCCCTCGCCTCGGCGCAGCGGTCGACCATGGTGCGGATGAAGCCGTCGCCCTCGTCCAGCGCCGCGACGCAGGCGTGCTGGATGAAGGTCGGGATCGAGGTGGTGCTGTACTGCCCGAGCTTGGCGAAGGTCGGCGCCAGCCCCCGGGGAAAGATCACCCAGCCGGCACGCCAGCCGGTCATCGCCCAGTTCTTCGAGAAGGTATTGGTGACGATCAGGCGGTCGTCCTCCGTGCAGATCTGCAGGAACGACGGTGCGATCTGGTTGCCGTAGGTGAAGTGCGCGTAGACCTCGTCCGACAGGATCCACAGGCCGCGCGCGCGGGCGAGGTCGCGCAGAGCCGTCATCTCGGCGAGCGGCATAGTCCAGCCGGTAGGGTTCGAGGGCGAGTTGACCATGATCACCCGGGTGCGCGGCGTCAGCGCCGCCGCGATGTCGGAGAGCGGCAGCGCGAAGCGCCCGTCCGGTAGGATCCGGTAGGGCACCGTCACCGGCACGCCGCCAGTGATGCGGACCGCCTCGGCGAGGTTCGGCCAGGCCGGGGAGGGGATGATGATCTCGTCGCCCGGCTCCAGCAGCGCCTGCGCCGCCTGCATGATCGCGTTCATGCCGCCGGCCGTGACGGCGAAGCGGTCGGCCGGCACGTCCACGCCCCAGTGCCGGGCGTGGTAGGCGCCGAGCGCCGCCCGCAGGGTCGGCAGGCCGAGGGACGTGGTGTAGCGGGTATGCCCGGCCTGCATCGCCCGGTGCGCCGCCTCGACGATGAAGGGCGGCGTCGGCAGGTCGCCCTCGCCGATCCAGAGCTTGACCACGTCGGGATCGTCCCGGCCGCGATCCGCCACCAGCCCGATCTGGCTCGTGCCGATGCCGCGGATGCGCTCCGAGAGCGCGGCGCCGAGGTCGATGGGCGCGTCGATGGAGACGGCGTCAATGGGTTCGGCCATGGGGCGACGGGTCTCGTGGTGTCCGGTGAGCGGCGCAACGCGCGACGCAGCGGCCCGAGGGCGGGCACCGTGCTTGCAAGCGCCCGATCGTTCGGGGAATCCGCTCGAACCTGCCGTGTCTGGCCGCGCGCGTCCAGGCCCACACGGCCGCCGCTGTCCTTCTGTGGTTATCGACTTTTCAGAAATTTCTGAAATTGTTATAAGCAGAGTTGCATATCCCGAGTCGGGAGACCCATCGTGCTCGACACCCTCAATCCCCTGATCCTCGCCCGCATTCAGTTCGGCTTCACGGTGGCGTTCCACATCGTGTTCCCAGCCTTCTCGATCGGCCTGGCGAGCTTCCTCGCCGTACTGGAGGGCCTGTTTCTCGCCACCGGACGGCAGGTCTTCATGGACCTGTTCAAGTATTGGCTAAAAATCTTCGCCATCGCGTTCGCCATGGGCGTCGTCTCCGGTCTGGTGATGTCCTACCAGTTCGGCACCAACTGGTCGGTTTTCTCCGACAAGACCGGCCCGGTGCTCGGCCCGATGATGGCCTACGAGGTGCTATCGGCCTTCTTCCTGGAGGCCGGCTTCCTCGGGGTGATGCTGTTCGGCATGAGCAAGGTCGGGCCGCGCCTGCACTTCACCGCGACCCTGATGGTGGCGTTCGGGACCTTTTTCTCGGCCTTCTGGATCCTGTCGGTGAATTCCTGGATGCAGACGCCGGCCGGCTACGGCACCAACGCCGAGGGCCAGTTCGTGCCGCTGGACTGGTGGGCGATCGTGTTCAACCCGTCCTTCCCGTTCCGCCTCGTCCACATGGTGCTGGCGGCCTACCTGACGACCGCCCTGGTGGTCGGCGCGGTCGGCGCCTGGCACCTGCTGCACGACCGCACCAACCCAGCCGCCCGGACGATGTTCTCGATGGCGATGTGGATGGCCGCCCTGGTGGCGCCGGTCCAGATCTTCGCCGGCGACGCCCACGGGCTCAACACCCTGGAGCACCAGCCCGCTAAGGTCATGGCCATGGAGGGCCACTACCAGAGCCATCCGGACGGGGCGCCCCTGGTGCTGTTCGGCCTGCCCGATCAAGAGGCCGGCACGATCCGCTACGCCGTGGAGATCCCGAAGCTGTCCTCGCTGGTGCTCAAGCACAGCCTGGACGCGCCACTGGCCGGCCTCGACAGCCTGCCCCGGACGGACTGGCCGCCGGTGCCGATCGTGTTCTGGTCGTTCCGCATCATGGTCGGGCTCGGCCTGCTGATGCTGCTCCTCGGCGCGCTCAGCCTGCTCGCCCGCTGGCGCGGGGCGCTCTACCGGTGGAGCCCGCTGCACCGCTTCGCGGTGGCCATGGGCCCCGCCGGCTTCGTGGCGGTGCTCGCCGGCTGGATCACCACCGAGGTCGGGCGCCAGCCCTACACGGTCTACGGCCTGCTGCGGACCGCGCAATCCGCCTCGCCGCTCCACGCCCCGGCGGTGGCCGCCTCGCTCACCGCCTTCGTGGTGATCTACTTCTCCGTGTTCGCCATGGGGGTGCTCTACATCCTGCGCCTGATGGCCCAGCCGCCGCATGCGGGCGAATCCGGGATCGAGCCCGGCGCGCCGATCCGCACCGCCGGCATCACCCCCGCCCCGTCGGTCGATCCCGACCGCCACCTCCAGCCGGCCGAGTGAGGCAGCCATGGTCTACAGCGTCGATCTCACCGTGATCTGGGCGTTCGTGATCGCCTTCGCGGTCTTCGCCTACATCGTCATGGACGGCTTCGATCTCGGCATCGGCATCCTGTTCCCGGCCCTGCGGCCGGGGCCGGAGCGCGACACCGCCATGAACTCCGTCGCCCCGGTCTGGGACGGCAACGAGACCTGGCTGGTTCTGGGCGGCGGTGGGCTGTTCGCGGCCTTCCCGCTGGCCTACGCGGTGATCCTGCCGGCGCTCTACGTGCCGATCATCGCGATGCTGCTCGGGCTGATTTTTCGCGGCGTCGCCTTCGAGTTCCGCTGGCGCGATCCCGGCCACCGCGCCGCCTGGGATGTGGCCTTCACGGGCGGTTCGATGGTGGCGGCCCTGGCTCAGGGGATCGCGCTGGGCGCCCTGCTCCAGGGCATCGCGGTCGAGGGCCGGGCCTATGCCGGTGGCTGGTGGGACTGGCTGACACCGTTCAGCCTGCTGGTCGGCGTGAGCCTCGTGGTTGCCTACGCGCTGCTCGGGGCGACCTGGCTGGTGATGCGCACGGAGGGGTTGCTCCAGCTTCAGGCCCGCCGGTTCGCCCAGCGCCTGACCATCGCCACGGTGGCGGCGATCGCACTGGTCAGCGCCGCGACGCCGTTCCTGCAGGGGCGCTACTTCGAGCGCTGGCTGGCGATGCCGAACGTCCTAGTTGCTGCGCAGGTGCCGATGCTCGTGGCGCTCGCGGCCTACGCCCTATGGCGGTCCCTGCGGGACGGGGGCGAGCGGGCGCCGTTCTTGATCGCGCTCGGCTTGTTCGCCCTGTCGTTCCTGGGGCTCGGTATCAGCATCTTTCCCGACGTGGTGCCGGGGCGGATTACGATCTGGCAGGCTGCCGCACCCGAGGCGAGCCAGATGTTCATGCTGGTCGGCGCCTCGGTCCTGATCCCGATCATCCTGATCTACACCGCATATTCCTACTGGGTCTTCCGCGGCAAGGTCGACGCGCACGGGTATCACTGATGGCGCCCGCAACCCCGCTCCCGCTCTGGAAGCGCCTCGCCTGGTTCGCGGCCATCTGGGCCGGGAGCATCCTCGGCCTCGGGGTGGTGGCGACGCTCCTCCGGTTCTGGCTCAGGACCTGATAAGCCAGCAACGACCCCGGCCGCCCCGGGGTACCCACCGTCCGACGGATCGCCGCCGTGCACCTGCCTCCCCTGGTCCAGACCTTCGTGCTGCATTTCGGCGAGATGGGCTCGCGCTGGGGCATCAACCGGACGGTGGGGCAGATCTACGCCCTGCTGTTCGTGGCCGAGCGGCCGCTCAACGCCGACGAGATCGTCGAGAGGCTGGGCGTGTCGCGCTCCAACGTCAGCATGGGGCTCAAGGAGCTGCAGGCTTGGAACCTCGTGCGGCTCCAGCACGTGCCCGGCGATCGGCGGGACTATTTCGCCACCCCGGAGGATATCTGGCAGATCGTCCGCACCCTGGTCGAGGAGCGCAAGAAGCGCGAGATCGATCCGACCCTGACCCTGCTGCGCGAGCTGCTGATGCAGGAGGCCGAGTCCGAGGCGGAGCGCCACGCCCAGGCCCGGCTCCGGGAGATGCACGACCTGTTCGAGCTGTTTGCGGGTTGGTACGCCGACGTGCGCCGCCTCGACACCGAGCGCCTGGTCCAGCTCCTCACCCTCGGCGCCAAGGTCCAGAAGGTGCTGGCGATGAAGGACCGCCTGACCGGCCTGCCGGGCCGCCTCGGCGGCCGCACCGACAAGGCGGAGTGAGGGCCCGCCGCCTCATACGCCGAGCGCGCGCCGGTAGATCGCGATCAGGGAATGTGCGGCGTGCTGGATGTGACGGCGCAGGTGGTCGGCCGCCTCGTCGATCTGGCCGGCCGCGCACAGGGCGATGATCGCCCGGTGCTCCCGGTCAGCCCGGGCGACGTCCCCGGAGGTCGAGAGCTGAAGACGGGTTGGGCGGTCGCAATCCTGCAGCAGGCCGGCGACGATGCTCAGCGAGCGCGGGCGCCCGGCATGCCGCAGCAGGTCGAGATGGAAGCGCTGGTTTAGTTCGCCCCAGCGCAGGATTTCCCCGGATTTCAGGGCGGCGCTGTATTCCTCGGTGAGACCGTGCAGGTCTTGGATGTCCTGCGCCGAGAAGCGCTGCGCCGAGAGGGCCAGAAGTTCCGGCTCCAACTGGACGCGGAGAGTAAAGATGTCCTCCACCTCCTCCACCGACAGGCCCGAGACCACGGCGCCGCGATGCGGCATGATCTTGATCAGGCCGGTGGCTTCGAGCTGCAGCAGGGCCTCCCGGATAGGGATCCGGCTGATTCCGAACTCGTCCGCCAGCGCATCCTGGCGCAGCTGGGTGCCTGCGGGGAACTCGCCGGTGAGGATCCGTTGACGCAGGGATTCGGCGACGGCGGCTGCGACGGTCTTGTGGACCAGCCGATCGGGCGCGGATCGAGTGGAAACCGCAGTCAACATCAGGGCCTCGAACGGACGGGTCTAAATGGCTGATGCCGAGCGTGATGCGCGCGGCTTTCGAGCCGGTGCTGCGTTCGGCGGGGCGGGCAAGGCAGGGAGCTAACGGTCCGTCTCATCGGGCGGATCCGGCCGCGCAACCGCGGGCCTGCCCTCGAGACGGTTCCAACGTCGGTCGACACCTCATCCATCCCCATGGAGCGTCCAGGATCAGCCTCACGGACGCCGGGATCGGACGTATAACGACCGAGGCCGGACACCCTCCTTCAAGCAAGGTAGAGTATCCAGGCTTTTCGGACCTGGCCAGATACCGTCGAGTGAGTCAAGAACAATTGTATAATATCATTCAAAAGGTAAAAATCGGACACTCATGATGGGGCCGCCATCTTTGACCACACGCGCCGCGCAAGCATCTCACCTTATTAGACGTCGAGCCCCTGAAAAAATTGTAACGCCTGGTTGTATTCCGATGGCTCCCGGACTCGCCCTATCGCGGCGCCAGCCCAGGGGGCCTGGGCCAGCGTCTGCGCGAGATAACCGATCAGGGCGGTGATCCGGGCCGGCCGTGGGTCGCCGGGGGGCGTCACCAGGTGCAGCGCGATCGGCGGCGGCGACCAGCCGCGCAGGACCCGCTCCAGGCGCCCGGCTTCGAGGTCGTCCCAGATCATGAAATCCGGCTGCAGGGCGAGGCCGAGACCGGCCCGGAGCGCCGGCGCCAGCGCCTCGGCGTTATTCGCCCGCAATTGGCCGCCGGGGACGACCACGGCCTCCACGCCGGATTCGTCGATGAACCGCCAGCGATCGGGGGTTGGCAGGTAGGCGTAGCCCAGGCAGGCGTGGCCGGCGAGGTCATCCGGATGCGTGGGGCGTCCGTGCCGGCCGAGATAGTCCGGCGTCGCCACCAGCGAGCGCCGGATCGCGCAGAGCCGCCGGGCGCGCAAGGAGGAATCCGGCAGGGCCGCGATCCGTAAGCCGATATCGAAGCCGCCGCCGACGAGATCGACCACAGCATCCGAAAGATGCAGGTCCACCGACACCGTCGGGTGCTGCCGGAGGAAATCCGGCAGCAGCGGCGCGATATGCATCACCCCGAAGGTCATCGGCGCGGCCAAGCGGACCAGGCCGCGCGGCTCGGCGGAGCCCGCGATGGCCAGCGCCTCCGCGGCCTCGCCCTCCGCCAGGATCCGCGCGGCGCCGGCTTTGGCGGCGTGCCCGGCCTCCGTCAGTGCCAGCTTGCGCGAGGTTCGGTTGAACAGCCGGGCGCCGATCCGGGCTTCCAGCCGGCCCACGGCCTTCGAGACGGTGCCCTTCGACAGGCCGAGGTCCTCCGCGGCCCGGCCGAAGGAGCCCGCCTCCACCACCTTGGCGAAGACCGCCCAGGCCTCGAAATCGGGAAGCCGCATGAGTCACATTCCGGAAACGATGGGTTTCCAGCGTTTCTATTTCCGCGAGCGATGGCAAGGGCCAGATTGCCGTCATCGCAAACGCCCAGCGGCATCCGCGGCGGCTTCTCGGGAGACAGCGTCATGGTGAAGTCCGGCCTCCACCACGTCACGGCCTTTTCCGGCCCGGCAATGCGCAACCTCGACTTCCACACCCGCGTGCTCGGCCAGCGGCTGGTGAAGAAGACCGTCAACTTCGACGATCCCGGCACCTACCACCTCTACTACGGCGACCCGGCCGGGCAGCCCGGCACGATCCTGACCTTCTTCCCGATCGAACACGCGGCCCCCGGCCGGGTCGGGATCGGCGAGACCCAGGAGACCGCGTTCCGGGTGCCCCGCGCCTCGATCGGCTGGTGGACCCACCGGCTGATCGAGAAGGGCATCGCCCACGAGCCCCTGGTCCAGGTGTTCGGCGCGCCGACCCTGCGGTTCCGCGATCCCGACGGGATGATGCTGGCGCTGGTCGGCGTCGATGGTGCCGAGGCGGAGGCCGGCTGGGCTTCGGCCGAGGTTCCGGCCGAGCACGCGATCCGGGGCCTGCACGGGGTGACGCTTCTTCTGGAGAGGGCCGAGGCCACGGCCGCGATCCTCACGGAGGTGCTCGGCCTGCGCGAGGAGGCCCGCGAGGGCAACCTGGTCCGGTTCGCCGGCAGCGCTGAGCTCGGCAGCTTCGTGACCCTCCGGGCGGTGGGTGGCTTCCTGCGCGGTCGACAGGGGGCGGGCTCGGTCCACCACATCGCGTTCCGGGCGGCGGACGATGCCGCGCAGGCCGCGATGGTCGAAAAACTCGCCGGGCTCGGCCTCCAGGTTACCGAGCAGCGGGACCGCCAATACTTTCGGTCGGTCTACTTCCGCGAGCCCGGCGGCGTGCTGTTCGAGATCGCCACCGACGCCCCCGGCTTCGCCGTGGACGAGCCGGTGGAGTCCCTCGGCACCGCCCTGAAGCTGCCTGCCGGGCTGGAACCGCACCGGGCCCAGATCGAGGCGGTGCTGCCGAAGGTCGCCTGACCCACGCCTCCGCCCCGGATGGACAGGGCGGAGGTGCAAGAACTGCCACAAGCGAGGTCGCCGTGACCCAAGAGATTCTCACCCCAAATTCCCTCGGCCTGATTCATCGGTTCGAGCCCGGCGCCCCCGCCGCGCGGCCGCTGCTGCTCCTGCATGGGACCGGCGGCACCGAGCACGATCTCCTGCCGCTGGGCCGGATCGTGGCCCCGGGCGCCGCCCTGCTGTCGCCCCGCGGGGCGGTGTCGGAGAACGGTATGCCCCGGTTCTTCCGGCGCCTCGCCGAGGGCGTGTTCGACGAAGCTGATCTGCGCCGCCGCACCCAGGATCTCGCAACCTTCGTGGGCGCGGCGCGGGCGCGTTACGGGATCGGGGCGCCGCTGGCGCTCGGCTTCTCGAACGGCGCCAACATCGCCGCCGCGCTGCTGATGCTGCACCCGGAGGTGCTGGCCGGCGCGGTGCTGATCCGCCCGATGGTGCCGCTGGCCGAGCCGCCCGCGGCGGCCCTCGCGGGCAAGCCGGTGCTGATGCTTTCCGGGGCGATGGACCCGATCGTCCCGGCCGAGAACGCCAGCCGCCTGGCCCAGCAGCTCACGACCGTCGGCGCCGCGGTCGAGCACAGGATCCTCCCGGTCGGCCACGGCCTGTCCCAGGCCGATGTCGGCCTCGCGGCGGACTGGGTCCGCAGCCTCGCACACGCGGACGCGGCCTGATCGTCGAATCTCTCCACGCTGAAACGGAGTCTTCCCATGGCATCTCCGATCGCCGCCGCGCTGACGCTGCTGCCGGTCACCGGCCGGGTCCTGATGAGCGCGCTGTTCCTGGTGAGCGGAAGCGGCAAGCTCGCCGCCCCCGAGGCGGCGCTCGCCACCATCCGGGCCGCCGGCCTGCCGCTGCCGGAGGTCTCGTTCGCGGCCGCCGCCCTGGTGGAGGTCGTGGGCGGCCTGCTGCTGATCCTCGGCTACCGGACCCGCCTCGTCGCCCTGGCGCTTGCCGGATTCGCGGTGGCCACCGCGCTCACTTTCCACACCGCCCTGGCCGACCCGAACCAGATGTTCCACTTCCTGAAGAACCTCGCCGTGGCGGGCGGCTTGCTTCAGGTCGCGGCCTTCGGGGCCGGCCCGGTCAGCCTCGACGCCCGGCAGGGCCGGGCCTGACCGGCTTCGCAATCGGCCCCTCACCGCCGCGCCGCCTACGCCGTCGCGGCCCGCACGGACGATGCGATCCGTGCGGGCCTCCTGATGCGGCGCCTCGGCCGAGAACCATCTTATCCCCCCAGAAGCTCGACCAGAAACGGGATCAGCGGCGCGTCGGCCGGGGGCATGGCGAGGTCGCGCAGGGCTTTGGGGCGGACCCATTTCAGCGCCTGGCCCTCCATCGAGCGGGGCGTGCCCGACCAGCGGCGGCAGACGTAGAGCGGCATCAGCAGGTGGAAGTCCGGATAGGCGTGGCTGGCGAAGGTCAGCGGCGCCAGGCACGGCTCCTCGACCCGGATGCCGAGCTCTTCCGACAACTCCCGGATCAGGGTCTCCTCCGGGCGCTCGCCCGCCTCGACCTTGCCGCCCGGAAATTCCCACAGCCCGGCAAGCTGCTTGCCCGCTGGGCGCTCGCTCACCAGGATCCGGCCGTCGACGTCGACCAGCGCCACCGCGACCACCAGCAACAGGCGCAACGGCGCGCTCACGGCGCCACCGCGAAGGTGGCCGAGACCTCGGAGGAGAGCTGGATCGTGCCGGCCTCGATCGGGACGCGCCGGCCCTTGGCGGCCATCGGCGCCGCCAGGGCGCGATTCAGGGGCGGATACGGCGCCCCGGCCCCCGCATTGCCCAGCGTGCAGAGCGGCCCGAGCTTGGCGCCCAAGGCCTCGGCCAGGGCCTCGGCCCGGGTCCGGGCGTCGCGGGCCGCCGCGACCTGGAGGGCCGCCTCGGCCTTGTCGGGATCGCGCAGGCCAAAACTCACCCCGTCGATCCGGTTCGCGCCCGAATCGAGGGCCTGGCGCAGCAGATCGCCGAGGCGGTCCATGTCGGCGAGGCGGACGGTCACCGCGTTGCCGGCCCGGTAGCCGTCGGGCTCCTCGGTAACCACGCCCCCCGGCCGGGTCACACTGCGCGTGCCGGCCTGGAGCGTCACCGCGGCGGTCCCGATATCGGCGGGCGGCACGCCCAGGGCGCGCGCCTGCGCCGAGATTCCGGCCACCGCCTTCGAGGCGGCGTCGAGGGAAGCGGCCGGGGTTGCGCCCCGCGCCTCGATCCCGATGGTGACCTCCGTGAAGTCCGGCGCCCGCGTCTCGGTGGCCCGCCCGACCACGCTGATGCGCCGCTTGCACTCCGCATCGTCGGCCTGCGCCCGGATAGGCACCAGCGCCAGCAGGAGAATCCCGGCGAGGCGCGGCCTCACGAGCGGTAATCCCCGTTGATCTCGATGTAGGCCTTGGTCAGATCGCAGGTCCAGACGCGGGCCTGGCCTGCGCCCAGGCCGAGATCGACCCGGATGCCGATCTCCGGCTCGCGCATCACCGCGCTGGCGGCGTCCTCGCTGTAACCCGGATCGCGGGCGCCATCGACGGCCACGCGCACGTCGCCGAACCAGATCGCCAAGCGGTCCCGGTCGGCTGGCTCACCGGCCTTGCCGACCGCCATCACCACCCGGCCCCAATTGGCGTCCTCGCCGGCCACCGCGGTTTTCACCAGCGGCGAGTTGGCGATCGACATCGCGATCCGGTGGGCGGAGGCGTCGCTCTCGGCGCCGGTGACCCGCACGGTGACGAATTTGCGCGCGCCTTCGCCATCCTTGGCGACGAGCTGAGCCAGTTCGATCAGCAGGCTGTCGAGCGCCGCCTTGAAGCCGGCGAGCCGCGGGTCGGCCGCGTCGCCGATCTCGGCATTGCCGGCCTTGGCCGTGGCGAACAGCAGCAGGGTGTCGGAGGTCGAGGTGTCGCCGTCCACCGTCACGCAGTTGAAGCTGGTCTTGGTGCCGGCGGAGAGCAGGGCCTGGAGCGCAGCCTGGGGCAGGGCGGCGTCGGTGAACACGAAGGCCAGCATCGTCGCCATGTCGGGGGCGATCATGCCGGCACCCTTGGCGATGCCGTTGATGGTCACGGCCACGCCGTCGATCTCGGCTTTGCGGGTCGCGAGCTTAGGGAAGGTGTCGGTGGTCATGATCGCCCGGGCGGCCTCGGCCCAGGCGGCCGGGCCGTCCGTGGCCCGGGCGGCGCACTCGGCCAGAACCCCCTCGAATCGCTCGGCCGGCAGCGGCTCGCCGATCACCCCGGTGGAGGCGACGTAGACCTCCCGGTCGCTGCAGCCGGCCGCCTGCGCGGCGATCTGCACGGTCTTGGCGACGGCCTCCCGGCCGAGCCGGCCCGTGAAGGCGTTGGCGTTGCCCGAATTGACCACAACGGCCCGGGCCACGCCGTGCGCGAGAGCCTCGCGGCACCAATCCACCGGCGCGGACGGGCATTTCGAACGGGTGAACACCCCGGCCGCCCGGGTGCCGGCGGCGAGGTCGACATAGAGCACGTCGGTCCGGCCGCTGTAGCGGATGCCAGCCTGGGCGGTGGCGATTCGCACCCCCGGGAGCGGCGGCAACTCCGGCACCGCGCGCGGCGCCAGCGGGGAAACGGGCGGGGATTTCGCGGACGACATCGGCTGAACGCTCCGGCAGCGCGCGGGGCCTCCCGCGGCGGCCCGGTGTTGCCCGCGCGACCCCGGCGCCGTCAACCGTACGCCTCTGCGTTGCCCAAGTGGGAGGCTGCATGCGCTTTGAGCAAACGCGGCGCGAAATGCGGCGTCTTCGCGGCCCCAGGCTTGCGCGAGCCTTGGTTCCCGGCATAGCATGCTGCATCGCAAAGCCAGAGCGAGGTCGAGTGCGGACTATGCCCACAACCGACGTCGAGACGGCCTCCGGGAGGCTGCCCCAGGGCGTCTGCTACCGGATCCAGGTGCTGGTCGTCGGCCGCCACAAGCGCTGGCGCGACGAGATCTCGGCCGAGATCCGGATGCTGGGTTACCAGGTGACCGCCTGCGACCGGGGCGTCGATGCCATGACGGTGCTGGCCCTCGGGCTGCCCGTGGACGTGATGGTGGTGGATGCTGCGCTGCAGGGCGGCGGCCTGTGCTGCGCACAGCTCGCGGTCGAGGCGCGGGCCCTGCGCCCGGGCCTGCGCATCGTTCTCTCCAGCGATCCGTTCGACCCGCCGGAGCAGGAGGCCTCGGTGCTCGTCCCGGACGCGCTGTTCATCCAGCGCGAGCAGTTCCAGAACGGCATGGTCGCGACCCTGATGCGCGAAGCGCTGACGAACCGCGTCGCCGGATAAGGACGTCGGGGCAGAGCTTCGGTCCGGTGGCCGGATCCGAGAGGATACGCTCAGGCCCGTTTGACCGCGGCTGAAGTCGCGAGTCGGTGGGAGCGGCTGATCCTTCGATCGCCCCGTACATCTCGAAGCAGGAGCTGAACGCGGGCTCCCAGCGGCCGTCGGAGGCCGGCAGAGCGATTAAATCGCGGCGGCGGGATCCGTGTCGTCGCCGTCCGGCTCGCGCCGGCGGCGAGGGCGCCGGTCCAGGAGCGAACGGCCAAGCGCCCGCAACGGCGCGGTGAGCCGCCGGGCATCCTCGGCGCGCTCCATCAGACGCTCGCCGTTGCGGATCTCCTTGTCGAGCTTGGCCATCGTCCTGGCGAGCGCCGGATCGTCGTCGTCGAGCCAGACCTGGGTGACGCGGGCGAAGGCGATCACCACGCCCTGAAGCTTGAGCTGGCCCAGCGGCCCCTCGGTGTCGATCCCGGCCGCCGCCAGCATGTAGCGGTGGGAGTTCAGCATCACACCGTTCAGCGCCACCATCGACAGCGGCTCGCCGCGCAGCGCGTAGGCGATGCGGCGCAGCGCCGGCTTGTAGGGCGTCATCGCGTCGAGCCGGCGCATCAGCACGTCGAACAGGCGCTCGCGGGTCGGCTCTTCTTCGAGGCCGGCGCTGTCGCCCTCCAGGACCTTTCGGTCGATGATCCGGGTGAGGCCGCCGAGCACGGCGCCCTTCGACGGGAACAGGTCGCGCAATTCGGCGAGACTCAGCCCGGCCTCGCGGGCGATGTCACCGATCTCGATATCATTCCAGGGCTGCTCGGCGGCGAGCCGCATCAGCGCCTCGACCGCGGCCTCCCGGGGCGGCAGCTTCGGCGGGCTCCCGGACTGCGCGGGGGATGCCGGGGCCGGGCCGGCCTGGATCGCGTCGTTCGACGCCGCGTTGTCCTGCACGGCACTCGCAGCCTTGCGGGTGCGCTTCGACGGGGCTCTGCTCTCGGTCATGGGTCTGTCGCCCGCTCCTGTCGGTCGTCGACTCTCATGTAGGAAAGCCGGCCGGGAAGGGCAGGCCCGTCGCGCGGCGATGCCGCACGGATGTCAGCCGGCGAGTTCGGCCGCCCGGCGTTTGGCCGCCGCCACGGCTTCGCACATGAGCGGGGCCAGGCCGTCCGGACGCATCAGCACGTCGAGCGCTGCGGCCGTGGTCCCACCCGGAGAAGTGACGTTGCGGCGCAGATCGGCCGCCTCGTCCGGGCTGGCGTCGAGGAGCGCTCCGGCGCCCGCGACCGTGGCCCGCGCCAGCGTTCGCGCCACATCCGGATCGAGCCCGGCAGCGATCCCGGCCTCGGCTAGGGCCTCGACCAGCAGGAAGACATAGGCAGGCCCGGAGCCCGAGACCGCGGTCACGGCGTCGATCTGGGCCTCGTCGGCGAGCCAGGCCACCGTGCCGTTGGCGGAGAATAGGGCGTCGGCCGCATCGCGCTGAGCCGGGATTACCTCCGGGCTCGCGCAGGCGCCGGTGGAGCCCCGCCCGATGCTGGCCGGCAGGTTGGGCATCGCCCGGACCACGGCGCGCGCCCGGAGCAGCCGGGTGCGCAGGTCTGCGACGGTCTTGCCGGCCAGGATCGAGACGAGGAGCGTGTCTGGGCCGAGGAGCCGGTCGAGGCCGGGGGCGGCTGCCTCCAGGCCCTGCGGCTTGATCGCCAGGACCAGCACTGCTGCGGGTTCGGGATTCGTCGGGTTGAGCCGGATGCCGCGCTGGGCGCAGAGATCCACGATCGCGCGGGCCGGCACCGGGTCGATGATCGTGGTGGATTGGGGATCGAGGCCCGCTTCGAGCCAGCCCGCCAGCATCGCGCCGCCCATCTTTCCGGCCCCGGCGAGAACCAGGGAGGCCGGCATCCGCGCCGCGTTCGGGGCCGCCGTCACGCCTCGCCTTCGGTCTCGAACAGCACGGCATCCAGCGCCTCGCGGGCGCTCTTGCCGGCCCAGAGCACGAACTGGAATGCCTGGAAGTAGCGCTCGCAGGCATCCACCGCGGTCTTCATCATGGTGGCGCATTGCGGGTGGGTCGGCACCGCGCCGCCGGTCAGAAGTAGCGCGTGGCGGAACATCACCACGCTGTCGCTCGACCACAGGTCGAAATGGCCGATCCAGAGCTGCTCGTTGATCATGGCGATCAGGCGCAGCACCTCGGTCCGCTGCCGCTCCGGCACCTTGAGATCGAAGGCGCAAGCCACATGCAGAGCCTCGACGTCCTCAATCCAGGTGAAGGCGACATGGTAGTCGGTCCAGCGGCCGGGGCTGGTGATCGACATCTCGTCGGTCTCGGCCCGGTCGAAGATCCAGTCGCGCAAAGACGCCAGACGCTCGACGACGTCGAGCGGATGCTCGTTCCGGTCAGGGTCGTGGAAGTCGACGTGGAGAAGCGGCATGACGATCCAAAAGGACGGCCCGGAATCGACCCGGACCGACGTGACGGGGACGCGAGAAGAGTGCGAGAACACTCCGAGAACTTGATACGACCGGCACGCATAAGCCGGAGGTGACGCGATCGACTGTCAAAGCTCTGCGGACATCGCCCCGCAGCCGCCGAATCACCCTATGCCCGACTATAGACCGGCCGTGACTCGCGACACAAAGTGCAGGTCACGCTCGGTGAACAGGAAACGAAATCATCGGTCGCGCTTCCTGTGCAAAAGCCTGACGCGTTGCCGTGCGGACTCAGATCGCTTCGCTGAGGCCCGCCGCGCCGGCCCCGGCGGTGCCGGATTTCGCCTCGAGGGCGGCCACCCGGGCGGTGAGCGCCTCGTTCTGGGTCCGGAGATTGGTGACCAGATCGCGCAGCACGTCCAGCTCCTCGCGGGAGGCGATGTCGAGATCGCGGACGAGGCGCTCGACCTGCGCCTTGACCACGGTCTCGGCCTCGCGGCGCACGCCCTGGGCGGCCCCAGCCGCATCGGTCATCAGGCGGGCGAGATCGTCGAACAGTCGGTTCGAGGGGGGCATCGTGGTCTCCCGGATCGGCCGGCTGCCGCTTCGGCCGCCTGACTGCGCGATTCAGGGTGACGAGATAGGAATCTGCGGGGTGCGGAGCAACGCCCAAAGCGATCCGCACAAGGAAACGGGGCCCGAAGGCCCCGCATCTTGAACATCACATCCGGTGCATGCCGCGGTGATGCATGCGCCGATGCATCATCCGGCGGTGCATGCGCCGATGCATCATGCGCCGCTCCATCGGGTGCATGCGGACCTGCGTGACGGAGTCGGGTGCAGAGATCCCCGAGGGCAGGCCGGGGGCGGCGCTGGCGGGCTGGACGAGGGCGGCACCGCCGATCGAGGCCAGCACGGCAAAGGCGAAGGTCAGTTTCCTCACGGGGAGACTCCAATTCTCTGGTAGCCGGGCGTGAAGCCCGGTTCATCCTCCCAAACGGGAGGTTCGGAGAGTCGTCTCGTGCCGGTGAAGGCACGGCGGACCCGTGAGGGTCCGCCGCCAACAACTTCTGGATTATAGATTCGTTTCCTCGAACGCCTTCACCCATTCGGCGCAGATGCCGGAGCGGACGATGTCGTCGCGGGTGAACTCGACCACCGGGATCGGCATCATCCGGCTCTTGATCAAGTGCATGACCGTGCGCAGGCCCGAGGTCTCGCGCAGGTCGGTCTGTGAGACGTCGCCGTTGATGATGACCTGGCAATCGTCGCCGATCCGGGTCAGGAACATCTTGATCTCGGCGGTGGTGGTGTTCTGGGCCTCGTCCAGGATCACCAGGCAGTTCTTGAAAGTGCGGCCGCGCATCACCTCGAACGGCACGATCTCGATGTCGCCGGTCTTGAGCGCGATCTCGAAGGCAGCCTGGCCCATCCGCTCCTTCATGGCCTCGGTGAGCGGGGCGACCCAGGGGGCGATCTTCTCCTCGAGGGTGCCGGGGAAGAAGCCCAGCGAGCGGCCCGAGGGCACGTTCGGGCGGGTGATCACGACCTTGGAGATGCGGCGCTGGCGGAGCTGGTCGGCGGCCCGCGTCCCGGCGATGTAGGTCTTGCCGGTGCCGGCGGGCCCGAGGACGATCACCTGGGCGGAGCTGGCCAGGGCGTCGAGATATTCGGCTTGGCGGTCGGTGAGGGGCTGGATGGGGCTGAGGTTGCGCTCTTCGTCGAAGCGGGTGCGGTGAATACGGGGCGTGCGGTCTTCAACCAGTTCAAGTCGTGTGCGGCGTCGCTTCATGGATCAACACTCCAACGGGACTTGCCAACCTGGATCTGTCGATGAACTGCCGTTTACCTAAATGCTCCCGGATTTATTCTATTGCGAAACTAATTCCGGCGCCATGCCGAAGGTTCCGCCCCGCGCTATTCGCCTGTGGAGAGCGTCACGCCGCTTCGCCCGGGGTCGAATACGCAGTGCAAGCGGCGCACCAACGTGATTCGCACCGGACGATTGCTCGGAGGGTGTGACCAGGGGGTGACGGTCGGTACCGCGTTGCGGAAAATGCTGCGATGCTGGCAAGGCTGCATCAGACCGAGAGCCGGGACGAGGGCTGGGGACACGGGATGACGCGGCATCCGGCACGGCCTCAGATCCTCCCCGCCCGCACGGGCGAAGCCGCCCGACCCTGCCGCCCTGAAACGTCCGGGCTTGATCGGCGGGACTAGCTTGATCCAGCCTGGATGAAGCTGTCGAGAACCATCTTCCGGCCGGCTTTATCGAAGTCAACGGTGAGCTTGTTGCCGTCGACGCCGGCGACGGTTCCGGGGCCGAACTTCATGTGGAAGACCCGCTGGCCATCCTGGAACGCGGAGGGCGCGCCGGTCGACTTGGCGATCAGCTCGCCCTCGATCTGGCGCGGGCCGCCGGCCCGGCCGCCGGGGCCGCTGCCGAAGCCGGACCGGTTGCCGGCCCCCGAAGCGGTGTTGGCCTGGGCACGCTGCCAGCCGGGCGTGCCGTAGCTCGACCCGAACGGCGTCGGGTTGCGGTCGAACCGCGAGGCGCCGGCCGAGAAATGCGCGGGCGCCTCGACCACGTCGACGGCGGTCTCCGGCAATTCGTCGATGAACCGCGACGGGATGGTCGAGGACCACAGGCCGTGGATGCGCCGGTTGACCGCGAAGGACAGCTTGGCCCGCTTGCGCGCCCGGGTGAGACCGACATGGGCGAGGCGGCGCTCTTCTTCCAATCCGGCCCGGCCGCTCTCGTCGAGCGCCCGCTGGTTGGGGAACAAGCCGTCCTCCCAGCCGGGCAGGAACACGGTGTCGAATTCCAGGCCCTTGGCGGCGTGGAGCGTCATCAGCGAGACCCGCTCGGCGCCCTCGGCCTCGGAGGCCTCCATCACCAGGGAGACGTGCTCCAGGAAGGCCGCCATGTCGGGGAATTCTTCCATCGAGCGGACGAATTCCTTCAGGTTCTCCAGGCGGCCGGCGGCGTCGGCGGAGCGGTCCTTCTGCCACATCTCGGTGTAGCCGGATTCCTCCAGGATGGTCTGGGCGACCTCGCTGTGCGGCTGCGTCTCGATGAGCCGTGCCCACCGGGAAAAACTCTCGGTGAGCGCCCGCAGGGTCGCGCGGACCCGGGGCTTCAGCTCGTCGGTCTCGCACAGGCGCTGGGCGGCGATCAGCAGCGGCAGGCGGTTGGCGCGGCCGTAGGTGTGGAGCTGCTGCAGGGTGGCGTCGCCCAGCCCGCGCTTGGGCGTGTTGACGATCCGCTCGAAGGCGAGGTCGTCGCTGACGTTCATGGTGACGCGCAAGTAAGCCAGCGCATCGCGGATCTCGGCGCGCTCGTAGAAGCGCGGGCCGCCGATCACCCGATAGGGCAGGCCGAGCTGGACGAAGCGATCCTCGATCTCGCGCATCTGCGCCGAGATCCGCACCAGCACGGCGATCTCCGACAGGGGATGCTGCTTGGATTGCAGGGATTCGATCGCCTCGGCGAGCTGGCGCGCCTCCTCCTCGGAATCCCAGGCGCCGGTCACGGTGACGCGCTCGCCCGGCTCGTCCTCGGTGCGCAGGGTCTTGCCGAGACGGCTCTCGTTCTTGGCGATCAGGCCCGAGGCGGCGGCCAGGATATGGCCGGTGGAGCGGTAGTTGCGCTCCAGGCGCACCACCACGGCGCCCGGAAAATCGTGCTCGAAGCGCAGGATGTTGTCGACCTCGGCCCCGCGCCAGCCGTAGATCGACTGGTCGTCGTCGCCCACACAGGCGATGTTTTTTCGTGATTGCGCGAGCAGCCTGAGCCACAGGTACTGGGCGACGTTCGTATCTTGATACTCGTCCACTAGGATGTAGCGAAAGCGATCCTGATAATTTTCGAGGATATCCTTGTTCTCACGCCAGAGCTTGAGGCACAGGAGCAGAAGATCGCCGAAATCGACGGCGTTGAGCGTCGCGAGCCGGGCCTGGTAGGCGGTGTAGAGCGCGCCGCCCTTGCCGAACGCGAAAGACGAGGCCTCGCCCGGCGGCACCTGCTCGGGCGAGAGGCCGCGGTTCTTCCAGCCGTCGATGGTGTGGGCGAGCGCCCGGGCCGGCCAGCGCTTCTCGTCGATGTTCTGGTCGGCGATCACTTGCTTCATCAGGCGCAGCTGGTCGTCCGTCCCGAGGATCGTGAAGTCCGACTTCAGCCCGACCAGCTCGGCGTGCCGGCGCAGGATCTTGGTGCCGATGGCGTGGAAGGTGCCGAGCCAGGGCATGCCCTCGCCGGCCGGGCCGATCAGCGCGCCGATCCGCAGCTTCATCTCCCGGGCAGCCTTGTTGGTGAAGGTCACCGACAGGATGTCGTAGGGCCGGGCGCGGCCAGTGGCGATCAGGTGGGCGATCCGGGTGGTGAGCACCCGGGTCTTGCCGGTGCCGGCCCCGGCCAGAACCAGCACCGGGCCTTCCGTCGCCTCGACGGCGCGGCGCTGCTCGGGGTTGAGCCCTTCCAGATAGCTGGCGGCGTCCCGCCGGAGGGCGCCCATGGCGCGGGCGGCGATGGAGGTCGGGGCGCCGTCCCCGGCGGGCTGCGCGTGCGGGCCATTCTGCATTCCGCTTCCCTGGACCAAATCGCGAACGGCGTCGAGGGCATTCGATCTCGGGGCCGCCTCTGGAGCGGTCCGGGATTTATCGTGCTATGGCCCATCTCGGCTTGCCCAGGGGGGCACGCGACGGTGGGGCATCACGGTGCCTTGACCGCGCGGGATGGTTCGCGGAACGGGTAGCGTGCGTGATCTTCTGACCGCGCTGGCGGGCGCCGTCATCCTGGTTCTCGTCGCGGCTCTCGCCGTCCCGCCCGTCATCGATTGGCAGGCCCAGCGTGCGCTTGTGGACCGGGGGCTGACCCGGTCCCTGGGCGTGCCGGCCCGGACCGACGGCCGGATCGAGGTGCGGCTCCTGCCCTCGCCGCGGCTGCGCATCGACCGGCTGCATCTCGGGGCCGATCCGACCCGGCCGAGCCTGGACGCCCGCTTCGTCAAGGCCGAGATCGCCCTGGCGCCGCTCCTGAAGGGCGAGTTCCGCTTCACCGAGACCCGGATCGGCCGCGCCGAGATCAGGCTCCCGGTCGCCGGCGGCGATGCCCTGCGGATCCCGCCCGATCTCGGCGAGGCCCTGCGCGCCCGCGATCTCGCCATCGAGGATCTGCACGTCCAGCAATTCCTCGTGACCACACAGGTGCCGGCCACCGGCCGGACCGACCAGCTCTACGTCCAAGACCTGCGCCTCCAAGCCCCCGCCCTGGTCGGCCCCTGGCGGGTGGAGGGTACGAGCGGCGGCGTTCCGTTCCGGGCGGTGAGCGGGACGCCGGGGGCGGATGGCCGGCTCGCGGTGAAGATCGCCGGGGGTGGCGACGTGCATCCGCGCTTCGAGGCGGATGCCCGCCTCGGCCTGGTGCCGAACGAGGCCGACGGGGCGACGCAGATCGAATCCGAGGGCTCGGCCCGCCTCGTGGTCGGCCCGCCGACCCAGGCGGCGGGCCCCTATCTGCCGTTCTCGCTCGGCGGGGCGTTCAAGGCCCGCGGCACGCAGGTGCGGTTCGAGGGCGTCGAGCTCGCGATCGACCCGGGCGGGCGCGCCCTGCGGTTCGCCGGGACCGGCCGGCTCGACCTTCGCCAGTGGCGCGCCGGCCTGAACCTGGACGGCCGCCGCCTCGACCTCGACGCCTTCCTGGCCTCGCCCGAGGGCCAGAACCTGATCGCCCGCGGCGTCCCGGACCTCGGGCACGGCCTGCCCGCGATGCTCGACCTCGACCTCGCGGTTGGCACCCTGGTGCTCGGCGGCGAGGAATGGTCGAACCTCGCGCTGTCCGGCACCGTCGAGCGCGCGGGCGGCCTGCTGCTGCGGCGCCTGTCGGCGGTCGGGCCTGGCGATGCAACCCTGAATGTTAGCGGACAGATCGAGGCGGCACCGTTCCGCCTCACCGGCCCGGTGGCGCTGACCGCCGCCGATTCCGACCCGCTCGGGCGCTACCTGCGCCGGCTCGGCTTGGAAGGTCCCCTGGCCGCGCTCCTCGACGGGCGGCGGGTCGAGGCGGCGGCCGACCTGTCCGCGGCCGCCTCCAGCCTGTCCCTGCGCAACCTGCGCCTCGGCCTGGGGCCGGCGCGCATCACCGGCAATGCCCGCTACACCGCCGCGGAGGCGGGAGCGCGCGGGCGGTTCGACGCCCAGATCCGCGCCAGCGGCATCGACATCGCCGCCCTGCCACCGCTCGGGACGACGCTCGGCAGCCTGCGCGACCACGACCTCGCCCTGACCCTTGAGGCGAAAGACGTGCGCTACGGGCCGGCGGGCTCCGGCAACGGAACGATCGCGGCGCGCATCCAGTCGGACGGGTCGAGCCTCTTGGTCGACAGCCTCGACGTGACGGATCTGGCGGGCGCCAGCGCGAAACTGTCCGGCCGGATCGGCGCGGACGGGACCGGCCGCGTCTCCGGGCGACTGAAGGCCCCGGTGGCGGCGCCGCTGCTCGGCCTGCTCGAACGGGTCTGGGTCGGCGAGCTCCGCCTGCTGCCCGCTTTCCTGCGCGAGGCCCCCCTCGACCTCGCCGTCACCCTCGACCGGGAAGGCGGCTCGGCTGATGCCCTGCGCAGCCAGGCCCGGGGCAATGCCGGCGGCGGCACACTCGACCTGACGCTGGCGAGCCGCGGGACGCGGATCGAGGGCGGGACTGCGACGCTCACCACCCCCCGGGCCGGCGTCTGGTTCGGGCGCACCGACATCGCCGGCCTGCAGCAGCCTGCCGAGCTGCACCTGAGCGCCGAGCGGCCGGATACCGACACCCTCGCGCTGACCGTCAACGGCACCGTCGCCGGCCTGAAGCTCGCCACCGCCCGGCCGATCCTGGTCGGCCCCGACGCCCTACCGCGTGCCGGCGAGATCCGGGCCGACACCGGCGATCTCGCTCCGTTCCTGACCCTGGCCGGGGCCGCCCGCCTCAGCCCCGGCGCCTGGCCAGCCGAGTTCTCTTTCACGCTTGCCAAGGACGGGGGCGACATCGCCGCCGACACCACCGGCAAGATCGCCGGCGCGGCCGTCAGCGGCCGGCTGCTGCGGGCGCCGGGCGGGGCGCTGCGCGGCCGTTTCAGCCTCGACCGTCTGTCGCTGCCGCAATTGGCAGCCGCCCTTGTGCTGCCGCCGGACGCGGCCAAGGGGGATCGCTTCGGACCCCCAACGCAAGCGCTGGCGCCCGTCGCGCTCGATGCCCGGATCGCGAGCCTCGATCTCGGCCACGGGCTTATGGCCACGGAGGCGAACCTCGCGCTCGGTCTTGCCGACGGCGCCCTGACCCTGCGCGACCTCACGGCCAAGCTCGCCGGGGGGCGGATCGCCGGCTCCGCCACGATCACCCGCCGCGGATCCGAGGCGTCCGTCTCCGGGGAGGGCGCCCTCGACGACGCCGCGCTCGCCGCCCTGGCCGGGGGGGGGCCGATCGGTGGGCGCCTGACCGTGTCCCTCCGCTTCACCGCAACGGCCGAGACCGCCCCGGGCCTCGCCGACAACCTCTCCGGCAGCGGCAGCCTCACCCTCAAGGACCTCAGCGTCCCGGAGGTCGACCCGTCGGCCCTCGGCCGTGCGCTCGCAAGGGCGGTGGAGATCGACGATCCCCTGCGGGAGGGGCGGCTGCAGGCCCTGATCGCCGAGGAACTCGCCAAGGGCGGCGCGCAGGCCAAGGCGCCGGCGAGCAGCCCGGCCACCATTGTCGGCGGTGTCCTGCGGGCCGGGCCCCTCGACCTCGATTTCGGGGCCGCCCGCTGGTCCGGCACGATCGGCTACGACCTGCGCAGCCAGCGCCTCGACGCCCGGGGGCTCCTGTCCGGCGGCGCCGTTCCCCGGGGCTGGAGCGCCGGCACCCCGGCCGTCCAGCTCGGATTCACCGGCGCGCTCGGGGCGCCCAAGCGCGTGCTCGACGTCGGCGCCCTGTCGAACGGGCTCGCCGCCTTCGTGCTCCAGCGCGAGCTGGAGACGATCGAGCTGACCGAGGCCGACCAGGTCGAGCGCCAGCGCCGCCGCTCCCGGATCGAGATGGACCGCGCCCGCGCCGCCGCGCTCAAGGCCGCCGCCGACAAGGCCGCGGCGGACGAAGCCGCCCGGCAGGCCCGGGTGCGGAACGAGGGAGCGGCAGGCGAGGGGGCGCCGGTCGAGCCGCCGGTCGAGCCGCCGCGTCCGTAGACGAACCGGCATCCCCCTCGGCGGCGAGCCCCTACACCTTCCCCGCCGCCATCAGCGCGAACGCGTAGATCAGCGCCACCTCCTCCAGCCGGTCGAAGCGGCCGGCGGCGCCGCCGTGGCCGGCCTCCATGTTGATGCGCAGGAGGATCGGGCCGCCGCCGGTCATGGTCGCGCGCAGCCGGGCGACCCATTTCGCCGGCTCCCAGTAGGTCACCCGCGGGTCTGTGAGGCCGCCGAGCGCCAGGATCGCCGGGTAGGCCTTGGCGGCGACGTTGTCGTAGGGCGAATACGACAGGATCGTCTCGAAGGCCGCGACGCTCTCGGCCGGGTTGCCCCATTCGGGCCATTCCGGCGGGGTGAGCGGCAATTCCGCGTCCAGCATGGTGTTGAGCACGTCCACGAACGGCACGTCGGCGACGATCCCGGCGAACAACTCAGGGGCGAGGTTGGCGACCGCGCCCATCAGCATGCCGCCGGCCGAGCCGCCATGGGCGACGATACGCTTTTCCGCTGTGTAGCCGGAAGCGATCAGCGCCCGCCCGCAGGCGATGAAATCCGTGAAGGTATTGGGCTTCTTCTCGCGCTTGCCGTCGAGGTACCAGCGCCAGCCCTTCTCGGTGCCGCCGCGGACATGCGCGATGGCGTAGACGAAGCCGCGATCGACCAGGCTCAGCAGGTTGGTGCGGAAGCCTGCCGGCATCAGCGTCCCGTAGGAGCCGTAGCCGTAGAGCAGGAGCGGCGCCGACCCGTCCAGTGCCAGGTCCCGGCGGTGCAGGAGCGAGATCGGCACCTGCTCGCCGTCCGGGGCGGTGGCGAACAGCCGGCGGGTCACGTAGGCGGCCGGATCGTGCCCGCTCGGGATGGTCTGGCGCTTGCGCAACGTCCGGTTGCGGCTGTCGCAGGCATAGTCCCAGGTCTCGGATGGCGTCGTCATGGACGAGTAGACGAACCGGATCGTCGCCGTGTCGAATTCGTGCCCGCCCCGGAGGCCCAGCGCGTAGGCTTCCTCGGCGAAGGCCACCGTGTGTTCCGCGTCGTCGGCCAAGTCGCGCACGATGATCCGCGGCCGGGCGTTCTCGATCTCGAGGCGGATCAGGTGGCCGGCCAGAAGGTGCAGGTGGCGGATCATCACCCCCGGCCGGTGGGGCACGAGGTCGGTCCAGTTGGCCCGGCCCGGAGCGTCCAGCGGCGCGGTGACGATCTTGAAGTCCTCAGCGCCGTCCGCGTTGGTGCGGATGTAGAGCCGGTCGCCGCGGTGCTCGACGTCGTAGATCAGCAGCGGCTCGCGCTTCTGCACCAGCCGCAGGGCGGCCGACGGCGCGTGCCGGTCGAGGAGCCGGACCTCCGAGGTCTCGTGGTCGCTCGCGGTCACATCCAGGAAGGCGCCGGACTGGGTGCGGCCGATATGGACGAAGTAGCCCGCATCCGGCTCGGTGTAGAGGGTCTCGTCGGCGGATTGCGCGGTGCCGAGGCGGTGGCGCATCACCTTGGCGGGGCGGTGATTGGCGTCGAGGGCCACGTACCAGAAGCTGTGCCCGTCCGCGGCCCAGACCGCCTCGCCGGAGGTCGCCTCGACCCGGTCGTCGCGGTCGAGACCGGTGGCGAGGTCGCGCACCTTGATCGTGTAGAGCTCGGAACCCTTGGTGTCGGCGCTCCAGGCGAGCAGCCCGTGGTCGTCGGAATGGGCCGCGGCGGCGATCTCGAAGAACGGCAGGCCCTCGCCCTCCCGGTCGCCATCGATCAGGATCGTCTCGTCCGGGTCGGGGCCTGACTCCGGCACGTTCGGCGAGGAGGCCGGTCGCCGGCAGACCAGCGGGTGCTGCCCGCCCTCCCGGTGGCGGGTGTAGTAGGCGTAAGGCCCGTCCGGATCGGGCACGCCGCTCTCGTCCTCCTGGATGCGGCCGCGCATTTCGGAGACCAGGGTCTTGCGCAGGTCGGCGCTGCCGGCGAGCGCGGCTTCCGCGTAGGCGTTCTCGGCCTTGAGGTAGGCGGCGATGTCGTCGGGGAGGGCGGCGGGGTCCTTGAGGACCGCCTGCCAGTTCTCCGCCTTCAACCAGGCGTAGTCGTCGACGATCTCCCGGCCGTGGACGCTGAAGCGCCGCGGCCGGATCTCGGCCATTGGCGCCCCGGTCCGGTGAGCATGAAAGCCGCGCCCGATCTCCGTCATCGTATCTCCCGCCGGGTCCTGTGACGCCCGGTCCGGGGATGTGTCGCGTCGGCGGCCGGGACGCAAGCCGCCGCGACTCCGCAACCGGCCGGCGCCATAACTTTAAGTTAGTAAGAAGGAAATCTAGATCTACTTATAGATGGGAAACGTGATCCGGAAGTATCCCGGGACCGATCGATGCGGCGCTTGCCGATAATATCGTTCCAACTTGTAATACAAATTGGCCTGTTGTACCTTGGTACAAGGGATCGATTGGTGCACACCCGGCTCGGGACCGCTTGTTCGCGCCGGGTACCACTCTGTCCCGATGCGGGCGTCGGTCAATGCTTGGAACGATGAGGGCAGGAGCGGGACGCACGCTTCATCTGAAATCGGGGGTCATGTGGTGAGAGAGAACGGGAACGCGATCGATCTTGTGGGTGCTACGGCCGACGTCGTGGCCGCCTATGTCCGCAAGAATGCCATTCCGGTGAGCGAATTGCGGCCGCTGTTCGGCAGCGTCTACGCGGCCCTGAAACGGGTCGTGGAGAGCCAGGCCGGCGCGGCGGCAGAGCCGGCGAAGCCGGCGGTTCCGGTCGAGGGCTCGATGACGGCGGATTACATCGTCTGTCTGGAAGACGGCCGGAAGTTCAAGTCGCTCAAGCGGCATCTCCGGTCGAAATACGAGATGAGTCCCGAGCAATACCGCGCGAAGTGGAAGCTGCCTGCCGATTACCCGATGGTGGCGCCGAACTACGCCAAGACCCGCTCCGAACTCGCCAAGGCGATCGGGCTGGGCCGGCCTGCCGCTTTCCAGGACGCCGCCTGAGCGCGTCCCCGCCGGGGCCGCGATACAACCAAGGGATACCGGCGAGGGATACCGGGACGATGTCGGGCGTTGGGGTGCGATGGCTCGCTTCGTGCGATGCGATCGCAACCCCGTCCGGCGCCGAGGTGCTGTGCATGACCGCAAGTCCCGATCCCCAGGATGGCAATCCCGCGGAGGCTATCGAGCCGATGAACGCGGCTCTCTCCGAATGGGCCGCGCGGTCTGCCGCCGACAGCACCGCGCTGATCGATCGCTTCGAAGAATTGGGCTACGCGGTCCGCGGCAAGTCCGAGGACGAGATCGCGGAGATCCTTCGCCGGCCACCGACCGGGCCGCGCCGGACCTGAATCCCGTATTAGGCAAAAAAGCCTTGACTCCCGACCCGATCCCGCGCTAAGCGAGATGCCGCGAAGCTGCGTCGCCTGATCGGAACAAATCATGAACAAAGGGGCGAGATCCGGTCGGGCCAAGGCCGCAGGACCCGGGGCGGCAGGGAAGACGACAGGGAAGGCGGCAAGGGAGGCAGCAAGGGAGGCAGCAGGGGCGCCCCTGTCACCGGAGGCGGCGCGGCTGCTGGCGCGGCTCGGAGAGGCGGGGGCCTATGCTCGGCCCGATCCGCTCGCCGAGGAGGGCCTGCTGGTCCGGCGGGGCGGCGCGGGAATCTCGGTGGGCAGCGGGCGTTTTCCGCAGGCCGCGGGCCGGCAACTCGTGGCTGCCGATCTCGCGGCCTGGGATCCGGCCGGCACGCGGCTGACGATCGGCCCGGCCGGGCTGGCGCGGCTGCGGCGCGGGCAGGCCCCGGACGGGATGGGGTTCCTCGCCCAGCACCACGACCTCACCGTGGACCAGGACGGCGCCTCGGAGCCCGCCCTGCGGAACGCATCCGAAAACCCCCTGGCCTGGATGGTCCGGCGCCGGGGCGGGGACGGTGCGCCGCTGATCGACCCGGCGGCGTTCGAGGCCGGCGAGCGGTTGCGCCGGGACATGACCACCGCCGCGATGCTGCCCCGGATGGGGATCGAGCTCGGCGCACCCCGGGTCGATGGCGGCGGCGCCCGCGACCCGGCCGCCGCCTCCGATCAGGTGATCGCCGCCCGCCAACGGGTCCGCGGCGCCCTCGACGCGGTGGGCGGCGACCTGTCGGGCCTGCTGATCGACCTGTGCGGCTTCCTCAAGGGCCTGGAGCGGATCGAGGCCGAGCGCCGCTGGCCGGCCCGCTCGGCCAAGGTCGTGGTCCGCATCGCCCTCGGGCGGCTGGCCGAGCATTACGGCCTGGAGCGCGAGGCGACCGGGCCGGACAGCGGGCGGTTACGGTTGTGGCGGGCGTGAGGGGCGGGGCCGAGCGATCGGGAATACCGGGTGCAAAGCCCGCCCGTCGTTCCGTGGTGCCGCGGGCGGGCCCGGTGCGGGGAGGGAGCCAAGGCTGGAAGACCTCCAATCCTTGCCCTCACCCTTCGAGGCGGCTTCGCCGCACCTCAGGATGAGGGTGCGGGTGGGATGATGCCGCCGAGCAGGCCTTCGCAAGGATCGCCCGTCCTCTACCCCTCGGCCCCCAGAAACCGCACCGAATCCCGGTGCACCCGGTCGGCCATGGCGCGCACGCCGTTGGAGCGCTGCGGGGTCAGGTGCTCGCCCAGGCCAAGCTTGGTGTAGAGCGCGAAGGCGTCGGTCTCGGCGGCCTCGCGGAGCGGCTTGCCGTCGAACAGCGCGATCATCAGCGCCACGAGGCCGCGCACGATATGGGCGTCGCTGTCGCCGCGCATGCGCAGGCGCGGCTCGGCATCCGAGCGGTCGACGTCGAGGTCGATCCAGACCTGGCTGGCGCAGCCCTGGACCTTGTTGGCCTCGGCGTGCAGCGCCGGGTCCGCGGGCGGCAGGGCGCGCCCCAGCTCGATCAGATAGCGGTAGCGCTCTTCCCAATCGTCGATGAACGCGAAGTTCTCGACGATGGTGTCGATCGGGGGAACCATGGTGGACCGGATCTCGCGTGGGCCGGGGCTGTTCGCGCATCGTCCTGGGCATCGGAACCAGGACGACGCGCTAGGCCCTTGGTTTTACATCATCTTGTTCCGAAAGCCGGAAACCACCTTTCGGGATGATGCTCTATAAGGCCCCGGCGAAAATCTGGCGACTCGATCGCGAAGCGCCAGGGGGTGCGGCGCCGGCGATCACGGCTCCGGGGCTTGTGTCGGCGGCAGGGTCAGGATCAGGGGCTCGGCGGTGCTGGCATCGCCCGACACCAAAATCTCGGCCTGGGCCGCGTAGGCCGCAATCAGGCGCGGGCCCAACTTCGGGATGTTGGAGCGGCCGGTGGCGGCCATCTCGCTGATGCCGGAGACGATCGAGACGCGCAGCGGATGGCCCTCGGCCGATTCAATCTCGATGGCGATCGAGCAGGCGACGTGCTCGGCGGTGGCGTCCAGGCACTCGGCGACGATCTCGGCGACGATCATGCCCAGCGCGTTGGCGGTGCGCGGCTCGACCAGCCCGGTCCCGGAACCGCCGACCTGCACGCCGATCCGCCCGGCCCGCCGGAGCTGCCCGAGGCCCGAGGCCAGGCGGTGCAGGTAATCGTGCAGGTCGATCGAGGCGATGTGAGGCGCCTCGTGCAGGTGCTGCTGCACCAGCGCGATCGCCCGGACCCGCTGGCCCAGCGCCTCGAAGCTGCCGCGGCACGGGTCCGGGGCGGCCCGCCCGTACAGGCCGATCAGGCTGACCATCACCTGGAGGTTGTTGCGCACCCGGTGATAGACCTCGGCGAGCAGCGCCTCCTTCTCGGCGAGCGCCTGCTCGATATGCTCCTCGGCGTGCTTGCGGTCGGTGATGTCGAAGCAGGAGCCGAGATAGCCCTGGAAGCGGCCGTCCTCGACCAGCGGGCGGGCGGTATCGAGCAGCCAGCGGTAGACGCCGTCGTGCCGCTTCAGCCGGAATTCCACTGTGAACGGCGAGCGCGCCGCGAAGGCCTCCGCGACGATCCGGGCGTGACGCTCGAAATCCTCCGGATGCAGGCCGCTGCGCCAGCCGAGGCGCAATTCCTCCTCG
The DNA here is from genome assembly GCF_022829365.1 of Methylobacterium sp. J-077. Classification (GTDB taxonomy): domain Bacteria; phylum Pseudomonadota; class Alphaproteobacteria; order Rhizobiales; family Beijerinckiaceae; genus Methylobacterium. Next base: position 7,459 of record NZ_JAKSYJ010000254.1, on the reverse strand, counting down.
AGCGGCCGGCCGGTGAAATCGAGCCAGCACTCGTTGTGGTGGACGGCACGGCCGGTCTCGTCCGAGCGCCACAGCATCAGCGGCACCACGTCGGCGAAGCGCCGGAAGCTGTCGCTCAGGGCGATGCTGCCCGCGGCCGCCGGCCCGTGCGTCGGATCGCCCGAGGGGTCCGTCGCCTGCGGCGCAGCCGTTCCGGACCCTGGTGGCTGACCGCCCATTCTGTACCCGACCCGCTGTGCCGAACTGCGTGAGACGTTGTGATTGCTTCGTGATGGCGCCGGTCAACGTGCCGATGGGGGTCCCGTTCCGATCCCACGTTGCCGCTGGCGCGCTCATCCACACTGGGATGCGGAATTCGCGACGCGGTCGGATTTTCAGGGCAGTTTTAGGAGCCTGTAGCGCGGGTTGCACCACGCGTTACAGTTCATCTCATCCGTGGGATGGGAAGGGACGGTCGCGCGCACGCACATGCGCCCTCCCTCCCCCGCAAAGGGGCTACCGGATTCCCGCTTCGGGCCTGGTCACACGGGCACAGGATGACGCGCGGGTCCCCTCTCCCGTGCGGGCTGCGATGTTCACGCATCTCCTGCTGCGAGGCGCGATGCGCTCTCTTCCCCTTGCGGGGAGGGGAAAAGCGCCTCCTTTTCAAGCTGTCAGTGTCAGCCTGAGAAGTGTGAATCCGGTAGCCCGCACGGGCGCGGGGGCCCGTCGCATCCTGCACGAGCCGCCATGTGAGCAACGTCGCGCAGAGAGGGGAGGGAGACGCGCCACGATTCGGGAGCGACTGTCGTTCTACCGGGTGCGTCGTCCGAAACCCGACCTGTGCATCCGGTCGCCCGTCGAGGAACAGGCCCGATGGACCAGGCCCGATGCGTCAGGCGCGGATCAGCTTCGCCACCACCGCCAGCAGCTGCTCCGGCTTGAACGGCTTGGTGATCCAGCCGGTGGCGCCGGCCGATTTCGCCTGCTGCTTGATGCTCTCGTCCGATTCCGTGCTCAGGAACAGGATCGGCACCCCCGCGCAGGCCGGCACGGTGCGCAGCTGCTTGATCATCTCGATGCCGTTCATCACCGGCATGTTGAGATCGGTGATCACCAGGTTGATCGCCCCGGCCTTGGCCTTGGCCAAACCCTCGGCGCCGTCCTCGGCCTCGATCACGGTGTGGCCGGCGGGGCCCAGCACGATCTTGATCATCTGGCGGATGCTGGGCGAGTCGTCGACGGCGAGAACGGTGGCCATGATGGGGCGCGGTCCTGGGCTCAGAGGGTGGGGACGGAAGCGGCTTCGAACGGCGGCTGCGGCGCGATGCCGGCGCGCCGGAACGCCGCCGTGACCGCATCGGGCCGGTTGATCAGGTCGAGATTCGTGCCGCGCGAGGCCGCCGACTTGGCGGCCGCGACGACGAGCTGGACGAAGGTCACGTCCACCGTCTCGATCGCCGCGCAATCCAGCGCCAGGCCGGACGCGCCGTCGAGCGCCGCCAGCAGGTCGGCCCGGAGCGCCTGCGCCGTCCGGAGCGTGCAGTCCGGCGGCATCGTGAGGGTGACAGGTTCGGCCATGAGGAATCCGCTGCTGGTGCGCGGCCAGACTGGCTGCAGTCGATCTCTTTGAGAATCGGGCCGTTAAATTTCCCTTGAATGGATCATAACGCCCCCGCGGGTCCGACGATCGACGCGGGGTTTCCTGTTGACAACTGCGCCGTTCCGGACGGGCTGCGAATCTATATTGAGCGAATTGTGCGGCTTGTTATCCGGATTTCGGCCCGGCCAATGCTGGTATTCGACAGTTGTCTAATTTGAATATTTTGGAAGTATTTGTCTTCAAATTGTGACTCCAAATGGCCATCACGGTGCGTTGCCGGTCACACGGAATATGTCGGCCGACACTCATAGAACGATCGGCATAACTGTTCATTCAGATGGTCGGCTTAGAAAACGGCTGCTCGCGGTCGTCAATTCGATCCTGGCCCCGGCGAGAGCTGGACGAGTCCGAGGAATACATATCAATGGTCTTCTGGGGGCGGGCGAATCTGAAGTCGGATCACGAGGATGCGTCGGATGCGCGCGTGGCCCTCGCCCTGGCCGGGGATGCGCCGGCCGCCGGACCGGCCGCGCCGCTGCACCCGTTGGGGGCCGCGGATATCCTCCAGGCGCGGCTCGGCCTGTCGGAGGTTCAGCGCAGGACCCTGGACGCCCTGATCGACGAGCTCGGGATCGTCTCGACGGATGTCGAGACCGACGTGCACGGCCTGTCGGACCGGTTCCAGCGGATCGCCGTAACCACCCGCGGCCAGTCCGAGATCGTGCAGGGGCTGGTGGCGTCGATCCAGTCGGTGCGGATCGATGGGACCGAGCGGCCGCTCGCCGAGGTCGCGGCGGCGTTGGGCGAGATCCTGGCGATGCTCAACGACAGGATCGGGTTCATGTCGTCGCGCGGCGCCACCATGGAGGGCGCTCTGAACGGCGTGCTGGGCGAGTTGTCCTCGGTGGATGGCAGCATCGCCCAGATCGAGACGATCAACCGCCAGACCAACCTGCTGGCGTTGAACGCCAAGATCGAGGCGGCGCGCGCCGGGGAGGCCGGCAAGGCCTTCGCCGTGGTGGCCGACGAGGTGCGCAGCCTCGCCGGCGCGATCAATACGCTCTCGGGGGTGATCAAGCAGCAGATCGGCTCGATCGCCGGCGGCCTGCGCAGCAGCCACGCGCTGCTGCACGACATCGCCACCATCGACATGTCGGAGGAGAGCCGCAACGCCGATGCCCGGGTGCGCCAGGTCATGCAGGCCCTGGTCGAGCAGAGCTCGCGGTTTGCCGGCGTGCTGGGCCAGACCGTGCAGACCACCGAGGCGATCACCCAGGACGTCTCGGGCGCCATCGTGGCCATGCAGTTCCAGGATCTCGCCAAGCAGCGCCTGCAGAACCTGCAGGCGATCCTGCGCGCCCTGCAGGCCGCCCCGGACGGCCATGCCGAGCAGGACTGGGCGGCGGCGATGATCGCGGGCTGCACCCTCGGCGAGGTCCGGGACCGGATGTCTTGCCGCCTGCTGGGCACCACGACGCCGGCTCAGGCGCGCGACGACGATCCGCTGGCGGGCGTCGACCTGTTCTGAGCATGCGACAGATCTCGATGCGGATCGACTGTATCGATCGACGCTACCGCAGGTTAGATCGTCGATCTACCAGGGCACCTGTTATAAAGGTTGCGCACAATTCATATCTGGCGCAATCTGTATTCGTCGAATACTGATTTTTTCAAAGATCGATCGATTTGATCCATTCAAGAAAGAGATTTATTCGGGGAAAAATCTGGCCGAAACGGCTTTTTAACGAGGTCAGGTCTTCTTTTCTTAACGACTTCAAAGTAGCATGAGTCCCGATCGATCGCCTGAGTCTCGGGTCGATCGCGCGATCTAGCCTTCGGCCGGCGTCCGGATCGGACGCGTGATCGCCCGGATACCTCGGAAGACGGCGCAACTGGATCCGCTCGACGATGACTGATCACGATCCACGCGAGGTGTTCCTGGCGGAAGCCAACGAGCTTCTCGACCGGCTGGAGACCACGCTGCTCGACCTCGGCGACCGGCCCGGCGACTCGGCGCTGGTCGACACCGCGTTCCGGGCCCTGCACACGATCAAGGGATCGGGGGCGATGTTCGGCTTCGACCGGGTCGCGGCCTTCACGCACGATTTCGAGACCGCCTTCGACCTGGTCCGGCGCGGCGAGGTCCCGATCAGCGCCGACCTGGTCAACATCTCGCTCTCGGCCAAGGACTACATCCGCACGCTGATCGAGGATCCGGATTCCACCGCCCCGGTGATCGGCGAGGCGATCCTGGCGGAGCTCGAGCGGCTGGTGGGCCGGGCGCAGGCCCAGCCGGCCATGCCGCCGCAGCCCGAGGCGCCGGCCCCGGAGATGCCGGATGCCGGGACCGCCGGGTGGCGGATCGGCATCGCCTTCGCCCCGGAGGTCCTGCGCAACGGCACCAACCCGCTCGCGCTCCTCGACGAGCTGCGCGAGCTGGGTCCCTGCACGGTGGTGCCGCGGCTGGCCGACCTGCCCGACCTCGCCGCCCTGGACCCGGAGCGCCTGGCGCTCGGCTGGGACGTGACTTTGCGCGGGGCCGCGACCCGCGAAGCGATCGAGGACGTTTTCCTGTTCGTGCGGGACGACATGGTCCTGACCCTGGCGCCGCTGGACGACCGCGCCCCGGCCCCCGCGCCGGTCGCGGTCCCTCTCCCCGCCGCGCCGGCGCCGGTGCCGGTCGCCCAGCCGCCTGCCAAGCCCGCCGCCTCCGAGGCCGAGCGCCGGGGACCCGCCCGCGGCTCCGAACCCCGCGGGTCCAGCACCATGCGGGTCGAGGCCGAGCGGCTGGACGAGCTGCTCGACCGGGTCGGCGAGCTGGTGATCGCCCAGGCCCGGCTGAGCCAGCTCGCCGGCCACCATGCCGATGCCGGTCTCCAGACTATCGCGGAGGAGATCGAGCGGCTGTCGGCACAGCTGCGCGACACCACCATGAGCATCCGCATGGTGCCGATCGGCGCCCTGTTCGGCCGGTTCCGGCGCCTGGTCCACGACCTGTCGGGGGATCTCGGCAAGCCCGTGACCTTCGTCACCGACGGCGAGGAGACCGAGCTCGACAAGACCGTGATCGAGCGCCTGGCCGATCCGCTGGTGCACCTGATCCGCAACGCCATCGACCACGGCATCGAGGACCCGGCCCGCCGGGGCGCCTCCGGCAAGGACCCGACCGGGCGCATCACGCTCGGCGCCGAGCATGTCGGCGCCCAGGTCCACGTCACCGTGCGCGACGACGGCGCCGGGCTCGACGTAGCGCGCATCCGCGCCAAGGCCGAGGAGCGCGGGCTCGTCGCCCCCGGCACCCCGCTCACCGACCAGCAGGTCTACCAGTTCCTGTTCGCACCGGGCTTCTCCACCGCGCAGCAGATCTCGGCGCTGTCCGGCCGCGGCGTCGGGATGGATGTCGTCAAGAAGACGATCGAGGCCCTGCGCGGCTCGATCGACATCACCACCGAGCCGGGGGCGGGCATCGCCATCGTGCTGCGCCTGCCGCTGACGCTGGCGATCATCGAGGGCCTGCTGATCCGCGTCGGCGACGGCCGCTACGTGCTGCCGCTGGCGGCCGTGGAGGAATGCGTCGAGCTGCCCGAGGGCGACCGCAGCGAACGCGGCCGGGACTTCCTCAACATCCGCGGCGACCTCGTGCCGTTCCTGCGCCTGCGCAGCCTGTTCGCGGCGACCGGCGAGCCCGACCCGTACCAGAAGGTGATCATCGTCTCGGTGGGCGAGGCCCGGTTCGGGCTCGTGGCCGACCAGATCCTCGGCAACCATCAGACGGTGATCAAGTCGCTGTCGAAGCTGCACGCCGACGTGACGACCTTCTCGGGCGCCACGATCCTGGGCGACGGCACCGCCGCTCTGATCATCGACCCGGCCCAGCTGATGGCCGGTGGACAGATCGGCGCCGCCCCGGACGGGCTGCGCGACTACCGTGAGGTGGCGTGATGACCGATTTCGTGGAGGCCATCGAGCAGGGCCGCGCCCTGCAGGTCGTGATGATGCGCATCGGCGCCGAGACCTTCGCGCTCGGAGCCGGGATGGTGCGCGAGATCATCGACCCGATCCCGACCACCCGGGTCGCGGGCGCCCGGCCCCATCTCGGCCACGTGGTCAACGTGCGCGGCAACGTCGTGCCGCTGGCCGACATCCGCGAGCGCTTCGGCATGCCGATGGCGGCCGCGACGCCGGACACCCGCTTCGTGGTGATCGAGCTCGATCTCGACGGCGATCCGACCCTGGTCGCGCTCGTGGCCGACAAGGTGTTCGAGGTGACCGCGGTCGCCCTGGAGACCCGCCAGCCGGCGCCGAAGATCGGCACGTCGTGGCGGCCCGAATACATCCGCTCCATCGTCAAGTCCGGGGATGACTTCGTCATCATCCCGGACATGCAAGCAATCCTGAACTGACCGGCAGGGGCTGGGGATATGCGTCTTTCGATAAAGGCCAAGCTGGCCGGCGGGTTCGGCACGTTGCTGATCCTCGCGGGCCTGGCCGGCGGGGTCGGCTACCTGGGCTTGATGGAGTCCGACAGGAGCCTGGAGTTTCTGCGCGACCGCGCGGAGATGCAGGCCCAGGTGCTGGAGGCCAAGGCCAACGCCATCCGCAGCACCGCCAACATGCGCACGGCCGTGATCACCGTGAACGACGCGCAGATCGAGGATTCCCTCAAGCGCGCCCTCGATAACCGCAAGCGCGCCCAGGAGGCCGTCGCCAAGGTCAAGGCCGGCGTCTCGACCGAGGAGGGCGGCCGGCTCGCCCAGGACCTCGAGCAGAAATACGAGACGCAAGTCGCCCTGGGCAACAAGATCGTGGACCTAGCCCGGATGAATGCCAATGCCCGGGCCTGGGGCGAGATCATCGGCGTGGGTCGCCCGGCCATGGCCGCGCTGCGGACGGAGCTGGGGGCTCTCACGGCCAAGGCCGATGAGCACGCCATCGACCTGACCAAGGCGGTGCTGGCGTTTCAGATCCCCCTCGAACGGGCCTGGGGCCGGCTGCAGGCCGCCACGGGCGCGGTCAGCGTCGCCGGGCTGGACGAGCACGTGACCGATGCCAAGCGGCTTCGCGAGGAGATCGGGCGCAGCATGGAGAACCTGCTCCGTGTCGGCGCGGCCCTGAAGGTCCCCACCGAAGCGGTCCGGCAGAGCTTCGAGACCTGGTCCGCCTCGTTCCAGAGGGCCCTGGCCACGATCGAGCCCGGCGCACCCATTCACGCGATCGAGCTCGTTTCGGGCGCGTACAGCGCCGCGTCCATCGCCACCAACCAGGCCTTCGATACCCTGTCCGATTACCAGGGCCGCCAGATGGCGGAGGCGGTCGCGCGCTCGAAGGCGGCGTCGCGCGAGAGCCAGACGCTGATGCTCGCCACCTTGGCCGGCGCGCTCCTCCTCGGTCTCGGCATCGCCGGGTGGCTTGCGGTCTCGATCGCGCGGGGGCTGGCCCGGGCCGTCTCGCTGGCCGAGGGCGTCGCGGCCGGGGATCTCGGCACGACGATCGCCGTGACGTCGCAGGACGAGATCGGTGATCTCGTGACCGCCATGAACCGGATGACCGACAATCTCAGGGAGACCGCGTCCCTGGCCAACGCGATCGCGAAGGGCGACCTTACGGTCGAGGCCAATCCCCTCTCCGACAAGGACACGATGGGGCTCGCTTTGCAGACGATGCTGGCACAGCTCCGCGCCGTGGTGGCGGAGGCGAACACGGCGGCCGGCAACGTGTCGGCTGGCTCGCAGGAGCTGTCGTCCTCGGCCGAGCAGCTGTCGCAGGGCTCGACCGAGCAGGCCGCGTCCACGGAGGAGGCCTCGGCCTCGGTCGAGGAGATGGCCGCCAACGTCAAGCAGAACGCCCAGAACGCCAGCCAGACCGAGGCGATCGCGC
>NZ_JAKSYJ010000248.1 GCF_022829365.1 Methylobacterium sp. J-077 | reverse complement strand
GCTCTCACGCTCTCTTTACGAGCTTGGATTGCCCGACGGACCGTCTCTGTCGTTGTGGCGCTGCCGTGGAGAATCTGTCCCATAGCGCGTCCCTCCATGTGGCACCAGATGTATCACCACACGGTGGGACCAAACATCTAGTGGATTGAATCCAACGTTTGATGCCCCCGTGCTGCGGCCGCAATGATGGTGTCTGGGTCGGCTTTCCAGCGGAAGGGGGTCGGGTCGAGGTTATGTTCGGCGAGGTAGCGGTTGATGGCTGCCTGTAGATCGACGACGCCGAGGAAAGTGCCACGCCGGAGCCGGCGCTTGGTGAGGGCAGCGAAGAAGCCCTCGACGGCGTTCAGCCAGGACGCACTGGTTGGGGTGAGGTGGAAGGTGACGCGCGGGTGGCGAGCCAGCCAGGCGATGACCTTGGGGTGCTTGTGGGCCGCGTAGTTATCGAGGATCACGTGCATGGCCTTGCTGGCCGGGACGGTTTTCTCGACGGCGTTGAGGAAGCGGATGAACTCCTGATGGCGATGGCGTT
>NZ_JAKSYJ010000247.1 GCF_022829365.1 Methylobacterium sp. J-077 | reverse complement strand
CACCAAGCTCACCGGAACGCCGCTGGTGCCGGTGGTCTACCGGATCAACATGCGCGACCCCAACAGCCTGTTCACCACCCAGGCCTTCCGCATGCGCAACCGCGACCTGATCTACGTCTCGAATGCCCCGTTCACCGAAGTGTCCAAGGTGCTGTCCGTCTTCACCGCCGTGACCGGGCCGGTCTCCTCGGTGGCGACCGCGTATTATTACGCGAAGTAAGTCCGGGACGACTTCCCGGCGGCGGCGGAAAACAATCGCGTTCCGCCGCATCCTCGCGTATGGGCTTCATGTTCGGTTTGGTGCGGAGCGGGAGCGCGCGTACGGAGCCGCATGCCACCGGCGCCGGTGGCTGCCTCGCGCAAGGATGCCTAGAAGAGCCCGATGAAGATCGGACGCGTCGTCTCTGCCCGCGGGCTGTTCCGGCCCACGCTGTTCCCCTTGAGCCTGTGTCTCGCGCTCCTGTCGGCCGGGCCGGCTTCGGCCGATGTCGTGGTCGGCGTCGCGGTCCCGCGCTCGGGCCCCTACGTCGCCGTGGGCGAGCAGGTGCTGCGCGGCGTCGAGGCTGCGGCCCGGGACGCCAACGCCATGGGCGGGCTCGACGGACAGCCCGTGACCCTCGACGTGCAGGACGATGCCTGCGATTCCAACACCGCTACCGCGGTGGCCAACCACTTCGTGCGCGCCGACGTGCGCCTCGTCGTCGGCCATGTCTGCTCGAACGCCTCGATCGCGGCCTCCGAGATCTACGCCCAGAACGGCATCGTGATGATCAGCGCGGCCTCGGTCTCGGCCCGGCTGACCGACCGGGGGCTGCCGAACGTGTTCCGGGTCTGCGGGCGCGACGACGACCAGGCCCGCCTGTCGGCCGCGGTGCTCGCCGAGCGGTTCCGCGACCGCAAGATCGCGCTGATCCAGGACCCGACCCCGGCCTCCCGGACGCTGGCGGCCGCCACCAAGGACAACCTCAACCGGATCGGCATCAACGAGGCCCTGTCCCTGTCGTTCGCGCCGAGCGACGCCGACGATGCCGCCCTGGTGGACCGCCTCAAGGGCGCGGGGATCGAGGTGGTCTATTACGGCGGCGACGCCACCGAGATGGGCCGCCTCGTGAGGGTCGCCGCCGATCGCGGCTACCGCCCGCAATGGTTCGGCACCTCGGCCATCGCCACGCCGGACTTCGCCAAGATCGCCGGCTCGGCGAGCAACGGCGTGCTGATGACCTTCTACCTCGATCCGAGCCGCCAGCCCGCCGCCGCCAACGTCGTGAAGGCGTTCAAGGCCGAGGGCGTCGATCCCACCGGTTCGACCATCTACGGCTACGCGGCCCTGCAGGCCCTGGTCGCGGCCGGCAACTTCGCCCATTCGGCCGACCCGAAGCCGATCGCCCAGGCGCTCCACACGGAGCGGTTCGACCTCGTGCTCGGCACGGTCGGGTTCGATTCCAAGGGCGACGTCACCGCCCAGGGTTATGTTCTGTATGTCTGGAAGGACGGGAGCTTTACGCCGGCCGGCAAGTGAGCACCGGATCTCAGGCTCCGGCCGACAGCCGCGTCTTCGCGGCCTGAGTCAGAAAGGCGGATCGGCTCTCGCCGGTCGCCTCGGCGGCCCGGTCGATCCGGCGGAGGAGGCCTTCCTCCATCGAGATGTTGACGCGCACGGCCCGGCCGGGCAGCTCGACCTGGACGAGCGCGACCATCGCGTCGGCGCTGTCCACGCGAAAGCCCGGGTCGCCGCGCAACTCCTCCAGCGCGCGCAGGCGCGGGATCTCTTCGCCGTCCTCCGCCATCCCGGCGACGTGGAAGGCCAGCATCTCGGCGGCCTTCCGATAGAGCGCGTCGAGATCGCCCGCGACCGTCGTCGCTCCCGGGAAGTCTGGGAAGGAGGCGCCGAACCGGCCGTCCTCCTGGTGCACCAGCATGACAACGTGAGCCATTTCCGCCATCTCGGTCGCCATCGCCATCGAGGGATCAGGCTGCAGGTCCTGAGGGGTCGCGGCCTAATCCATCACCAAGTCCATCCAGCCTGCCGATAGATGCTACGTAGGATTCCCGTCGGTATTTCCGGCTCGCCCGTATCGACTGTGACTTTTCCAAGCTTGCTCGGATGCTTGAACTGGACGTGATCGCCGGGTCCCTACCGAGCGACGAACCAACCGTCCCTCTGAAGCGCTGCGATTACACCGCGCGTTCTGCGGTCATGCGCCTTCTTCGACATGCCCGGAACACTCTCTACCCCTCCCGCCGCATGCGCTGCTTCAGGAGGGAAGCTCTTATGGTTCCGACATGCGCAAGTTTACACAACACACGGTGTGGCGCAAGAGAAGTGTGTATGTGTACGCAACGCGTTCGAGCCGTTCTGGCTGACCGTGATGGTGGCGCTTGGCATCACCCTGCGATCACTTCGATGCGGAGTGGTTCCTACCCCCGCTCAGCCGCGTCCACCTCCGCACCGCGTCCCAGCCCCCGCAGCAGCTCGGCGAGGTGCGGCCGGACCCGCAGCTGGAGCGCGTGGAGCGTGCGGACCGCCTCGCTGAGCCGGCCCTCCCGGCCGAGCATGGCGTCCGCGAAGCCGATCATCCGGGCGTTGGGCCAGGCCGGCTCGCGCAGGGCGTGGAGACGCGCCACCAGGGCGTCGGCGGAGGTTTCGGGCTCGGCCTGGGCGAACAGCATCAGCAGCGCCGCCGTGGAGCGCGACAGGCCGTAATGGCAATGGACCAGGAGGTGGCCGGCGCCGTCGAGATCGCGCCCGAAGCCCAGGATCGCCGCGACGTGCTCGGGCTCGGGCGGCACGAGGCCGTCGCCGGGGCCGAGGCAATCGTGGAAATGCAGGGTGGTGCGGGCATGGGCGCCGTAGTCAGCGAAGGCCGCGGGCTCGGGGGTGCCGGGGTCGAGCAGGGACAGGACGTGGCTGACCCCGCGTCTGCCGTGGCCGGCCAGCTCCTCCAGGCCGCAGACGGTGTGCAGGGTCAGTTCGGGCTCGGATCGCATGGCCGGGCGGGTAACATGGCGGCCGCCCGGTTTCGAGGCGCGACGGCGTCGCGGCGCGCGCGCTTCGAGAACGCAGGCGGACGTGCTACCTGCGCGCCGATCCTCCGCCGAGCGGATGGGACACGCTGAGACGAGATGCCGTTGGATGAGCCTCTGAGCGCGCAATCTCCCGCCGGTGGACCGCGCCGCCGCACGATCCTCACCGCCGGCCTCGGCGCGGCGCTCGCCGGGCCGCTCGCGGCACCCGCCCTGGCGCAGGGCGCCCCCGAGCTGCGCTGGCGCCTGTCCTCGGCCTACGCCAAGAACCTCGACATCCTGTTCGGCGCCCCCGAGTCGCTGAGCCGGATCGTCGCCGAGGCCACCGACGGTCGCTTCCAGATCCAGGTGCTCGGGCCGGGCGAGCCGGTTCCGCCCGAGACCCTGCTCGACGCCGTGTCGGCCGGCACCGTCGAGATGGGCCACGGCCCGGCGACCCTCGGCCAGGCCAAGGACCCGACCTTCGCGCTCGCCACCGCGATCCCGTTCGGCCTCAACGCGCGGGGCGGCGCCGCCTGGTGGCAGGCGGGGGGCGCGGCGGACCTGTTCGCCGAGGTCTTCGCCAAATCCGGGCTGGTCTGCCTGCCGGGCGGCAATACCGGCGCGCAGATGGGCGGCTGGTTCCGGCGCGAGATCAAGAGCCTCGCCGACCTCCAGGGCCTGAAGTTCCGCATCGGCGGCATGGGCGGGCAGGTGCTGGCGAAGTTCGGCGTCCAGCCGCAGGCCACCCCCGGCCCCGAGATCTACCAGGCGCTGGAGACGAAGAAGCTCGACGCGGCCGAGTGGATCGGCCCCTACGACGACGAGCGGCTCGGCCTGCAGAAGGTCGCGCCGGTCTACCATTATCCCGGCTTCTGGGAGGGCGGCGCGATGCTGCACTTCTGGTTCAATGCCGAGAAGTGGAAGGCGCTACCCAAAACCTACCAGGCGATCCTGCGCGCGGCGGCCGCCGAGGTCGGAGCCGAGGTGCAGGCCAAGTACGACGCGCGCAACCCGCAGGCCCTGCGCCGGCTGGTCGCCGGGGGCGCCCAGCTCCGGCCGTTCCCGCAGGACGTGATGGAGGGCGCCCTCAAGAACGCCAACGACGTCTATGCCGAGATCGCCGCCAAGAACGCGGATTTCCGCCGGGTCTACGAGGCGATGCGGACCTTCCGGAACGAGGAATATCTCTGGTTCCAGGTCGCCGAATACACCTACGACAACTTCATGATCCGGGCGCGGGCGCGGGGATAGCGAAGTCCCGGTTTCAAAAGGTCTTCGACCTTTTGCGGGTGAAGGGCGGAGCCCTTCCTTCTTCGGGGCTCCGCCCCAAACCCCGCCAAAGGGCTGAGCCCTTTGGAAACCCGGCCCTTGTTGTTGCGATCGGGGGGGGCCGACCAGGGAAGGAGACGATATGATCGGGACCTTGAGACTCGGCCTGGCGCTGCTCGGGGCGGCGCTGCCGCTCCCGGCGCTGGCGCAATCGCCCGCCAACCTCACCGCCCTGCGCGGCCTGGCCCCGGTGGCCCGGCTGCAGGGGAGCCCGGAGGGCCAGGCGGCGCTCGATGCCAACCTGCGGGTGACCGGCGACATCCAGGCCGGCACCCTCAAGCAGCCGATCCTGCTGCCGTTCCCGGAGCAGCAGCAACTCGCCCTGCGGGATTGCTTCATCACCGACGGCAACGCCTCGGGCCTCGCCGACGGGCTCGGCACGACGCTCGCCGCCGCCTATCAGGCCCGGGCGCGCTACAGCGACTACAAAACCTTCACCAGCGTCGCCCCGACGGTGGCCGATCTGATCGGTTACACCAACAACGTCACCAAGTCGGATTCGAATGCCGGCAAGTACTTCTTCGCCAACGCCACCACCAACGGCAAGCATCCGGTCTCGGCCGTGGCTGCCGCTCTGCTGACGGACGGCACCGTCACCGACGTGTTCGGCAAGGCCTATGGCCGGCCGGCGGGTAGCCCCGGGGCCGACCGGTTCGGCAATTCGCGGCCGTTCCAGACCCTGCCGGCGCTCCGGGCCTACCGGGGCGCGGATTATTTCGGCGACGCGTCCCACTCCCTCGACTGGCTGCGCGGCCCCAAGCAGGACCTCGTCGACAGCCCGTCCTATCCCAGCGGGCACACGACCTACGGCTACACCGAGTCGCTGATCCTCGCGCTGCTGGTGCCGGAGCGCTACCAGCAGATGATCGTCCGCGCCGCCGAATACGGCAACGACCGGATCATCGTCGGGGCGCATTACGCCATGGACGTGATCGGCGGCCGCACGACCTCGCTCCACGCGGTGGCGCACCTGCTCGCCAACGATCCGGCCTATGTCGGCCAGATCCGGAAGAACCCGGCGGTGATCGACGCGAACGCGACCGACGCGGACAAGCATGTCGGCGTGACCGATTACCAGGCCCTCCTGAAGGAGGCCCGCGCGGCGATGAGCGACGCGCTCACGACCGGCTGCGGCGGGACGGTGGCGGCCTGCGCGGCGCGGGATACCGGCCGGTTCAAGGACGAAGCCGCCAACGCCGCCTTCTACGCGGCGACCCAGACCTACGACCTGCCGGTGGTGCATGACGCCACCGCCAAGGTCCGGGAGGATGTCGGCACGATCGCCCCGGAGGCGGGCCACCTCCTGACCGCGGCTTTCCCGTCGCTGACGCTGACGGAAGCCAACGCCATCCTGACCGAGACGCAGGGACCCGGCGGCGGCTTCCTCGACGACGGATCGGAATTCGGGGTCTATTCCCGGATCAACCTCTACGCGGCGGCCGGGAAGGCGGCGGTACTGGCGGCGAGCCGGGCTGGGGCGAGCGCGGCGCGCTGAGGGCGTGGGCCAGGAGAAATGTCGGGTGCATCGGAGCCTCGGCGCAAAGCGCTCGCGGCGAAAGCGACGTGCACCTTCAGGGCGCGACCTCCAGCTCGGGAGCATCGGTTCTGAGACGCTGCCGTGTCCAGCGCTGGCTCACGTTACGACCGATCCGGATGGCTGGGCGCTCGATGAGCAGGTAGGTGACAGGCGTCACGAGCACGATCGTCACTGCGGCGAGCGGCAAAAGGATCGGCAATCGATCGATCGCAATCGAGCCGACCACCTGCGCCGCATCGACGAACAGCAGACTGAGAAGAATGCCGTGCAAGAGGTAGATGCCGTACGAGCATTCGCCGAGGATCAGAGCGCTTTTTGTCCGCAGCAGCCCGCCCATATCGTTGCCGCATGCGACGCAGGTGAAGAAGAACCCGAACAGAGGCATCGCAAACGTGTACGGGGTCGGTGCGGCGATCATGCCGAGTCCCAATGCAAGGGCCGCGGCTATTGCCGCTCTCGGCGTACGGAGGGCGCGCGCGAACCATTCGCGACGATGGCACTCGAAGGCTATCATGCCGATTGCGAACAATGGCAGATAACGCAGGATTGAACCTGGTAGATACAGAAGCCGCGCGACGACCGCCATCACCAAGAGGGTGACGGGCACCAGCCAGCTCGGGAGCCTGCCGCGGATGAGATCCATCGCCAGGGCACAGGCCGGAAGCACGATCAGATAAAACATCCATTCGTGCCAGAGCGACCAGAGCACATACGCATTGAGGCGTCCGCTATCCGGATACCCGAGGAGTGGCGGCTCATCCCACGTCGTGATCCACTGTAAGGCAGCGATCGGAAAGCCCCTGTCGAGGCCGCCTCCGGTGCGCATCGCGATGATGATCGTAATGATTGCGACCGACGCGACAACGAGTGGCACGATGCGGAACAGGCGTGTCGTGTAGATCGCGGGCCATGCGCAAGCACGGAAGCCGTCGAGCACCCGCGGATAGAACACGAAGCCGGTCGTCATGAAGAACAACGCCACCCCGCCGGCGCCGAATTGATTGAAGACATTGACGTGGGGCGCTTCCCAGTTGCCCCAGAAACGGGTGACCTGCATCCAGAAGATGAAGTGATGGATCAGCACGGAGAGCGCTACGTAACCGCGCAGGCCATCGATGCAGCCGATACGTCTTTGGGTGGGCGGAAGCGGGAAATGTGTGCGTGCGATCAGCGCCGCAATCAGCGTTGCCGATACATAAGCTGCCGCGGCAGCCGCAATCGTTGCAGCGGTTAGATAAATCGTCATACTCGATCTGATGAGGAATATAATTTAAGATCCTTATATCCATAATCTCGCGCGTACCAACCCTGTTGTTCAATATGCGTCCGTTGCTATGCTATGACTGCACAGCTTTCTGACGGCGAAGCGCATGTGGCGGGGGGCGGAAGCCGCCCTCACGGCACCCGCTTGCGCAGCACGAAATCCCCCACGGCCAAGAACTTCTGCGCCCGCTTGCCGGTGTCGACCTCGGTGGTGAACACGTTGCCCTCCATGCAGCCGTCGCATCCGAAGGCACCGACCGTGGCGCATGGGTCCGCACCGCCCTGTACACCGCCGCCCGGCCCGCATCCTACCGCTGGAACCCCGCCCTGGGCACCCGCCTCCAGGCCCGCGGCAAGACCCACGAGCAGGCCCTCGTCGCCTGCGACCGCAAGCCGCTCATCGACGCCAACACCGTCCTCGCCCGAGGCACGCCATGGCGTCCCGCGACCGAGCGCGCATAACGGTTGCTCAGGAGGAGGTCGAGGGTCGGAAAGGCGGGGCAGGCAAGGTCTGCCGCGCCCGTTGTCGGTGGGGTTCAGAAGACCGCATGGTCGCCGCGCTCGGCGACGGCCTCGCCCTGGACCAGGCGTGCATAATAATCGAACAGCGTGTCCGACCCCGTCGAAGGCGTGGCGTGCGCATCGTATTGCCCCGTCGCCGGATCCCGGACGAGCATCGACTCCGTCGCGTAGTAACGCCCGATGCGCGCGAGCTCGGCCTTGGCGGCCAGGGCCGGGAACAGCCGCCCGAGTGTGGACAGAACGGCGATAATCCCGTCCAGCAGCACAACCGGCACATGCCGGAATCGCGGCTCGCACCCCAGCAGAGCGAACAGGTGCTCGCCCTGTGCCTTCGGGGTAATCGCCTCGCCCGGCCCTCCGATGGGGAGGACGCGATTGCGCCGGTCCTCGGCGTCGATGCAGTCCGCGAGGTAGCGGCCCAGATCGTCGTCGCCGATCGGCTTGCACGCGGTCAGCGTCCCGTCGCCGAAGACCAGGAACGGCTTGCCGCGTTTCACGCGCTCGATCTGTCCCGAGAGCGATTTGAAGAAGGCGGTCGGCCGCACGATCGTGTAGGCGAGGCCCGATTCCATCAACGCCTGTTCGAAGGCCAGCTTGGCGTGCTGGAAGGCGAGGATCGGCTTCTGGACGCAGATCGCCGAGAGCAGGACGACCTGCGTCACGCCGGCCGCCTCGGCGGCGTGCAGCGCGTTCACATGCGCCCGATAATCGATCGCCCAGGCGTCGTCGGGCAAGCCGGTGCGCGAGGCGAGGCACGAGACCAGGACGTCGAAACGCTCGCCGCGGAGGCCGTCGCGGGCGAGCGAGCCCGGATCGGTCACGTCCGCGACCCGTATCGTCGCGCCCGCGGGCGGGGCGGCAGGATCCGCCGGCCCTGGCGGGTCGCGGCGCCGGGCGAGGCAGACGACCGCGTGACCGCGCGAGACCAGCGCCCGCACCGTCGCACGGCCGATCGTGCCGGTTCCGCCGAGGACGAGGACGCGCCGCGGGGGCGGGCCGTTCGGTCGTTCGGCGCTCACGGCACTCGCTTGCGCAGCACGAAATCCCCCACGGCCAAGAACTTCTGCGCCCGCTTGCCGGTGTCGACCTCGGTGGTGAACACGTTGCCCTTGGAATCGACCGCGAGGTTGTGGACCCAGTGAAACTGGCCGGCCATGCGGCCGTTGCGGCCGAAGGCGCCGACCGTGGCACCGGTGGCGCGCTCGAGGGTGCGGACCTCGTTGTTGGCGCCGTCGGCGTTGAGCAGGTAGGTCTCGTCGGCGTCCGGCCACAGGGCCAGCTCCCAGACCGAGCCGTTGGCCCGGGTGTCTTTCTCGACGAAAAACTCCTTCACGAAGCTGCCGTCCTTGCGGAACACCTGGATCCGGTTGTTGGTCCGGTCGCAGACATAGACCAGCCCGTCATGGGCGATGCGCACGCAATGGACCGGGTTGGCGAATTGCTGGCGCGGGGCGGCGGCCGGGTCGTAGGGGCCGAGCTTGTCGTCGGTGGGCGGCTTGCCGTAGGCGCCCCACATCCGCTTGAACGCCCCGCTATCCCGATCGAACACGATCACCCGGTGATTGTAGTAGCCGTCCGCCACGTAGACCTCGTTGGCCGCGCTGTCGAAATCGACGTTGGCGGGCTTGCCCAGGCGGCTGGTGTCGCG
Source organism: Methylobacterium sp. J-077 (assembly GCF_022829365.1). Classification (GTDB taxonomy): domain Bacteria; phylum Pseudomonadota; class Alphaproteobacteria; order Rhizobiales; family Beijerinckiaceae; genus Methylobacterium. Next base: position 16,345 of record NZ_JAKSYJ010000247.1, on the reverse strand, counting down.
GCTGTCGGTCTGCGGGCCGGACTTGCCGATCTGCAGGACGAACTTGCCTTCGGGGGTGAATTTCAGGAGCTGGCCGTCCTGGTCGCCGTTGCCGGCGATCCAGACGAAACCCTTCTCGTCGATCTGGATGCCGTGCTCGTTGGTCGGCCAGTCGTAGCCGTCGCCCGGACCGCCCCAGCTGCGCAGGAGGGTGCCGTCCTGGTCGAATTCGAGGACCGGCGGGGCGGGCTTGCAGCACGTGCTGCGAGGCGGGTCGAGGCTCGCGGCCTTCTCGTCGTCGGTCAGCGTGCGCGGCCGCTGGATCACCCAGACATGGTCCTGCGCATCCACCGCGACCCCCGAGGCCTGGCCCAGGATCCAGTCGTTCGGCAGCGGCTTCGGCCAGGATGGATCGACCTGGAAGCGCGGCACATCCGCGGCTGGGGCCGAGCCTGCCAGGGCGAGCAGGCAGGCGAGCGCCGGCAGCGTGCGCGAAAACATCCTCATGGCATTCCCTCCCGGCGCCTGTCCCGGCGCTCGGCGCCAGCATGGCGTCCCGCGCGGCCCAGGGCCAGCGCTGCGGCCGCGCTCTGGTGACAGAGGGAGTGGGAAAAGAAAAAAGGCCACTCCCGAAGGAGCGGCCCGAAGTCTAGGGAGGAAACGCCCAAGAAGGGCAGCGGGATCGCGACGCCATCGCCATCCCGCGCTGCACAATCTGCGCGCGCTGCGAAAAATTACAAGCCTGTCAGGACAGAAAGGCTGTCCTTTTTCGCGGCCCTGGACGGATCACCGAACGGCTGTGTCGAAAATGTCGCAGCGATCCCGGTGCCCCGGAAGGCAGATTTCGCAGGGGATCGACCGACAAAACCGATCGTAAACCCTTGAGAAACCCGGATTTCGCCGCGGCACTTCCGTTGCCGGCTGACGATTTCACTGCGGCATTTCATGACGGGCCGGCGAACGGACGAATTCGATACCCGCTCTAGCTTACCGGCCAAGTCTCTGTCGGACCACGGGAAAGGAATGCGTGCGGATATGGCGATCCAGGGTGAGCGGATCCGGATTCTCAACGATGTCGAGCCGCGGAAAGACGGGCGGTATGTCCTGTATCTCCTGCAGCAGGCCAACCGGGCCCAGTTCAATCCGGCCCTCGAATTCGCCATCGAGGAGGCGAACCGCCTCGACCTGCCGGTGGTCGCCTGCTTCGGCCTGCTCGACGGTGCCAGCGGCTTCCCCGAGGCCAATGCCCGGCACTACGCCTTCCTGCTCCAGGGTCTCGCGGATGCGAAGGCCGGGCTGGAAAAGCGCGGAATCGGCTTCGTGATGCGCAAATGCGCGCCCGCCAAGATCGCCATCGATCTGGCCAAGGAGGCGGCGCTGCTGGTGCTGGACCGGGGCTATCTCGCGATCCAGAAGGGCTGGTACCGGGAGATCGCGAAGGCGGTGAAGACGCGGATCGTCCAGGTCGAGGGCGACGTGGTCGTGCCGGTGGAGACCGCCTCGAACAAGCACGAATTCGCCGCCCGCACCCTCCGGCCGAAGCTGAACCGGCTCTGGGACCCGTTCATCGCCGACCTGAAACCGCGCAAGCTCAAGCATGCTGCAAAGAGCGTAACGCCCAAGGGCGAGATCGACGTCTCCGATCCGGAGGCGGTGCTCGCCGGCATGACCCTCGACCGGGAGGTCGGGCCGGTGAAGCGGTTCATCGGCGGCGAGACCGAGGCCCGCAAGCGCCTGAAGGCGTTCCTGAAGGACGGGTTCGAGGGCTACGGCAACGGCTGCAACAAGCCGGAGGCGGCGGCCGCCTCGCATATGAGCCCGTTCCTGCATTTCGGCCAGATCTCGCCGGTGGAGATCGCCCTGGCGGTGCGGGAGGCCAAGGCCGGCGACGACGACGACCGCGGCGCCTACCTGGAGGAGCTGATCGTCCGGCGCGAGCTCGCCATGAACCACGTGTTCTACACGGAGGGCTACGACGATTACGAGAAGGCGGTGCCGGACTGGGCGCGCAAGACCCTGGCCGAGCAGGCCGAGGACAAGCGTCCGCACGCGTACTCGGAACAGCAGCTCGCGGCCGGCGAGACGCACGACCTCTACTGGAACGCCGCGATGCGCGAGATGCGCGAGACCGGCTACATGCACAACCAGCTGCGGATGTACTGGGGCAAGAAGATCCTGGAATGGTCGCCCTCGGCCAAGGAGGGCTTCGCCCGGACGCTCCGGCTCAACAACCGCTATTTCCTGGACGGGCGCGACGCGAATTCCTTCACCAACGTCGCCTGGGTGTACGGCCTGCACGACCGCCCCTGGCAGCGCCGCCCGATCTTCGGCACGGTCCGCTACCAGAGCGAGAACTCGCTGAAGAAGTTCGACGCGAAGGGGTATGTGAAGGCGGTGGAGCGGCTGTGCGCGGCGGAGGGGTGAGGAGCCTGCTCGGACCCGGCCGATCCAACCCACCCCCCTCATCCGGAGCTGCGGCCGCGTAGCGGGCGCCTCGAAAGAGCCCTCCAGCCGGCTGCGCGAGCCCGGGAGGGCTCCTTCGAGGCCGCTGACGCGGCACCTCAGGACGAGGGGGTGTGATGGAATTCCGCCGATGGCCTAAGTCCACCGGGTGATGCCCCATTCCCCGCAAGCCACGCTATACCGCATGCTCCGGCTTTGCGGACGAAGTGCCCTTTGATGACCGAGATGCGGGACGCAGCGACGACCACGGAGCCGGACGCCCCGCGCCTCAAACGCTCCCGCTACCGCCGCTCGATCACGCGCCTGCGCTCGGCCTCGCTGGAGGCCTATCCGCTGTGGCGGGGGCGGCTGCTGTTCCTGGCGGGGGGCATCTGCGTCGGTCTGGCCGCGGTGCTGATGGCCAAGGGGGCCGACCTCGCGCAGGACGGGTTCCGGCGGCTCACCGCGCCCTCGCCGCTGATCGCGCTGGTGCTCACGCCCGCGGGCTTCGCGCTCGCGGCCCTGCTGGCCCGGACGGTGTTCCCGAACTCGCAGGGCTCGGGCATCCCGCAGGTGATCGCCGCCCGGCACGCCCGCGATGCGCGCTTCCGGTTCTCGCTGATCTCCCCCCGGGTGGCCTGCGGCAAGGTCCTGGTCCTGTTCCTCGGCCTGCTCTGCGGCGCCTCGGCGGGCCGCGAGGGGCCGACCGTGCAGGTCGGCGCCGCGATCATGGCCGCCTTCGGCCGCCTGACGCCGGACCGCCTGCCGGGGCTGCTGCTCGCGGGCGGCGCGGCCGGGGTCGCGGCGGCGTTCAACACCCCGCTCGCCGGCATCGTCTTCGGCATCGAGGAGCTGGGCCGGGCCTACGAGGCGCGCTCGTCCGGCCTGATCGTCGCCGGCATCGTGGCGGCGGGCCTCACCTCCCTCTGGCTCTTGGGCAACTACACCTATTTCGGCACCAGCCAGGCGGATCTGCCGCTGGCCGCGAGCTGGATCGTGCCGCTGCTGGCCGTGGTCGGCGGCTTCGCCGGCGGGGTGTTCAGCCGTCTGGTGATCCTGTTCGCCCGAGGCCTGCCGGGGCCGGTCGGACGCCTGATCCGGGGGCGGCCGGTGGTGTTCGCGGCGGCCTGCGGCCTCTGCGTGGCCCTGTGCGGCCTCGCCTCCCACGGGGCTGCCTACGGCACGGGCTACGAGGAGGCCCGGGCGATCCTGCACGGCGACGCCGCCACCAGCTGGACCTACGCGCCGCTGAAATTCGCCGCCACGGTGCTCAGCTCGATCAGCGGCATTCCGGGCGGGCTGTTCGCGCCCTCGCTCGCGGTGGGTGCCGGGATCGGCGGGACGGTGCACGAGTTCCTGCCGGCCATGCCGGTGGGCGCCCTCGTGCTGATCGGGATGGTCGCCTACCTCACCGGCGTGCTCCAGGCGCCGATCACCAGCTTCGTCATCGTCACCGAGATGACCCAGAACCACACGATGATGATCCCGCTGATGATCGCGGCGCTGATCGCCGACGCGGCCTCGAAGGCGGTCTGTCGCGGCGGGCTCTACCACACCCTGGCCGAGCTGATGCTGGAGCGCGCTGATGTCCCGGCGCAGCCGGTGGCCAAGACCGCCTGAACGCCGCGCCTGAGAATAAAAGGCTGTTGAGATCGCGCGGCCGCGGAACGGTCTCGCTTGCGGCCGGTTGAGGGATCGATTGGTGTGCGCCCGTGCCGCGGGCGCTTCTGGAGTGACGCGATGACTTTGCTGAAATGGGCCCTCATCTGCTTCGTGATTTCGCTGATCGCGGGCGGCCTCGGCTTCACCGGCATCGCCTCGGGCGCGGGCTCGCTGGCGCGCATCCTGTTCGGCCTGTTCCTGCTGGTCGCCATCGTGATCGTGGTCATCGCCTTCGCGGTCGGCCAGGCGGTGTTCTGAGGCGCATGGCGTCCGCGATGCAGGGCAAGGTCTGCCTCGTCACCGGGGCGACCAACGGCATCGGCTACGAGACGGCTCTGGGGCTCGCGCGCACGGGTGCGCGGGTCGCCATCGTCGGCCGCGATGCCGACAAGACCCGGGCCTGCGCCGCGCGGATTCGCGCCGCCGTGCCGGGCGCCCTCGTCGACCCGCATGTCGCGGACCTGTCGGCCCAGGCCGAGATCCGCCGGCTCGCCGCCTCCTTGCGGGATGCCTATCCGCGTCTCGATGGGCTGGTGAACAATGCCGGCGCGATCTTCGACCGGCGCGCGCTCACGGTGGACGGCATCGAGCGGACCTGGGCGCTCGACCATCTGGGCTACGTGCTGCTGACGCTCGAACTCCTCGACACCCTGAAGGCCTCGGCGGCGGTCGGGGGCAAGCCGCGCATCGTCAACGTCGCCTCGGCGGCGCATGTTCGTGGGCATATCGACTTCGCCGATATCGAGGGCGCCCGGCGCTACGGCGCGATGCGGGCCTATTCGCAGGCCAAGCTCGGCAACGTGCTGTTCACCTACGCGCTGGCCCGGCGGGTGCAGGCCGACGGCATCACGGTCAACGCCCTGCATCCCGGGGTGATCAACACCGGCTTCGCCAAGAATACCGGTGGCCTGTTCGGCACCGCCTGGTCGCTGATGCGCCCGTTCCTGACCCGGCCCGACAAGGGCGCCGAGACCTCGCTCCACGTGGCGACCGCCCCCGAGCTCGACGGCGTCACCGGCCGCTATTTTTCGCGGTCCCGGCCCAAGACCTCGTCGGCCGAGAGCCGCGACGAGTCGGTGCAGGAGCGGGTCTGGGCGCTGAGCCTCGCGCAGGTCGGGCGGGGCGGCTGATCGGTTTTTTGCGGCGCGCGTCAGGGTCCCCGCGGGGCGTCGCGCTCGTCCTTCGCCGGGACCTGCGCGAGAGCCGACCGTGTTCACGTCAACAGGACGGTTCGAGGCGAGCCTGCGTCGAGCGATCCACCGCGGCGTTGGCGTCGAAGGACTCGATCCGGCGGAGAGCGGCCTCCGCGGTTCGCCGGCTTGTCCCGCCGCACACGTCGACCGGCACGTGGACTTCGTAGTCGCGCGAGCGCGACCGCCGACGGGATCAGCGCGTCCGGCGGGTTGGTCTTGCTGGCGCCGATGATCTTCGGCGGGAGGCCGATGAACAGGATCTGGGTCGTCCCGGGGGCATCGGGACGTTCCTGTCCCGGATCGGGTTGATCGTCATGCGAGACCTCCTCTCGGCTGCCGGGGCCGGGTCACGCCCCTGCGGGCTTGGCGGTCACGAACCACCGCTGGTGGTAGGCGCGGATATGCGCGGCCGCGGAGGCCACCGGGCTGACCACGCCGGCATAGCCGTCCGGCCGAACCAGGACCGCGCTTCCGGACCGGCCGAACACCGCCGTGAACGCCTGTTCGTCCGGCGAGCCCGACGGCGCGATCTCGACGAGACGGCCGTTCGGCGTTGACGCTCTCAGCTCGGACGGGCACGACGCCCGTTCCGGCCCGGCGACGACCAGCGTCAGATGCGACGGGTCGAACGTCCGATGTAGGTGCGTCTCCACCCAGCCACCGTCCGACCGCAGCCGGACGGGCATGTCGGGCATTCGGTCACCGGCCCGCAGCGAGCCGGAATGGCCGTGGTTCTCGGAAAGGGGACTGTCCCGATAGCCGAGCGCCACCTGACTCATGCTCGCCGTCGCGTTCGCCTGGACGACGTCGGTGCCCACGATCCAGGGGCCGAGGTGGTTGAACAGGGTCCGCACGACCGGGTTCTCGGTGCCGATGGTCGTGGTCAGGCTGTCGGTCCGCGACAGGACGTTGCGCATCACCGGCAGCCGGTCCAGCTCATAGGTGTCGAGCAGCGCGGGCGGCGCCCCATCCCGAATGACCATCGCCAGCTTCCAGGACAGGTTGATCATGTCCTGAATGCCGGTGTTCATGCCCTGCGCGCCAGCCGGCGAATGGATGTGCGCGGCGTCCCCGCCGAGGAAGAGCCGGCCGATCTTCAGCCGTGGCACCATGCGGCTGTTGATGCTGAACCACGAACTCCAGGTCAGGTCATGGAACCGCGCCGGGATATGCGAGCGCTGGTCGTAGATCGCCTGGAGCTCGTCGAGCGACGGCTCCGTGTCCTTCGACGGCTCGCTCAGAGGGTTCGAGGCGATGAGACGAAAATGCTCGCCGCCCATCGGGAACAGCCCCATGAAGCCGTGCTCGGACGAGAAGATGTGGAAGTCGGTATCAGGCAAGTCGCCGTCGATGAGGAGATCCCCGAGGGCGTAACGCTCTTCGCGGGTGTGTCCCTCGAACGGAAGGTCGAGCGTGGTTCGCACGAGGCTGTGCGCCCCTTCCGCCCCGATGATCCAGGGGGCCGTCACCCGCTCCAGGCTGCCGTCCGCGCGTTTGAGCACCGCGGAGGCCGGCGAGGCCGCGTGTGCATCCTGCTGGATGCCGATGAGTTCCGTATCCCATCCGGGCGAGACGCCGTGGCGGGCGCAGGCATCGCGCAGGACGCGTTCGGTCTCGGCCTGCGAGACGAACAGGATGTAGGGATAGCGGCTCTCGACATGGGAGAAATCGAGGTGGAAGACGCGCTTGCCGCCGCCGTAGACGCTGCCGAAACGGCCGGCATTGCCGAGGCGGACCAACGCGTCCGCCAATCCGCGCTGGTCGAGCAGTTCGAGGGTGCGGGCCTGAACGCCGATGGCACGCGAGCTGGTCGCCGGCGCCGCGCGCTTGTCGATGAGGCGGACCGGCACGCCCAGGCGCGATAGCTCCAACGCGGCGGTGAGGCCGGTCGGGCCGGCCCCCACGATGAGGACGGGATCGGACATGGCTTCTCCTCGCGTTCAGTCTCCGGCGATCCAGGGGGAGGTCGCGTCTGGCGGAAGCTCGGGGCCGTGCGATTCCCGCGTGTAAAGGCGCAGCCGCCGCCCGTCCGGGTCGGCGAACACGACGAGCCAGGCCTGGATGGAGACGAGGATGGGCGAATGGTCGATGCCCGCGGCCGCCAGATGCGCGATCCAGCCTTCCAGCTCGGCGCGGTCCCGGACCGCGAGGGTGACCGGATCGAAGCCGGCTTGGCGTTCGGCCTGGACGGGGTTCAGGCGCAGTTCCAGGTGCGCCCCGAGGCCGGGCACCTTCAGGATGACGGCGTAGACCGAACCGTCCGCCCGGACATGATCCCAGGCCCCGACGCGCCGGGCGCCGAGGATGCGTTCGTAGAAAGCGAGGCTCCGGCCGAGGTCGACGACCGGGAACTTGAGGTGATGTATGCCCTGGAGCATCGGCACTTCCATGGCGCTCCATCCCGGTGTTCTGGAAGCCTGTGGACCGGGCTGGCCGGCCCGATCGCCGACGGATATTTTTGTTAAGCAATTAACAATGTCAAGGATGATGCCGAAGAAACTCGCGCCCCCGCTTGTGCCGCCGGACTTCGTCCGCCGCCGCTACGAGGAGGTTCTCCCGCCCGGCGACGTCCTCGCCCTGGAGGCGCTGTTTGCCATGCGCTCGGGCATGCAGGCGGTCGACAACGTCATGTCACGTTGGCTGGGCGACGACGCGCTCACGCCGGGGCGCTGGCAGGTCCTGGCGGTGCTCTGGTCGCGGGGTCGGCCGGTCCCGCAGCGCGAGATCGTCGAGGCGCTGAAGGTCTCCCGCGCGAACGTGTCGATGCTGGTCGAGGGCCTGCAGAAGGAGGGTCACATCACGGCCACGCCCGATCCCGCCGACGGGCGCCAAGTCCTGGTCGCCCTCACGCCTGCCGGCCACGCGGTGACGGACCGGCTCGTGCGGGACACGGCGGGGAATCTGCGTCGGAGCCTGGCGCTCGACGACAGCGAGCTTCGGCTCTTGACCGACTTGATGGCGCGCATCCTTCCCTAACGCCGGCCGATGTCATCGGCGTCTCCATAGAGCATGGGCACGTGATCTTAAGGCTATTTATATTTTCAGTGTATTATTGAATGGCTGGCGAATGAATACTTCGTCGAAAACGATCATGGCTCGAAAAATCCGGGTTCAAAAGGTCGGCGCCCTTTTGCGGGTGCAGGGTGGAACCCGGCAAACCTCGGGGGCTCCGCCCCCGAACCCGGCCAAAGGGCTGCAGGCCCTTTGGAAACGGAAGATGTCATGCTTCCCGAGAGAAAAACGTCGCTCCCGGTCGATAACGCGCTCCAGACCTCAGTATCCGCTTCAGGCACCGTCGCGCCCGGAAGCCGCCTGTCGCTAAACCCCCTTCAGCGGACGGGTTCGATGATCAGGCCCCTTCGCTGCGCTCGCAACGACGATGCGGGTCGGTCGACCGAGCGATCGAACCGACCCTCACGCCGCCGCCCGCACCGCGTGGTCGGCCTGGGGCTGGATCTCGATGAACACCCGGGTCACCTCCGGGTTGCGCTGCTTCAGCGCCCGGTCGAGGCGGGTCACCAGGCTCTCGACCTCGCCGGCGCTGAGGTCGTCGGCCATGTCGATGCTGACATTCACCAGGATGTCGCTGGGCCCGAGATGCTGGGTCAGGACCTCGTTGAGGTGGAGCACGCCGGGCTCGGCGCGCACCAGATCGGAGATCGCCGCCACCACGGCGGGGTCGGCGGCCTCGCCGATCAGCAGGCCGTGGGTCTCGATCATCAGGAACACCGCCATGCCGACCAGTACGAGGCCGATCCCCACCGAGGCCCAGCCGTCGAGGCCGGGCATCTCCAGCCAATGGGCCAGGACGACGCCCGCCAGCGCGATCAGCAGGCCGATCAGCGCGGCGGTGTCCTCGGCCAGGATCGTGAACAGGGTCGGATCCTTGCTGCGCCGGATCGCCCGCACCGCCGAGTGCTGGCCCTTCTCGGCCCAGAACTGGCGCATCGCCACGAACCAGGATGTGCCCTCGGCCGCGATGGCGAAGCCCAGGATCGCGACGTTCACCCAGATCCCCGGCAGCGTGTAGCCGAAGAGATGGGCGTCCGCGTCCGGCGAGGGATGGCGGACCCGCTCGACGCCCTCGTAGATGGCGAAGACACCGCCGCCCAGGAAGATCATCAGCGCGACCACGAACGCGTAGAAGTAGATCTCGCGCCCGTAGCCGAACGGGTGCCGGGTATCGGCCGGCTTCTCCGCCCGCTTCATGCCGACCAGCAGCAGCACCTGGTTGGCCGTGTCGACCACCGAGTGCACGCCCTCGGCGAGCATCGCGGTCGAGCCGGTCAGCGCCCCGCCGACGAACTTCGCCGCCGCGATGGCGAGGTTGGCCCCCGCCGCCGCGTAGATCGCCCCCGTGCTCTCGTGCGCCATCCCGGCCTCCCTGCTCGCCGCGACCCAAGCGTCGCTGTGCGGCCCGGGTTCCCGTGTGGACGCGCGGGCGTGCCCCGTGCAAGCTGAGACGCGTCAGGAAAACCCGGAGGATTCATGGCCGAGGCGCAATACGACCCCGACAACATCTTCGCCAAGATCCTGCGGGGCGAGATCCCGTGCCATCGCGTCTACGAGGATGCGGACACGCTCGCCTTCATGGACGTGATGCCCCAGGGCGAGGGCCACACCCTGGTGATCCCGAAGGCGCCGTCCCGGGGCCTGCTCGATGCCGACCCGGCCGCCCTGGCGGCCCTGATCGCGAGCGTCCAGAAAGTCGCGCGCGCCGTGAAGGCGGCGTTCCGGGCCGAGGGGCTGACGATCTTCCAGTTCAACGAGCCGGCGGGCGGGCAGACCGTGTTCCACCTGCACGTCCACATCATCCCCCGGTTCGAGGGCGTGCCGCTCAAGCGCCACGAGGGCGGGATGGCCGACAACGCGGTGCTGGCCGAGCACGCGGCGCGGATCCGGGCGGCGCTCGAGGCCGGGCTCTGAGAGTCCCGGTTTCAGAAGGTCCGTGACCTTTTGCGGGTGCAGGGGGGAGCCCCGCCAAAGGGCTTGCCCTTTGGGAACCCCGTCCCTCAGGCCGCGCTGGCGATGAGCCGGCGCAGGGCGGCGTTCTCGGCCTCGAGCTCGGCGATCCGCTGCCGCAGGGCGGTCTCGGGATCGACCGCGGCCGGGGCTGCCCGGGCCGGCTCCTCGAACACGACGCCGATTCCGTCCTCCCGGCGCCAGCACAGGCTGGCCCGGTAGGTCCGGTCCTTCTGCGGGATGTAGAGGTCGAACACCTGCGGCAGGGTGGTGGCGTCGCTCAGGATCAGCCGGGCGCCCAAGCTCGACAGGTCGCGGACCAGGCAGTCGAAGCTCGACGAGCCGTTGTTGAAGACGATGCGCCCTTTGAGGAACACCCTCTGGCGCGTCTCTCTGCGTTGATCCGTCATGCGGACCAGTCTGCCCGGCAGCTCTTAAGGAATCCTCGCGGCGATACCGGACTCGGGCCTCTTCAGCCGATAAAGCGCCGGTCCATCGTCTGGAACAGGTAGAAGCCGTTGAAGCGCACGGCGGTGTCGGCGGCCCGGTCGTCGAAATCCAGGGGCTGCCGGCTGGCGCCGTCGAGCTTGCCGCCGAAGGTCCAGCGGCCGGCGCCGATGAACGGCGGCACGGTGCTGGCCTCCGGCACCGCGCAGCAGAGGCCCTCGACGCTCTTGAGCTGGAACAGGTTGTAGCTTCGCATCGGAGTCCCTCCGCTTGGCCGCCCCGCCTGTCGAATGCTTCCAATACCAGATCAGGCATCGAAGAGATTCGACTTGACCGTGCTTATAATGGCACAATCGGTCGAGTTTGTGACGGTCACGTTTCAGGGACGTTTCGGGTCAGCTCCGCGATCCAGATCCGCGCCGAGCCGTCGGACGGCGCCCGCCAGTCGCCCCGGGGCGACAGCGCGCCCCCGGCCGAGACTTTCGGGCCGTTGGGCAGGGCCGAGCGCTTGAACTGGCTGAACCCGAAGAACCGGTTGAGGAACACCGTCAGCCAGCGCCGGATCTCCGGCAGGTCGTAGGCGACGCGCTTGGCCTCGGGGAAGTCCGGCGGCCAGTGGCCGCGCGCGACGTCGCCCCAGGCATGCAGCGCCAGGAAGGCGATCTTCGACGGCCGGAACCCGTAGCGCAGCGTGTAGAACAGGTTGAAGTCCTGGAGCGCGTAGGGGCCGATCACGGCCTCGGTGCTCTGCGGGCTGTCGTCCGGGTCCACCGGCACCAGCTCGGGGGAGATCTCGGTGTCGAGGATCGCCTGGAGGGTGCGGTTCGCCTCCGGACCGACCTCGCGGTGGCCGATCACCCAGCGGATCAGGTGCTGGATCAGGGTCTTGGGCACGCCGGTATTGACCGCGTAGTGGCTCATCTGGTCGCCGACGCCGTAGGTGCACCAGCCGAGCGCCAGCTCCGAGAGGTCGCCGGTGCCGATCACCAGCCCGCCCGCCTGGTTGGCGAGGCGGAACAGGTAGTCGGTGCGCAGGCCCGCCTGCACGTTCTCGAAGGTCACGTCGTAGACCGGCTCGCCCTTCGCGAAGGGGTGGCCCATATCGGCGAGCATCTGCCGGGCCGCCGGGCGGATGTCGATCTCGGCGGCGGTACAGCCGAGCGCCTGCATCAGCGCGTGGGCGTTGGCCTTGGTGGCGTCCGAGGTGGCGAAGCCCGGCAGCGTGTAGGCCAGGATGTCCGAGCGCGGGTAGCCCAGGCGGTCGAACGCCTTCGCGATCACGATCAGCGCGTGGGTCGAATCGAGCCCGCCGGAGACGCCGATCACCGCCTTGCGGGTGCCGGTGGCCTCCAGCCGCTGGGCGAGGCCGGCCACCTGGATGTTGTAGGCCTCGTAGCAATCCTGCGCGAGCCGGGACGGGTCGGCCGGCACGAACGGGAAGCGCTCGATCCGCCGCATCAGCCCGAGATCGCCCGCCGGCGGGTCGAGCCGGAAGCCGATCCGCCGGTAGGGGAGGGGCGCGCCCGGCACGTTGTCGTCGAAGCTGCCGGCCTGGAGCCGGTCCTGGGCGATCCGGTCGAGGTCGATATCAGCGAGCGTCGCCACCGGGCCTGTCGGGAAGCGCTGGCCCTCGGCGAGCCGCACGCCCAGCTCGTCGATGCTGGTCTGCCCGTCCCAGGACAGGTCGGTGGTCGATTCGCCCTGGCCGGCGGCGGCGTAGACATAGGCGCAGGCCCCCCGCATCGAGGCCGCCCGGGAGAGCAGCGCCCGCGATTCGGCCCGGCCCACCGTGATCGGGCTGCCCGAGAGGTTGGCCAGCACCGTGGCGCCGACGAGCGCCGCCCGCATGCCGGGGGATTCCGGCACCCACAGATCCTCGCAGATCTCGACCCCGACCACGAGGCCGGGCAGGTCCTCGGCGGGAAACAGCAGGTCGGTGCCGAACGGCGCCGCGTGGCCCGCGACCCGGATGGTCTCGCCCACGATCCCGGCCCCGGAGGCGAAGTGGCGCTTCTCGTAGAATTCACGGTAATTCGGCAGGAAGGTTTTCGGGACCACGCCGAGCAGCCGGCCGCCCTGGATGGCCAGCGCGCAATTGTAGATCCGGTGGCGCCAGCGCAGGGGCGCGCCGACCAGCAGCAGTGGTCGCAAGGACGCCGAGTCGGCGACCACCCGGGCGGCGGCGGCCTCGACCGCGTCGAGCAGGGTCTGCTGGAGCAGCAGGTCCTCGATCGCGTAGGCCGAGAGCCCGAGTTCGGTGAAGACCGCGAGGGCCGCTCCGGCCTCGTGGCAGGTCCGGGCGAGGGCGAGCACCGAATCGGCGTTGCGGTCGGGATCCCCCGGATGGCTGCGCCCGGTGCAGGCCGCCACCCGGGCGAATCCGTGGCGGTACAGGGACCGGAAGCGCGCCGGATCGGCAGAGGGCTCGGAAATCGGCTGGGTCACGGGCGCCTGTCCGGGTGAGGGGTGGCTGCCGGTATCATATGGTGCGCCGCACCGCGCTGGCGACGCATACGCTTCCACCGTCATTGCGAGCGCAGCGAAGCAACCCAGGGATCCGCCACCTGCGGGAAACGCGCGCTGCCCTGGTTTGCCTCGCTCTGCCCGCAATGACGGTTTTGGATTGGCCCCCACGTACCCCGGGAACAGGCCCAAAATCCCATCCTGGTTTCCGGCCCGAGGCCCCCTGAAAAGCCTCTATTAACGACAAACGGCCTAACTCGGGGCAGCCCGCCGGCCACCGGCGGATCCCTGTTTCGAGTATCGTTCGAGAACCCATGCGCGCATCGGGACGGCCTCCGTACTCTCATCGTGACCCTGCCCGCCCCGTCCGCGGCGGCGACCGTTCGGGCCTGTCGCTCGGCGCCCTGGCGCACCGGCTGATGGCCTTGCGGGCGAGCCTGACCCGGCGCCTGTCCGGCGTCCCGGCCGGGCTGCCCGCCCGTCCGGGCTACGCAATCCCCGGCCGCCGGGCGGAGCCGAGCTGGCTGACCGCGCCGGCCGCCCTGGTCGGACGGGACGGGTTCGAGCGCGGCCCGCGGGCCGGCGCCCCGGCGCCCCTGGAGCATGCCTGGCCGGCCCAGGTGTTCGACGACCGGGCGAGCCTCGACGCCCGCGACGAGCCGCGCTTCGAGAGCCGGATCGACCGCAGCGCCTCGACCCCGGGCATGCTGGTCCGCCAGCCGCGCCGGCCGGCCTCGATCGCCCCGGAGGATGCGATGCCCGCGTCCCCGGTCCAGGCCGCCGCCGCCCCGGCGGCGCGCTGGACCCGCACCCCCGATTCGGTCCTGCAGGAGCGCCGCCAGCGCGCCCTGGAGGCCGAGCGCGTCGCCCTGGAGCGCGCCCGCGCCGAGGCCCAGGCGGCGGCCCTCGCCGTCGAGACCGAACGGGCCGCCCGCGAGCTGGAGGCTCGCCAGCAGGAGGCCCGCGAGCGGGCCGAGCGCGAGCAGGCCGAGCAGGCGCGGATCGCGCCCGTGGCCGCCATGCCCGAGACGGCGCTGACGGAGTCCGTCGAGGACGGGGACGTGGTGCCGCTGTGGCGCCAGCCCTTCGTGGCGCCCCCCGGCGTCCGCTACTTCCGCACGCCGGACCGCCGCCCGATGCGGCCGAGCGTCGAGCTGTCCGCCTCCACGGCGGCGATCGCCGCGGTTCCGGTCCCGGTGCCGGTCATGGCTGAGGCGTCGGCCGATGTTCCGGCCGAGGCGCCCGCCCGCGACTGGTCCGACCTGCCCGATTGGTCCGAGGTCCAGCCCTGGTTCGACGGCAGCGACTGGAACGTGGGCGACGGGTCATCCGTGGAGGCCTGGGCCGCGCTGGCGACCCCGCCCGCCCATGCCGGTCTCGAGGCGGCGCTCGCCGCCGCGCCGGTGATCGCGGCGGCCGAATCCGTCTCCGACCTCCCGGCGGTCGAGCATGGCGCCCAGCCGATGCACGACGGTGCGACCGCGCAGCCGCCGCGCCCGGTCTACGTCCTCGATCGGCTCGTGCGGTTCGACCAGCCGCCGCGTCCCGCCGACGGGCAGGATAACGGCCAGCAAGCCGACCTGCACGCCGTAGAATCCGCCACGATCCGCGACGCGTTCCTGCCGGCCAAGCCCGCCCTGGCGCTGGTCTTCGGCCCCGGCAGCGCCGCGACCGAGGCCGTGGCCCCAGCGACGCCCGCCGTCGAGGCGCCCCGCCGCGCCCCCGCGCTCTGCGCCATGGCGGCCCGGGCGGCGATCCGCGCGGCCGGCCAGCCGGTCGTGTCCGCACCGGTGAGCCCGGCCGCGCCGGAGCCCCAGCCCATCCTGGACCCGGTGGCCGCCGATCCGGTCCGGATCGCCTCGGAGGCCGACCGGGTGGTGATCCCGATGACCCCGCGCACGGTCCTGCTGCGCGGCAAGATGGCGCCGCAGCCCGAGCCCGTCGCGGTCGAGCCCGAGCCGGTTCAGGCCGAGCCCGTCTACGCCGAAGCCGCGCCGGAGCCGGTCGAGGTCGCCACCCTGCCGATCGCGGCGGCCGCCGCCCCCGCCCTGCCGATGGTCGCCCCCCGGGCGCACCTGATCCCGGCTGGCCGGCACCTGGAGATCGCCAGCGTCGAGAACGCCGATTACGAATTGCCCGCCCTCGGCCTGCTCGCCCTGCCGGACGAGAACGGAACCGAGGAAGTCGACGCCGACGTGCTGGAGCAGAACGCCCTCAACCTCCAGCAGACGGTGCAGGATTTCGGCGTGCGCGGCGACATCCTGGCGGTGCGTCCGGGCCCGGTCGTGACGCTCTACGAACTCGAGCCGGCGCCCGGCACCAAGTCCAGCCGCGTCATCGGCCTGTCGGACGACATCGCCCGGTCCATGTCGGCGGTCTCGGCCCGCGTCGCCGTGGTCCCCGGCCGCAACGTCATCGGCATCGAATTGCCGAACGACAGCCGCGAGACGGTCTATCTCCGCGAGCTGCTCTCCGTGCCGGATTTCTACGAGAGCAAGCACAAGCTGGCCCTGTGCTTGGGAAAAAACATCGGCGGCGAGCCGATCATCGCCGACCTCGCCCGGATGCCGCACCTGCTGGTCGCCGGCACCACCGGCTCCGGCAAGTCGGTCGCCATCAACACGATGATCCTGTCGCTGCTCTACCGGCTGAAGCCGGAGGAGTGCCGGCTGATCATGGTCGATCCGAAGATGCTGGAGCTGTCGGTCTATGACGGCATCCCGCACCTGCTCTCCCCCGTCGTGACCGATCCCAAGAAGGCGGTGATCGCCCTCAAATGGGCGGTGCGCGAGATGGAGGAGCGCTACAAGAAGATGGCCAAGATCGCCGTCCGGAACATCGACGGCTACAACGGCCGGATGAAGGAGGCCCGCGAGCGCGGCGAGGTCATCACCCGCACGATCCAGACCGGGTTCAACCGCGAGACCGGCGAGGCGGTGTTCGAGCAGGAGGCGATGGACCTGTCGGCGCTGCCCTACATCGTGATCGTGGTCGACGAGATGGCCGACCTGATGATGGTGGCCGGCAAGGACATCGAGGGCGCGATCCAGCGGCTCGCCCAGATGGCCCGCGCGGCCGGCATCCACCTGATCATGGCGACGCAGCGCCCGTCGGTGGACGTGATCACCGGGACGATCAAGGCGAACTTCCCGACCCGCATCAGCTTCCAGGTCACCAGCAAGATCGATTCGCGGACC
>NZ_JAKSYJ010000240.1 GCF_022829365.1 Methylobacterium sp. J-077 | reverse complement strand
CCGCGTCCGACCGCATTCGTCGCTGGGCTATCGGCCGCCAGCGCCCGTCAGCTACCCGGATCTGGCCTTCCGGCTACCCATGACCGCCACCATGCAGTAGCCTCTCAATCGGCTCGGTCCAAAATACCGGTCAGGTCACGTAGGGCCCTATCCGAACCAGCCATTCCGCTTTCGGCCAGCAACTGCCGCCGCGAACCACTCGCCCGAGCGTCTCAGATGGGTGGTTTCGCGACGGTCCGCTTTTGGGCGATAGTTGGCGGAAGCGGACACCGTCGTTGCACCCGGTCCCGACTCATTGCAGACGCTCAGCACGATGCCAGGATGGCCCCACGCGGGGGGCTGGACGATGCCGACCAT